>DASRHQ010000070.1:0-64220 GCA_035650455.1 Solirubrobacteraceae bacterium
GGCCTCGTACTCGCGTCATGTCGAGGCGCTCCTCGAGGGCGATCCACAGGTGACGCTCGACGACGGCGCAGATCTGCTGGTGGGCGCGCACGAGCGAGCAGGGGCGATGCTCGAGGGCCTTATCGGCGGGACCGAGGAGACCGCGACCGGACTGGTGCGCTTGCGGCGCCTCGAGCAGCAGGAGAGGCTCGCCTGCCCGGTCTTCGCCGTCAACGAAGCCCGCACCGAGCGCTCGCTCAACGACCGTCATGGCACGGGCCAGTCCGCCCTGGACGGAATCGTCCGGGCTAGCCACGTGTTGCTCGCGGGACACACCCTGGTGGTGGTGGGATACGGCTGGGCGGGCAGGGGTATCGCCGAACGCGCGCGGGGCGCGGGCGCCCACGTGGTGGTCTGTGAAATCGACCCGCTGGCGGCGCTGGAAGCGCGAATGGCGGGCTACGAGGTGATGCCGGCCCTCAGCGCGGCGGAGCGAGGGGATGTGTTCGTGACCGTGACAGGCTCGCGCCGCGTGCTGCGGGGCGAGCACTTTGAGCGTATGAAGGACGGGGCGCTTCTGGCCAACGCCGGGCACTTCGACGTGGAGATCGATCTCAATGAGCTGGGCGCGCTTGCACGCAATGTCCGTCAGGTGCGACCGCTGGTCGAGCAGTACGTCCTCGATGACGGGCGGCGGCTGAACCTGCTGGCTTCAGGCCGCGTCGTCAATCTCGCGGCCGGCGAGGGACATCCCGCTGCCGTGATGGATGTTTCGTTCGCCCTACAGGCACTGTGCGTGCAGGAGCTGGTGCGGCTGCGCGGCGAGCTGGAGCGCGGAGTGCTGCCCGTCCCCGCCGCCATTGACCGCGAGGTGGGAAGGCTCAAGCTGCAGGCGCTCGATGTGGCGATCGACGAGGCCACCGCAGACCAATCCGGGTACCGTGAGTCCTGGGCGTGAGCATGAGCACCAACACGACAGGGCGGGTGGCGAGTGGGGCAACCGATAGGGCCCGGCGCGTTCAGGGACCTGTCCGGGGTGGCCTCGACCTCGGCGGCACCAAGATCGAGGCGATCGCGGTCGATCGCCGCAATCGCGTGCTGGGCTCGGCGCGGCGGCCCACTCCGACTTCCGGCGGACCCGCCGATGTAGCCGCGGAGCTCGCCCGGGCGGTGTCCGAGGCCTGCGCCGAGGCCGGGATAGAGCCGCACGCGCTCAGTGGGGTGGGGGTGGGCTCGCCGGGATCCGTCGATCCGCAGACCGGAGCGGTCGCGAACGCGCGCAACCTCCCGGGATGGCAGGACTCGTTCCCGCTGGCGGAAACGCTGAGCTCCGAGCTCGGTACCTCCGTGCGCGTCGGCAATGACGTCCAAGTGGCCACCGACGCGGAGTTCAAGCTCGGTGCCGGCAAGCCCTACCGCTCGATACTCGGAGTCTTCTGGGGGACGGGAGTTGGAGGGGGGCTGATCCTGGACCGCAGACCGTGGCTGGGGCGCGGTGCCGCGGGCGAAATCGGTCACACGGTGGTCAAGTCCGGCGGCAGGCGTTGTCCGTGCGGACGGCGCGGATGCCTCGAGGCGTACGCCGGGCGCGGGGCCATGGAGGCCCGCGCTCGTAAGCTCGCCAAGAAAGGCAAGCACACCGACCTTTTTCATTTGATGGAAGAGCGGGGACGTACACGGATGACCAGCTCGATCTGGGGCCACGCACTTGAGCTTGGCGACAAGCTCGCCACGGAGCTCATCGACGAGGCGATCGAGGCCCTGGGGACGGGCATCGCCTCCGCCGTCAACCTGCTCGACATCGAGGCGGTGGTCATCGGCGGTGGACTCGGCGTCCGTTTCGGCGCCCCGATGGTGAAGCGGATCGCGGAAGCCATGACTCCCCACTTGTTCAATGACTGGAGACCTCCCGCCGTGCACGTGGCGGCGCTGGGCGACTTGGGGGGCGCGCTTGGGGCGGCGCTGTTGGTGCCTCGAGGTGCAAGGAAAACAGTTGACGCCGGCTCCACTCGCCGCGATGATTGAGTTCACCGCACAAGGATCAAGGAGATCGATATGTCTTGGAAGCTCCAGGGTTCTTACTTTGAGTCCTGCTCCTGCGACGTCGTTTGTCCTTGCACCGCGTCGTTCTCGCTCGGTGCCACCAAGGACTACTGCCGGGTCGTGCTGGTCTTTCACGTCGAACGGGGCGAGATTGAGGGCGTAGATGTAGGCGATCTGTCGGTGGCGGCGGTCGCGGATACGCCGAAGGTGATGAGCGAGGGCAACTGGAAGCTGGGCGTCTTTATCGACGCGGCGGCCTCGGACGAGCAGGCGCAAAAGCTCGGGGCGGTGTTCTCGGGCTCGCTCGGGGGGCCGATGTCGGCGCTCGGCCCGCTGGTGTCAGAGAACCTCGGGGTGCAGCGCGAGCCGATCGAATTCCGCGACGACGGTCTGCGCCATTCGGTCAAGATCGGCGACGCGGTCGAGCTCGAGGTCGAGGACGTCGTTCCGTTCGGCGCCCAGGACGG
Source organism: Solirubrobacteraceae bacterium (assembly GCA_035650455.1). GTDB lineage: Bacteria > Actinomycetota > Thermoleophilia > Solirubrobacterales > Solirubrobacteraceae > Palsa-465. The sequence goes on from DASRHQ010000070.1 coordinate 2,490, forward strand.
GCAGCCGGTCAAGCTCGTGGGCGTCTTTCATCCCGCCGGCCGCGAGCTGACGGTGGCGCGTGCGACCAGCTCGAAGGTCGACGCGTTCGGCGTCCAGTACGAGGGCAAATCGGCGTTCTCGTCGGCATTCTCCTGGGCGGCGTGAGCTTCGCCTCGGCCCAGTCCCTCAGCGTCGAGAGGCGCCCGGAGCGTGAGCGGCGCGAGCTCGCCATGGCCCTGGCCGCGATGCGCGGTCGCCTCGTGCTCGTCGCGCTGCTGTTCGCATTAGCCGGCACCGCATGGTGGATATCCGCGGTGCGGATGGGGGGCATGACCACGATGGGGGGCTCGGGCACGGCGACCATGCACGGCATGGGCTCGATGAGTGGCCATGGCAGCTCGATGGGCGGGCATGCCATGGGCTCAGCCGGCGCCAAGACGATGGCTCAAAACGCGGGTAGCGAACTCGGGACGCTGGGCTGGTTCGTCATCACCTGGATCGTGATGATGGCCGCGATGATGTTTCCCTCTCTGGCGCCGACCGTGGCTCTCTACGCGCGCGTCACGCGCGGGCGCGGGACCGACAGGGCGGTCATCTTCGCGGGTGGTTACCTGCTCGTCTGGGGCATCGCCGGCGCCCTGGCTTATGGCCTGTTTGAGGCGGGGAGAAGCCTCTTCGGGCAGGAGCTCGCGTGGAACCGGGCGGGAAGCGCAGTGGCGGCGGGGGTGGTCGCGCTGGCGGCGCTGTATCAGCTGACTCCGTTCAAAAACGCGTGCTTGGCCAGGTGCCGCGGGCCGCTGGGGTTCATCCTCGGCTCATGGCGCGAGGGCCGTGTGGGCGCGCTCCAGATGGGCGCGCGCCACGCGCTCTGGTGCCTTGGCTGCTGCTGGGCGCTGATGGCGGCCCTGTTCGCGCTGGGGATCATGAGCCTCGGCTGGATGGCCGCTGTGGCCGCCCTGATCGCGCTCGAGAAGACCCTTCCCTGGCGCCGCATCGCCACGGGCGGAACATCGCTTGTGTTGATCGGCCTAGCCGGAGCGTTGCTCGCGGGAGCGGTGTAGGGGCTCTCGAGGCCCGTATCAGCGCCGGCTGGCAAGCAGCTTGTTAGCTTTGGGGTGGTTGACCCGGTTGATCCGCCGAGCTGCGCTTTTGATCGTCATGCTGGCTGTCGCCGGCTGCGGGGCCACCACCGTCGAGCATGTGACCGCGACCCGCGCTTCGCGCACCACGGCGACCACCTCAACGTCCGCGTCCATTTCTGGCGTTCGCGTGCGGCCGCATGCCGTCGAGCCGAACGCCGGATCGGTGCAGACATTCAGCCCCTCCAGCCCGGGCCCAACTTCCGGGCCCTCCGGCACTCCGGTCGGCGATCCCAATGCCCACGCGCCACCCCTGTCGGACGTGAGGCACGAGCTGCGCCTGGAGCTGGTGTCTGTGAAGAAGACCAACGCCACCTACATCAACCCACTGCACTATGTGACCTGTTGCGGCGTGTGGGAGCGGACCGACCAGGGGGTCGACGCGACGATGCCGACGGGAGCGCCGATCCTCGCGCCCTGCAGGGTCAAGATCCTCGACATCGAGCCCAACTGGTACGCGGGGCAGCCGCTGATCTATTTCGAGCTGCTGGAAGGTCCCGACGCCGGCAAGGTGCAGTACGTGGCCGAGGAGATCACCCAGCTCGCACGACCCGGCAGCACCCTCCAGCAGGGCCAACCGATCGCCCGCTTTGCAGCCAGCGGCACGGGGATCGAATACGGGTGGTCGACCATCAACGGGATCACGCTTGCGATGGCGACGACGGGGTACGAAGAGGGCCAGGAGACGCCGGCCGGCAAGTCGATGCGGGCATGGCTGAACAGCCTCGGCGCGCACGCGGGCCCGAACACTTAGTCACGCGTCGCCGGGGGCCGTGACAAAAGCTCCGGGCGGCATTAAGCTCAGCTCCCCACAAGCACCGTTCCTTTTAGGAGGTCGGCCGATGCGTATCGAGGTCAAGGGCCGCAACGTGACCGTCACCGACGAACTGAAGGAGCACGTGCAAAAGCGCTTCAGGAAGATCGCGCGCCAGGTCTCTGAGCTGGCCCTGGCGGAGGTAGAACTCTCCGAGGAGCGCAACCCGGCGATCGCCGACGCGCAGGTCGCCGAGTGCACGCTGCACCTCAAGGGGGTCACTTTGCGCGCGTGCGACAGGTCTCCGGACCTCATGCATTCGATCAACCTTGTCGCCGATGAGCTCGCCGTCCAGGTCAAACGCCACCGCGACAAGCGGCGCAAGCGGCGGGAGTCGCGGGCGGCGGCCCAGCCACCCTCTGCCGCCGCGCCGGGGGTCTCCGGGGGGATCTCGCCGGCCTCGTAGCCTGCCTCCGTGGTCTACGGTAAGGGCCCTTCGTTCCTCCCTGCTAAGGACCCTGGGCTCCGCAGCGGGACCACTCGCGTGAGCAGCCGGGGTACCGCTGGGGAGCCCAGTGGTCCGCTGCTAGATTGACGCAAGATGTCATTCCTTGACCGCGCGCTTCGTATCGGCGAGGCCAAGAAATACAAGGTCTATGAGCAGCGCGTCGAGCGGATCAACGCCTACGAGCCCGAGCTAGAGCTCTACTCGGACGAGGAGGTGCGCGAGTCCGTCGACGAGCTTCGCGAGCGGGCACGCAACGGCGAGCCACTCGACGACCTTCTCAATGAGTGCTTCGCGCTGGTCCGCGAAGCGGGCAGGCGCACTCTGGGCATGCGCCATTTCGATGTCCAGCTGGTCGGCGGCATGGTGCTTCATGACGGGGCCATCGCGGAGATGAAGACGGGCGAGGGCAAGACCTTGGTGGCGACGCTGCCGGTGACCCTCAATTCCCTGGGCGGTCGGGGCGTGCACGTCGTCACGGTGAACGATTACCTGGCTCGCCGCGACGCCTTGTGGATGAAGCCGATCTATGACCTCCTCGGGGTGACGATCGGGGTGCTCCAGAACATGCAGCCCTACGAGGAGAAGCGAGACGCATACGCGGCTGACGTCACCTATGGCACCAACTCCGAGTTTGGCTTTGACTATCTCCGCGACAACATGGCCAAGTCGCTCGAGGAGAAGGTCCAGAACGGCGGAAGGCCAAAGCCCGAGGGGGGCGGCTCGCCGTACCACACCTACGCGATCGTCGACGAAGTCGACAACATCCTCATCGACGAGGCCCGCACACCGCTGATCATCTCCGGCGCGCCGGAGCAGGCGGCCGACCTGTACGGGAAGTTCTCCCGGCTGGCTCCCACGATGGAGGCCGGGAAGACTCCCGAGGGTCTTGACCCGCGCACCAAGCGGGAGTTCGTGGCCGATTTCGATTACGAGTTCGATGAGAAGCACAAGACGGTCTCGATCACCGAACGGGGCGTGGGCAAGGCAGAGCGTTTTCTGGCGATCGATCACCTCTACCGCGCCGAGAACGGCCATCTCGTCAACCACCTCATCCAGTCGCTCAAGGCGGAGTCGCTGTACAAGCGCGACGTCGACTACGCGGTGGTCGACGGCGAGGTCAAGATCATCGACGAGTTCACCGGCCGCATTCTGGAAGGGCGGCGCTGGTCGGAAGGGCTCCACCAGGCGGTCGAGGCCAAGGAGGGCGTGCGCGTCCAGGAGGAGAACCAGACCCTCGCGACGATCACGCTTCAGAACTACTTCCGCATGTACGACAAGCTCGCCGGCATGACGGGCACGGCTCTGACCGAGGCCACCGAGTTCATGAAGATCTACGAGCTGCCCGTCGTGGAGGTCCCCACCAACAAGCCGATGGTCCGCGAGGACTACAACGACCAGGTCTACAAGACCAAGGACGGCAAGTGGGCGGCGGTGCTCAAGGAGATAGAGGAGCGCCACGAGCGCGGTCAGCCCGTACTCGTCGGGACCATCTCGGTCGAGGTATCGGAGCTGCTCGGGGGCCGGCTGTCTCGCAAGGGGATCAAGCACACGGTCCTCAACGCCAAGCCCGAGCATGCGGAGCGTGAGGGCGAAACGATCGCCGAAGCCGGCGCGCCCGGCGCGGTGACGATCGCCACCAACATGGCCGGCCGCGGCGTCGACATCAAGCTCGGGGGCAACCCCGAACACCTCGCGCGCCTCGAGGTGGCAAAGCTGGGCCTTTCGCCGGGCGACCCCGACTACGAGCAGCACTACGCCAAGGTGTTGCCTACGATCGAGGAGCGCGTGGATGACCTGCGCGAGCAGGTGCTCGACGAGGGCGGCCTGTTCATCCTCGGCACCGAGCGCCACGAGGCTCGGCGGATCGACAACCAGCTGCGGGGCCGCTCGGGCCGGCAGGGCGATCCGGGCGAGTCGCGGTTCTTCTTGAGCGCCCAGGACGACCTCGTGCGCCTGTTCGCCGGCGACCGCATCTACAAGATTCTCGAAAAGATGGGCACGGTCGACGACGAGGGCAACGAGGAGCCGATTGAGGCGAAGATCCTCTCGAAGCAGATCGAGAAGGCGCAGCGCAAGGTGGAGGAGCAGCACTTCCTCATGCGCAAGCACACGCTCGAGTACGACGACGTCGCCAACCAGCAGCGCGAGGTGATCTACCGCTACCGCGACGACGTGCTCGAGGGCCGTGACATGAGCGACGCGGCCCGCGAGCAGATCACGGAGCTGCTCGAGCGGCTGGTGGAGGAGTACACCGCCTCGGACTTCGTCGAGGACTGGGACGTCGAGGGCCTTTTGAACCGCGTGCGCGAGATCTTCGAGCCGAGCGATGAGCTGATGCAGGCGGCTCCCGATCGCTCCGACCGCGAGGACCTCACAAGCGGTCTCCAGGAAGAGGCCATGGCTTTCTACGATCAGCGCGAAGAGGAGTTCGGCGACGAGCTCATGCGCGAGCTCGAGCGCTACCTGCTGCTGGAGATCATCGACCAGCGCTGGCGCGAGCACCTCTACGACCTCGACTACCTGCAACAGGGAATCGGGCTGCGGGCCGCGGCCCAGGAGGAGCCGCTGGTCGCCTACAAGAACGACGCCTTCCGGCTGTTCGGCGACCTCATGAACAACATTTGGGGTGACTTCGCCCGCATGATCTTCCACGTCCAGGTGGTGATCGAGGGGCCCGACGGCGGCAACGGCGTCCCGCCGCCCGCCGTCCCTTCGCGACCTGCTGCGAGCTCGAGCTCATCGACCCGGGGCGGGAGCGTGTCCTACTCCGGCGGCGTTGCGCCTGCCGGCGCGATGGCCATGGCGGCCGCCGCGGGGTCACCCGCCGAGGCCGGCATGGCCGCCGAAGACGGGTACGAGGAGCCGATGCTGCCCGCACCTGTCGAGCAGCGGCGCGTCGACCACGAGCACCAGCTCGGGCGCAACGACCCCTGCTGGTGCGGCTCGGGCAAGAAGTTCAAGAAGTGCCACGGGGCGTGACAGGGCTGGCGCGGAGACCTCGCCTCTCTGTCAAATAACGCTGCATTCCCCCAACGGAGCGGGATTGCGTGTCACTTTGCTCAGCGTGAGCAGCACGCTGGCGGGCAAGATTCGCACCACCTCGGCCTCGCCGAAGGGCGTTTGCGAATCCGTCTCGCCAGGCGAGCACGATTCGCAAAGGCTCGTAAAGGCGCTCGGGGTGAAGCGACTTTTGCCCGTGTCCGGCACCGCGTTGGAGCGGACGGCAGCGATCGCACAGCTACAACGGGGCCGGGCCGCGCGCCGGCAGTTGCTCGTCGCGGGGGTGAGCAAGGCCGCGATCGGTCGAATGATCGCGCAAGGGTTGCTCCACCCTGAGCACGCGGGGGTGTACGCGGTGGTCCACAACTCGCCCGTGCCGCTCGCCCGCGAGACGGCGGCGCTGCTTGCCTGCGGGGACCAGGCCTGCTTGAGTCACGGCTCGGCGGCCGCCGTCTGGAGAATCCTCGAGGCAGAAGATGCGGACGTGGAGGTGACGATCGTTGCTTCGAACAGCGGCCGGCGGCGTCCCGGCGTCCGGATTCACCACTCGCGCGACCTGCGTCCCCGCGACGTGCGCATTCACCAGGGGCTGCCGCTCACGTCTCCAGCGCGGACGCTTCTCGACCTCGCCGGCCGCTTGGATAGGCGCTCGCTGGAGCGGACGCTCGATGAGGCGCTGGTGGTTCGCAAGCTTGTCTCCCGATCGCAAATCCTTGATGTCCTCGGCCGCGCCATTGGGCACGGCGGGGCGTCGCTGCTCAGGACGCTGATGGCGCGGCGCAGCGGTTCGTCGATCACCCACTCGGAAGCCGAGCGCAGGTGCCTCGAGCTGATCCGCGAGGCGCGACTCCCAGAACCGAAAACGCAAGTCAGGATCGCCGGTTATACCGTCGATCTGCTGTGGCCCGAGCACCGCGTCGTCTTCGAGATCGACGGCTACGACTTTCACACCAGCCGCTCAGCCTTCGATCGCGACCGGCGTAAGGACGCGGTGCTGAAGTCGGCGGGCTATGACCCGAATCGGTTGTCGCGCGACCAGGTGGTCTTCGAGCCATACCTCGCCATCGCGGCGATTTCGGAGGCACTGGCCCGCGCGAGACAACCCGAGCCGCTGGTCCGCGCGAGCGGTCGCCAGACGTAGCGCCCGCCGCAAGCGCCTGTCGCTCCGCTAGCCTTGACCACGCGATGCCGACCGCCTCCTCAGAGACGCTTCCCCAGCGACTCGCGGCGATCCGTGAGCAGCTCAAGCTACTCGCGGACTATCTTTGACCCGGATGGTCTAGCCGAGCGCGTGGGCGCGCTCGAGCAGCAGATGGGCGAACCGGGATTTTGGGAGGACCAGGAGCGTGCTGCGCGGATTTCCGCTGAACACGCACGCGCCGGCCGGCGCCTGGCGACCTACAAGGAGCTTGAGCGCGATATCGATGACCTGGGGCCGCTTGCGGAGCTTGCCGAGGAGGATCCTGACATCGCTGGCGAGCTCGACGAGCAGGTCGCATCGATCGAGAGCCGCCTGGCCCGGCTCGAGGAACAGCGCCTCTTCTCGGGGCGCTATGACTCCGGTGACGCACTCGTCACCGTGAACGCCGGCGCCGGCGGTACCGACGCACAGGACTGGGCCGAGATGGTCCTGCGCATGGAGATGCGCTGGGCCGAGCGCAGGGGGTTCGGCGTGGAGCTGCTGGAGGTCTCCCCCGGTGAGGAAGCAGGAGTTAAGTCCGCGACCTTTCTGGTCAGAGGAGAGAACGCCTATGGCCTTTATGCCAGCGAGAAGGGGGTCCACCGCCTCGTGCGCCTGTCGCCGTTCGATGCCGCCCATCGGCGCCACACCAGCTTTGCCGGCGTCGAGGTCTCGCCGGTGGTGGACGAGATAGCGGACATCGAGATCAGCGATGACGATCTTCAAATCGACACCTACCGGGCCAGCGGCGCGGGCGGCCAGCACGTCAACAAGACCGACTCGGCGGTACGCATCACGCACCGGCCCACCGGCATCGTCGTGCAGTGCCAGAACGAGCGCTCGCAGTCGTCGAACAGGGCCGAGGCGATGACGATGCTGCGCTCCAAGCTGCTCGAGCTAGAGGAACGCAAGCGGCGAGAGGAGATCGCGCGGGAGAAGGGCGATGCCGACGATGTCAACTTCGGTTCTCAGATCCGGTCATACGTCCTTCACCCGTACTCGATGGTCAAGGACCACCGCACGGATCACGAGATGGGTGATACTGCGCGCGTGTTGGGTGGCGATCTGGACGGGTTCGTGCGCGCGTACCTGCTGAGGAACGCTCGTCGCCAACCGGATGCCCATTAGGCGGCCTCGATGAGCGAACGCGTGCCGATCCCCCCGTCCCAACAGCCGACCGCTCCCTATCTCGACGCCGTCAGCGCCTACGGCTTCCGCGGCTCGACCCGCTTCCACGTGCCGGGTCACAAGGGGGGCGAGGGAGCCGATCCTGGGCTGCGGGCTGCGCTCGGCAATCGGGCCCTGTTGCTCGATGTCCCGCTGGACATCGAGGGCATCGATCTCGGCCCGTCACCGACCCCGTACGAGCGAGCCGAGCAACTCGCGGCCGAGGCATACGGCGCGCAGCGGACGTGGTTCCTCACAAATGGCGCCACTCAGGGAAACCATGCCCTGTGCCTGGCGCTGGCCGGGCCCGATGAGCGCGTGCTCGTCCAACGTAACAGTCACGCCAGCCTGATTGACGGGCTTATCCTCAGCGGTGGCCGACCGACCTACGTCGCCTCCGAGTACAACGCCGAGCTGGGGATGGCGCTCGGCGTCACCCCGGAGGCCCTGGCCCGATGCCTGCAAAAGGTCCCCGAGGCGCGGGCGGTTTTCATCGTCTCGCCGACCTACTACGGGATGGCGGCCGATGTGGGCGCCTGCGCTGAGGTCGCCCACGCGGCGGGGGTCGCGCTCGTGGTCGACAACTCCTGGGGCGCGCATTTCGGCTTTCACGCCGCGTTGCCGCCCTCGCCGCTCATGCTTGGCGCGGACGCGATGCTCACCTCGACCCACAAGATCGTGGGCAGCCTCACCCAGTCAGCAATGCTCCACGTCGCCCCCGGGGCTCTGATCGATCCGCCCGCGCTCGAACGAGCTGTGCGCCTGGTCCGCTCGACCAGCCCGAGCTCGCTGCTGTTCGCCTCTCTCGACGCCGCCCGCCGTCAGCTTGCCGTCCACGGCGACGCGCAGCTCGGACGGACGCTTGAGGCGGCGCAGCGGACGAGCGCGGCGATTGACGCGATCGAGGGTTGCAAGGTCCTGGGAGGCACCCTGGTGGGGCGGCCCGGCGTTTCCGGCTGGGATCCGCTGCGCCTGGTGGTCGATGTCCGCGGCACCGGGTGCACCGGATACGAGATAGCCGAGGGGCTTCGCGCCTCGTACGACACCTATACCGAGCTGGCCACCCACGCCACCGTGGTTTTCGTGTTGGGGTTGGCGCAGGCCGTCGAGCCACTGGACCGGCTCGCCCACGATTTCAGCGAAACCGTGCGGCGGATGGGCAGGCCGGGACGGGCGTTGGGATTGCCGCGCGCCCCTTCGGGGATGGACTTCGACACGGTGATGACGCCGCGTGAGGCTTTTCTGGGTTCGGGCGTTGCGGTGCCGGTCGAGGATGCGATCGGCCGTGTCTCGTGCGAGTCAATCGCCGGCTATCCGCCCGGTGTCCCCGCGCTCCTCCCTGGCGAACGGGTCACGGTCGAGGTCGTCGAATATCTCCGTGAGCTGACCACGGCCGGTGCGCGGTTGCATGGCGCCGCGGATCCAACCTTTGCCACCGTCCGGGTCCTGGTATCGACTCCGACGGCTGTCGAAGCGGCTGCTCTCTGATCCGGTGGTTTCGACGAGCCTCCAAGCGCTGGACGGTGCGGTGATCCGCGATGCCGTCACCCGCGCCCTACGCGAGGACTTGGGAGACGGCGATGTCACTACGACGGCGACAGTCTCTGCGGACGCCCGGGCTCGGGCCGTGGTCGAGCAGAAAGCGCCCGGCGTGGTGTTCGGACTCGATGTGGCCGAGGCGACCTTCCGCGCGCTCGACCCGGAGATCGGATTTGAGCCGCTGTGCGCCGAGGGCCGCTGGCGCGAACGCGGAGACGTCGTGCGACTAGAAGGATCCGCGCGCGCGATCCTGAGCGGCGAGCGCACGGCATTGAATTTTCTGGGCCGGCTCTCGGGGGTGGCGACGTTGACCGCCCGCTTCGTCGATCAGCTCCAGGGGACCGGCGCCCGAATCCTCGATACGCGCAAGACCACGCCCGGATTGCGGGTACTTGAGAAGGCGGCCGTCGCGGCGGGCGGAGGCACCAACCATCGCCGCGGCCTCTACGACGCGATCCTGATCAAGGAGAACCACGCCGCGCTGGCCGGCGGCGTGGGCGCCGCGGTCGCCAGGGCCCGGGCGGATCCGGCAGGCTCGGCACTACCGCTTGAGGTGGAGTGCAGAAATCTTGAGGAGGTCGATCAGGCGCTGGACGCCGGCGCGCCGTGGATCTTGCTGGACAACTTCTCAGTGGAGGGATTGCGTCGAGCGGTGGCCCGCGTGTCGGGCCGAGCCGAGCTCGAGGCCAGCGGTGGAATCACCCTTGAAGGCGTCCGGGAAATAGCCAGCACCGGCGTAGACTTTGTCTCAGTAGGTGCACTGACTCACAGCGCACCCTCGTTGGATCTCTCCCTAATTCTGGAACCACTGCCGTGATGAACCTTCCTCTTATTACTGACCCTCCGGTGCCTCTCGCCTCCGGCGCCACGCCCCTCACGCTCGAGAACATTCCTGCCCTCCAAGAGGAGGTGCGGGCGCTGGCAAGCCAGCGAGACGCACTGATACTCGCCCACAACTACCAACTGCCCGAGATCCAGGATGTGGCCGACTACGTCGGCGACTCGCTCGGCTTATCGCAACAGGCGGCCAGAGCGCAGCACGAGACCATCGCCTTCTGCGGTGTCCACTTCATGGCCGAGACAGCCTCGATCCTGTGTCCGGACAAGACAGTGCTGCTACCCGACCTAGACGCCGGATGCTCGCTCGCCGAATCGATCACGGCGGAGCAGTTGCGGGCCTGGAAAGCCAGTCATCCTGGCGCAATCGTCGTCATGTACGTCAACACCACCGCTGACGTCAAGGCCGAGACCGACTACTGCTGCACGTCCGCAAATGCCGTCAAGGTGGTCGAGCACATCTACCGCGAGCACGGTGAGGACGCCGAGATCCTCTTCGGACCCGACATGTTCCTGGGCGCCTACGTCGAGCGCGTCACGGGCCGGCGCATGCATGTGTGGGACGGCGAGTGCCACGTGCACGCGGGCATCCGTCCAGACGACATCGCCGCGGTCAGGGCGGCCCATCCCGGTGCGGACTTCCTCATCCACCCGGAGTGTGGGTGCTCGACAAGCGTCATGGAGTACGTCGCCTCCGGCGACATCAGTCCCGAGGGCGTGCACATGCTCTCCACCGGAGGGATGCTCGATTATGCCCACGCGCATGCCTCCGCCGGAGGTGAGGCTAAGCCCTCGGCCGCGGTGGTGGCGACCGAGACCGGCATGCTTCACGGCCTTCGCGTCGCTGCACCAGAGATGGAGTTCGTCGCCGCCAACGAGGCGGCCCATTGCCGCTACATGAAGAAGATCACGCTGCCGAAGCTGCGTGACTCGCTGCGCGACGGCGTCCATCTGGTCAAGGTGGCCGACAAACTCGCCGAGCGCGCTCGCGTGCCGATCGAGCGAATGGTCGCTATAGGCTGAGCAGGTCCAGCCCCTGCTCGCCGGCCTCCCGGACCGCCCGCAGCGTCCCGCGCCTGCGCTCGAATTCAGCCGGGGTGTAGCAGTGCAGGTCTGCGGCGGCGCCTAACTCGAGCGCGTCCCAGAGGTTGCCCGCGTGGTAGACGCGTTCCAGCCACGGCATGCCCTCGAAGGCGGGGGAAACGAGTACGACCACGAACTCAGGGCCGCGTTCACGCTGCGGCGGCGCGCCCCGCTCGTCCGCCACCCGGGCGCCGCCGAGCAGCGCCACCTCAACTGGCCAGCGGTCACGGATGCGTGCCAGGTACGCCGCGAGCTCACGGCGGTTGACGGCTGGTCCGCGTTCACGTACGGACATCGAGGCTCAGGCGCCGCCCTCGGTCCGCTCCGCCTCAGAGGCGCGCGATCGCCGCGACCATCGCGCTCTCGAGCTGCAGTGCGCGCGAATTCGGCGGTCCGTCGATGAACAGTGCAAACGCCAGTCGTTTGGCGCCACGGCTGTGACAGTACCCGGCCAGGTTGGTCACATCCGTCAGCGTGCCGGTCTTGGCCACGCATCTGCCTCTGGCCGGCGTGTGGACCGCGATCGTCTGTACGGTGCCGTTGACCCCGACCACCGGCATCGAGGAGTACACCTCGGCGCCGGGCGCGGTGCCCCAGAGCTCCCGCAGCAGTTCGACGACCTGCCATGGGGAAGTGCGGTCTTCGCGCGAGAGCCCCGAGCCGTCGACGATATGCGGCTGCAGTCCGTAATCATGCGAGATGACCTCGCCGATGACCCGCGCGCCCGCGGCGGTGGTGCCGGCACCGCCGAAGCGCACGCCCAACTGTTTGGTCAGCATCTCGGCGAAGAAGTCGTCAGACGGCACGTTCATCAGCCGAAGCAGGACTGACATCGGGGGTGAGGTGACGGTTGCGAGCGTGCGAGCGGAGCGCGGCGCCGTACCGGTCCGGCGCGTCGTCCGCACCTCGATCCCGGAACCGCGCATCGTTTGCCCCAGTTCGCGCGCGGCAAATGCGGACGGGGTCCACTTGCCCATGGTCGAGCCGTGATCGTAGGTGAGGGCGCTCAGCTTGCCTCCAAGATCTGGGATGTCGGGGGCATAGTGGGTCGACGGCGGTCCGGTCCGGTTGTCGAATAGTGCACCGTCTCCGATCAGCTGGCCGGTCACACGGTGGATCCCATCGGCCCGCAGCTTGTGGGCCACCTCGGTGGCGGTTGGGCCGAAGCCGTGTTCCCAGACGCGGTTGAAGCTCCCGTCCCCGAACGTCGGGTCGCCGCCGCCACGCAGGTAGAGATTCCCGTGCCAAACGCCGCGAGCGAGGTGGCCGGCACCTAGGACCTCGGTGTGCAGCGTCGCATGCGGGCCCAGATCGCGCAGGACCGCGGCCGACGTGTACAGCTTCTCGACGGAGGCCGGCCACCGGGCGGCCCGAGGACGCAGGTCGAAAAGCGGGGCGTGGTCGGTGAGGTCGTAGACCACGGCGCCCGACGTTGGTCCGGCCTTCTTGAAGGTCCGCGCGAGCGCGGCGCGAAGCGCGGCGGTGCCGTGTGGAAAGTGCGGCTTCGGGGGCGGAGTCCGCACGGTCCGGGCCGGGCGCGAATCAGCCGCGGCGTCCGTTGTGCGAACGTGGCGCGGCCCGGTACCTCCGCATCCGGCGAGCAGGCCCACCGCCACGGCGGCGAGCGCGAACACGGCGACAGCGCGCGGTGCGGCTCGAGCGCGTGGTGCGGCTCGTCCGTGGGGTACCAGGCGGATCGCGGCTCCTTCAGGCTTGAACGGGCACTAGGCGGCTTGTAGCTCCTGCACGGTGTGCGGCCCGACGCAGGCGAGCGAGAGCTCCTCGGGGATCGCTGCCGCCACCTCCCGCACCTCTTCAAAGGTCACGCGGTCGAGCAGCTCGATGACGGCGTCGGGATCCGGGTCTTCGCTGTAGACGACCGCCTGCTGGGCGGCTTGGCGGGCGACCGCCCCGGTGTTCTCGAACGCGATCGCGCGCGCCCCGGCCGCGTAGGCGCGCGCCCGCTGCACCTCCGCCTCAGTAGGACCTTGCTCACGCAGTTCGGTGACGATTTCCTTCATCCGCCGAAGGGCCTCGACGGTCTTGCTCGATTGAAGACCAGCGGCCAGCGCCAGCACCGGCGTGTCTGCGTGGGCGTGGGCGGCGGAATAAACCGAGTAGGCAAGTCCTCGCTGCTCGCGAATCTCGTCGAACAGGCGCGACCCCATCGATCCCCCCAGAACTGTGGAGTACACCTGCAGCGCGGCCCGCCTACGTGGATCGCGGATGTCAACCGATGGGCGATAGGAGACCCGCAGATGAGACTGGTTTGAGTCGCGCTCGCGCACCAGTTCGCGCTGGTGAAACGGGGGCGCGGGGTCGTAAGGCTCGGACGAGGGCCGGGACTCCAGTCGGCCAAAGAGCTCGTCGAGCTCATCCTCGGCCGGCAGGGCCCGCAGGTTCCCAACCACCAGCGCCGCACCGTCGGGTGGAGCCCACTGGCGAGAGCGGAAGGACAGGATCGCCTCGCGCGTGAACGTGTCCCGGATGTGCTCCACCGTCCCCAGCACCGGACGCCCCAGGGGGTGCTCGCCGAACGTGGCCTCGTCGATCAGGTGCTCGGCCAGAGCAGCCGGCTGGTCGTTGGCTCGCGCGATCTCCTGCACCACGACCCCGCGCTCCCGATCGAGCTCGTCGGAGTCGATGCGCGGCCGGTTCACGAAATCGGTCAGGAGGTCGATCGCTCGGGGAGCCTGCTCTGCGCGGGCGGTGATGTGGAAGGCCACAAGATCGTGGCTGGTATAGGCGTTCAGCACGCCGCCGATGCGTTCGGCCGCCTCATTTACATCGCGGTACGTGGCGTACTTCTCGCCGCCTTTGAACACCAGGTGCTCAAGGAAATGGGCCATGCCGTTCTCGTCGGCGGACTCGGTCCGCGCGCCCGCGTCGAACGCGAGCAGGATCGTGAGCGCGCGCGTCCCCTCCACGGAGATCCGGTACAGGGGCAGGCCGTTGCGCAGTGTGGTCTGGGTGATCTCGGGCATGCCCAGGCGTAAAGGTAACGGTCAGAGGTAGCGAGCCCGTCACACCCCACCCGTGCCTGCGCCGGCCGTTCCCTGCAAACCCAATTGCATAGGCCTTCTGCCGGAAGTCTGGGGCCGGAAACTCGCTAGTCTCGCTGAGCATCGCGATGGCCACTGGAACGACCAAGGTTGCGCCAAGGAGCGGCGGTGCACGGTCCCGACGGGCCGGCGCTCCCGTTATCGAGTTTCGCGTCGTCAGCATGCGCTACGAGGGCGGCGACGTGGGTTTGGACCGCGCCAACTTTTCCGTGCAGCGCGGGGATTTCGTCTTTTTGGTGGGCGCGACCGGATCCGGCAAGTCGACCGTGATTCGGCTGCTGATCAAGGAGATCGAGCCCACCGAGGGGTCGATCCGGGTAGCCGGCCGAGAACTCCGAAATATCGCTCGGGGACGCGTTCCCATCTACCGGCGCAACGTGGGAGTGGTCTTTCAGGACTTCAAGCTGTTGCCGAACCGGACCGTCCACGACAACGTCGCGTACGCCCTCCAGGTCACCGGCGGGACACGCCGCGAGATACGCCAGAAGGTTCCAGACATCCTGCGCATGACGGGACTCTCGACGAAGCTGCACAGCTACCCCGACCAGCTCTCGGGCGGCGAGCAGCAGCGCGTTTCGATCGCCCGAGCCTTCGTCAATCACCCGCCGCTGCTGCTGGCCGACGAACCGACAGGAAACATCGATCCGGAGACGAGCATCGACATCATGCGCCTGCTCTACCGGATCAACCGCACCGGAACGACGGTCCTCGTCGCCACGCACGACCAGGCCATGGTCGACAAGATGCGTCGTCGCGTAATCGAGCTCTCGCACGGCCGAATCGTGCGCGACGAGGCGAGCGGCCTGTACGCGTCTGACCAGAGCACGCGGGACTTCGCACAGTTGATGCGATCTGACGCCGTCCCCGCCGAATGAGGCTGGGCTTCTTCCTCCGCGAGGCGCTTCGCGCCATGAGGCGCAATGCCGCCCCCTGCTTCGCGGCCCTGGCGACAGTGCTCGTGACGATGCTCGTGGTCGGGGTCTTCATTCCCGCCGTTGAGGTCACCAGCGACGCAGCCAACAGCGTGCGCGGACGGCTCTATGTCGAGGTGTTCATGAAGACCAAGGCCACGCCTTCAGACAACGCGCGCGTCGAGCGCAAGCTCCGGGCGCTACCCAACGTCAAGTCGGTTGTGTTCGTCTCCAAGGCCAAGGCGCTCGCCCAACAAAAGCGCCAGAACCCGACGGCCTTCGCGCTGCTGAAGTACAACCCCCTGCCTGACGCCTTTCACGTGTTCCCCAACAACCCGGCCAATGTGCTCGCGATCCATACCGCTCTGACCCCCAGCGGCGGCACGATCGACCACTCGATCGCCACCGTGATCGACAAGAAGTCCTACACCAAGAAGGCGCTGCAGTTGACCTCCGCGGTGAAGTGGGGCGGGATCGCGTTCGCCGCGCTGCTGACGCTCGCCTCGATCCTGCTTGTGGCCAACACCATTCGCCTTTCGCTGTTCGCGCGACGTCGCGAGGTCGAGGTCATGCGGCTTGTGGGCGCCACCAACTGGTTTATCCGATGGCCGTTCGTGATCGAGGGGGTCCTGGTCGGCGCGGTCGGCGCGGTGCTCGCGATCATCGTGCTCGCGGTTGCCAAGGTCGCTCTGCTCGACCCGCTCTTCTCGGGCTGGGCCCTGGTGGGCGGGGTCCGCACGATCGCGTTCCCTGCACTGCTGGCGATCATGATGGGAGCCGGGGTCCTCGTGTCGGCGGTAGGGTCAGGCGTATCGCTGCGCCGCTACTTACGGATCTGATCGGCGGGTTTTCGGTGGCGGGGCGGCTACCCTGAGTGGCCGTGGCGGCCCACGACCGGCCGCTCAACGGAGTTCCTCACGATGAGAAGAGACCTGTTCCGTCGGCGGCCGCTGTCAGCGGTCAGGGTCGCGGTGATCACCGTGGCCGTTCTGCTGCTGCTCGCGATCGGCATGTGGCTGGGAGGACACCCCAGTTGGATGCCCTCCGGGCTACGCAGTGCCTTTGTCAACGACTCGGGCAGTCGCCTGATGCAGGACGTGGTGTCCCTGCTCCAGCGCGACTACTACCGGCCGGTGAACGCCGACCAGCTGGTGAACAAGGGTATCTCCGGCGCCGTCGCCAGCCTCAACGATCCCTACTCCCACTACTTCAATCCCGCCGACTACCACACCTTCATGAACCAGTCGAACCCGCACCTGAGCGGCATAGGGGTGGACGTCCTGCCCGACTCACAAGGGCTGCGGATCGTGGGCGTCTTCCCCGGTTCGCCGGCCGCCCGGGCCGGACTGACACCTGGGACGGTGATCGTGAAGGTTGGTTCGCGACCGCTTGGTGGCCACTCCGCCGACTTCGACTCGAGCCTGATCCGGGGACCGGCCGGAACCTCGGTAACGCTCACGGTCGTAAACGGCGGCAAGCGACGCAGGGTCACCCTGAAGCGGGCAAATATCGTCGTTCCCGTGGCCAGCGGACGCGTGATCACCTACCACGGAGTGAAGATCGGCTATGTGCAGCTGACCAGCTTCACGGAGGGCGCCGGGTCCGAAGTGCAGGCACAAGTCAAGCGGGTGCTCCACGCCGGCGCGCGCGGCCTGATCCTCGACCTCCGCGAAAACGGTGGTGGGCTGCTCGATCAGGCCGTTGCCGTCGCCAGCATCTTCATTCCAGACGGAACGATCGTCTCCACCGACGGTCGCAGCCAGCCGCGGCAGGTCTACCTCGCCAAGGGTGGTGCGATCGCCGTCCACCAGCCCATGGTGGTCCTGGTGGACCACGGCACCGCCTCCGCCGCAGAGATCGTGACGGCCGCGCTCAAGGATCGCCATCGCGCGCTCGTGGTCGGAACCCGGACCTACGGCAAGGGCGTCTTCCAGGAGATCGACCCGCTGCCCAACGGCGGAGCGCTTGACTTCACCGTCGGCGAGTACTTCACGCCGAATGGGCAGAACCTCGGAGGTGGCGGAGTGCGGCGCGGGAAAGGCGTCCAGCCCAACATCTACGCGGTCGACAATCCGAGCACGCACGTCGACGAGGCGCTTCAGAAGGCCGAGCAGACCGTTGCGCACAAGGTTCAGTGAGCCCGACCCGACGTGCCCCAGCGCGCTCGACGGCGGGCCCACGGCGCGCGACGCCCCCGCGCGGGGACGGCGAGCACCGTGCGGGCGGGCTCCGGGTCGGGGTGCTGAGGCGGCGGGGGAAGTTCGTCGTCGCCGAGCCGTTCTTTGAGGCGGGGCCGCGAGTCGCCGTGAGTCGCGACGGCAGGGCCGCTCTGGGTGACCTCGTGGCGCTGCGCACCCGCCCCCACCGCGACGGTCGCGGTGGGCGGGCGGTGATCGCCTCGCGACTGGGCCGCCCCGAAATCGCGCGCGATGTGATCGAGGCGTTCATGATCGACCGCGGACTGAAGCGCTCCTTTTCGGACTCCGTCGAGCGCGCAGCCATCGCCACAGTCACCCCGGATTCGGATCGGCGCCCGCGGCGTGACCTGCGCTCGCTTGAGACCTTCACGATCGACCCCGTCAGCGCGCGCGACTTCGATGACGCCATCTCGGCCGCCCCGGCCGAGGATGGAGGTCGGCGCGTGTGGGTACATATCGCTGACGTCGGCGCACACGTTGCACCTGGTTCACCGCTCGACCGCGAGGCCTATCGCCGTGGGTGCAGCGTTTACGTTCCGGGCGCGGTCGAACCGATGCTCCCCGCCGCTCTCTCCAGCGGCGCCTGCTCGCTGGTACCGGACCAGGACCGGCTCGCGTTCACTGTGGAGCTCCTGGTGCGCGATGCAGGCGTCCACACAGCGGCCTTCTACCGCTCGGTGATCCGCTCTGACGCGCGCCTTGATTACGGCCAGGTCGACAGCATTTTCGCCGGCACCGAGCGCGCGCCTGAGCGATGCGGCGAAGCGCTCCTGGCCGCGCGCCAGGTTGCCGCCGCGCTGCAGGGGCGGCGCGAGCAGCGCGGCGCGCTGGCGATCTCCAGCGAGGAGCCCGAATTCCGCTTCGACCGAGACGGAAACGTCGTGGAGGCGGTGGCGACCGTGCAGACCGAATCTCATCGGCTGATCGAGCACCTCATGATCGCGGCGAATGAGCAGGTCGCCAAGGTTCTCTCCGGCCGTGACATCCCCTCGCTTTACCGAGTCCACGAGCGGCCCGACGGCCTCGCCGTCGAGCGCCTGGTGGCACAACTCGCGTCGCTGGGCGTGCCCACTCCACCGCTGCCCAAGGGACCACTCAGCCCACAGCAAGCAGCGGCCGCGGTCGCTGAGGCTTCGCAGCTCGTGACCGACTACGCGGTGCGAACCGGTCGCGGGAAAAGGGCCTTCGCCAGTTTGCTGCTGCGGTCGCTCAAGCAGGCTTACTACGACCATCGCAACCTTGGTCACGCCGGTCTGCAGTCGCCGACGTACTGCCATTTCACCTCACCGATCCGCCGCTACCCCGACCTCATCTGCCACCGGGCGCTGCTCGCCGCGGTGGCGGGCGAGCCGGCTCCGGATAGCCGGTGGGTGGCGACGGCCGGACCCTGGACATCGGCTCGCGAACGCGAGGCGATGATGATCGAGAGGGACGCGGACGACGTTGCTCGCTGCTTCCTGCTCGATCGCCTGATGACCGACGCCGGCCATGAGGCTGTGTTCGAGGGCGAGGTGACCGGACTGCACTCCTCGGGAGCGTTCGTGGCGTTTGGGCCGGACCGAATGTTTGAAGGCATGCTCCCGGTTCGCAGGCTGATCGGCGACTGGTGGGAGCTAAACGAGCTTGGGACCATGCTGCATGGAACGAGAACGGGGCGGACTATCCGCCTCGGCGATCCCATCCAGGTACGGGTTGGGACGATCGACGCCCCCCGCGGCAGAGTCGATCTTCATCCCGTGACTGCAAGCGAACACTCCGGCGGCTGATTCCATGGCACGTCCACGCAGACGCAAGGCCCAGCCCGGTGACGTGGCTACCAACCGTCAGGCCTCCTGGCGCTACCACCTGCTCGAGCGCTATGAGGCCGGGCTGGTCCTGACCGGGACCGAGGTTAAGGCCCTGCGCGCATCGGGCGCCCAGCTAAAAGACTCCTACGCGGTGATCCGCGACGGCGAGGCGTGGCTGATCGGCTGCTACATCGCACCGTACGGACCCGCCAACCGCGCCAATCACGATCCGGAACGTGAGCGCAAGTTGTTGCTGCACCGATCGGAGATAGAGCGGCTGATCGGCAAGACGCAGGAAAGGGGACTGACCCTGATCCCGACGCGGGTCTACTTCTCGGGTGCACACGCCAAGGTCGAGCTCGCCCTGGCCCGCGGCAAGGACCGCTACGACAAGCGCGAATCGATCCGCAGGCGCGAGGTCCAGCGCGAGATCGAGCGCGAGCTCCACGCGCATTAGGTAGAGGGGGTCCTCGTTGGCCGTTGAGCGGCGGCTACACCCCCGGTTTGAATGGGACCGGCACATGTGCCGGTCCCCCGGCCGCGCATGCGCGGCCGGGGCGCGGGCGCATGCGCCCGCGCCTGCCCAGATCGTTTCTGACCAAAGCCGTCGCGCGGAATCGGACTTTGATGGCTTTCGGTCGCTCGGCGGTTTATTCCGACCAAACCGCAAACTTCCGGGTGAGTCTGGTCATTTTTTCCCGCCTCTTCGACTGACGGCGAGCCGACCCCTCAGAGCCGGCGATCTAAAGCGTGCGCGGCAGATGCGTCGCGTTCATACCCACCACGAGTGCCGCGATCAACGCCAGATAGAGCGCTGCGACGAAAGCCCGGTCGATGGGGCGGACGCGGTAGTAGTCGCGCTGGCGCGCGTCTCCACTACGCCGCAGCTTCCACCGCTTGTAGGTCTCGTAGCCCCCGATCACCAGGATCAGGAACATGATCGGGTTGGGAAAGATGATCGCGAGGGGGACAAGTGCCGCGAACCCGACGAACCACATCCATGGCGCCATTGCGGCCATGGCGCGTCCGCCGTCGAGCGGAACGACGGGCAACAGATTGAAGAGGTTCAAGAAGAACCCGGTGAACGCGAGCGCCCGCCAGATGTCGTTGCCGGTGAGATGCCAGATCACGATGCACGCGGCTGACCCAACGCTTCCCAGGATCGGCCCTGCCAGGCCCACCCGGGCCTCGGCGAGAGCATTGTCACCAAGCGAGCGGGCGCTGATCACCGCCCCCATGAAGGGGATGAACATAGGCAGGCTCGCCTTTAGTCCCTCGCGCCGGAGCTGGATCACATGCCCGAGCTCGTGGACCAGCAACAGGGCGACAAAGCCGAGCGCGAAGGGCCAGCCGAAGACGAAGCTGTAGGCCGCGATCGAGACGAGCATCGTGCCCGCGCTCGCCAACAACTTGACCTTGGGCAGGAGCAAGAGGATCGCCTTGAGCTTCGCGAGCAACGCCACGAGCGCGGCACCGATCGGCGCCAGTTTGCGCTTGACGAATGACTCTTTCGCGGGCAGTCGCGCACCTGGCGTGTGCCGCCGGGGGACGACGTTGTCCGTGCCGGGCGCAAAGCCCTCGGTGGTCGGCTCCGGAGCCGCGGGTGGCGGCTTTGGAACCAGCCATTGGTTCTGCTGAGCCATCACCTTGATTCTGGCACCAGGCGGACCCCTGCCACGGCGTCAATCGGCGCTCTCAGGAAGCTCCCAGGATCCCGCGGCGCGCATCTGACGAGCCCGTGTCAGCTCATCTAGAATGAAATAAAGCACCAATATCCCCAGGGGACGACAGGCTTCGACGTGGTTGGCTCGTGGGGGTGGTTGCGAGCCGAGGTTCCGGGCGGCCTCGTAAAACACCCGGAAGAAAATAAGTGCGGACTCGCACAGTTTCGATCTCGGTTACGCGGCTGCTTAGTCGGTAACTGACGTTCGTCTCGGCCATTGCTCGCCTGCGGCGGTGAGCCGGGATCAATTAGCAGGCTCGCCCGGAGTGGATTTGCTCCCTCCGCCCCGGGGACATCTAGGGAGCTAGCCCCCGACAACCCGGCCGGCGAGGCGAGTCGGGGGCGAGAGTTAGAGCGCCGGCTACGCTCGTAGACGCCACATCCACACGACCGCGGACCCGGGTTCGATTCCCGGCGTCTCCACCTTTACAGAGAATCGCCCCTCGCTCCGGCTGGGGGCGGTTCTTCTATTAGGGCGAACGCATCCAGGCTTTGCGGTCAGCGAGCCGTTCTGGCACGCGTCGATCCCGGCGCGGCCTCCGTCGAGGGACACGCCGTCCAGCGCGCGCTGGTGGGCTAGCCGGCCTTGACTTTCGCCTTGGCTTCGTCCTGTCTGGTGGGGGCGTGGTTTGAGCTGGCGGTCACGGCGCAGGCGTCGATCGTGCCGGCGCTGGCGGTGGATGAGACCGCGATCTTCAGTTTCAGCACTTGGCTGGCGTCGGAGGTGAGGGTGCCGGTCTTATAGGTGCCCGCGGTTACGTTGCCCGTGACGTTGGTGCTGCCCTTGAAGTATTTGACCGTGAAGCCGGTTGAGCTCTTGCACCCGTGGACTGCGATCGCGTCGGAGTGGGTTCCGGCGTTGACGAATCTCAGGTCGAAGGTTTTGCTCTTGCCCGGTGCGGTGGTGGTGGTGCGGGTCTGGCGCGCGCCGGTGGTGTTGATGATCCCGACCCCTAGGTAGCTGGTGTCCCTGGCCAGCTTGATCTGGGCGTCGGGCTGGTAGGCCGGTGGCGTGCTGTAGGTGATCGTCACCTGACCGTTGCCAGAAGCGCCCGGAACGCTCACGCCGGTGGTGAACAAGACGCCAGATGCTGTCGATGCGGCGTAGCTCGAGCCCCCGCCGCCGCCACCCCCGCCACCACGCATAACACAGGGGCTCTCGTGCGCAGAGCTGCCGCCGCCTCCTCCGCCGACGTATCCGCCGCCACCGCCGCCGCCGCTGCCCTCGGCGGTCGAGCCGTTCCCGGTCGCGCCATTGCCACCGGTGGAACCTGACGCCGAGCCTCCTTGAGCACCGCCGCTAAAACCAGCACCTGAGCCACACGAATCGTTGGCGGAGCCATCGGGCTCCCCGGCCGTGCCACCGCCACCTGGGACAAGGGGGGATTGGTCGCCGCCCGCGTCGCCGCCTCCGCCACCCCCGAGGGTCTCGGACACGCAGGTGTACGCGTCGCCCGGGCTGCCATCGACCCCGAACTGACCGCCCGCGCCGCCCGCGCCGCTCTTTGTGGTGACAGGCCCAGTGCAGGCGTTATCCGCGACATCCTCAGCGCCCCCGCCACCACCACCTGCAACAAGCTCGGCGGTCGATCCCAGGCTGACCGAACTAGAACCGCCGCCGCCGCCAGCACCATCCCCGCCACCGTTGCCGCCGCCATTGAACCCGCCCCCACTCACGGAGCCCGTCCCGCCGACCTCGATCGTGAACACCTGGCCCGCCTTCAAGGATCCTAATTTCGCGGAGACCTGCCCACCCCCGCCGCCGGCCTCACTGCTATCCATACTCGCGCCGCCGGATGCCCCGTCGACCACTAACGAGGCCGAAGTGACCCCCGCCGGAACCGTCCACGACTGCGGCCCGCCCGTCTCAGAAAACGTGCACGCCACCGTGCTCCCCGACTGCACACACCCCAGTGGCAACGCTGCCCACGCCGAACCAGCCGGCTCGACCGCCCACAACCCACACAGACCGACCACCGCGGCCAAGACCCCGACAGCATGACCACGCCCGCCCAGCAACAAAAAGCCAAACCTACGCGCCCCACCAAAATCCATCTCTGACCACTCCCAATCTAAATGCCCCGCGCGGCCGGCCCTGGCCGCCTCAATAACAACCCGAATCTACCTCACCGACACCACGTACGACAACCAGAACGCGTCAACTAACGCGGTCCATAGCGTTGTCTCAACGCCGACGCAACGATTCGGCAACGCGTTCAACGATCGGCACTCGACGACCGCCGGCACGAGGTAGCGCATCTGTCCTCCAAGCGCGTCAACATTGCTTTTCGCTCCGATCACGAAGATCGATGGCGTGCTCAAATCCTCCCTTGGCCCGAAGCACGTAGGATCGCCAGAGTCTTTCAATCCGCCGTGTGCGCGTCTCAGGCTTCGTCGCGCTCTCGATGGCGCGCACGTGCTGGCGTTTCTGACCATCGGCAGGCGGTCGTAGGCGGTGCGGGCGACGGAATCGGAGTCCACGGCGCGCGCGAGATCGGGGGCTCGACTACCGCGGGTCGGGATCAAACTCCAGCTCGATCTCGACTTCGTCGCCGGTCGCGACGGCGACAGATCTGCGAGGTCGCCTGCCTCGTGGCCAGCGAGCATCTCTACAACCTCGACGACATCTCGCTGGGCATCGGCGTGGATGGCATCTGCAAGGTGCCGACGACGTCGACGAGGGCGGCATGAGTGATGTCTTGATTGGGATCGTCGCCGCGGTTCGAATTCTTTGCATAAAAGCAGACGATCGCAACCACGCGAATGCGATCGCCAGCCAGATGCTCGCTTTGCTCGCGAAACGGGTCGCTTGTCGGGTGGGGCTCCGTGCGCGTCGCGCTGTCAAAGCGGGGCTTGGCGCCATGCCGCGAGCGCGCGCGATGATCAACCGCCAGCGAACGGGACCCAGCCAATCACTCAGCACTCACGCCACGACCCGTCGCTCGCGTTCGAGCAAGCCGAGCGTCGGCTGTTTGCAGCGTGTGGTGTGGAAGTCGAGGCCCGGCGGGTGCGCCTGGCGGATCCGCCGCTTGCTGTGTGGGTTATCGAGGCCGGCGACGGCCCACCGCTCGTGCTCGTGCACGGAAGCGGCATGAGCGCGTCGACGTGGGCGCCCTTGAAGCCCTACCTGGGGCGCCTATCGGCTGATCGCGTTCGACCTGCCCTGGTTCGGCCTCAGTGGCGCCTTCGATTACAGCGGTTGGCCGCTGCGCTCACACGCGGTCGTCCAGCTCACCTCGCTGCTCGATGCGCTCGAGCTCGAGCGTGTGCCGATCGTCGGCACCTCGCTTGCGGGATGTGGGCGGTCTGCCTGGCCGTCGAGGCGCCGAATCGTGTCGCCGCCGTAGGGCCACTCGGTGTCCCGGCCGTCGCGCTGCCCGGCATGCACGGCGATCCTGCTTTCACCGCGCTGTCGACTCCCGTCGTGCGCCAGATCGTCGCGCGGATCGGTTCGCCCAGCGTGGCGATGACACCCCGGACGATGGCTGGCGGCGTCATCGGATCTCGGGCGGCCGAGAAAGCGCCCGAAGGATTCTTCGAGGTCGTCCACGAGGGCTTCCGCCAGCCCGGCTTTCGGACCAGGGACGGCAGCACTACGATCGCCGATCGTGGAGCCGATCGAGGTGGATCTGTCTGGAGTGCCGGAGACCCTGCTGGGGAATCTCGGTCGGCGCGCCGCCGCGACACGCATCGGAGCTCTAAACGATCCGGTGGCCGTTCGGGTCGTTAGCCGACTCGATTACGACTTCGCGGGCTTCGCCCGCGGGGCGCGGTGGCATGCGGTTCGGGTGGCAACGTTCGATCGGGCGGTCCGCCGCTTCCTGGACTCGCATCCGACTGGAATGGTCGTTGCGCTCGGAGAGGGGCTGGAGACCCAGTTCTGGCGGCTGGACAACGGTCGGATGCGGTGGCTGACCGTGGACGTGCCGGAGACCATGGTGCTCCGCCACCGGCTGTTGCCAGATGGCGTACGGCAGTCAAGCCATTGGGGATCGGCACTCGATCTGAGTTGGGTTGATGGATTGGATCCCGCCGACCCGATCCTCGTTACCGCGCAAGGTCTGCTTCCATACTTCCAGCGCGATCAGGTCCACGGGTTGATCGCGGGAATCGCCGAACGACTGCCCGGCTCTCTGCTGGTCTTCGACGTCGTTCCGAAGGTGATGCTTGACATGGTCCGGCGAGCCTCTGGTCGGGAGCGTGACCTTGCGGTTGAGTTGTGGACGTGGCTCTTCAATCCCGCCGAGCGCGCTGCCATCAGGGCGATCCCTGGCGTCGTGGAGCTTCGCGACCTCGCTCCGCCCCTGACACGCGACGCTGCATCGATGGGGATCGCCGCCATCCGCTACCTCCCGCGTCGTCTGCGCTATGCGCTGCCTGTGCTCCCCGTGTTGCAGGCCACATTCCGTGGGCCCTCTGCGCACTGAAGTCGTGTCAACGTCGTCGCTGCTCGGATCGTCGCTCAGATCGCTGAGGCCGCTGCCGTCGGTCGTGATCGAGTAAATCTCGCGGTCTCCCCGCCAGCCGGCTGTCGTACAAATGCGATCCATTGCCATTTGGCGACCACGCCAACTCGCTCTTGCCCGCGTTGTCGTGAGTGATCTGGCGAACGTCTGTGCCGTCCACGCGCATGATGAAGATCTGCGGCACTTCGTTGTCGCGCTCAGAGATGAACGCCAACTGGGTCCCGTCCGGCGACCACGTCGGATCGCTGTTGCCCTGTCGGGTCTCTGATCCTCGCCGCCTGGACCGCGTCTGACAGCGCACGGACCCCCGCGCGGATTGCGGGCTCCTTCATCTGCGCGTAGCCGAGCATGAGCGTGGGGGTGTGCGCCAGCCCCTCGGAGCTGAAATCGCTCATCGTCTCGATGGCGATCCGCCGGCGTTCGGCCTGCTCGCGGATGGCCTGCTCATCGTCGGTGTCGGGCAGGCAGACGGTCAGGTGCAGACCGGCGGCCACGCCGCGGATGGTCGCCTCCGGGAGTGAGTCGGCGAGCCCGTCGATGAGCGCGTCGCGACGAGCGCGATAGCGGGCGCGCATCCGACGCAGGTGGCGGTCGAGTTCTCCGCGAGCGAGGAAGTCTGCGAAGGCGTGCTGCTCGATCCTGGCGGTGCCCCGGTCGGCGAGCAGCTTCTCATCGCAGACGGCGGTCACGAGCCGGGAGGGGACCACCAGCCATCCGAGGCGAAGCGCCGGGGCGAGCGTCTTGCTCGCCGACCCGGCGTAAATGACCCGGTCGGGATCAAGGCCTTGAAGCGCGCCGATCGCCGCCCGGTCGTAGCGGTACTCGGCGTCGTAGTCGTCCTCGATTGCGATCGCCGGGCGCTCGCGCAGCCAGGCCAGCAGCGCGGCTCGTCGCTCGCCGGTCATGACGACGCCGGTCGGGTGCTGGTGGGCGGGGGTCACGACGACCGCGTCCACACTCGCCCGCTGGAGCTCGTCGACCCGGGCTCCGGCGTCGTCGACGGTGATCGGCACGGGTGCAAGGCCGGCGCGGTGAGCGATGTGGCGGTCCTCGGGGTTGCTGGGGTCCTCGTACCCGATGCGTTCACAGCCGGCTGCCGCGAGTGCGCGGCAGACCAGTCCGAGGCTCTGGGTGTAGCCATTGGTGATGACGACGCGTTCGGGTTCGGCTACGACTCCGCGCACGCGACCCAGGTAGTCCGCCAGGGCGACGCGTAGCGCTGTGACGCCACGCGGGTCGCCGTAACCAAGATCGGCATCGACGGCGGTGGCGAGCGCGTGGCGCAGCGATCGCAGCCACGCTCGCCGCGGGAAGCCAGAGACGTCGGGCACGCTGGGGCGAAAATCAAACCTGGGTGCCGCCTGAGCGCGCACCACCTCCCCCGGGTGCGGACGCACAGTCGACGTGGAATCTGACACTCGGGGACGTGCGCCCTGACGCAGGCTCAGATACCCCTCGGCGGCCAGCTGGGCGTATGCGTCGACAACGACACGGCGCGACACGCCCAGCTGTCGCGAGAGGTCTCGGGTCGAAGGAATCTGCCCGTCGGGCCGCAACGAGCCGTTTCGAATCGAGGTCCGCAGCTGATCCTCGATTTGAGCTCCGAGCGTGCGCGGGTCATCCCGTCGGACCGACAGCAGCAGATCGATCGGCTGACTGGTCTCGTTTATCGGTCGCATTGTGGATCTTCCATCTACACCAGCTTGACCGTAGCGTAGGGGCATGCACTCGATCTTGAAAGCCCCCGCGACGCGACGGTTGTTCGTGTTCTCGATCGTGGCGCGGCTGCCGCTGGCGATGCTGAGCATCGGCCTCGTAGTCCATGTCCAGCGGCTGACGGGCTCGTTCGCGGCGGCGGGATTGACGACGGCCGCCTACGCGGTCTGCGAGGCGATCGGCGGTCCGGTGCTCGGACGGCTGGTTGATCGCGGCGCACAGAAGCCGGTGCTGCTGGCAAGCGCCACGGCCTCGGGGGCACTCCTGTTCGTCATCGCCGTCGTGCCGGCCACGACGCCGCTGGAGCTGCTCGTTGCGCTCGCGGCCGGCATCGGTCTCGCGACCCCGCCGGTGGGCGCATGCCTGCGAGGCCGGCTGCCGGCGCTGCTGCACGACCGCGACGACCTGGAGGCGGGCTACGCGTTGGAGACCTCGCTGACCGAGCTGACGTGGGTATGCGGGCCGCCGCTGGTACTCGGTGTCGGCGCGCTGTGGTCAACCGCTGCTGCGCTGTCGCTCGCCGGCATGGTGATGTTCATCGCGACCGTGGCATTCGCCATTCAACCGGCAGCTCTAGGTCGGCGGCCCCCGCAGGCGACCAAGCGGGGCCGTGGAGGAGCGCTACGCAGCCCGGCGATGCGCACGCTGACGATCGTCTTGTTCTGTTTCGGCCTGCTGCTCGGCGCCGATGAGGTCGCGGTCACCGCGAGCGCAAAGATGCTCGAGGGCAGCGCCGCCGCCGCGGCCCCGCTGTTCGCGCTGTGGGGCGCCGGATCGTTTGTCGGTGGCATGATCGTGACCCGGCTGGGAGGCGGAGCCCGCACCGCTCTGGGACTGGTGGTCTGGCTGGCGGCCCTCACGGTGGGACATCTGGCGCTGATCCCGGGGGCCGGCAGGGTGATCACGCTCGCCCCGCTTCTGCTGATCGCCGGCGCAACACTCGCACCGACCGAGGCCAGCGTTTACGGAATGGTCGACGCTGCCGCGCCCGAAGGAATGGCCACAGAGGCGTTTGCCTGGCTGGCCACCGCAATCGCGGTCGGAAGCGCACTCGGAGCCGCGGGGGCCGGCGGGCTCGCGGACCACGCCGGGCCAATCGGGGCATATCTGCTCGGCGGTGGCGCAGGCACGCTCGCGGCGCTGGTGGCCCTCGCCCGCACCCTTTCGCCGGCTCGAGGTAGATCGCGGGTCAGCACCCGGCCCTCCACCGCACGCCCGCCAATTCTTCGGTGCACCGAACCCCTTACGCAGGCAGCAGACCCTCAGTGACCATTCAGTCGGTGATCTGCACGTGACCGGGCTGGATTGCGACTCGCGCAAGCCAGGACCGGATCGCAGGGTATGGCCCGAGTTCAAAGCCCCCCTCATCGGCAACGTGGGTGTACGCGTAGAGGCTGATGTCTGCGATCGAGTAGTGCTCGGCGACCAGGAAGGCTCGGCTTGTCAGGTGGCCCTCCAACGTCGCCAGCGCGGCGACGCCCCCGCGGTGCTTGGCCTCGCGCTCGGATCGCGGCGGGGTGATCCGGGCGTGCGCCCAAAATCGGCTCACGGCGATGAAGGGCTCGTGGCTGTACTGCTCGAAGAACATCCATTGCAGCACCTGCGCCCGCTCGAAACGACCCGCGGGCAGGTAATCGCTGCCCTCGGCGAAGTAGAACAGGATCGCGTTTGACTCGGCCAGCACGCGGCCGTCGTCGAGGACCAATGTTGGGACACGGAGCGCCGGGTTCAGGGCGCCGAGTACCTCGCGACGATCCGAGCGGTCGATCACGTCCAACTCCCGGCGCTCGTAATAGAGATCAAGGTGGGCAAACAAAAGCCTGACCTTGTAGCAGTTGCCGGAGATGGGGTTGTCGTAGAGGAGCATTCGGATCGCGAGCAGTGGGGACGCGCCCGGGAGGGGAGAGGGTGTCATAGATGGGAGGCCGTCAGGCAGGGCTCCGACGCCGATCCCGCACGGACTAGCGATCGCACGGCTCGATGTTCGCGGGAAGGAATCGAGGCTCGGTGCGTCGGTTTAAGTGAAGGCTCTGTTCTTGACCTAACGGAGATCGATATGCAAGACCTCATTCGAAATCACCGAGCAATAGTCGTCGCAGCGGTCGCAATCCTGGTCGCCGCGGCGATAGCGCTGCTCATCGTTTACAGCGGTGGCGGCCACGGCGGCGGCATCTATTAAGTCTCGTGCCGGCCTAGGCGGGGCGGCCTAGGCCTACCGCTTGCTCACAGAGCGTTGCATTACGGAGCGCGTCGCGCACAGGCCCTGCGCTTGACGGTCGCCCATCGTCGGGGTAGCTTCGCGTCGGTGTCAGCTCAGGGCGAGTCTGCGCCGGGCGGCTCGTTTGAATCCTCTGATGCGAGTCACCTGGGCCGGTACGGAAAGCGCGCGGACCTGATCGTCCACGAGCAGGAACCGTTGAATGCCGAGACCGGCCCCGCTGCCCTGGCCGAGGGACCGCTGACCGCCACGGACGCGTTCTACGTGCGGGGCCACGGGCCGGTACCGAGGTCGGATAGCTCCGCCTGGCGGCTGCGCGTCCACGGGCTTGTCGAGCGGGACCTGGGGCTTTCACTTTCCACGTTGCGCGAGGCATTTCCAGAGCGTCACGTGACCGCGACGCTGCAGTGCGCGGGCAATCGACGCGCCGGCCTGATGGCGATCCGCGACATACCGGGCGAGGCGTCCTGGGGTCCCGGCGCGACCGGGACCGCCAGGTGGACCGGTGTCGCGCTGGCCGACGTGCTTGCGCTGGCCAACCCGCTGCGCGACGCCATGCACGTCGGCTTCGAGGGCACGGACCTCTGCTCGCAGGGTGACTCCGCCGAGCGGTTCGGCGGGTCGATCCCGTTGGACAAGGCCTGCCGTCCCGAAGTCCTGCTCGCCTGGGGGATGAATGACGAGCCGCTCCCACTCGTCCACGGTGCACCGCTACGCGTGGTCGTGCCAGGCTACATCGGGGCGCGCAGCGTGAAGTGGCTCGAGCGGATCGAGGTTCGTCGCACCCCATGGCCCGGGTATTTCCAGCACGTCGCCTATCGGCTGTTGCCAGAAGACGCCATCCCGGGCCCGGGCGTGGGGATGCCGCTCGGCCTGATCGCGCTCAACGCCGATGTGCTCTCACCGGCGGACGGCGAAACGGTCGCATCCGGCCCTGTCGAGGTACGGGGTTATGCGTTCGCGGGTGGCGAACGGCACGTCGCGCGGGTCGACGTCTCCGTCGACGGCAGCCCCAACTGGTCGCAGGCTGAGTTGCTCGAGGACCTCGGCCCCTGGGCCTGGCGGCACTGGCGGACCACTGTCGTTCTCGCGCCGGGGGAGCACGAGATCCTGGTCCGCGCCTGGGACTCCTCGGCGGCCACGCAGCCGGAGAATGAGGAGGCGCTGTGGAACCCCAAGGGCTACGTGAACAACGCCCGGCCACGGGTACGGGTACGGGCCGTTTAGCTCCGAGCAGCGCGGTCGCCAGACTTGCCTCTGCCACGAGCGGCGCCATATGATCGGCGGGCGGGGGGCGCCGCCGACTAAGAGGAGACAGCCATGTCTGAGGACGTCAGAAAGATGGTCGCTCGTTTCTACGACGAGATCAACGCGGGCAATCTGGGTGTGATTGACGAGTTGATCGCCGACGATTTCGTCGACCGGGAGGAATTTCCGGGGATCCCACCGGATAAGGAAGGGACGAGGCAGTTCTTCACGACCTTCCGCGCGGCCTTCCCGGACATGCGCATGGACGCCCACGATGTGTTGGTCGACGGTGATCTGGTGTGCGTCCGGTCAACGATGTCCGGCACCCACGAAGGCAACTTCATGGGGATGCCACCAAGCGGGAAGCGCTTCGAGGTGACCGGCATTGATCTGATCCGTGTGAGGGATGGGCAGGTCACTGAGCATTGGGGCGTCATGGATGCGATGAAGATGATGCAACAGCTCGGCGCGATACCGGAGCAGGCGCCGGGCTAACGCTTCAGCTGCTGCTCGCCTAAACGCGGCCTCGAGTGCTCCCGCGCGCCGCCCGAGGCGCGAGCTAGGTGAGGCCGAGATCGCTACGGTCCGTGCGGTGCCAGACCAGGCCGTGCTACCGGAGCTTTTGACGGGGCCGGGGGATGTCGTATTGCGACGGTGGGTCCCGATCGATGCCGAGCTCCTTGGCCGCGCGGTCGGGCAAAGCCTTGAGCACGTTCGCCCTTGGCTGCCGTGGGCGTCGCAGGAACCGCTGTCGGTGCAGCGGCGAAGGGAGACGATTCTGGACTGGGAACGGGAGTGGCTGAAGGGCGGAGACGTCGTGATGGGGATCTTCTTGGCGGGGCAGGTGGTCGGCGGCTGCGGCTTGCACCGCCGGCTAGATCCTGGAGGCTTGGAGATCGGTTATTGGACTCACCCCGCCTTTGTCCGCAGAGGGATCGCAACGACTGCGGCCGGCCTCCTAACTGATGCCGCCTTTCACGTGCGCGGGATCAGCCATGTCGAGATTCATGTCGATAAGAGCAATGACGTGAGCCTCGCGATTCCGCGCAAGCTTGGCTATCGCCTGATCGCTGAGGAATCCGTTGAGCCAGTGGCCCCCAATGAGCTCGGCCTCCGCTGCATCTGGCGACTGACGCGCGAAGAGTGGCGATCGCGCGGGGGTATGCCGTAGCTGGTACTCCGCGGGCTGCCTGGTTCCGTGCGGATGATCGCTCGAATAGATTCCGGTGTTCGCCGTTTGATTCTCGATTGCGCAAGGGCCAAAGGAGAAGGGGTGCGAACCAGAAAGATCACGATCGAAGAAGCAGTGACGACGGATGAGTTCGAGCACTTCGACGAGGCGTTCATCCCGTCGATCAAGCAATCGATGGGTGAGTACCTGACGAACCGGCTGCATGTGAAGCACCTCGAGCAGCGCCTGCAGGACATGGATGACGAGGGCATCGACGTTCAGGTTCTGTCGCTCACCTCACCCGGGGTCCAGAGCATCGATGATCCGGATCACGCCACGAGGTCTGCGAGGGAGTCCAACGACACATTGGCCGAGATGGTGAGCAAGGCGCCTACACGGTTTAAAGCCATGGCGGCTCTGCCCTGGATCGATCCTTCAGCCGCGGTCGGCGAGCTTCAACGGGCGGTGACGGAGCTCGGTGCAGTCGGCGTGATGCTGAATGGACACACCAGAGGTGCCTACATGGATGACAAGGCCTACTGGCCGGTGTGGGAGAAGGCGGCTGAGCTCGATGTGCCCGTCTACCTGCATCCGATTCAGGGACAACATTGGGACAACTGCGCGGGCTACCCCGAGCTCGAGCAGGCTGCTTGGGGCTGGGCGTTTGAAACCGGCACCCACTTCTTGCGCCTGGTGCTGTCCGGACTGTTCGACTCCTACCCAGACCTCACCGTGATCCTTGGCCATATGGGTGAGTTCATTCCCTTTAACCTCTGGCGCTTCGACGACCGTTACTCGTGGGTCAGACAAGGCCGCAGCCTCGCGCACCCGCCCTCGTATTACGCCAAAACCAACATGATGGTCACGACCTCGGGGGTCTGCTCGAGCGAGGCACTCCTGTGCACCCTGCTCACGTTGGGCGCAGCCAACATCATGTTTGCCGTCGACTACCCCTACCAGTTGCAAAAGCAGGCAGTGGACTGGATCGAGAGCGCCCCGATCAGTGACTACGACCGGGACGCGATCTGTCACGGCAATTCCGAACGCATCTTCAAGCTGGCGTGACGCAACCTCACGCCGCGGGGACGATCGTCTTCACCAGGCCGGTGACGACGTCATAGACGTGCCCAGAGACCGTGACGCGCGGGGAGATGGCGTCAGCGGAGCGCAGGCGCTCGACGTCGTGTGCCACGGTCACTCCGGGGTCAAGAATTGCGTGCTCGCGAAGAGTCGTTTCGTCAGCTCCGATCCGCTGCGCGTATCGGCGGCGGAAGGTTCGATCGGCGAGCACGCCGCTGCCGCACTGGGTGTGATGGATCACAGCGACCTGGAACAGCGGACCGTCGGGCAGGACGTTCTCGGTGATCTGACCGATGAAAGCCACGTCGTTGATCACCTCCGGGGTGACGCGGCCGCCGACATTGCGAACCACCACTGCATCGCTGAGTTCGAGGCCCAGGAAATGCGCAGGGTCGACGCGAGGATCAAGGCAGGTGATCACGAACAGGCGCAGTTTCGGGAAGACGACCGCGCCCTCGTGTCGGCCGGCTGCGGCGAAGGAGCGATTGCGCTCGATCGCCGTGTCCAGGCTGCCCCCGTTTAGTGGCCCGCTCGCGGTGAGCTCAAAACGAGACGGCTGGTCAAGTTTGGACTTGGGGGTGGTGCTGTTCATGGGTTCCTCTCTGGTTGATTTACGCAGCGGGAGTTGGTTTCGCGCCAGTCACGCAGCCTGGGTCGCGCCCTCCCGGAGGCCAATCCGCTCGTGCAGGCGTCGTAGCGGGCGGGGCGCCCACCAGTTGGCCGATCCCAGCAGTTGCATCAGCGACGGGACCAGCAACGCTCGGATGATCGACGCGTCCAGCAGAACGGCCAGCGCGGTGCCGATTCCGAGCTCCTTGATGAATACGATCTGCGAAGTCGCGAAGGCGCCGACGGCGACGGCGAAGAGCAATGCGGCCGCGGTGACGATGCGCCCGGTCCTCTCGAGTCCGAGAGCCACGGCCTCGGAGTTGGGTACGCCGGCGTCGTGTGCCTCCTTTATACGCGCCAGGAGGAACACGCCATAGTCGGTGGCCAGCCCGAAGCCGATCGCAAACAGCAGGATCGGCTGCGTGGCGTCGAGCGCGCCGAGGCTGTGGTAGCCGAGCAGACCCCGAAGGTTGCCGTGCTGGAAGATCAGGACGAGGATCCCGAACACGGCGCATAGATTGAGCGCGTTCATCAAGACGGCCTTGATCGGCAACACGACTGAGCCAGTCATCACGAACAGAACGATCAGCGCGGCGGCGATGACTACGCCGAGCACCGCGGGGAGGTGGGCGCCGAGGCTATGCTCGAGATCGAGGTAGGACGCCGTTTGCCCGGCGACGCCCAGGTAGTAGGGCGTATGGATCGAGCGCACCTCGCGCACGAGCCGCTCGGTGCTGGCGGTGAGCGGACCGTGGACCGGCGCGACATCGAGCAGCGACGTCCCGCGACCGGCGGACCGAGCGGGCCCGACCGCCGATACATCCGGCAGGCGGGCAATCCGCTCGGTGAGCTTCCGAACTTCCGGCGAGGACACGGGGACCCCCACAACCACCTCGAGCGGAGTGGTGCGATTGGGCGGGAATTCAGTGTTAAGCGAATCTTGGACTTGGTGGGCGCTTGCGCTCTGGGGAAGAACCCGGGCGTCCGCGGTGATGAACCGGGTCTGCGTGAACGGGATGCCGAGTGCGATGAGCACCGCGGCGCTCGCGACGGCGACCTGCGCCGGCCGCCTACTCACGAACTGCGCGAGGCGGTACCACCCGCCGCTCCGCGCGGGCCGCGCGTCGCGTTCGGCGGCCTGCCGTAGCCGCCGGGGTGAGAGCGCGTTGATGCGCGGGCCGAGCACAGCCACCAGCGCAGGAAGCACAGTCAGCGCCAGCGTCGCCGCCAGGAGCGCGACGATCGCGCCCGCGATCCCCATCGAGTACAAGAACCGCTGCGGGAATATCGCGAGTGCGGCCACTGAGACCGCGACCGTCACCGAGCTGAACAGTACGGTGCGTCCGGCGGTCCGCAGGGTGCGGCGCAGTGCTTGTGGGCCGAAGCCGTTCCGTGCGGCTTCCTCGCGGTAGCGCGAGACGACGAACAGGCTGTAGTCAATCGCCAAGCCGAGTCCCAGTCCGGTCGTCAGGTTCAGGGCGAAGACCGACAGGTCGGCGAACGTCGAGACGACCCGCAGGAGGAAAAAGGTGCCGAGAATCGCGAGCCCACCGAGCAGCGGCGGCAGCAGCGCCGCGACGACCGAGCGAAAGAACAGCAGCGAGAGCAGGAAGATGAACGGGAAGGCGAGCAGTTCGGCGTGCGCCAGGTCGTTGCCGACTTGCGTGTTCACCTGCGCGTTGGCGATCGCGTCGCCGCCCAGCTTGACGTCATGCTGGGACGAGAAGCGGCTCTCGATCAGGCTGGCGTCGTCGGATAGGCGCTTGTCAGACACCGCCCTGAAGTACGCGACCACGTATGTCGAGCGTCCGTCGCGCGCCACCATCGCGGGGCTGTGCGTGCTGTAGAAGCTCTGAACGCTCGCCACGTCGGGCTGCGCCCTGAGCTTCGCCGCGACCTGTCCGACTCGCAGTCGGGCCGTTTGACCGCGCACATCACCGCTCGAAACCAGCGCCACGACGCCGGGATCGATCTGGCGCCCGGTCGCGGCCTGGAAGCGGTTGGTCGCCTGGACGCTCTGCGTGGCCGGGTCGTTCGCGCCGTACGGGCTCAGACCGCTGGACACGCCGGCGCCGAACACACCGGCGATCGCCGTGGCCACCACCGCCACGGACAGCACGCGGCGGCGGTTTGTATAGACAAATGTCGCGAGCTTTTCGAACATGGGTATGCCTCTTCTCTCGTGTCGGGTCATCCGCCGACCACGAGGATGCGGAAGGGTGGGGTGAGTTCGCATCACCCCACGCAGAGTCACCCCACGCACAGTCACCCGACCGAGGTGACGCCCGGGCTAGAGCAGTCCCAGCTCTCGGCCCCGGGAGACAGCGCCGGGCCTGCTTGACACACCGAGCTTCTGGTAGATCCGCTTGGTGTGAGTCTTGACCGTGTCGCGGGAGATGCCCAGCTCGGCGGCGATCTCCTTGGCCGACATGCCGGTGGGGAGAAGGTCAAGCACAGTCTGCTCCCGTGCTGTCAGCTCGTCGGTGACCACCGGCCTCGAGCCGGATAGATCGACGACGAGTCGCAGCGCGGTTTCCGACCGCTCCAGCAGTCGTGGTGCGAGCGTGCCCGGCTCGGGAGCGCCCGAGATCAGCTCACGTGCTTCGCGCACCAGGTCGCGTGCCGCGCGGCGATCGCCTCGCTCGCGGCGGAGCTCGGCGAGCGTCGTCAGGGCATAGGACAACTCGACCGGGCCGGCGCCACGACGAGCGAGGCTGACCGCGCGCTCCAGCTCGGCGTGTGCCTCCGTCGGCCGACGGTCGTGACGAAACAGCCGCCCCCGCGCGATGTGGGCCGAACTGCAGATCCAGTATTCCTCAAGCCCATTCGCGCGAACGACGCCAAACGCGGCTTGCACCTTGGCGGTGCATTCCAGCCAGTCCCCGCGATCGGCGGCGATGAGTGCCAGTCGTCCGAGCGCGAGCATCGAGACGATGAAGTTCTGGCGGCCGCTCCCGAGCTTGATCGCCGTCTCAAACAACACTTGGGCGTCGTCGTTGGCGTCAAACGATCGCGCCGAGGTGCCCAGGAGACACGCCGCGAGCGAGTGCCAGATCGAGCTCCCGTCCAGAGGCGCGAGTCGTTGTGCCAACTGCTCTGCCTGACGCATGTCTCCCAGCAGCTGGCAGGCCGCAGCACGAATGACCGTTACCTCATGCCCCAACTCCACGTCGTCGCCCGGGTTGTTTCTCGGAGCCTGTGTGGCCAGATCCACCCACCGCGATACCTCGCCACGCTCGCCGACTGCCAGTGCAGTCCTTGCCTGGGTCAGACACAAGCGGCCATCGCCCGCGATGTAGCCGCCGGGGAGGTTGTCCAGCCAACGCGCGACTGTGTCGCGCTGGCCCGCGTTCGTGAAGGCCAGCCAGTGATTGTCGATCAGCTCGGACGCTGCGTCGAACTCCCCAGCTGCTGTGAGGTGCCCGATTGCCTCGGACACCATCCCGGTATCCAGAAACCAACTCCCGGCTCGATGATGCAGCTCCGCAACGTATTCCGGCTGTCGGCGCTCGAGCTCGTGGCGCAGCAGCTCGCTGAACAGGTGGTGATAGCGGTACCAGTCATGCCGTGGGTCGAGAGGGATCAGGAAGTAATTTGTGCGCTCGATGCGGTCAAGCATCGCCCTGCTGTCTCGCCTGCCCGTGACCGCATCGCACAGAGGCGCACAGAAGCTGTCGAGCACACCCGTGTGAAGCAGGAAGTCGAGCTCGGACTCACGCTGCTCTTCCAGTAACTCCGCGGCGAGATAGTCGACCACCCGTCGATCGCTACCGGTAAACGACGCGACGAAGCCGGTCGCGTCCTCGCGCCCACGCATCGACAGGACCGCCAGATACAGCCCCGCTGCCCAGCCCTCGGTGCGATCGTGCAAGCGCTTGACCGTCTGGGGGGTCAGGTCGAGGCCGTGTACGTCGTTGAGCATCGACTCCGCTTCCGAAAGCGAGAAGCGCAGCTGCACCGCATCGATCTCATTGAGCTGGCCCCGCGCGCGCAGCGTTCCGATTCGGAGCGGCGGCTCCGCGCGTGACGTCATCACAAGGCGCAGAGTTGCCGGGAGATGCTCGATGAGCGAAGCCATGCCTTCGTGGATCCGCTGGTCCTCGATCGCCTGGTAGTCGTCCAGCACAAGGACGAACTGTTCCGAGGCGTCCGCAAGCTCGTTGACCAGCGGCGGGAGAGCTTCGTCGTTGAGGTTGACGCCGGGCGCGCGCAGCATTGCCAGCGAGGCTTCGCCGATCCCGGGCAGCACCGACCGCAGCGCCTCGATGACGTATATCCAGAATCTCGCCGGATCGTTGTCGCCCGCCTCCAACGAGAGCCAGGCCACCGGACGCTCTTCTCTCGTGGACCCCTCCCACTGCGCCACGAGCATCGTCTTTCCACTTCCGGCGGGACCGTAGACCAGCGTCAGCGGTCGCCAAAGGCCCGCAGAGATAGCGTCGATCAGGCTCTCGCGGACGACGAGGCGAGGAAAGCTGGGGACTGCAAGCTTGGTCCTCAGCAGCGGACCAACGAGATCACTGCCTGGGACCGCCACAGCTCAGTTACCGCCGAGGATCAGAGAGGTGGGTTACTTGGGTCCGCCCACTTCCTTGGCGCACCGGTAGCCGCTTCGGAGCGCTCCTTCGATGTAGCCCTGGAAGTTCAAGGATGTCTGCTCACCGGCGAAGTGCAGCTTGCCTTCCTGCTTGCCCTGGACCCCGTTGAACGCCGTGAACTGGCCGACCGCTAGATACGAGTAGGCGCCGCGAATGTGGGGGTCACCCGGCGACCACACGAAGTATGAGCGCCCATTGAAGGCCTTTGAGACGTGCGGAAACAGTAAGTCGAAGCCGCGCAGGTATGCGTGGATCATCTTCTCGGGCGGCCTGCCGGAATAGGTCTTCAGGCCGTACCGCCGTCCCCACGCCGCCGCGTTATGGCCGCCGGGCAGCGCGACAAGGATGCCCTGCTTGCCCGGCTGGTAGGACGTGGCATCCCACCCGCCCTGGACGACCCCACCGTCGAAGCAGTTGCCGGTTTCTCCTTCTGCATTCCACACCCGCGACGAGAACTGCAGGAACACCTTTGAGTTGGTTCCCAAGGGCTCCTCCTTGATGGCCTTCGCATGCAGCGGTGAGATGGAGACGCGACTCAGGTCCACCGACCGCAGCAAGGTGAAGGGGAGGGCCAGAACGACGTGGTCCGCGCTCACCTCGTGGGTGGTCCCTGCGTGGTCGAAGCTGCATCGGTATCGGCCCGCTCGTGGACGGATAGCGACAAGCCGTTGTCCAAGGTGAAGGGTCCCGGCGGGCAGCCGCGCCAGCAGGCCCCTGATCAGCTGGTCATTCCCGCCGTGAACGTGCCACTTCTCGTTCGCACCGGCCAGCTGCGGGGCACGATGGGGCTGGGAGCCGCTGGCGGTACTGGCGTCTTGACCAAGCAGGTAGACAAGGTTGAGGGCCGACGTCTCAGCCGGAGGGCCGCCGTACTCGTCTTCGATGGCGGCGATGCATACGCCGCCAAAGTCAGATGCGACGCCGCCCGGTATGTAGGTGTCGATCCACTCGGTCACCGACATATGGTCGAAGCGGCGGCCACCTGGCGTGCTGTGGTGGTAGAGCTGCGGCCAGGGTGCTGTCACATAGGCGGCGTGATGAAACAGCTTCCACCCCCACTCGTGCCAGTCGCGGTTGAGCGAGGCCTGCGGCCACCTCTGTCCGTGAAAGCGCATGGTTTCGCGACCAGGATGAGTGCCGGGCCGGTATCTGTCGGCGTTGTCGAGTCTCAGGCCAAAGCTCTTCGCGAGCGCCAGCGTCGCCATGTGCTCCGGATTGATGAACTCGGCGTGCTCTTCGACGATCTGCCCGTCTTCGAAGGATCCACGCAGCGTCCTGATCCGGCCGCCGGGAACCGTGTTGTACTCGTAGACCTCCGCCTTGATGCCGTACTTGGACCAAAGCCGGTGAGCACAGCCCAGCCCGGCGATTCCCGAGCCCACGATCACCACTCGCGGCGGGGCCGGGGCACGCCGCGCCAGTACCGGGCCCGCCGTCAGGCCTGCGCCAGCGACCGCCCCGGCGGTGGCGCCCAGAAACGCCCGCCGGCTTACCGGGCGCGCCAGCAACTCCTCCGCCTCGTCCAGCCCACACCCGGTCTGGCGGGCGAGGCGAGAGACCGCTTGTGCCCGGCCAATCGCCGCCGCCGCGCCGGAGCGCCCCCGGGCTCGCCACGTCGGTCCTAGATCAACTCGCACCCTCAGCAAATCTAGCCCCGCAGGCGGAGGTGGGCAACATTGAGGGCGCGCAGGTGGTTAGCCCCACTAACCGGGCATGCGCAGATCGAAGCGCTCCACCAACCCGGGAATGCTGCTGGGATCCATTTCCAGCTCATAACGGGCGCACAGCTCGCCGAGGCGCTCGGGCTCGATCTGGGTGACGCCACCGAGCTCGACCAGTTCGTCGAAGAAGCGTTCAAAGCCCGCCGGGGAGATGATCTCGAGGATTCGCGCCGGCTGTTCCCCCGCGTTCCAGAAGGTGTGCCACTGGCCTCTTGGTTTGAAAATCAGATCGCCCGGCTGGCCGAGCAGCACCTCGTCGCCCAGTAGCGCGCCCATCTTTCCTTCCAGCACGTAGCTGTACTCGTCCTCGTGGGTGTGGCGATGAAGCGGCGCGGCCAGCGTGAGCGCCGGCATCGGGTGCTCAACAAGCGAGAAGCGCTCGCCGGCCTCGTCGCCTCCGATCATGAAGCGCACGCCAATGGTTCCCAGAGAACCGGCCTTGCCGTCCTGCGGACCGACCACCTTCGCCGTTGTGACTTCCATCTCTGACGTTCCTTTCGTAGGGCAGTACTGTCGCATGGAATCTTTATCAGACGATTGCCGGACCTGTCAATATTGAGTGGACACCAATGACTGACCAAAAGCGGACATACCGCAAGAAGCGCCGCGCCGAGCTCGAGGAGCAAACGCGCCTGCGCATCACCGAGAGCACGGTGCAGCTTCACGGCACGGTCGGCCCGGCACGTACGTCGATAAGCGCCGTGGCCGAGCGCGCTGGTGTGCGTCGCTCGACCGTGTATCGCCACTTCCCCGACGAGGCGGCGCTGTTCGCCGCCTGCAGCGCCCACTGGATGGC
This sequence comes from Solirubrobacteraceae bacterium, assembly GCA_035650455.1. GTDB lineage: Bacteria > Actinomycetota > Thermoleophilia > Solirubrobacterales > Solirubrobacteraceae > Palsa-465. The sequence continues at coordinate 42,981 of DASRHQ010000070.1, forward strand.
GGCCAATCCACCCCCCGACCTCGCCGCCTGGACGACGATCAAGGATCTCGACGAGCGTCTCGCGACAGCACTCGCTCAGTTGTATGCCTACTACAGGGCGACCGCGCCCATGATGGTCAACCTCCACCGGGACGAGGCGATCATGCCGATCGTCGAGCGATTGTTTGCGTCCTTCCGCGGTTACCTCGTGGCCGCTCGCGACGCACTCATGCTTGGAAGGCAGCTACGGGGTCGCCGTCGCCAACAGGTCCAGGCTGCGATCGGCCACGCGCTGTCGTTCCCCACCTGGTATTCGCTGACTCAAGAGCAGGGACTCAACGACCGCGAAGCCGCCGATTTGATGCGCCGCCTCGCCGATAGGCGCGGCGCACAGCCCCAACTGGAGAGGAGAAGTACATGAGCATCACGTTTCCCGGGGAGACTCCGGAGTACCGGGCTGCGCGCGATCGGCTGTTGGAGCGAGAGACCGAGCTGCGCCGCGCGACGGAAGCGGTCGCCGGCGCTAGGCGCGAGCTACCGCCCGGCGGGCGGGTGAAGATGGACTACGTCTTTGAAGGGGCGGGAGCCGATGGAGAGCCGACGGACGTAAGGCTGTCCGAGCTGTTCGAGTCGGGCAAGAACTCGCTCGTGATCTACAGCTTCATGTTTCCGCGCGACCCTGACGATCAGGTGCCGGGACCCCGCGACGGCCAGACTGCACGGCTTCCCCTCGCGGAAGGCCCGTGCCCGTCATGCACGGCATTCCTGGACCAGCTCGATGGAGCGGCCGATCACGCCAGCCAGCACCTCAACCTTGTGATCGTCGCCAAGGCCCCGCTCAGTCGCGTGCTGGCGTTTGCACGCGAAAGGGGATGGGGCCGGCTGCGGCTCCTGTCGTCGGCTGCCAACTCCTTCAACTCGGACTACTTCGCCGAGACGCCCGATGGGATACAGCGTCCGATGCTGACCGTGTTTCACCGCGACGGAGGGGTGATTCGGCACTTCTGGAGCTCAGAGCTCTTATACGCGCCCTCGGATCCGGGGCAGGAGCCTCGCCATGTCGGCACCCTCGAGCCGCTTTGGAACCTGTTCGATCTGACTCCGGAGGGTCGCCCCACGGACTGGGCTGAGCAGTTCACGTATGCCTGAGGGGAGGGCGGACTCGCCCCGCCGGGGGAATCCGGGATGTCCGCCCGGGGCCATCGCTTGACTATTCCGGCGCCGATGTATCGTAAGTTGTAATAGTGGCCGGCGATCTGCCACAGCGTTCGGTACTCGTGCTCACCAGCCTGGCGGACGGGCCTAAGCATGGCTACGCCCTCATCAAGGACATCGACCGGTTCGCAGGCGTGACCCTCGGGCCGGGAACGCTGTATGGCGTTTTGGCGCGCCTCGAAGAGGCGGGCCTGGTCAAGGCGCTACCGCCGGAGCAACGGCGCCACCCCTACGAGATCACCGTGCAAGGGGTCGCCGCCCTCACCGACCAGCTCAGACGCAACGAGGCGATCGCGCGCGTCGGCCTCGCGCGTGTAGGAGTCCAGAGCGCATGAGCTCCCGGCTGACGCGCACGCTCCTCAAGCTCTATCCGCGGCGGATCCGTGACCGGTATGGCGATGAGCTGCTCGAGCTTCAGGACGAGCTCAGGGCGCAGGGTGAATTCTCGCGTTTGCGCCTGGTCCGGGACATGCTGGTCGGAGCGCTCGTCATTCGGCCTGCCCGCGGGACGTACCTCGCGACCGGAGCGGTCCTCGTCGTCGGCGGGCTCGCAATCGCCGGCATCTTCATCGGCGGGGTGCCGGGCTCGCCCGCGCGGGCACCGGGCTCGCCCGCGCGGGCATTCCGCCACAGCGTTCGGCTCGAGGTCCCAACCGTTACCGCCAACCCATACGGGTCATGTCTTGTCGCGGGCGGCTCATCCTGCTCGCGAGCCCCCTGCGTTCAATACACCGGCCAGCCATCATCCGAAGGTGCCGTGGCATACGCCTGGCTGCCGGCCAAGCGAAGCCGGCGGCGCGCGCCGCGGCGGCGCGCGACCGCCGGGCCCGCGACTGCCGGGCGGTGCGCTGCGTATCCCCAAACCCGTCCTAACCGCCCGGTCTTCGTCGGCGGATAGCCGCTCCTCGTCGGCGCGAGCTATTCGCCTCGCCAGATGGGGTCGCGTTTTTCAAGAAAGGCGGTCATGCCCTCCTGCGCGTCGTGCGCGAGCGCATTGTCGGTCATGACCAGCTCGCATCGTGCATACGCTTCGTCCTCGGCACGGTCGACCTGGGAGTAGAAGGCCTGCTTTCCCGTGGCGACCGTATAGGCACTGGACCGGGCGATCGCCTCAACCAGCTCAGCGACCGCGGCTTCGAGCACCTCCAGCGGCACGACGCGATTTAACAGTCCCCAGTCAAGCGCGGTGGGTGCATCGATCGGCTCGCCCGTGAGCAACATCTGCATCGCGCGCTTACGACCTACCGCTCGCGATACGGGGACCATTGGAGTAGAGCAGAACAGGCCGATCTTGACGCCGGGCGTCGCGAAGCGAGTGCCCTCGGCTGCGACCGCCAAATCACACGCCGCCACCAGCTGACAGCCTGCGGCGGTGGCGATGCCGTGGACCTTTGCGATCACGGGCTGGGGCACCTCGTGCAGCGTCTCCATCATCACGCTGCAACGGTCGAATAGATGAGCGAAGAACTCTCGTTCCCGGCCGATCATCTCCGACAGGTCGTGTCCAGCCGAGAAGGCTGGGCCGGCACCCTCGATCACGATGACCCGAGCGTCCGGCCCCGCGGACACCTCGTGCAGCGCCGCGATCATCTCTTCCATCAGCTCGAGCGACAGGGCGTTGCGTTTCTCGGGTCGGTTAAGCACGATCCGCGCCGCGGGCCCTTCGCGTGTTACGCGCAAATTTCGATACTCGATGTCCGGCAGTGAGCTCACAAAGACAACGTACTCCCGCGTTGCGCGCGGCACAAGCGAGATAATGGACCCGAGGGCGCTGATGCCGCGGGATAGCGGACGACATTCGACTAAAGGGGGCACGGCATGACCGACGCGCCGGTTGCGAGCGAAGGTGCGTCCACGCCGTCTGCAATCGGGAAGGCGGTGTTTCGCACCGAGCTGAACCCCGTTGATTTCCTCGACAGGGCGGCCTACGTGTACCCGGAGAAGACCGCGATGGTCGACGGAGAGCGACGCTATTCATACCGCGAGCTGGCGGAGCGCTCGTGGAGGTTGGCCAATGCACTGAGGTCGGCGGGGCTGAGCAAGGGCGACCGCGTCGCCACGCTGCTGTTCAACTCCGCCCCGATGCTCGAAGCGCATTTCGGGGTTCCGGCGGCGGGCGGGATCCTTGTGGCGATCAACAACCGGCTGGCCGGCGCGGAGGTTGAGTACATCCTCGAGCACAGCGGTGCTCGCTTCCTGCTTCTCGACGCCGAGCTCCAGCCCCTCGTTGCCTCGCCGGAGCGCCCTGACCTGACCGTGATCCGATGTGGCTGTAGCGGTGGGGTGGACCAGTACGAGGAGTTCCTGGCGACCGCGTCCGATCGGATCCCGGATAGCTGGCTCGAAGACGAGGAGGAGACGATCTCGATCAACTACACCTCGGGCACGACCGGCCGGCCTAAGGGGGTGCAGTACACCTATCGCGGCGCTTATCTCAACGCTCTGAGCGAGGTGATCGTCGCCGGGATGAGCCCCGACTCGGTGTACCTGTGGACGCTGCCGATGTTCCACTGCAATGGTTGGTGCTTTCCGTGGGCGGTAACCGCGGTCGGGGCAACCCACGTGGCCCTGCGGGCCGTCGATGGCGACCTCATCTGGACGCTTTTCGACCGAGAGGGTGTGACGCACTACTGCGGTGCGCCGGCGGTTCACCTGATGATCATCAACCACCCCGAAGCGCACCGCTTGGAGCAACAAGTGACCGCGATGGTTGCCGCGTCGCCACCGTCGCCCACCCTGTTGGAACGAATGGCCGAGCTCAACTTCCACATCGTGCACGTCTACGGTTTGACCGAGACCTATGGCCCGATCACGGTGTCTCCTTCCCAACATGGATGGCAGGAGTTGCCGGTGCAGCAACGGGCAAGGTTGCTTGCGCGCCAGGGTCAGGCCTATCCCTCGTCCGACCTGGTACGGGTCGTCGACACGGACATGCACGACGTCCCCCGGGACGCCGAGACGATGGGCGAGGTGGTCATGCGCGGGAACAACGTGATGAGCGGCTATTTCGCAGACCCCGCGGCCACCGAGAAGGCGTTTCGCGGGGGCTGGTTTCACTCCGGCGATCTAGCTGTCTGGCACCCCGATGGCAACATCGAACTGCGGGACCGCAGTAAGGACATCATCATCTCCGGCGGCGAGAACATCTCGAGCATCGAGGTCGAGCAGACCATCTGTGCTCACCCGGCCGTGCTCGAGTGCGCGGTGATCGCGATCCCTCACGAGCGCTGGGGAGAGCGACCGAAGGCGTTCGTCACGCTTAACGCCGGAGCCGGCGCAGATGCGGACGAGATCATCGGGTTCTGTCGCCAGCGACTCGCCCACTACAAGTGCCCCGACGCGATCGAGTTTGGCCCGCTGCCGAAAACCTCCACCGGCAAGGTCCAAAAATTCGCCCTGCGCGAGCGCGAGTGGACCGGACACAAGACTCGAGTCGGCGCGACCTAGCCGCGGGTCAGATCGCCATTCGCTTCGGCGAACGGACGCTGACCTACCGCGAGCTGGAGTCGAAAGCGAGCCGGCTGGCCGGGGGCCTGCTTGCAGCGGGTATCGCGCCCGGCGATCGGGTCGCGTTGTTCATGCCCAACTGTCCGGAGCTGGTGATCGCTTATCTAGCCTGCTTTGCGGCAGGGGTGATCGCAGTTCCTCTCAACACCCGCTACCGCGCGCCCGAAGTCGCGTACGCGCTGGAGCGCTCGGGGGCCGGAACTGTGATCGTCCACCGCGACCTCCTCGGCGAGGTGGACACCCACACCTCACCACAGCGGATGTTGATCGTCGGCGACGGCGATCGGAGCTGGCACGCGGCACTTGACGCGCAGCCCGTGCAAACTCGAGCCGCGGACGGCGATGCAGCGGCGATCATCCTGTTTACCTCCGGGAGCACCTCGAGACCAAAGGGCGTGACGCACACACACGCAAGCATGAATCACACGGTGAGCACCCAGGCGCGGGTCCAAGACCTCGGACCAGGCGATGTAAATCTGATCACGCTCGCCGTGTGCCATGTGGCTGGCCTGTTCGGTCAGCTGTTGGCGACGTTGCATACCGGGGGTTGCTGCCTCCTTCACTCGCGGTATGACCCCGGGGCGGCTGCACTGGAGATCGAACGCTCGCGGGTGACACGGATCCAGTTGCTGCCAGCTCAACTTGCGACGCTTCTCGATGCGGCCGAGGCGGATAGCCGAGATCTCAGCTCGCTGCGGTGCGCGATCGTGGGCGGAGACGCGCTCACGATCGACCTGCACGACCGGTTCCGCGAACCGGCCGGACTTGAGGCCACCGAGGTGTGCGGAATGACTGAATGTTTCAACTATTCGATGAACCCGCCCTTTGCTGCCAAGCGCCTCGGTTCGATCGGACGTCCACCCCCCGGGACCGAGCTGCGCCTCGAGGGCGTCTCCGGAGAGGAGCCGCCGCCCGGAGAATCGGGCGAAATACTCGTTCGCAGCCGCGGGGTCATGGGCGGCTACTGGGGAGATCCGGAGCACACGGCGGAGGCCCTGCGGGATGGCTGGCTGCGTACGGGTGACCTCGCGCGGCGCGACGCCGACGGCTGGTACTGGTTCGTCGGCCGCTCCAAGGATCTGATCATCCGTGGTGGATCAAACGTGGCGCCGGGAGAGGTAGAGGCCGTTCTGCACGAGCATCCGGCGGTGAGCGCCGCCGTGGTCGTCGGTGTTCCAGACGACCGGCTCGGACAACGGATCGCCGCGTGGGTGGCGCCCCGGGCCGGCGCCCGCTTCACAGCGCAGGAACTCGACGAGTTCGTGCGCGAGCGAATAGCCGCCTACAAGGCTCCCGAGTGGGTCTGGATTGAGCAGACGCTGCCGACCACCTCGGTCGGCAAGCTGGACAGGCACCTCTTGCAGCAACGTGCCGCCCAACGGGCCTTGACAAGTGACCCCGGCGGAGGAGACGATGGCGGCACGCAATGGTCCGAGGCGTCCGATGAGAATTAGCGCTTTCGACTCTTCCAATCGCCGCCCGACCCGACTGCTGCGATTGGCGGCTGTGGCCGTCGCCGCGCTAGCGCTCAGTGCCGTTACGTTCGCAGGCCGTGCCAATGCTTTCGTGTATTGGACGTCGCCGGGGTTGTCGAACAACGCGTCGGGCTTGCTCGGCCGGGCCAACCTCGACGGCACGAATGCGAACGACACCTTTGAGAGCAGCGTCAATTACCCCCAGGCGGTCGCGGTGGATCCCGCCGACGGCTACATGTACTGGACGACCAACCTCCTGGGCGGCACGATTGCGCGGGCCAAACTCGACGGCACCGACGTCAACGAGGAGTTCATCACGGGCATCTCCAATCCCGCAGGCGTGGCGGTCGATAGCACCGACGGCTACATCTACTGGAGCAATTCGGTTCCGCATGGCGCGAGCACCATCGGCAGGGCCAACCTCGACGGCACCGGCATCAATCGCAGCCTCATCACCACGCTTCTTCCCGCCAGCGGAGTGGCGGTCGACAGTGCCAACAAGTACGTGTACTGGACGACGCCGGGTTCGCCGACCAACGCCTCGGGCCTGATCGGCCGGGCCAAGCTCGACGGCTCGGGTGTGAACAACACGTTTGAGAGCAGCCTTCATTACCCCCAAGGGATCGCGGTTGACAGCACTGACGGCTACATCTACTGGACGACCAATCTTCTGGGGGGCACGATTGCGCGGGCCCAGCTCAATGGCACCAACAAGAACGAGGAGTTCATCCCGGATGTCTCCAGTCCCGCAGGGGTGGCGGTCGACAGCACCGACGGCTACATCTACTGGAGCAATTCGGTTCCGCACGGCGCGAGCACCATTGGGAGGGCCAAGCTCGACGGCAGCGGCGCCAATCCGAGGTTCATCAATGTCTTCCTTCCCGCCGGTGGCTTGGCAACCGACAACCTGTCCAGCGTCGGTGGGCCGCCCCCAACGCCGACGATCGCTGCGCTAATCGCGGACGTCAAGAAGCTCGGGCGCTCGCACCGGATAGAGCGCAGCCTGATTGCGAAGCTCCACGCCGCGCAGCGAAGCCTCGACTCCATTCACATCGGAAAGGCCCGCGGCCACTTGGGCGCGTTCATGGATGAAGTCCGCGCCGACCGCGGCAAGAAGATCCACGCGGCGAAAGCAAAGAAGCTGATCAACACGGCAGTTGCGATACGCAAAGCTCTCGGCTGTCGCGCCCACCATTGTCGTAGGCCCGGCCCCTAGCGCTTCGCGCGGCGCGCGCGAAGGACAGCCCCGCCTCTATTGAAGCTTGCCCTCGATCTCGGACTTGTTCTGAGGGAACGCGATCGCGAGATTTCGACCGGCCTGCTGGTACGTGGACCGCTTGGAGGTCGGGGTGTTGAGCCAGGACTGAAGAGCCTCGCGGCCCTGAATCGTGTATTGGATGCCGCGCAGGCTGAGGCGCTGCGGTCCGGAAATCATCTCGTAGCCACCGGGCCCACGGCTTGTGGGCTGCTCCAACTGATGCAGAAGGTCCTGACTTGTGATGTTGGGGATGTTGAAGTTCGAGGTTGGGTTTGTGGCCGTTCCGCATCCGCCCGCGGTCAACGCGGCGACCGCGATGATCGCGGCGACCGCCGCGCGCCTGCGGTTGCGGCCGCTGCCGCGAGCGCCCGTGGCGGGCGCTGGAACGGCCGCGGCAAACGGAGTGGCTCGCGGCGGGGCCAACTCTGCGCTCCTGGCCATCGGATCCACCTTACCTAGCCCCCGAGCCCGCCGAATACCGCGAACGGATTGTTATACGGAGTGACGTAGGGCGAGTCCTGCGCGATCTCCTGCACACTTCCTTCCACCGTCACGCTGGTGCCGGCGGGCGACTGGTCGCTGATCCGCGCGGCCAGAGATTTGGCGCTGTCTTCGTCGCTTGCCCCGGCAACCACGAAGTGCCAGCGGTGTGCCGTTGGGACTCCTTCCGTGCGGAGCCTCTGCACCAGTTGCTCGGCATCTCGATGCGAAGCGCATTTGACTCTTACTTCGAACATGGGGAAGCCTTGGTCGCGCGACTCCTCGCGCTCGCTCTGGATCAGCTCGTCGTGTTCCCGGCTGCGTTGCGCCGGAGAATCAGGCAATTCGGCATCGGGTGGTTCCCATTGTTCGGCGATCGGATGCCAGTGCTCGAGCACGACCTCCATGCTCCATCCACCGTCATTGGAGCTTTCAATCGCCCGCTTGACCGCCTGTGCCTGTGAGCGGTCGTTGGCATAACAGAACACGATCGGCCCGTCGCGCGACACGACGATTCGCTCATGAAAGGACGTCTCGAGGTCGTGCTCGAGATCCTGTGCCTGGAGGCGTTTCGCGAGCGCCCGCGCCTGCGCTTCGTCCTCGAACTGCACCCTGAGACGCCAGTCTTCCGCCATCGCAGCCGAGCGTACTTGATCGCCTATCCGGGCAGCCGCGCGTCGCCATGCGCGAACTCCTCATTTGGTGCCGACGATGAGCCTTTCGCGGTCGAACAGGGCTGAGGTGACCCGCCAACCCAGTCGGCCGAGGATCAGCAGCACGGCACCGAACACGATGGCGAGGCGAAGGCTTGGGGAGATCACGTTGAACGCGATCAGCGACGTCAGCGCCACGGAGGGAAGACTCGCCAGCAAGCTCAGCTGCTGGGCCACGCGGACATCGCTTGCCCTGGTCGAGATCCCGATTCCAAGCCAGATCGACCAGGTCGCGAGGAGCGGCGTGAAGATGACCTGGGCGACGATATCCGGCACGCGGATCAGCGCGGGGGCGACCCCCGGGCTGGCGAACAGTGCGGTGCAGGCCAGGAACAATCCGTAGACGGCGTACGAGACCGCCAGGGAAGGAAGGAGGACCGCCAGCGCCTTTCCAAGCAGGAGCTCCTCGCGGCGGATCGGCGTCGTGAGCAACGGCTCGAGGGTGGCCTGTTGGCGCTCGCCCACCACCGAGTAAGCGGCCAACAGCCCAGGGACGAGGGCAGGGATCGCCAGCATATAGAGCAGTTCGTGCCGGTGAGCGAGCTGCGCCGATGCCGACGAGGGCAGCACAAAGATGCTCACCAGCGGCTGCACGAGGAAGGCCAACGGGATCACTGCCATGCCGAAAATGACCGAGCGGTTACGCCGATATTCGCGCTGCTCCTTGATGAAAATCGCGCGGATGCGTCTGCGGCTCATTGCTCCCTCCTGCCGGCCTCGACGTCCTCGTCGATCAGCTCCAGGTAGATGTCCTCCAGCGAGTGTCGCGACTCGGCGATTGACAGCACGTCGGCGTCCGCCTGCACCAGGGCGCGGGTGACCGCCGGCGCGGCGGTCTCCGCGTCCGAGACCGCAACCACGTAGGCCTGGGTGCCGTTGCGACTCCAGCCCTCCACCGCAGGTAGCCCTTCGAAGACCCGTCCCGGATCCGCAAGCGGAGCGCGTGTCCTGACCGTGAGTGCCTTTGAAAAGAGCCGGTCGCGCAGATCCTCGGGCCGCCCGACCGTGCGGAGTGTGGTGTTGAGGATCGCCACGCGGTCGCACAGACGCTCCGCTTCCTCCAGTCGGTGCGTCGTGAGGAAGATGGTCACCCCGCTTGAGCCCAGCTCCGAGATCAGCTCGTGGACGTCGCGCGTGGCCATCGGATCCAGTCCGGAGGTCGGCTCATCCAGAAACAGCACCTCGGGGTCAGACAGCAGAGCTCGTGCCAGGGCCACCCGCTGCCGAAGCCCCTTAGACAACTTCCCGCAGTCCTCGTCGGCGCGCTCTATGAGGTTGACGGACCGCAGCGAGCGCTCGATGCGATTGCGCGCGTCGGGCACGCCGTAGAGATCGGCGAAGCACTGGAGGTTCTCGAGCACGCTCAGGCGCATGTAGAGCCCCGGCACCTCCGGCATGACCGAGATTCGGCGGCGAATCTCGACCCCGTTCTCCGGCGTCAACGGGATGCCCGCGACGGTCGCCGAGCCCGAGGTGGGCGCTATGAGGGTCCCCAGAGTGCGTACGGTCGTCGTCTTGCCGGCCCCGTTTGGGCCCAGGAAGCCGAACACTTCTCCGTAGCCGAGTTCGAACGAGACGTCCTCGAATGCGGTTCGGTTGCCAAACCGCTTGCTGAGCCGGTCGGCCGTCAGCGCCGAACCGCTCTTTACACCGCCGGCGGTAGCTGTTGGGCCGGAGACGCTTGTCACATCAAAATGATATCACCGCAATAGCGGGGGCGATTGGCTCGGAGGGCGGGGTCAGCCGGTCAATAGCAATACACATTACGACCGGCCGACGCGACGACCGGGGAAGATGATCGTTCAATGAATGCAGAAACGGCCACCGCGATCGGCCTCGCGGCCGCTTCCACGACGCTGACCAACCTGGCATACCAGCGCGAGCACGACGCTGCCGCGTCGCTGCCGGTCCTCTCGGCGCGGCGCCCTCTGCATTCCCTTCACCTGCTGCTCACCAGCCGGGGATGGCTCGTGGGCTTCGCCATGGAGACGAGCGGTTTTTTGCTGTACGCCGCCGCACTGGCGCTGGCCTCTCTGGCCCTGGTTCAGAGCATCGCGGCCGGCGGGATCGGCGTCCTTGCCTACGTCGGGGAGCGGGTCAGCGGACGGCGGCTAAAGCCGCGCCAGCTGATCGGCGTCGCCCTCTCGGTTGGGGGCCTCGTCGCGCTTGGCGTCACCCTCGCCAAGAGCAGCGGCCAGGGTGGCCACGGCTCGACCGTCGCCGTCATGCTGTGGCTGGGGGGTACGGCGGCGCTGGCGGGCGTAGCGCTTCTGATCGGTCGGCAGACCGGCGCGATCGCGGTTTCCGAAGGCGTTGCGGGTGGCCTGTTCTTTTCGATCGGCGATTTCTCGACCAAACTGGCGACCCAGGGCGGAGCGCGCACCGCTTTCATCGTCACGCTGATTGCCGGCTACACGCTCGGGACCTCGCTGCTACAGCTGGGCTACCAGCGCGGCGGGGCGCTGACGGTCGCCGGACTCGCCACGCTGATCACCAACGCGGTGCCGATCGCCGCAGGCACGATCGTCTTGCGTGAACCGATACCGGCCGGCGTCTGGGGGGTCCTGCGCATCATCGCGTTCGCCGCCGTCACGGCCGGTGCGATCCTGCTGGCCCGCCCGGAAGCTGGGCGCGGCGCGAGCCCTTAGGCCAGCGCCAGGTCGGCCAGAGCGCGCAGGGCGTGGCGCTCGAGGCTCGCCTGGTTGGCCGAGTTGTAGAGGGGACCCGTGCCGTCGGTCAACAGCAGAGACGCTTGCGCTGCACCGCGCGCGGCCACGGGGCCGGGCTGCGCCAGCGCATCAGCGAGACGGCTGAGCGCTGGACTTGCGGCCACCACCCGCTCTCGGCGGGGTGTGATCCGCGCGCACGACCTGGACACCTCCTCGCTGGCCTCACGCAGCACGCGCCTATACGTCGCAGCTTTCGCGCGACGGTCCGATAGAGCCGTCAGCCGGCGCGCGCGCAATGCCAGCGCAGGCGTCGACTCAGCCGGGGCGCCGGACGCAAGTGCCCGGTCGAGCTCATGCGAGCGCAGGCGAGCCTTCAAACGGTCGGCTAGCCGAGCACATCCGGCGACGATCACGTCGTCGCCATATTCGCGTCGCCACCACGAGTCATTTCGGCGGTTGTCGTTTTCGATTGCCATGACCTCCAAAGATGATACGCCGGTCACGGTGACCTGTCAAGCCTCTACACTGGTCATGGCATGGATAAGCAGATGGACTCACTTCCGGGCTGGTCTCACGAGGAGGAGAAGCCGGCGCCGATGCCGCTACTGCTCGTGCAGGGGTTCGTGAACACGCTCGATCTCGAGACCGGAACCGATGTCCTGACGGACGCCGAAGAGGCCCGGTCGTGGCTGATCTCCGCCGGGCTGCTGAACCGGCGCGCTGAAATCGCCCCCGCCGATCTGACGTTCGCTCGCGAAGTTCGGGAGAGCATCCGCTCCGTGCTCGCAGCGGATGGGGACGTTGACCCAGGTGAGCTGCGTTCCCTGCGCGCGTTGGCAAACGCCCATCGGGCACGTCTCAGCGTCACCGAACGGGGCGTCTTGGCGCTTGAGAATCCCCGCCGTGAGGACGTGGGTGACGCGCTCTTCGAGCTTTTGCTCATCGTTCACGCGGCCCAGCGGGACGGCACGTGGAAGCGGTTGAAGACGTGCGCCAACCCCGAGTGCGCGTGGGCCTTCTACGACCGCTCGCGCAACCAGCAGGGCAGCTGGTGCGAGATGGCCGTTTGCGGCAACCGCCTCAAGAACCGCCAGTTCCGGGCGCGACGACGGTAGCGCTCACAGTCCGACGGGTAGCTTCGGTCGCGAGCGAGGGCCCGATGGAGCCCTCTGTATAGTTGACCCGTCAAACAATCCATGGAAAGGGGAACGCGATGAAGCTTGGACGTCTCATACTGCGGGCCGGCATCGGGGGAGTCTTCGTGGGTCACGGTGCCCAAAAGCTGTTCGGCTGGTTCGGAGGCCACGGCCTTCAGGCCACGTCGCAGGCCTTCGAGAGCATGGGAATGCGCCCCGGTCGGGTCCATGCGACCGCTGCCGCGGTCGCCGAGTTCGGGAGTGGAGCGCTGGAACTGCTTGGTTTGGCGACGCCGCTGGCGGCCTCGGGCATTACCGGCGTGATGCTGACCGCGATCCATCGCGTGCACAAAAAGAATGGGTTCTTCGTTACCGACGGCGGATACGAGTTCAACCTCGTGTTGATCGGCGCGGCGCTAGCGCTTGCCGAGGTCGGGCCTGGCCAGCCGTCGCTCGACTCGGCGCTGGGGATGGACATGCACGGCCCGGGGTGGGCGCTCGCGGCGCTCGCTGCCGGCGCTGCCGGAGCGGCCGGCGCTCACCTGTACGCAGAGAGCCAGGCGCAGCCCCCCGCGCCGACGCCCCCTGCGGCGGCCGAACAGACCGTGACCGAGCAGGCGCCCGCCGAGGCCGCGCAGCCGAGCGCATAGATCACCTGTGGACGGCCGCCGCACATGTGCGGCGGCCCGGCCGCGCACATGTGCCCGGCCGCCGGCCGGCGCATGCGCCGGCCGGGTTAGATTGGGGGCATGAGCGGGCTTTCGATCCCAGATGCCATGCCCCGAACGGCCGCGAGTCGCTCGAGCATCACAGCCGTGTCGGCGATCTTGACACCGGTGAGGTGACTTTCTCGCTGCTCGAAGTCGCGGACCACGTCGCCGATCGCGGCGGTGTACGCACGTCCGTCGCGGAGAGCCAGCGCGGTCAGCGCCCGGGCGGTGCGCTCGAAGGCGTCCCCACCCCGGGCCATCTCCTGGCTCCACCTGCGCGCGTCGGGGTCGTCGCCCGCTACCAGCGCGGAGAGCGCGCGCGCATACGAGGCAGTCGGCGAGCCGGCGACCGCCTCCTCGTCGTCGAGAGCATCGCGGGCAAACGCGGCCGCGTCAGTCGCGTCGCCGGCGAGAATCGAGGACTTGAGCATGCCGACGAGGCGCCCATAGCTGCGCGGCGGCGATGTCTCCCAGGAGGCGCGGTACAGATCTGCGGCCGAGTGGAACGCGGCGAGCGCGCCGTCGCGGTCGCCCGCCAAGAGGGCCCCCTGAGCTTCGGCATCGCGCTCGATCGCGGCCCTCATCAGGTCGCGGTGAGGGGGTGCGGGCACGGACGTCAGAGTACGCGCCGCGACTGTCGACATCCAGACCGCCGAAGGAGTACGGTGAGCCACGGTCCAGGAACATCAGGAGGAGAGATGAGCACCACTGTCTCTGTGCGCTTCAGCGTGAACGGCGTCGATCATGAGTTTGCGGTGGAGCCCCGCCTGCTGCTGGTTCACGCGCTGCGCGATCACCTGGGCCTGACGGGCACCCATGTGGGTTGTGATACCTCCAACTGCGGCGCGTGCACCGTTCACCTGGACGGCCGCGCGGTCAAATCGTGCACCGTCCTCGCCGTCCAGGCCGATCGTGCGGAGGTGACCACGATCGAGGGATTGGCCCGCGACGGCGACCTGCACCCGTTGCAGGAGGCATTCTGGAACGACCACGCGCTCCAGTGCGGCTACTGCACACCGGGCATGATCATGGCGGCCGCCGCCCTGCTGCAGGAGAACCCCAACCCCTCAGAAGAAGAGGTCCGTCACACGCTCGAGGGAAACCTCTGCCGCTGCACCGGCTACCACAACATCGTACGGGCGGTGCTCGACGCCGCCAAGTCGAAGGGAGCAACCATCGAAGAGGGGACCGAAGCGCAGAAGGTGACGACATGAGCGCCGGCAACGGAGCGCACGGGAACGGCGGCCACGTCGGTCGCGCGATGCGGCGCAAAGAGGACCCGCGCATGATCACCGGGACCGGCCGGTACATCGACGACATCTCGGTCCCCGGAATGCTGTACGCGACGATCGTTCGCTCACCGGAGGCCCACGCAGCCATCACCTCGATCGACGCCTCGGCCGCCGCGGCGCATCCCGATGTGGTGGCCGTGTTCACCGGCGAGGACCTTGCGCCGGACTTCAAGAGCGGAATGGCGATGGTGTGGGCCCCACCCGGCGTCGAGATGAGGACCCCTGACAACTGGCCGCTCAAGCGCGGCGAAGTCAAGCACGTCGGCGACCCGGTGGCCGTGGTGGTAGGGCGCGATCGCTACTCCGTGGTCGACGCCGCCGAGCAGGTGGTGGTGGAGTACGAGCTCAGGCCGGTTGTCACCGACCCCGAGCGTGCACTCCAAGAAGACTCTCCGCTCGTCTGGGAGCAGTTCGGCACCAATAGGACGCACGAATGGAAGATCTCAGGGGGCGACGTCGATGCCGCGCTGGCCGATGCAGAAGTAGCCGTCGAGCAGCGGTTCGTCAACCACCGCACCGCCGGCGCCGCGATCGAAATGCGAGGGGCGCTGGCCGATCCACACGGCGACAGCGTCACGCTGTACTCCTCCACGCAGGTTCCCCACATCGCCCGCTTCGTCCTCTCCGGGATCCTCGGAATTCCCGAGGACAAGCTGCGGGTGATCGCTCCCGATGTCGGTGGCGGTTTCGGCTCGAAGCTCCAGGTGTACCCCGAGGAGGCGCTCGTAGTGGCGCTCGCGAGGCGCCTGAACCGGCCGGTCAAGTGGATCGAGACCCGCTCGGAGAACATGACAAATGCCCACCACGGGCGCGACCAGGTCAACTACGTCACGCTGGCTGCCAAGCGCGATGGCACAGTCACCGGCCTCCGAGTCAGGATCATCGCCGACCTCGGCGCCTATCAGCTGCTGCTGACGCCGTTCATTCCCGAGCTGGGCTTCCCGGTCATGGGAGGCTGTTACAAGTTCCCCGCGATCGACCTGACGTTCGAGGGCGTATTCACGAACAAGATGTGCACCGACGCGATCAGGGGGGCCGGCCGGCCCGAGGGGACGTATTGGATCGAGTTGACGATGGACAAGCTCGCGGCGGAGCTCGGCATGGACCCGCTCGAGTTGCGGCGCAAGAACTTCATCCCCGCCGAGGAGTTTCCCTACACGACCGCGCTCGGGATCGTTTACGACTCCGGCAACTACCATGGAACGCTGGACCGGCTGCTAGAGCGCTTCGACCTGGACGAATTCAGGCGCGAGCAGCGCGAGCTCCGCGAGCGCGGCATCTACCGCGGAGTGGGCTTCTCGACCTACGTCGAGGTGTGTGGGCTGGCGCCGTCGCGTGCCGTGGGCCCGCAGGGCGTGGGGCTCCAGGCGGCCTACTGGGAGTCGGCGATGGTCAGAGTGCATCCGTCTGGTTCGGCCACGGTCTTCAGCGGCGCTTCACCTCACGGTCAGGGCCATGACACCACCTTCGCCCAGATCGCTGCCGATCGCCTGGGCATCGACCCCGACCGAATCGAGGTCATCCATGGCGACACCGATCAGGGACCGTGGGGTTGGGGCACGTACGGTTCACGAACCCTCGCGGTCGGTGGAGAAGCCGTCGCGCGGGCGGCTGCAAGGGTTCAGGACAAGGCCAAGCAGATCTGCGCCGCCCTGCTCGAGGCCGACCCGCAGGACATCGAGCTGTCCGATGGGAAGTTCCGCGTGCGCGGCTCGCCGGACAAGTTCAAGACCATGGCCGAGATCGCGGGCGCCGCTCACATTCCGCCGCAGGAGCTGCCGACCGACATCGAGCCGGGACTCGAGGCGACGGCGACCTTCGACCCTGAGAACTTCGTGTATCCGTTCGGCGCCCACGCCTGCGTGGTCGATGTCGACGCCGAGACCGGCAAGGTCCGGGTGGTGCGCTACGTGGCGGTCGACGACTGCGGACCCGCGATCAACCCAACGCTGATCGACGGACAGATCCATGGCGGTGTGGCGCACGCAATCGGGCAGGCGCTCTATGAGCAGATCCATTACGACGAGGCGGGCCAGCTCGTGACCGGGACGTTCGTCGACTACGCCTTGCCAACGGCGGCGGAGCTGCCGAGCTTCGAGACCGACCGGACCGAGACCCCCTCGCCCGTGAACTCGCTCGGGGTCAAGGGTGTCGGCGAGGCGGGGACGATCGGGGCGACGCCGGCCATCACCGCCGCGGTCATCGACGCGCTCGATCCGTTCGGGGTCAAATCGCTGGACATGCCGCTCACGCCCGTACGCGTGTGGCAAGCGATCGAGGAAGCGAAGGGGGGTGTGGCCGCGTGATTCCGACGCAGTTCGACTATGTCG
This sequence comes from Solirubrobacteraceae bacterium, assembly GCA_035650455.1. Lineage (GTDB taxonomy): Bacteria > Actinomycetota > Thermoleophilia > Solirubrobacterales > Solirubrobacteraceae > Palsa-465. The sequence continues at coordinate 59,745 of DASRHQ010000070.1, forward strand.
CCCCCGACACGCTCGATGAAGCGGTCCGGGTGCTGTCGGACGGTGGCGAAGAGGCCAAGCTGCTCGCCGGGGGCCACTCGCTGCTGCCGCTCATGAAGTTGCGTCTAGCGGCCCCCTCGCTGCTCGTCGACCTGCGCAGAGTCCCCGGATTGCGCGGCATCCGGCGCGAGGACGGCCAGTGGCGTGTGGGGGCGATGACTCCGCACCGCGAGCTCGAACTGAAGCCCGAGCTCGGCATCGTCTCCTGCGCCGCGGGCACTATCGCCGACCCTCAGGTGCGCAACCGCGGCACGGTGGGCGGCTCACTGGCTCACGGCGACCCCGCCTCTGATCTGCCGGCAATACTGCTCGCGACGGAGGGAAGCGTCAGCGTTCAGGGTCCGGCGGGGCAGCGCATAGTGCAGGGCGCCGACCTCTTTGACGGCTACCTGGAGACAGCGCTGGGGCCCGCTGAGGTTTTGACCGAAGTGCGCTTCCCGGCGCTCGACGGCTACGGCTTCGGTTATCAGAAGTTCAACCGCCGGAGCGAGGATTGGGCGATGGTGGCGGTGTCCGCGGTCGTCAAGCAGACCGACGGCACATGCACGGACGTTCGCGTCGGCCTCACGCACATGGGCGTGGTGCCTCTTCGCGCTCGCGCGGTCGAGGAGGCATTGCGAGGCCAGTCGCTGAGCAGGGAGTCGATCGTGCGTGCCGCCGAGCAGGCGGCCGACGGGACCGAGCCGCCGGCCGATCTGAACGCGTCAGCCGACTACAAGCGCCATCTCGCCCGGGTGCTGTGCCGGCGCGCGTTGGAGGAGGCGGCGAGGCTCGCGTGAGACTTCAGCAGCCATACCGGGTCCAGAGCGCGGCGTGAGTCCACAGGCCATCGCGTCTGCGGATGCCGCGCGGGCCGCGCTGGCCTCTCAGGGTTACCTGGCCGACCGGCCACTGGCGCTCGCGGTCTACCTAGCTGAGGCGCTCGGGCAACCGCTGTTGCTCGAGGGGGAGGCGGGGGTCGGCAAGACGGAGGTCGCGCGCGCGTTGGCGGCGGCGACCGAAGCTCGCTTGATCCGCTTGCAGTGCCACGAGGGCATCGACGTTCACCACGCTCTCTATGACTGGGACTACTCGCGCCAGCTGCTGGCGCTGCGCGCGGCTGAAGGCGGTCTCGACGAGGGAGAGCTGTTTTCGCGTCGGTTTCTGCTGCGCAGGCCGTTGCTCGAGGCGCTCGAGGCCGGGCCGGACGCACCGGTGGTCGTGCTGATAGACGAGATCGACCGCGCCGACGACGAGTTCGAGGCGTTCCTGCTGGAACTGCTCTCGGACTTTCAGGTGACCATTCCCGAGCTTGGCACGATCGCCGCAGCCCGCCCTCCGCTGGTGTTTTTGACCTCCAACCGCACGCGCGAGCTGCATGATGCGCTCAAGCGGCGCTGTCTGTACCACTGGATCGAATACCCCAGCGCCGAGCGCGAGCGCGAGATCGTCCGCGTTCGGGTGCCGGGCGTTCCCGAGCAGATCGCCGCGCGCGTTGTCGAGGCCGTCGGCAGGTTGCGCGATCAGCGCGACCTGTACAAGATGCCGGGGGTGGGCGAGACGATCGTGTGGGCGCGTGCGCTGCTCGCCCTGGACTCCTCGGCACCGCTCGATGAAACGCTTGGCGCCGTTCTCAAGGTCCACGAGGACCTGGTCCGGGTACGCGAGCGAGGGGTGCTGGAGGGTGTCTGAGACCGCTACGCCCGCCGGCGAGGCGGTCGTCTGCGCGCTCGGCGAGCTGGTCAGGGCGTTTCGCGATCTTGGGGGTCGGGCCGGAGTGGGAGAGCTGCTGGCGTCGGTACGCGCGCTTGCGGCGGTCGACTGCGCCTCGCGCGAGGACGCTCGCCTTGCGCTGCGGGCCGTCCTGTGTTCGACGCGGAGCGATATCGAGCGCTTCGAAGTGGCCTTCAGCGCCGTCTTTGGGGATGGCCTGGTCCCGTCGGAGGACCCGATGCAGGAGCTCGGCGGGATCGAGCGCGCTGCGCTTCCCCGCGTGGCGGTCCCGGGGTCAGGTCAAACGGACGTTCCGCGGGAGGGGGAGGTCGTGCCGGCAGCCTGGAGCGAGGTGGAGCTTCTCCGGCAAAAAGACTTCGCGCACTACAGCGAGAACGAGGTGGCGCTCGCCCGCGAGTTGATCGCGCGGCTGGCTCGCCGCGGCCCCATGCGGGTGTCGCGCCGCACCCGAGTGGCGCGCCGGCGCAGCCACGCGCCTGACCTGCGGCGCATCCTTCGTGCGTCGTTGCGCACCGGTGGTGAGCCGCTTGAGCGCACCTGGCGAGCGCCGTCCCTGCGGCCGCGACAGCTGGTTCTGGTCTGCGACGTTTCGGGATCGATGGAGCCCTACGCACGCATGCTGCTCCAGTACCTTCACGCCTGCGTTGTGGCGCGTAGGCGCGTCGAAGCGTTCGCCTTCGGCACGAGGCTTACGCGGATCACCCCCGAGCTGGCCGGCCGCGATCCCGACCGTGCGCTGGACCGCGCCAGCGCCGCGGTACTCGACATCGCAGGCGGGACTCGGATCGGCGCCGCCCTGGCGGAACTCAACCGCGCCCACGGGCGCCGGCTGGGCCGTGGCTCGCTGGTGGTGATTCTGTCCGACGGGTGGGATCGCGGAGATCCCGAGCTGCTGGGGGCCGAGATGGCGCGGTTGCGCCGCACCGCGCACCGACTCGTGTGGCTGAATCCACTCGCCGCTCAGCCCTCGTACGAGCCGCTCACACGTGGGATGCTCGCTGCGATCCCGCATACCGATCGGCTTTTGCCCGGCAACTCTCTAGGCTCCCTGGAAGAGTTGGCCGGCATGCTGGAGGAGACGTGAAAGAGGTTTTGGGCGAGCTGACGCAGTGGTCGGACCGCGGGGAGCGGATCGCGCTGGCGACTGTGGTTGCCGCCAGGCGGTCGGCGCCGCGACCGCCCGGCGCCAAGCTGGCTGTCAATGAGAGTGGTGAGATCGCGGGCGGCGTCTCAGGCGGGTGCGTTGAGGGCGCGGTTGTCGAAATCGCCCACCAGGTGATCGACGGCGCCCCGCCGGCGCTTCAGAGCTTCGGGATCGCGGACGCCGAGGCCTGGGAGGTGGGCCTGCCGTGCGGAGGCGAGATCGACGTGTGGGTCCAGGCGTATGAGCCGGGCCGCTTCGGAGAAATAGCGGCGGCGGGCGGGCGCGCCACCGAGGTCACCTTGCTCGAAGGCTCCCGTCCCGGCGCGAAGCTGTTGGTCGAGGCCGACGGCGCGCGGTCGGGAACGCTCGGATCCCCCGAGCTCGACGACGAGGCGGCGCGGATCGCGACGGAGCTGCTGTGGAGCGAGGAGTGTCAGCGGCGCGGTGCTCTTTTCTTCGACGTCACTGCCCCGGCACCGAGGCTGATCGTGTTCGGCGCGGTGGACATCGCGGTCCCTCTGTGCGCGCTCGCGCGCACGTCGGGGTTGCGTCCCTATGTCGTCGACCCCCGGGCGCGGTTTGCGCGGCCCGACCGGTTCCCCGACGCCGAGCAGGTGATCGCCGCCTGGCCGGAGGAGGCGTTCGCGGCTCTGGGCGGCATCGATCCGGCAACCTCGATCGCCGTTCTCACGCACGACCCAAAGCTCGATGACGCGGCGTTGAAAATCGCGCTGCGCTCTCCGGCGCGGTTCGTTGGTGCGATGGGATCCCGTCGCGCTCAGACGGCTAGGCGGGAACGGCTTCTGGCCGCCGGTTTGACCGAGGAGGAGCTTGCGCGGCTGTCGGCGCCGCTCGGTCTCGATCTCGGCGGCGTGACCGCCGGGGAGACCGCGCTGTCGGTTTTGTCGGAGGTGATCGCCACGCGTCACGGCCACGAGGGCGGACGGCTGTCGCAGGCACGCGGCCGAATCCACGAGGTCGCCGCGTGATCACTCTGCTCGCGGTCGGGCCGCTCCTTCCGGGTGACTCGCGGTGAACTTTGAGAACACCTTCACCGTCCCGGTCTCTGCGGGAGATGTCTGGGACGCGATGATGGACTTCGAGCGCGTTGCGCCCTGCATGCCCGGGGCGGAGGTCACCGAGCGGACCGGCGAGGACGCGTTCAAGGTCCAGGTGCGAGTCAAACTCGGGCCGATGTCGATGACGTACAGGGGGCAGGCCGAGATCACAGATCGCGACGACGCAGCCCGGACTGCGGCGATGCGGGTGCAGGCACGCGAGACTCGCGGGCAAGGATCCGCCAACGCAACCGTGCAGATGAAGGTGGGCGAGGAGGGGGCCGGGACCCGCGCGACCATGACCACCGAGCTCAAGCTGAGCGGTCGCGCGGCAGCGATGGGTCGAGGCGTGATCACCGATGTCTCGCAAGCGCTGGTCTCCGAGTTCGCCGACAACCTCGCGCGGATGCTGTCGCAGGGCCAGGGAGATGGCGCAGACGGGCCGGCTGCCGCGGCGAAGGGTGGTGCGGGTGAAGCGTCCGCGCCGCCGCCGCCTGTGAGTGCGCCCTCTCCGCCACTGCC
>DASRHQ010000071.1:0-65732 GCA_035650455.1 Solirubrobacteraceae bacterium
ACTTGATGTCCATGCGCTGGAGCGGGCCCCAGCCCTTGGTCGGCTCGTTGCCCAAGAAGAAGTTGCGCCACACCGACATCAGCGGCACCGTGGCCAGGTCCTGGAACACGGTGGCGATCCCGTGTCTGCGCGCGTCGCGCGGCCCCGCGAAGCTCACCGGCTCCCCGTCGAAGAACACCTCTCCCTTGTCCGGTGTGTGAACGCCGGAGAGGATCTTGATCAGCGTCGACTTGCCGGCGCCGTTGTCGCCCAGCAGCCCTAGCACCTCGCCCTTGCGCAGATGGAGGCTGATGTCGCGCAAGGCCGTGATCGGGCCAAAGCGCTTGGTGACGTGCTCGATCCGGAGCACGTCGTCGGGCGCCGTCGATGGCTCGACGATTGGCTGACCGGCGACGGTCTGGTCAGCCATGGCCCGAGCCCATCCGTATCCGCCGCACCAGCACGTACAGGACCATGGCGATGATGACCGCGATCCCCAACCACAGATACACGTACGTCGCCGGGACGCTCTTAAGGTTGAGTCCGTCCTGGAGAATGCCCAGGAACAATGCACCCAGCAGGGCGCCCACAACGGTGCCCTCCCCGCCGGTCATCAGCGTGCCGCCGATGATCACAGCCGCAATGGAGTAGAGAAGGAACTGGTTGGAGCCCGACGGATCGGGGGTGATGCTGGAGGTGCGCACGCCCTCGAGAACCCCGGCCAGACCGGCCGTCGCCGCACACAACATGAAGTTGCGCATGAGGATGCGCCGCGTCTTGACCCCCGCCTCGGCCGCGCCCAGCTTGTTACCGCCGGTCGCGACGGTGTAGATGCCCCAGCGCGTGAAACTGAGGGCGACCTGCAGGGCGCCCACGATCACAAGCGCCCAGATCAGCTCCGAGTAGGTGCCGCCCCCGAACACGCTGGCAAACGTGCTCTGGGCGCCGGTGAGCGACGTACCGGGCGTAGTGATCTGCTCTGAGTGCGAGAGGATGAGCGCGAGGCCGTCTAAGAAGAACAACATCGCCAGCGTGGCGACGAACGACGGGATGCCTACGTAGGCGGTGAAAAAACCATTGACACCGCCCAGCGCCGCAGCGATCACGAGCGCGATGATCACGCTCGGGAGCAGCGGTATCCCCGCCGTGGTCAGCTTCCAGAAGATAAACGGCGTTATCAGATAGAGCGCTCCAACCGAGAGGTCGATCTCCCCCAGGGTCATTACGAACACCTGGCCTGCCGCCATGATCGCCAGGAAGCAGAAGTAGGGCAGCAGGTTCTTGAAGTTCGAGCCCGTGAAGTAGCCCGGGACGCTGACCCCGAAATAGATCAGCGAGGCCACGATGACCACGATGATGCTGCTCTCCCGCAGCGCAAGGCCCTTCTTGCCCCAATCCCACGCAACGGCGCCGACATTGCGCGCGCCCGATGGACGCTCAGCCGGTGCCTGCTCTGGAGCCTTTTCCGGGGCGACGGCCATCGCTAGAACCTCCTCCCTAGCGTAATGCCCCGTCTAGGACTTCTGTACACCTGGGCTTGTGCCGGTGCCTTCGTACCTGCTCTTGGTCGAAGCGTACGGAGTGATCGTCGACTTGGTCAGGAACTTGAGGCCCGTGTCAGTTTCAGCAATACCCGTCAGGCGGTCGGACGCGTTGTAAAGGTAGAGCTGGAGAATGGGCAGGAAGCCCTGCAGGTAGGGCTGCTGGTCGATCGTGAAATCGATGTACCCCTTGGAGAGCAGCGACTCCGTGATCGGCGTGAGGTCGTAGCCGCCGCCCTTCCAGCCCTTCTGCCTCAGGCCCTGCTTCTGGATCGTCTGCGCGACCCCCTGGGTTGAGCCGGCGTCAACCGCGAACATGCCCTTGGCACTTGAGTGGCCGGTTGCCCACGAATTGATTACGGTCAGTTCCGCGGGGACGGCCGCTCCGGTCGCGACCACCTTGGGTTTGATCGACGGATGGCTCTTGAGCGTGTCCAGCGCGCCATTGATCCGGGGCTGGATGTTGGCCGCGCCAGGCGTGGCGATGAAGAGCGCTATCTCGCCGGAGGGTACGAGCGAGGCGATGTGCTTGCCCATCTCCTGGCCGGAGAGGAAGAGATCCTGGCCGATGTACGAGAGCCGCCCGGTCTGCGGTTCATCGGCGTTGTACGCGATGAACGGGATCCCGGCGGACAGCGCCGACTGCACAGGCTTGTTGAACGCGGTCGGCGAGATCAGGGAGCTGGCGATGCCGTCTGCCTTACCCGTTATGGCGCTGTTGATCGCGTTGACCATCTCACCGACGTTGCTCGTCGACGAGCCGGTCCAGGTGTACGAGCAGCCGAGCAGCTTGCATGCGTCGGCCGCCCCGTTCTGGGTCGGCGTAAAGAAAATGTTGGTGGTCACGTGGTTGACGAGGACGTAGTGCTGGCTCTTGTTGAACCCAAAGATCGAGGACGCGCTGCTGCTGCTGGCGCTCGCGTTGTTGGAACTTCCGCACGCTTCGAGCGCGAGCGCGGCAATCCCTGCGGCGCCTCCCGTCAGCGCGGCCCGCCGCGTGACCTGGTGCCACTTCTTGGCGGGGGTCTCTTCCTGCTTGCGCTCGTCCCACTCGAGGCGTTCAATCGCGTCACCCAAGATGTCGTGCTCTGACATCGGTTCTCCTCTCGTTTGCGACGCTGGAGCTAGCCGAAACCTTAAAGCCCCAAGCTCGCTTGTCTAGTCCGTCCTAACGTCGGCGCAACCATCGCCGGTCATCGCCTCGGTCGTACCGCCACCCGGCCTCAAACGTGTGTGGCTCATCTACCGCAATGGTTGGAAAAGTTTCTCCGGCTACCCGCTGGAGCCTGGATGTTAACGGTCACAATACACGGAATTCAATGATTTCTTGCGGCCTCTTATCGGGCGGATCCGTGCGCGCGCGCTGCGCTTGAACCGGGGCGCAGCACCGGCGGCGCGATCACGCCGGTGCTGGCGCGCACGACCAACTCGGGCCGCAACCTCCGGCTCCGCTGCGGCGGCCTGCCCGTCTGGATCATCTTCAACAGCAGCCGGACTCCATGGCTTCCCATCTGGTCGAAGTCCTGGCGGACAGTGGTCAGCGGAGGCAGGAAATACGGCGCCTCGGGGATGTCGTCGAATCCCACCACGCTGAGTTCGTCCGGGATCCGGCGGGCGTATTCGTGCATCGCACGCAGGACACCAAGCGCCATCTGGTCGTTGGCGACAAAGATCGCGCTGACCGCCGGGTCCGCCCCCAGCCGGCGGCCGAGGTCGTAGCCCGCACGCGCGCTCCAGTCGCCGACGAGCGGCGGCGGCACCTCGGCACCGGCCGCCTGAAGCGTCGAGCGCCACCCGTCCAGGCGCTGGCGCGACTCGAGGAAATCCGGCGGGCCGGCTATGTGCCATACGGTCTCGTGGCCGAGATCGAGCAGGTGACGGGTCGCCGCCGCGGCACCCGCGGACTGGTCGATCGCCGCCACCGGGAGCGCGTGGTCGGGACCGGCCTCCACCGCGACAAGGGGAACATCCCCGGGGGCGTGCAGCAGGGCTGCGGCCGCTTCCTCGTGGGGAGTGATGGCCAGGATTCCGTCCACGCCGTGCCGGCACAACCGCTCCACCGCCTCGGTGACCGAGGGCCGGTCGAGCTCCTTGAGACTGGCCACGATGATGAAGTAGCCCGCTTCGTGCGCAGCCCGCTCGATTCCCAGCAATGTCGACGCGGGCCCGTACAGGGTCGTGTCGAAGCTGACCACCCCGAGGGTGTTGGAGCGGCCAGTCGCGAGCGCCCGCGCGGCGGAATTCGGGCGGTAACCGAGCGCGAGCATCGCTTCGAGGACTCGCTGGCGCGTTTCCGCGCGCACATGGGGGCTCCCGTTGACCACGCGCGACACCGTCTGGTGGGAGACGCCCGCCAGCCGTCCGACGTCCGCCATCACTGCGCGCCTGCGCGTCAGCACCGCCGCCCGGCGGCGCCTGGTACCGACCGTGTCGTAATCCCCCATCGAACCCCTATGTCCACGAAATGCAACGGCGATGTTACCGCTAACGTGGCGGCGTGGAAAGGGTCGGCGCGCGAAATCTGCACATTCTCTTGGCCGATCCCCGGCTGGCATCACGCGTCCCGCACTGAGCCTCTATCAGCCGACCGCGACCGCGAAGATGTGCATGGCAATCGTGTTGGTCTGGACTCCCTGGCTCACGTCGGGCAGCGTCACGTACTTGACCGACTTGCCTGCCTTCAGTGGCACCGGCGCGTAGTAGATGCTGACCTGGTTGCTGGACCGCCCCGTCTGAGCGTTGTGGTATGGGAAGGTGTCGAGAATGTCCCCGCCAGGCTGCGCCGAGTTGGAATACCAGTCGGAGAAAGCGAGCGAGAAAGACTGCTTGGTGCCATCCGTGTAGATGATCGTGCCCGTACCCGACGCGGTCCCGTAGTCGCCCGTCCCCAGGAGCCCCAGCGTCGATCCCGAGCCGGACAGGCTGATCGTCTGGCCCGACGCCACGACGTTGTCGTTTGAACCCGGCGAGGCGCTCGGCCAGGTGAATGTCAGCCCGTCGTGCGTGAATGTCGCCCCGGGCGTGAGTCCGTCGGCTGCGAGCGTCTGTTCGGAGTAGCTCTGCCCGCCGCCGTCGACGTTGCCCGGGGTGGTGTCGGAGTCGTCCGTGATGCCAGGGTTGTTGAAGGCCGCGGCAAGCGACGCATAGGGCACGGAGAGCTGCGTCTGGGCCGTGGCATCGGCGGGTCCGCTGGCGCTACGGAAATTCGCCACGACGGTCAGTGTCTTGACGCCTCCTCTGGCGCTGGACGGCACCGTCACGTGCCACCTCGTCGTGGCCGAGTGGCCGGGATTCACGCGCGCGAACCTGGTCGGGGAGGTCGGCTCGACAAGCCAGTCTCTCGGCGCGACCAGCCTCAGCCTCACGTTCTTCAACGGCGCGGCACCGCGCGGGTCGCGCAGGGTGGCAGAGGCCGTGAAGGTCCACCCCGGCGCCACGATCCTCTGCGCCGAATCATTGGATGCCGGGGACGCGACGCGCCCTGTGCGCGCCGGGCCAGCCGTGACCATGGATCGGCCGTGTGCGGCGGACCGCGACCGGACGGTCACGGCGACTTTCGGGCGCTTCGCCGCGGGGTGGCTCGCAGTCGCCGAATGCTTGCTCGACGATCGCGCTCCCGCCGAGCGCGCGTTCGACGACGTCGTGGTGTTGGACGGCCTCGTCGTCGCCGTGTGCATCCCAGCGTCCCCGCCCGTGATCTTCAACGGCTGCTGGACCACGATTGGCGTTGAGCCGGTGACCCCATCGACGGTGACATTTACCGCGGTCACGCCCACCGATACGGCTCTCAGCTTGCCCGACGGACTGACCGTTGCCACGCTCGGGTTCGTCGTGCTGTACCTCACCCTCGCATGAGCGAGGTTGACGAATGACTGGTTGCTGTCGACGGCCTCGACGATGTTGTCCGCCGGGGCGTGGCGCTGCTCGAGCGAGGGATCGGTGTCCGGCTTGATCCACGGATTCTTGCCTGTCAGCTCGAGGGTCTGGCCCGGGCGAAAGATCACCCGGTCGGGCTGGACCGTCACGTACTGAACATGCGGCGAGAGCGTGCCTGCGACTGTGACAGGGGGCGAAGCTTGGAGATGGGCGGAGTCGGCACCGACCTTGAACTCATACGGCCCGTTGATCACCACCTGCTTGAGCAGCCGTTCGTCCCATCGCGAGAGACTCGACAGTTTCACCGACAGCGTGATGTGCTGCGTCTGGCCGGGGCTCAGGACATTCGTCCGCTGAAAACCGGCCAGTTGCTCATGGGGGGTTTCGAGCGCCGGGTCGTTGGGCGGGGTCACGTACAGCTGTCCCACCGTCGCACCCGCGACGTTGCCGGTGTTGGTGATGTCGAAGCTGACCCTGACGGTTCCGTTGGGCGTCGTGCTCGTTGGGCTCACGTGGAGACCCGAATACTTGAAGGAGCTGTAGCTGAGCCCGTATCCGAAGGGATAGGTGGGCTTGCCCGTGAAGTACATGTAGGTGCGGCCCAGGCCTCCGGTTTGCCCGGGTGTCAGCCCGTAATCCTCCATTGGGGGCAGCTGCGAGTCGTTCTTGTACCAGGTGAAGTCGAGGTGGCCGGTTGGGTTCTGCTTGCCGAACATCACGTCCGCCAGCGCGGTGCCCTGGCTCTCGCCGTTGTAGCCGCTGAACAGAATCGCGGGGAAATCCTTCTGCACGTTCGAGATGGCCACGGGGCCGTTGGACTGAATCGCGAGCAGCATCCGGGTGTTTCCCTGCCCCGCCACCTGGCTGATGAGCGAGTCGTAGTTTCCGGGCATGGCGATAGACCCGCGATCGTGGCCCTCGGTGGCGACGTTCAGGTCGGTCCCCACGAACACCACCACGAGATCGGCGTTCTGGATCTCGGAGAGTGTCTGAGACATGCAGGAAGCGGGCGCGGTTGACGTCGTGGACGTCCCGCACGAGTCGAAGTAGATGTTGGCGCTGGGATTGGCGGCCCTGATCGCCTGCGTGATGCCGGTGACCGGGCTGACCTGAAGCGAGGGGTCGCCCGAGTAATCGCCGAGCGTGGTCGTGTTGGCCAGGTTGCCGACGACCACCACGTTGTTGAGCTTCGAGGGATCCGCCGGCAGCAACGGCGAGCTTGTGCCCGGGACGTCGTCGTTCTTGAGCAGCACCAGTGAGTTGTCAGCGACCTTCCGGGCCAGCGCCTGATGCGCCTTGCTCTGAATGACGTTGGACTTGATGTTCGTCCACGGAACGTCCTTGCGGGGGTCGAACTCGCCGGTCTCCATGCGTGTCGTGAGCACGTGCGTGAGGGCGTTGTCAATGACGCCCTTGCTCAGGATCCCGGCCTTGATGTCCTGCTCAATGTTCTGGGGCGTGTACTCGCCACCGGTGCAGTTGAGGTCTGTACCGGCTCGGACGGCAAACGCCTGACCGCCGGCGGCTCCCGATACCTGCTTGCCGGAGCGGCGGTTGGTCCACACGGCGCTGGAGCCGCCGCCGTTGGTGGCCCATCCGGGCGGAGCCCAGTCGTGCCCCGACGGCGGATTCTGATAGGTCGTGCCGACCGCGCCGCAATCGGAGGTCGTGTAGCCGTTCTGCCCGTACGTGCGCTGTGCGAGTTCGTTGGCGGTGTAGGTGTCCGCCGACGCAGGCGTCCCGTTCACCGCGTTGTAGGAGGTCATGAACCCAGAGACGTGGGCGTTCTCGAACAGACTGCGGAACTGCGCGGTGTAGTAGTCGCGAATGTTGGCGTCGTTTGTCACCGAATCATCCGCCTGCCGGTCGTCCTCGACGTCGTTCAGCGCGTAGTGCTTGGCGGTCGCGGCGACCTTTAGGTACTTGGTGAGCGGTTTGCCGGACAGCGTTTCGCCCTGATAGCCGTCCACGAAGGCGCCGGCCATGCGGCTTACGAGGTAGGGGTCCTCGCCGAAGGCCTCGTCCGTACGGCCCCAGCGTGGGTCGCGGTCCATGTTGACCGTGGGTGCCCAGTAGGTCAGATTGCCGTAGTCGCTGGCCGACGGTCCGAGATCGTTTTGCGCCTTGCCCCAGAGCGACGGGTCCAGGAAGCCGCGCGCCTCGTCCGAGATCGCGGTCGTCTCCTTGTAAACCAGCCCTGGGTCCCAGGTCATGGTCGAGGCGAAATTCGTCGGGAAGCTGGTCGCGTGAACTCCCCCGGGGGTGTTGCCGTTGTTCGTATCGCCGAACATCGTGTTGACGCCGTGCTGGCCTTCGTTCCAGTACCAGTAGGGCTGCATGTGGAGACTGGGGATCGCCGGCGCGTTGTTGGTGTGCAGCTGGAGCACCTCTTGCGAGAGCGTCATGCACGAGACGAGGTCGGCGGCGCGCTCGGCGAACGAGTACCTCGTGTTGAGGTAGATGGGGTGCGCGCCTCGGCACTCGTACGAAGCCGGCTTCGTGGCTCCTGAGACCGATGATGGGATCGCCACCAGGGCGATGGCCGTGGCGATGGTGGCTGCTCCGGCATGGAGCAGCCGCGTCTTGCTGACACGTTTCATGCTGCCACCTCTCCTGCCCCGGGCCTCTCGCACGGCCGGGTATCCCAGGACAGCTTTATTGGACGTTCCGGGGTTAGCGGCACAGTATCGCCGAGGTTTATCCGTGTCAAGGAGGAAGCAACGTCATATTTCTGACAGGTAGATCCGCACCCTGGAGAAAGCTATGCTCTGCCACTGATGGCAGTCGCACCGGGCTCGCTGGAGTCGTTGCGCCGGGTCAACCGGGCGCGTGTTCTTGCGGTCCTGCAACGGCGCGGACGCGCCAGCCGCGCCGACATCGTCAGGGCGTCCGGGCTCTCACGAACCACGGTCTCGAGCCTGGTCGCCGACTTGCTCGAGGAGGGCGTCGTTGTCGAGCGGCCGGATCCAGTCCTGCAGGCTCCCACTTCAAGCGGCGGGCGGCCTCCAATTCTGCTCGCGCTCGATCCGGCGTCCGGCACCTTTGTCGGCATCGACTTCGGCCACGACAGCGTGAACGTCGCCCTCGCCGATCGTTCAGGGGATCTGCTTGCCAACGCACGAGAAGAGCTCGACGTGGACTACCAAGCCGATCTCGCACTGGCCACTGCAACCCGGATCGTGCGCGGGCTGCTCGACAACGCCGGGATCTCGCCGAAGCGCGTCCTCGGCGTCGGCGCCGCCGTCTCGGCCCCCTTGCGTTCCCGCGACCACGCCTTCGCATCGCAGCGAATCTTTCCCGGCTGGGCCGCGCTCGACGTCTCGCGGGCACTGGGCTCGCGGCTCGGACTACCGGTATATGTCGGCAATGACGCCAACCTCGGAGCGCTCGCCGAGGCCACCTTCGGCGCCGGGCGAGACGTGCAAAATCTGATCTACGTGATGCTCTCGTCGGGCGTCGGCGCGGGCATCATCCTGGACGGAGCGCTATACGAGGGTGACACCGGGACCGCCGGGGAGCTGGGTCACGTAGTCGTGGATCCAAGCGGCCCGATCTGCCGGTGCGGCAACCGTGGCTGCCTCGAGACCCTGGCCGGCGTGAGCGCGCTGACGCGAGCGCTCCAGCACAGGGATGAGACCACGCCCACGCTCGCTGGCCTGCTGGCCCTCTGCGAGGCGGGAGACCCCGGGGTACGCCGTCTGATTGCCGATGCCGGTCGGGCGGTAGGCCAGGCGCTGGCGGCAATGTGCAGCGTCCTTGACCCCGCGCTCGTGATCGTCGGCGGCGAGTTGGCCACCGCCGACGGGGTCCTGCTCGACGCGATCCGCGAGATGATCGATCAGCGGACCGCTCCGGCGCCCGGCCACCCCTATAAGGTCGTACGCGGCGCGCTTGCAGACAAGGCCGAGGTCCTCGGCGCCGTCGCGTTGGCGATGATCACGGCCGCGAGCGGGCAGCCTGACGTCGCGACCGCCGGTGGGCAGCTCGACGCCACCACCGCTTAGCGCACGAGACGACCGGACCGGGCGCAGGACAAGCGAACCGAGACGAAGGAGGAGCTATGAAGACAAGCCTCGGCATCTGGGCCTTGGGACCGATGATCACGCGCTTCGTGCCCGTTGGCTACCAGCGCGAGCACGGCTACGACACCGAGCCCGTCGCCGAGAAGGTGCATCGGGCGGTGCAGGGACTGGGCGACCTGATGGACGGCTACGAGTTTCACTATCCCAACGAGCTCTCGCCCGAGAATCTCGACGAGGTCCGCGCTGCGCTCGGGCCGCATGACATCTACTGCATCGCCAGTGGTCTTCACCTGAACCCCCGCTTCGGCCGGGGAGGACTCGTGAATCCCGATCCGGGCGTACGCGACGATGCCCGCCGGATTCTGCGGGAGGCTGCGGAGTTCGCCGGGAAGCTGCGTGCCAACCTGATCATCTGGCCGGGGGGCGAGGGCTACAACTATCCCTTCCAGACTGCCTACGCGGACTCGTGGGGCTGGCTGATTGAAGCGATCGGCGAGGCGGCGGAAGTCTGCCGGGACCACGGAATCACGCTGCTGCTCGAGCACAAGAACTCGGAGCCGGCGATGAAGATCCTCATGCGCAACCTCGGCATGACCCTGCACGTGATCCACAAGCTGCGAGCGCAAGGGATCGACAACGTCAAGGTCAACATGGATTGGCAGCACCTGATCATGAACGGCGAGCACCTGCCCGAATACGCCGCGCTGCTGGCCGCGGAGGGGCTGCTCGGCCACCAGCACGCAAACTCCGGTTGGGGAACTTTCGACGACGACAACATGGTCGGGGCGACCGCCTTTATGGAGACCGTCGAGTTGGCCCTGGAGCTGCGCCGGTGCGGCTACGGCTCGAATGGGGAACGGCTGGGCTTTGACCTTTACCCCTACACGGAGGATCAGGTGGGCGCGGTACGCCGCTCGGTGCTCCAGTGGCGTTTCATCGATTCGGTCGCTGCCCGGATAGACGACGGAGCTTTGCGCGAGGCACAGCAGCGCAAGGATGCCGTGCGGGCCTATGAAATCGTCTACGCGGCGCTGGGTGCAGCTGGATGACTGCGTCGCGGGACGCACGGAGCGGCGTCTCGCTGGTCGGTCTGGACGTCGGTACCTCCGCGGTAAAAGGGCTGGCGATCGACGAGCACGGCACCGTGCTCTCCCGGGCGCAGGCCTCGTATCCGCTCTCCACGCCCCGATCGGGGTGGGCGGAGCAGGACCCCGAGCGGTGGTGGGAGGCGACCCAGTCGGTGCTCGCGGAACTGGCCCAGCCCACCGGCCGCCCAGAGGGAATCGGCCTCAGCGGCCAGATGCACGGGCTGGTCGCGCTCGATCGCCGCGACCGCGTGCTGCGTCCCGCCATTCTCTGGAACGATCAGCGCACCGCGCGCGAGTGCGCCGAGATCGAGAGCGCCCTGGGCCTGGAGCGGCTGATCGCGCTGACCGGCAACCGCGCGCTGCCGGGGTTCACCGCGCCCAAGCTGTTGTGGCTGCGCCGCCATGAGCCCGATACCTACGCCGCCATCGCGCAGGTGATGCTCCCCAAGGACTACGTCCGCCTGCGCCTGTGCGGCGCGCGCTGCACCGACGTCTCCGATGCCTCGGGGACGCTGCTGTTAGATGTGGCGGCGCGCCGGTGGTCCGATCAGGTACTGGAAGCGCTCGAGCTGCCGGCGAGCTGGCTGCCGCCGGTGCTGGAAAGCGTCGACGAAGCGGGGCGCTGCGCCGACGGCGTGGCGGTGGCAGCAGGCGCAGGGGACCAGGCGGCAGGCGCTCTGGGCGTTGGGGTGGACCGGCCCGGGCCGCTCTCCGTCGTGCTCGGGACGTCGGGAGTGGTCTTCTGCGCCCTGCCCGCTTTCGCGGCAGACCCTGAGGGCAGGCTGCACGCCTTCTGTCATGCGGTCCCGGCGACCTGGCATGCGATGGGCGTGATGCTCTCGGCCGCCGGGTCGCTGCAGTGGCTTCGCAGCGCAGCCGCACCCGATCTCGGCTATGAGCAGCTCGTAAACGAGGCGGAGGCGTGGCCGGCCGGCACAGAGGGGCTTATGTTTGCGCCCTACCTAGCGGGCGAGCGGACTCCCCATGCCGATCCTGACGCGCGCGGGGCCTTCGTCGGGCTGAGCGTGCGCCACGATCGCGGAGCGCTCGCCAGAGCGGTGCTGGAGGGTGTCGCGTTCGGATTGCGGGATTCGCTTGATCTGATCGCCGCGCTCGGCGAGCGGCCCAGCCTGGGAAGGGTCTCGGGTGGTGGCGCGCGCAGCGAACTCTGGCTGCGAATCGTCGCTTCGGCGCTGGAGATACCGCTCCAGCGCGTGGCGGTCGACGAGGGCGCCGCGTTTGGCGCGGCCATCCTGGCGGGGGTGGCGGCAGGGGTTTGGCGCGACGTGCGCGAAGGCGTCGCGGCGACCGTAAAAGCCGGCCGGACTATCGAGCCCGTGCCCGCCTGGGTCGAGGTATATCGCGAGCAGCGCGAGCGCTATCGGGCTCTCTATCCCGCGCTACGACGCGTCGTCGCGCCACAGCCTTAGCGGCCCAGCCGACGCGTGTTACGGGCCCGCTGGACGCGCGCGCAGCGAGGCGATTTTGGTGATACGGTGAGCCCCGATATATCAGCCGAGTCGCCGCGCATCCGTGTCCGGCGAGCGGGGGACCCAATTGCGACCGGACCCGGTCGCGTGGGGCGAAGCGCCGCAAGTCGCGGCATGGCGCATTGCGCTAGCCCGTCAGCTAACTCCGCAGGCTCTGAACCGTTGCAAGCTGTTGGGCAAGCGCGAATCCAGCGTTCGGCGGGAGCTTGAAATTGACCACTCTGACCTTCATCACCCGGGAATCAATATGAGCCAATGCAGGGGTTTCACCGGCCGCGCGAAGTGGGTCGCTTCGCCATCGGGCCGCGCTATGATCACCAACCTCTTGGGGGCGCTCCGTGCCGCCACGGGGTGGCCAAGCACTCGACGTAAGGAAGGGGCGGTTGTGACGGTTTTGTCGCGGGCACTCATAAAGCGTTTTGGGAGCGCTGTGGTTTTGTGCACTGGCCTACTTGCCTGCTTGTTCGCGGCCGCACCGGCCGCGGCGAGCGCGCGCGGTTGCACCCCTCCGAAGAGCGCATGGAACTTCGTCTCAGCTCCGAAGCTCCATCCGATGCGTATCAACGTCTGCAGGCACAAGCCCAGCACCGCCGGCGGCATGGTGTTCCTCGGCCCGTTCCGTAACGCAAACAACGGCGGGTCGTTCGTGGGCCAGTCCGGGGCCCTGATGGTCGACGGTCGTGGGGATCCGGTCTGGTTTCACCCCGTGCCCAGGGGCGACCAGGCATCGGACTTCCAGACCGATACGTACTACACCTCGAAGACCAAGCACGAGCCGGTGATCAGCTTCTGGCAAGGCGCCATCGCGATCCCGCCCAAGTATCTCCCGTCGAAGTATGCCATCGGAGCGCCGGTCCACGGCAACTTCTTCATCTACAACCAGCACTACAAATTGGTCAGGCAGATCAAGGCGGTTCAAAGCCCCGGCAAGGGCTGGATCACCGATTTTCACGAGCTCGTCCTGACCAAGCCGACCAAGTCCCATCCCAAGGGAACCGCGATCTTCCTGGCGGCCAAGAAGGTTTCAAAGAATCTCAGGCCCTACGGCGGCTCGCCCAACGGCGCCTACGAGGATGAGGAGATCCAGCAGGTAGACCTGGCTTCAAACAAGCTCGTATTCCACTGGGACGTCGCAAAGCACGTCTCACTACGTGACTCAAAGGTCCATCCCAAGAAGAACGAGGTCTGGGACCCCTACCACGCGAATTCGATCAGCCTCAACTCGTCGGGCGACATGCTCATCTCGCTGCGCAACACCTGGGGCGCCTACAACATCAAGCCGATGGGCAGCGCGAAGTTCAAGTTTGTGTGGAAGCTGATCAACGGCAAGGGCAGCAGCTACTCGCTCAACAAGGCCTCCCGGTTCGCGTGGCAGCACGACGTCCGCTTCCACGGCTCGGGCGAGGTCAGCATGTTCGATGACCAGTGCTGCAACCTGGGTGTGCATGGCCCCCTGGGCCCGGCGCGTGGCCTCGTCCTGCGCCTGAGCAAGCATCACGCCACGGTGGTCCGCCAGGTTCACCACTACAACACCCGTGAGGTCCCGACCGCCGGTAACTATCAGCAGATCGGCTCCCACAGCTTCATTGGCTGGGGCCAGTCGTTCTACTACTCGGAGTACTCCAAGACCAACTCGCTGCTCTACGACGCCGCCATGCCGAGGTCGAACATGTCCTACCGTGCCGTCAAGGCCAACTGGGTGGGCCTGCCGACCACGAAGCCCAGCGCTGCCGTGCGCCATCCGAAGGGCAAGTTGTCGGCCGTCTTCGCCTCCTGGAACGGCGCCACCAAGGTCGCCGTCTGGAAGCTCTTCGCGGGTACCAAGCCGGGCAAGGTCACGGGCCGAGTGGCCACGGTGAAGCAGAGCGGGTTCGAGACCGCGCTTCGCACCAAGAAGAGAGGGCCGTACTACCAGGTCAAGGCATACGACAGCCACGGGAAACTCCTCGGCACATCAGCCGTGGTGCACTGACCCGACGGCTGCTTTCAGCAAAAACCACAGGAGGAGAGCGCAATGAAGCTGATCGGAGCCGGACTGCCGCGTACGGGCACGCTGTCCCAGAAGGTCGGACTCGAGGTCGCCGGGCAGGGTCCCTGCTACCACATGGTCAACATCCTGGCCAACCTCGACCTCGTGCCACAGTGGCGCCGTGCGGTCGACGGCGACGGTCAGTGGGATGAGATCTTCGACGGGTTCGAAGCGACCGTCGACTGGCCGGGGTCGTTCTTCTACAAGGAACTGCTCGAGGTCTATCCCGACGCAAAGGTGCTGCTCAGCACGCGCGAAAGCGAGTCGTGGGCCAGGAGCATGCGCGAAACGATCTGGGGCGTGATCTACGGCAAGAACGTGATCCGTTACCTCTCGGACGCCAGATGCGAGATTGACCCTAAGTGGGACGGCTATATCGACCTGATGAAGGAGATGTGGCAGCGCAGCGGTCTGATGGAGGGCGTCGACACGAGCGAGCAGTTCATGGCGGAGGCCATGGAGCGCTATGAGGAAGAGGTCAAGGCAACAGTTCCGGCCGACCGTCTGCTCGTCTGGTCTGTTCGTGATGGGTGGGAGCCGCTGTGCGAGTTCCTAGGCGTCCCCGTTCCGGAGATGCCCTTCCCGCATCTCAATGACGCAAAGGAATTCGGCGAGCGCGTCGTCGATGGGGCGCTGCTCACGCTCCAGGAGTGGAGAGCCCAGACCCGCGAAGAGCCCACGGGCACCGCGCCCTCGGGCGGCGAGGGCGAGGAACCCGTGGGCGCGCCCTCAGGCGAGGGCGACGGGTAGGAGGGCTAGTAGCCCTGCGGACCGGTGTGCGTCGGGCCCGTGTGAGTCTTCGTGGGCGGCGGAGGTTGTGACTGCGTGGTCGACGGCGGCGGACTGCTGTTGCTCGTCGGCGCCGGCGCGCTATTGGACGGCGCGGCCGAAGTGGTCGGTGCGCTGGTGGTCGGCGTTGCCGTCGTCGTGACGGGCGCCGCCTGGGTGGTCGCCGGAGCAGCCGCTTGCGTCGTGGCGGCCTTGTGGGCCTTCTTCTTGTGGTGCACCTTCTTCTTGTGGTGCATCTTCTTCTTGTGGTGCGTGGTCGTCGTCTTGGTGGTGTCAGCGGCGAGATGCTGCTTGGCCTTGTGCGTGGTCGTCGATGAACCGCCACAGCCAGCAATGGCCACCGCTAGGGCCACCGTCAATACGAGTGCTCGTTTCATAGCCCCCCTTCGGTCGCTTGAGGACGTTGACTCCGGTTGGGCCATGTTAGCGCAGATGCTTCGACGCTCCGTCGGGTCCTTGCGCCGGCCGTCTAAAGGCTGCCACCTGCAAAAGGACCGCACGACGGCTTGCCGACAAAAGCGGCAACATGACTACCATCTGGCCGGGGTTGCTCGAGGGCGCCTTCGCAGGCCGCAGTCGAAACCCGTTGACTTGCACTTGCACCAGCTGAAAGGGATGGGCTATGCCGCGTGATGAGGTCGTCCAGCGGCCCGATGATCAAGACGGCACGATAGAAGGCGCGCTCGACGGCGAGGCGGCGCTGGGCGGTATCGAGGCCGACGCGGTCCGCCCCGGCGACGGCATGGACGCCGACATCGAGGCGCCCGCGCAGCGGCGGTGGTTGCCGCGCACCAACGCCAGGGTTGGTTCGCGCGAAACGTGGATCCTTGTCGTTTGCTGCGTAGCGCAGTTCATGGTCATCCTTGACCTGAGCATCGTCAACGTGGCGCTGCCCTCGATTCAGTCGAGCCTCAATTTCTCCTCGGCAGAGCTGCTGTGGATCATCAACGCCTACACGATCGCCTTCGCCGGGTTCCTGCTGCTTGGCGGCCGGGCCGCCGATCAGCTCGGGCAGCGGCGAGTGTTCGTCGCGGCGCTGGTGCTCTTCTCCATAACCTCGCTGGTGGGCGGCGCCTCTCAGAGCAAGGAGATGTTGGTGGCGGCGCGCGGCGTGCAGGGCTTCAGCTGCGCGTTCATGGCGGCCTCCTCGCTTGCGATCATCACGTCCTCTTTCCCGCCGGGACCCAAGCTCCACCGCGCGGTCGGGCTGTGGGCCGCCATGAACGGAGCCGGCGGAGCGGCCGGCGTGCTGTTCGGCGGCATCATCACCCAGGAGCTCAGCTGGCGCTGGGTGCTGTTGATCAACCCCCCGATCGGAATCGCCGCCGCGCTGGTCGGCTGGAGGGTCGTAGCCGATATCCGGCGCAGGCGGGAAGGAAGTTTCGACCTTGCCGGCGCGCTGACGCTGACCATCGGGCAGATGGTGCTGGTGTATGGGGTCGTCGAAGCCGGCCTGCGCAGCTGGCACGCCGCCCTGGCCATCGGCCCCATCCTCGGCGGCTTCGCGCTGCTCATGCTCTTCACCGTGATCGAGACGCGGGTGGCCTCCGACCCGCTGATCCCCTTCAAGGAGTTCACACGTCCGCTGCGGACGGCGAACGGCATCGTGCTCTTATTCAGCGGTGCGCTGTTCGTGATGTGGTACCTGAGCACGCTGTACCTCCAGCAGGTGCTCGGCCTGTCCCCACTCCATGCGGGCCTCGCCTTCCTGCCGATGGCGCTGATGATCATGCTGGTGGCCCGCAGCGCAGGCAAGCTCGTCAGCCGCTTTGGCGTGCGCACGGTCCTGTTCAGCGGGCTGTTGATGATGACCGCGGGGCTGCTTCTGTTCACGAAGATCGCCGCCAGCGGCAGCGCAATCGTCTATGTGGTCGTCCCGGGGCTGCTGACGTCCGCTGGGATCGCGCTCTCGATCGTGCCCTCTACGATCCTCGCCACGTCGGGGGTCAAACAGGGGCAGGCGGGCCTCGCCTCAGGGCTGGTCAACACCTCCCGCCAAATTGGCGCCGGGCTGGGGATCGCGGTGATAATCACGCTCGCGACCACGATCTCGAGTCACCTGATCGGAAACGGTCAGGCGGTCCCGGAGGCGTTGACCAACGGCTTCCGCGTCGGCTACTACATCGGCGCGGGCCTCACCGCGCTCGCCGCGGTGGCAACCCTGGTTTTCGTCCCCAGGTCCGGCCCCGCTCCGGCCGGGCCGCTGCTGCGGCGCTCCATGCTGGGCATCGGCGTCGCGGCGGCAATCGTAGGTTTCGTGGCGCTCGACTTCGGCGTCGGAGGCTCCCACGGCGCTCCGCTCGGGGCCTACACGACGAACGGGGCCTACAGCTACGTCTCGGCGCCGGGCCTGCACCCGCCGATCATCAAGGCGGACGTGACCCCGGTCCACACCTCAGAGCTCGCTCCCGGCTACATCTTCGTGGGCAACTTCTACAACACCACCTATCCGCCGATGATCGGTCAGAGCGGCCCCCTGATCCTCGACAACCGATTGCAGCCCGTCTGGTTCAAGCCCGTTCCGCAGAAGGACGTGGCCTCGAACCTCAGCTTGGAGACCTACCAAGGAAAGCCGGCGCTGAGCTGGTGGCAGGGGACCATCACCAACACCGGTGAAACGCTCACCGGCGAGGACGTGGTCGTAAACCAGCACTATCAGCACGTCGCGACCATCAAGGGTAAGGACGGCTGGGTACCCACCGTGCACGAGATAATCATCCACGGCAACGACGCGTGGGTGAGCGTCAACAAGAACCTGCCGATGGATTTGTCCAAGTACGGAGGCGCCTACAACGGTTCGATGATCGACGCGGGCGTGCAGGAGTACAACATCAAGACGGGCAAGCTGCTCTACACCTGGGATGCGCTGAAACACATATCGCTCAACGACTCGCAGGCGACTCTGCCCACCAACGGCTTCCCCTGGGACGCCTACCACGTCAACTCGATCCAGCTGATCGGCAACGGACAGATGCTCGTGTCGATGCGCGACACGTGGGCCGTCTACTTGGTCAACATCCGGACCGGCCATATCGTGTGGACCCTCGGCGGCCGCCACTCGAGCTTCAAGTTTGCCCCTGGGGCCGCCTTCGCCTGGCAGCACGACGTGCGGGCGTACTCAGGCTCGGACCTCATGACCATGTTCGACGACCACTGCTGCCAGGAGACCGGTGGCGGCACGTATGTCTCCCCGAGCGCTCCCTCGCGGGGACTCGTGCTCAAGGTCAACACGGCCACGCGCACCGCCACTGCGGTCAGCACCTACAGCCACGGATCGAGCTTCGACTCCCAGTTCATGGGCAGCCTCGAGCCGCTCCCGGGCGGCGACGAGTTCGTCGGCTGGGGGTCTCAGCAGAATTTCACCGAATACACCGGGTCCGGGCACATGATCCTGGATGGATATCTCCCCTACCCCGATATCAGCTATCGGACCACCGTGGAGCCGTGGGTCGGCCTGCCGCTGTATCCGCCCTCCGGCGCGGCCCGTCACAAAGCTGGCAAGACCGTCGTATACGCGAGCTGGAACGGCGCGACGCGCGTCCTATCCTGGAGGGTCCTGGGTGGCAGCAGTTCTAGCCAACTGTCTCCGGTTGCATCCGCTTCGAGAAAAGGGTTCGAGACTCAGATCGTGGTGCCGTCCAGCGACACCACCTTCAAGCTTGAAGCCATCGGAGCGGGAAATCGGGTGATTGGCACCTCCCACTCGTTCCAGGTGACGCGCTGAAGACGCTCGTTCAGCGATAGGAGAGACAAACCTAAAGTGGAAGTGAGACCAGTGTCCCTCATCCAAGGCACCCGACATGAGTCACACCCCGTCTGATCCACAGTGGCCGTCTTCGACCGCTGAGCCGGCGGTGGCAGTTGCAGCGTCCCCCACTGTCGAGGACAGATTGCCCGCGCCGGCAAAGCGCCTGACCCACCTCCAGCGGCTCGAGGCCGAGAGCATTTACATCATGCGCGAGGTGGCTGCCCAGGCCGAGAATCCGGTGATGCTCTACTCGATCGGCAAGGACAGCTCGGTGATGCTGCACCTGGCGCTGAAGGCCTTTTATCCCGGAAAACCCCCGTTTCCCTTCCTGCACGTGGACACGACCTGGAAGTTCCGCGAGATGTACCAGTTCAGAGACTGGATCGCCTCCGAGCATGGCCTCGATCTGATTGTGCACATCAATCAGGAGGGACTCGAACTTGGCATCAATCCCTTCACCCACGGGTCCGCCGTCCATACCGACGTGATGAAGACTCAGTCGCTCAAGCAGGCGCTGGAGAAGTACGGCTTCGACGCGGCATTCGGAGGCGCGCGGCGCGATGAGGAGCGTTCCCGAGCAAAGGAGCGGGTCTTCTCGTTTCGCTCGGCGCAGCACCGGTGGGACCCGAAGAACCAGCGCCCCGAGTTGTGGCGGCTCTACAACGCGCGCAAGCGCAAGGGCGAGTCCATCCGGGTGTTCCCGCTCTCCAACTGGACCGAGCTCGACGTTTGGCAGTACATCCTGCTCGAGCAAATCCCGATCGTCCCGCTCTATTTCGCCAAGGAGCGACCCATAGTCGAGCGCGAGGGCGCGCTGATCATGGTCGACGACGACCGCATACCGCTCGAGCCCGGCGAGGAACCCGCCATGAGGAGGGTGCGTTTCCGGACGCTGGGCTGCTACCCGCTGACCGGCGCGGTCGAGTCCAACGCGGACTCGCTGGAGGCGATCGTCTGGGAGATGCTGCTCGCGCGCACCTCCGAGCGCCAGGGCCGCGTGATCGACTTCGACGAGGACTCCTCGATGGAGAAGAAGAAGCAGGAGGGCTATTTCTGATGGCCCTCACCGAGCCGCGGAATCAGGAGCTCGCCGCCTATCTGAAGGCGGAGAGTCAGGGCGGTCTGCTGCGTTTCGTCACCTGCGGCAGCGTCGATGACGGCAAGAGCACGATGATCGGGCGATTGCTCTACGAGGCCGGATTGCTGTTCGATGATCAGCAGCAGGCGCTCGAGGCCGAATCGCGCAGGGTCGGAACGCAGGGCGGTGCGCTCGACTTCGCGCTGCTCCTCGACGGTCTTTCCGCCGAGCGTGAACAGGGCATCACGATCGACGTCGCCTACCGCTACTTCCAAACCGAGCAACGCAAGTTCATCGTGGCCGACACACCCGGCCACGAGCAGTACACGCGCAACATGGTCACGGGAGCGTCGAACGCCGACTGCGCGGTGCTGCTGCTCGATGCCCGCAAGGGGGCGCTCACGCAGACGCGTCGGCACGCCTACATCGTCTCGCTGCTCGGCGTCCGTCACGTCACCTTCGCGATCAACAAGCTCGACCTGGTCGAGTACTCGCAAAGCCGTTTCGAGGAGCTCGAAGTCGAGTGCCGTGACCTGGCCGACCAGATGGGGCTCCCTGATGTCACCTGCATCCCCATCGCGGCGCTGCACGGCGACAACATCGTCGCGCGCAGTGCCCGCACGCCCTGGTATGAGGGCCCCACGCTGCTCGGGTACCTCGAGACCGTGACGGTCGATGAGGACCGGCTGCAGGTGGAGCCCTTCCGCTTGCCGGTGCAGTGGGTCAACCGGCCAAACCACTCCTTCCGTGGCTTTTCCGGGATGGTGGCGAGCGGCACGGTCGCCCCCGGGGACAAGATCATCGCTCTGCCGTCGCGCAAACAAAGCACCGTTGAGCGGGTTGCCACCTACGACGGCGATCTCGAGCAGGGCGTCGCCGGAGAATCGGTCACTCTGACCCTGACCGACGAGATCGATATCAGTCGCGGCGAGGTCATCGCCGCTCTCGATCAGCCGCCTGGCGTGGCGGACCAGTTCGAGGCGACGCTGGTATGGATGGCGGAGGATCCACTCCTGCGTGGGCGCAATTACCTCATGCGTATCGGGACGAGCACGGTGGGCGCGACGGTTGCGCCGCTCAAATACAGGATCGACGTCCATTCCCTCAAGCGGATCGCCGCCGACAAACTCGAGCTAAACGAGATCGGCGTGGGCGAGCTGGAGCTCGACCGACCGATCCCCTTCGATCCCTATTCGCAGAACCGCGACATGGGCGGCTTCGTTCTGATCGACCGGATCACCAGCCAGACGGTGGGCGCGGGGATGCTCAACTTCGAGCTTCGTCGTTCCCACAGCGTGCAGTGGCAGAGCATCGACGTGGACAAGTCCGCCCACGCCAAGCTCAAGGGCCACCGGCCATGCGTGCTGTGGATGACCGGCCTCTCGGGGGCGGGCAAGTCCACGATCGCCAACCTGGTCGAGCGCAAGCTGCACAGCCTGGGTTGTCACACCTACCTGCTCGATGGCGACAACGTCCGCCATGGTCTCTGCAAGGACCTCGGCTTCACCGACGCCGACCGCGTGGAGAACATCCGCAGAGTCGCGGAGGTGGCGGGCCTCATGGTTGACGCGGGGCTGATCGTGATCACGTCCTTCATCTCGCCCTTCCGCTCGGAACGCCGCACCGCGCGCGAGCTGCTCGATGAGGGCGAGTTCGTCGAGGTCTTCGTGGATGCGCCGCTCAAGGTTGCAGAAGCGCGAGATCCGAAAAACCTCTACGCCAAGGCAAGGCGCGGCGAACTCGCGAACTTCACCGGCATCGACTCGCCCTACGAGCCGCCGGAGGCGCCCGACATGCACATCGACACGACCGCATTGACGGCTGAAGAGGCAGCCGAGCAGCTCGTGGCGGAGTTGCGCCGGCGCAAAGTCCTTGACCCGGAGTGACCGTGGACCCTGTCTCTCTGGACGAAGTAGCCGACCTCGTGCGCGAGGCGGGGGAGGCGGTAATGGAGGTTTACGCGTGCGCCTTCCGGGTCGAGGCCAAGGTCGACGGCTCGCCCGTGACCGAGGCCGACAGACGCGCGGAAGAGATCATCCTCCGTGGACTTGACCGTCTCGCGCCCGGGGTGCCGGTCGTATCCGAAGAGGCAGCCTCCTCTGACGACAATGCAGCCGGGGCGGCCCTGGACGGAGACGGCGACTGGTCACGGCTCTTCTGGCTGGTGGACCCCCTTGACGGCACCAAGGAGTTCGTCTCGCGCAACGGCGAGTTCACGATCAACGTCGCGCTGGTGCAGGAAGGCGTCCCGGTGCTGGGGGTGGTCCTTGCTCCCGCGGTGGACCGGCTTTTCGCCGCCGACGGCTCCGGCGCCGTCTTGGAGGACGCCGACGGACGCCGGCCGGTGTCGGCGCGCACCGAGCCGGCTGAAGGAGCGACGGTCGTCTCGAGCCGCTCCCATGGCGACGCCGACGCACTCGCCCGCTTCACCGAGCGTCGCCGGATCGCGGCGCATCTCCACGCCGGCTCCTCGTTGAAGTTCTGTCTGCTCGCGGCCGGCCAGGCCGACCTGTACCCGCGCTTCGGGAGGACCATGGAATGGGACACCGCCGCGGGTGACGCCGTCCTGCGCGCCGCCGGCGGTCGGGTCACGGATCTCCAGGGACAGGACCTGAGGTACGGAAAGCCCGGCTTCGAGAATCCCCACTTCGTAGCGTGGGGACGGGAGGCCGCGGGGACGCCTGGAGTCGATGCTCCGGCCGTCCGGACGTGATCGGCGGGACGCCGCCGCCTTTCTTTCTCAGCCGGCTAGTGCTGGCTTAGGCGCACGACCACGTTCCTGAACTGATTGGCGGCCGCGCTCAGGCGCGGCGTGTTCTTGGTCCAGATGCCGAAGTAGTTCTCGCCGATGCGGTTTCCCGAAACCTCGAGCCGCGTGATTTTGATCCTCCAACTCCAGACCAGGATGCCTGCCGTCTGGTGGATCCCGGCGTCTCCGTCTCCCGGCCCGCCGT
The DNA here is from genome assembly GCA_035650455.1 of Solirubrobacteraceae bacterium. GTDB lineage: Bacteria > Actinomycetota > Thermoleophilia > Solirubrobacterales > Solirubrobacteraceae > Palsa-465. The sequence continues at coordinate 22,595 of DASRHQ010000071.1, forward strand.
GTGAGCCGCCGAGGGCGTTGCGCCCGACCACGTTGTCCCGGATGACGTTGCCGTTGAGGTCCTGGTAGAGGGAATGGCTGTGCAGCGCGACCCCAGGCAGCCCGTTGTCGTTCACCGTGTTGTCGATGATGCGGTTGTCGTACGCCGCTCCGCCGGGATAAGCAGCGGCCACGAGGATCCCCCCTCCCGGCACGCGCACCCCGTTGTGGTCGGAAACGTTTTGTCGGATCGTGTTGTCGTAGACACCGCCGCCGCGCGGCCGCGGCTGGCCGTTGGGCGTCGCCGCCTTCCGGCTGTGGCTGGCCAGAGTGATCCCGCAGTCGTAAAGGTTGTCCCGAACCGTGTTGCCGGCGATCAGATTGTGAGCTGCGGGGGCCGATTCGTCCGTGAGATAAATCCCGCCGATGTTGTCGATCACCAGGTTGTCGAGAACGCGCGAATTGGAAGTGGACGCGAGGTGGACGGCCTCGCCGCAACCCCCAGCCCGCTCGTCCACGAACCGCAGGTCCACCGTGTGGACCTGCGGCGGTGGGCCGTTCGCCTTGCACTCGCCGGTGAACCGATGGACGAAAGACGTGCCGGCATTGGCGGGCACGACATCTCCTGCGAACACCCGCCTGGGGCGGCGGGTCAGAACGTAGCCGGCGTTCTCCGCGACCGGGTGCCCCACAAAGAACCCGCGATCGTTGTCGCGCACAATGTCATGGGCAATCGTAACCCGCGTGGTCCCTAGCGCGAGGATGCCCTCGTAGGTGGCGTTCTCGACGACCAAGCCCTCCACCACCGACCCGGCTGCCGGCGCACCCTGGATCATGACGCCGCGGCCATGACCGTGGGCGTTCACCACTGGTGAATGGGAGCCCTTGATCGTCAGCCGCTTGGTGAGAACCACCTGCCCGGGATAGGAGCCGGCCCCGACGTCGATCTGCTCGCCGGCGTGCGCGACCGCCACCGCGTGGGTGATCGAGCGACAGGGACTAGCGTGAGTGCAGTTGGTGCCGTCTGAGCCCCGAGACGATACGTACAGGTGGCCCGGCCCGTGATGAGACCCCGAGGAGCCGCAGGCCATGCCGAGGAGCACGACCAGCGCCATGATTGCGCCCAGCGTCACACGCACGCCAAGCCTTCCAGAAGACAAATCCATCGCCCCCGCTTGCGAGATCGTTGGACAGGGAGTGTACTCAGCAACTTGCTCAGCTAGGTTGGGCGACTGAGATCTCACCGACACCGATCCGCCGGGATTCGAAGCCTCAAGGATGTCGCGTAAGCGGCTCGGGGAGCGAGCGATTACGCAAGATGACCATCGCTCACCGCGACTCGGGAGGCACAAACGCCGCCGGGGAGGAATCTGGGCATGGTGTGGACCGGATTACGCCTCGGACTGCGCAAAGCCGCCGGCTGGTGCCGGCTAGGACCCCACCGCGTCCCTGACGGCACTGGCGAGCTGCTCGACGTCTCGCACTGTCGTGTCCCATGAGCACATGAAGCGCACTTCGCTGCGTTTCTCGTCCCAGACGTAGAAGTCGAACTGCTCTTGCAGGGCTGCGACGGCGTCCTCGGGCAGGGTCGCGAACACCGCGTTGGCCTCCACGGGGCGCGTGATCGTCAATCCCTGGACATCGCCGATGAGCGCCGCCAAGCGTGCGGCCATTTGGTTGGCATGATCTGCGAGAGAGCGCCAGAGCTCGTCGCTGAGCAGGGCCTCGAACTGCGCCGCCAGGAAGCGCATCTTCGACGCCAGCTGCAGTGACTGCTTGCGCAGATACTGGAACCCATCGGCGCTATCTGCGGTCGCGAACACGACCGCTTCGGCGCCGAGCAGGCCGTTCTTCGTGCCTCCGAAGGAGAGCACGTCCACGCCGAGAGCGGTGCTGACGCCCGCGAGCGTCTCCCCGAGCGCGGCGGCGGCATTGCACAGCCGGGCCCCGTCCATGTGCAGCAAAAGGCCCTGCCGGTGCACCAGCTGCGCGATCGCAGCAATCTCCTCGGTGCCGTAGACGGTGCCCAGCTCGGTGCTCTGTGAGATCGACACGACCCTCGGCTGCACCGCGTGCTCGTCCCCTCGCCGCACGATCAGGCCGTCGATCTGCGCCGGATCGAGCTTGCCGTGCTCGCACTCTGCGGCCAGCAGCTTCACTGAAGCGATGCCCTCGGGCGCGCCCGCCTCATCGACATTCAGGTGTGCGCTTGCCGCGCAGATCGCCGCCTCCCACGGCCGGCAGCTCGCCCGAAGCGAGAGGACGTTGGCAGCCGTGCCGCCCCAGACGAGAAAGGGTCGTGAGCCGGAGCCGAACTGCTCTTGAAGCAGAGCCTCGGTCCGCTCCGTCCAGCGGTCGTGTCCATAGCCGAAAGCGTGGCCGGCATTGGCTTTGGCGATCGCCTCGAGCACGGCGGGGTGTACGCCGGCTGCGTTGTCCGACGCAAATCCGCGCGCGGTCAAGCTCATGCGCTCGGTATTGGAGGTCACTGAGCCGAGCTTACCCGCGCCCGTCCTGAGAACCCCTTACCCCGGTCTTGAGAAAACGCTGATTTACGTCCGGTAGAAGATTGATATGTACCTCCTCGCCTGGCCTGCGCGGGAGCTCTGATTGCGAATCGCGCTCGTGACGGAGGTATTTCTGCCGGCCGTCGACGGAGTTGTGACGCGGCTGCGGCGGACACTGGAGGAACTCGATCGGTTCGACGACGAAGTACTGCTGGTGGCGCCGGCCGGTGGCCCTCACTCGTATGGCGGTGCCCGGGTCGTGGGCGTTCCGGGTTTGCGGGTTCCCCTCTACCCCGATGGGAACGGTTACCCGGAGAAGCGGGTCTCCCTCCCGGGTGCACCGCTGCGCGCGGCCCTACGCGATTTCGCACCCGACGTAATCCACGCCATCAATCCCTTCTTGCTGGCCGCCGGCGCCGTGCACTACGCCGCTCGCAACAACATCCCGGTGGTGGCGTCCTACCACGCGAACATCCCAGCGTACGGCCGCTACTACGGCCTCGGGGCGCTGGAGCCGCTGGGATGGCGGTATGTCACGTGGGTTCACGGTCATGCGGACGTCAACCTTTGTACGTCGGCGTCCACGCTGGAGAGGCTTCGCGCGCGAGGCTTTCCACGGCTCGGCCTGTGGCCCTACGGCGTAGAGACGGACCGGTTCGCTCGGCGGTGGGCCAGCTACGACTGGCGGGTGCGCCTGAGCGACGGGCACCCTGACCGCCTGATTCTGCTGTGCGTGGGGCGGCTGGCAAAAGAGAAGTCGTTCGACCGGTTGCTGCCGGTCGTCCGTGAGCTAGACGGAGTCTCGCTGGCGATTGTCGGCGACGGCCCGGTGCGCCCGGACCTCGAGCGTCTTTTCGCCGGTACCCCAACGACCTTTGTGGGGCTGCTGTCGGGCGAAGACCTCTCTCGCGCCTACGCCTCCGCGGATGCCTTCGTATTCCCGTCCGACTCGGAGACGCTGGGAATGGTCATGCTGGAGGCGCACGCCGCCGGGCTGCCGGTCGTGGCCGCCGACACGCCGGCAGCATGTGAACTCGTGCACGAGGGCATCGATGGCCTGCGCTATGACTCCGGCGATCCCTCCGCCCTGGTCGCCGTCGTGCGGCGCCTGCTCTCAGACCGGCAACTGCGGCTGGACATGAGTGCGCGTGCTGGAGAGTCGGTGCGCGGCGCAACCTGGCGCCATGCAACCAAGGTGCTGCGCGGTCACTATCTTGCGGCCACGGGTACGCCGCCGCGACCCGAACGCCACGACGGGTCGCGCGCGGAAATGGCTACGCCTCCTCCGGCCTCGGCAGCGCTTGCATGAATGCCGCTCTCGCCAGCCGCGCCGGCAATGGACGCCACGGGCGCGGGGGGAGCCTGATCGCGGCGCTGCTGGCGATCGCCGTCCTCGGGGGCCTGATCGCGCTCGCCGTCACGAAATTGGACCCGGACGTGATCATCGACGCCATCGGCCATATGGACCTCAGCTGGATCGTCCTCGCGCTCGCCCTGATGGCCGCCGCCTTCTTTGCCCGGGGGGAGTCTTGGTACGCGGTGCTAGCCGCCGCCGTCAAAGGCAGACCGTACGAACGGCGACTGGACCGCGGCATCGTCGTCAGGGCGCTGCTGATCGGGATGGCCGGGTCCGCCGTGCTTCCCGGGCGACTGGGCGAGGGCGCGCGGGCCTGGATCGTCGCACGCCGGCTCGGATCGCCGTCGCGCAGCTTTGCGGTCGTGCTTGGAACGGTCATCTCGCAGACGTTTCTCAATCTGCTGGCGCTGGGCATCCTCGCCGTGGTTGCCGTCCTCGACTCAGCTCTCGCCAAGGCCCGGGCCGAGGCGATTGCCGCGGCGGTCGTGCTGCCGGCCGCGCTCATAGCGCTCATCTTTGCGGGCCCGCCCCTCCTTCGCCGACTCACCTCTGTCCGAAGCCAACCAGTCTGCCGGGCGGCGAGATCGATCCTGGAGCAACTCGTCCGCGGCCGCGAAGGCCTTGCGGTGTTTCGCAAGCCCAGGGCCGCCCTGCACGCTACGGCGATGCAGATGGCCGCCTGGGGCCTGCAGTTGCTGGCGTGTTACGCGACCATGTTGGCGCTCCGGTTGCCGGGCCATGCCAACCTCGCCGCGGCCGCGGCGGTGCTATTGGCGGTCAACCTAACGGCGATCGTGCCGCTGACACCATCGAACGTCGGCGTCTTTCAGGCCGCATGCATCGCGGTCCTGCACCCCTTTGGCGTGGACGCCAGCCAGGCACTCGCTTATGGATTGGTCCTCCAGGCGGTCGAGATCGTCGATGCCCTGGCCCTGGGTGGCATCGCCCTGGTACGCGAGGGCCTTCGGTGGGGCGACCTGCGCCATCGGGAGGATGACCGCCTGGTCAAATCGGCGATATCGGTGGGCCCCGGAGCCTTGCGCGAGAGCGCGATCGATTAGCCGACGCCACTGACGCGGCACGCACGCCACAATGCTGCGACCGAAATGGACCCGAGTCAGACCGTCCACCTGCCGGGGTTCCTGCACACACTCGAACCCACGCTCAACCAATACGGCTACCTGGCCGTGGCCGGTTTCGTGCTGCTCGAGGATTTCGGGGTTCCGGTACCGGGGGAGACGATCCTCATCCTGGGGGCGGTCTACGCCGGCACGGGCCGGCTCAGCATCTGGCTCGTAGGCTTGCTGGGATTCCTGGCCGCCATCGCGGGCGACAACATCGGCTTCGCGATCGGCCACTTCGGAGGGCGGGCGCTGGTCGAGCGCTTCGGCCGCTATGTCTTCTTGACCAAGGAGCGGCTCGACAAGACCACCGACTTCTTCGAACGGCGCGGCGGGTGGATCATCATCGTGGCACGGTTCATCGAGGGCCTGCGGCAAGCGAACGGAATCATCGCCGGCATCAGCGGCATGCACTGGGCGACATTCCTCGCCTTCAACACGATCGGCGCGGCGTTATGGGTGGCCGTATGGACCTCGGTCGGGTACTTCGCCGGCGACAACATCACCTCGATCTACAACGCGATCACGCACTACACGCTGTACGTGGTGATCGCGATCGTTGTTCTCCTGCTCCTCTGGATCGGACGGCGCGTATGGCGCAAGCGCAAGGAGCGCGAGCGGGCGGCGACGCAGGCGGATTCGCCGGGTAAGGAATCGGAGGCGCCGGCACAGGCGGCGCCCCCAAGCGAGCAGCGCAAGCCGCAGCCGAGCGCGCCTAATAAAGGGGCAAGCCCACCGGATCGAGAGCCGCAGACGCAGAAAGGCATCGAGGAGCAGGACTCCTAGCGCGGTCCGCGCGCGCCGGTCAAAAATCGCATCACCCCGGCCCCGGTTGGAAGGTAATGCGAATCGTGCCCACATATGGGGCATGAATCGCAAAACCCACCGGGCGCACTGGAGGTGTTGCGAACTTTGCTCTCCGCCGGTCGGCTCCGCACCTCGCATAGGAGAGCTCAATCCGGCCACACATCCCCAAGACCAGAACCTTGCCACATCTATGTCAAGGTTTGCGAAAACGCTGGTAGCATCGAGCCAGTGCGGGACCTCCTGGCCACGATGCGCGAGCAGGTCGTTGTCTACGACGGCGGCATGGGAGCCACGCTCGAGCAGTTCGATCTGAGTCTGGAGCGTGATTACCGGCTCCCCGGCCGCTGTCACGAGGCGCTGGTCCTGAATCGCCCCGATGTGATCGAAGGTGTTCACTGCTCGATGCTCGAGGCCGGCGCGATCGTGCTCGAGACCGACACGTTCCAGGGCTCGCGTCTCAAGCTCGCCGAGTGGGGCCTCCAAGACCACGCCGAGGAAATCAGCTGCAAGGCTGCGCAGATCGCCCGCAAGGCGGCGGGCTCGACCCGCTTCGCGGCGGGATCGATCGGACCCACCGGCTTTCTACCGGCAAGCGACGACCCGACCCTCGGTCAGATTCTCTTCGAGGACCTGGTCGAGGTTTTCACCGAGCAGGCCCGCGGTCTGATCAAGGGCGGCGTCGACATCGTCATCATCGAGACCGCACAGGACATCCTCGAGGTCAAGGCGGCGGTCTTCGGGGTCCGCGAGGCAGGAAAGGAGTGCGACCGCTCCGTCCCGATCCAGTGCAGCGTCTCGCTGTTGCCCCAGGGCGGCAAGATGCTGCTGGGGACCGACATCGACTCCGCGCTGACCTCGCTCGAGGCGCTCGAGGTCGACGCGATCGGGCTCAACTGCTCGACCGGCCCGGAAGACATGCGCGATGGGATCCGCTTCCTCGGTGAGCACTGCTCGGTGCCCGTGCACTGCATCCCCAACGCCGGCATTCCCTACCAGGGTCCCAACGGAGAGACCATCTTCCCGGAGGAGCCTGAGCCCTTTGCCGCGCTGCTCTCGGAGTTCGTGGAGCGCTACCGCATCTCGGTCGTCGGCGGCTGCTGCGGAACGACCCCCGACCACATCCGCGCGCTGGCGGAGCGTGTCGCCGACCATGTCCCGTCAGAACGCCCGCCTAAAAGACCCCCCCGGCTCTCGAGCATGCAGGCGGCGACCCCCCTGGTCCAGGATCCGCGCCCCACGCTGGTCGGCGAGCGTGTCAACGCTCAGGGGTCGCGCAAGGCCAAGGAGCTCCTGCTGGCCGACGACTACGACGGCCTGGTGACGATCGCGGAGGACCAGGTGGAAGGCGGCGCGCACGTCCTCGACGTCTGCGTGGCCCTCACCGAGCGACAGGACGAGGCCGAGCAGATGCGCAGGCTGGTCAAGGGCATCTCGCTCACGCAGCCGGCCCCGATACAGGTCGACACGACCGAGCCCGAGGTGGCGCAGGCGGCGCTCGAGCAGATTCCGGGGCGCGCGGTCGTCAACTCGATCAACCTGGAGGCCGGGAGGGCCAAGCTCGACCGGGTGGTGCCGCTGGCGCGGGCCCATGGGGCAGCGGTGATCGCGCTCACCATCGACGAGCAGGGGATGGCAAAGACCGCGCAGCGCAAGGTCGAGGTGGCGCAGCGTATCGCGAGCATCTGCTGCGACGAACACGCGCTCGACCCAGAGCTCTTGATCTTCGATTGCCTGACCTTCACGCTGACGACCGGCGACGAGGAGTGGCGCGGTTCGGCGATCGAGACGATCGAGGGGATCAGGCGCGTCAGGGAGGCCCTGCCCGCCGCAAAGACCTCGCTCGGCGTCTCGAACGTGAGCTTTGGCGTGAGCGTCCCTGCGCGCAGCGTGCTCAACAGCGTGTTCCTTCACCACTGCGTGCAGGCAGGCCTGGACCTGGCGCTGGTCAACCCCAACCACATCACCCCCTATCCCGAGATCCCGCCCGAAGAACGCGAACTCGCCGACGATCTGGTCTTCGACCGCCGCGACGACGCCCTCGAGCGCTTCATCGCCCACTTCGAGGCCCGGGGCTCCGAAACCGAAGAAGCGGCGGCAGTCGACCCGACCGCCGGCATGGAGCCCGAGGAGGCGCTGCACTTTCACATCCTGCGCCGGCGCAAGGAGGGAGTCGAGGAGTGGATTGACAAAAGCGTGGACAAGATCGGCGCCGTTCCGACCCTCAATGACGTGCTGTTGCCGGCGATGAAGGAGGTGGGCGACAAGTTCGGCGCAGGCGAGCTGATCCTGCCCTTCGTGCTTCAGTCGGCGGAGGTGATGAAACGCGCAGTGGCGCAGCTGGAGCGCTACCTCGACAGGATCGAGGGCTACGCCAAGGGGACGGTCGTTCTCGCCACCGTCTTCGGCGATGTCCACGACATCGGCAAGTCGCTCGTCAACACGATCCTCTCCAACAACGGCTACGCCGTGATCGACCTCGGCAAGCAGGTGCCGATCCAGTCGATCATCGACGCCGCGATCGAGCACGACGCGACCGCGATCGGCCTCTCTGCCCTGCTCGTCTCGACTTCCAAGCAGATGCCCGCGTGTGTGGCCGAGCTACACGCGCGCGGTCTCGAGTTCCCCGTCCTGCTCGGCGGCGCCGCGATCAACCGCAACTTCGGGCTCAGGGCCCTCTATCCGGACGGAACGGAGTCAGACGCGGTCTACCAACCGGGGGTCTTCTACTGCAAGGACGCTTTCGAAGGGCTCGCCAAGGTGGACCGCCTGCTCGACTCCGAGGGCCGCGCCGCGCTGATCGACGAGACACGGGCGGCGGCGCGCGTGCTGCGCGAGCGGCCCGCCGAAGACGACGGCGCACCGCCGACCACCGACGCCTCGGTGCGCAGCGCCGCGGCGATCGATAACCCGATCCCCACTGCGCCGTGGTGGGGCGCGCGGGAGGTGGAGGTCGACCTCGACGAGGTCTACCACCACCTGGATACCCACGTCCTGTTCAAGTTGCACTGGGGTGGGCGCGGCGTCAAGGGCGAGGAGTGGCAGCGGCTGGTGCAGGAGGACTTCGGTCCGAGACTCGACCGCATGTGGCGCGAGCAGACCTACCTGCATCCGCGCGCGCTGCTGGGCTACTTCCCGTGCAACGCCGACGGCAACGAGCTGGTCGTCTGGGATCCCGACGCGCCGGGCGAGCGCGAGCTGGAGCGCCTGGTCTTCCCACGCCAGCCCCGACACGACCGCATCTGCCTGGCCGACTTCTTTCGCCCGCTGCCGTCGGGCGAGCCCGACGTGTGTGCGCTTCAGGCCGTGACGGTCGGCGACGAGGTCACCGAGTTGACCACACGTCTACAGGCCGAGGGCGAGTTCGCCGAGCAACTGTTCGTCCACGGTCTCAGCGTGCAGGCCGCCGAAGGGACGGCGGAATGGCTGCACGCGCGCTGCAGGCAAGAGCTTGGCATCCCTCAGACGCAGGGTCGCCGCTACTCCTGGGGCTACCCCGCCTGTCCCGAGCAGTCAGAGCACGAGAAGGTGTTCCGGGCGCTGGACGCGCCCAGCATCGGCCTACGGCTCTCGAGCGGCTTTGCGCTCGAGCCTGAACAGTCCACGATCGCCATCGTCGCTCACCATCCGCAAGCGGTCTACTTTGGAATGAAGTCCGGCTTGTTGCCCAAGACCGCCAAGCAGGCGGCCGACGACGTCATCGCCGGCAGCGGCAAAGATCCCTCTGCGGTTGCGGAGCTCGCGCTGGAGCCCTGAGGGTTTCTCAGCGGACCCACAGCTGATCCAGCAGCACCAAGAAGAACGGGTGGTACTGATAGTTGCCCACCCGCGAGGAAGTCACGATGTTCTGCCGGGGGTTGTAGAGCGCAAGCCAGGGGGCTTGGTCGGTGATGTGCCGATCGATGCGCGTCCAGGCATCGCTCGCGGCACCGGGATTGGTGGCCTCGAGCGCGCGGGCGGCGCGGATCTGGCCGTCGATCTTCCGACTACAGAACTCGGCCTCGTTGAGGTTCGCGGCGCTTGCGGGAACGTATGACCCACAGGTGAGCAGCAACGAGATGAAATCGGACGGTGCCGGATAGTCCGCCAACCAGTTAAACCAGGCGATCTGCACCCGCGACCGGGAGTTGGACGCAGTCGGGTATAGGTTGTCGGTCACGCGCAGCGACGCCCGATATCCGAGTCGATCGAGGACCGAGACGAGATACGGTCCCACCTTCGCCGTTGGGTTCGTCTGATCGTTGGGTTGCACCCAAAGCGTGACCTTCATCCCGCGCGTGCCCGAGGAGTCGACCAGCCGGCGGGCTCTGGGCAGATCGGGTGCAGTCCAGGTGCCGCTCGAGTAGGGTTTGAGCGTGTAGGGGCAATATGGCTTGTACCCGGTTAGGGTGGGCGGCAGGATCTGGCAGGTGACCTGGCCCGCGAGCGGTCCGCCCGCCAGGCTCAGGATCCTGCGACGATCGATCGCAAAGTTCAAAGCGCGCCGCACCGAGGTGCGATTGAAGGGTGCCACGCGGGTGTTCATCACGGGCGCAAATGTCGCTCTGGCAGGCTCGCTGTGAAACTGCCCGGTGTAGTGAGCGGCCAGTTCCCCGAGCCGGCTCGACGGAACCGGATTCAGAACGTCGAGGCGGTGGCGGGTGATCGCGTCCACGGCCCGATCGACGCTGTGATCCTGCGTCAGCACGATCTTGTCCGGAAAGCCGCTCGGCTGGGCCTGTTGGCTCCACTCATGAAACCGGGGGTTGCGAACGAGGGTCCACGTACGAAATGCAAGCCGATGCGAACCGACGCGAGCCCCCGTTCCCTTGATCGATTGCGTCATATAGGGGCCCGTTGCCGGCGGCATTGCGTGACCCAGGCCCTGCGCCGGAGTCACGGCGGGTACGGCATCAGCCCAAGGGAAGGCCAGCTTGTAAAGGAAGTCCGGATCAGGGGTGGTCAGGTGGAAGGTGATCGTCCTCGCACGGTCATCGGCGACGACGCCGCTAGCCAGGCTGCAGCTACGGGGTGCACGAACGCACGCCCGTCCGCCGACGAGGCCCGTGTAAAAGGTCTCCGCATAGGTGTTGCCCAACCGGAAGATCCGTTCGAGCTCGCGTTTGAAATCGATTGGCCTGACCAGAGCGCCATTCGAGTAGCGAATGCCACTGCGCAGCCGGAACGTGTAGGTGCGGCCGTGGTCGGTCGGGGCGGGCAGGCTGGACGCGAGATCCGGGACCAACGTGTTCCCGGCGAGCCCGCCGACGCGCTTGTAGGTCACGAGCCCATCATTGGTCATGCTCAACATCTGCCATTGGCTCATCCCGGCGAACTGCGCGGGGTACAGGGAGGTCCCCGTCGAGGCGAACTGGGGTCCCTCGGCCATCGTCAGCACGCCGCCTCGATGCTCGGCAGGACCGGCCAGCACCGTCGTCCACAATTGCCGACCGTTGACCGCAAGCGCATTGGGGGCGGCTCCGACCCTGATCGCATGGACCGAGTCTGATCTCGGATCAATACGAGCAACGTCTCCGTCAGGGCTCACAGCGGCCCACGCCGCGCCGGCGCCATAAGCCACGCCGAGCGGCGCGTTGCCTACGTCCACGCTGGTGACGGTTCCCTTTCCAGGGATAAAGCGAGCGACGGACCGCTGGTCGGCGTTTGCGACCCAGACGCTGCGCGCGCCCGTCGCAACGGCCGCCGGGCTCCCTCCGATCTCCTTCTGCTGGGTCACTTCATCGGTGGTGGGGTCGATCAGAAGCAGTTGGCCCGTGGATTCGCTGGTCACCCACACGCCCTCCCGGCCCGCCGCGATTCCGCCCGGCTGGCCGGCCAGTGGAATCGTCGAGACTCTGCCCGTGGCCGGGTCGATCCGCGAAACCGTGTCGTCGAGGACGTTCGTGACCCACACCGATCCGAAGCCGAACGCGACCGCATCGGCACCGTTGCCGACCGGGAAAGAGGCAACCGCCCGCAGCGCGCGCGGGTTGATCTCCGACACCGTTCGGTCGAGCTGGTTGACCACCCACACCTCGCCGCCGCCGACTGCGACCCCCCGCGGGCCGCGACCGACTGCAATGCGCTCCACCGCCCTCGAGCGAGGGTTGATCTTGAGCAACTGGCCGTTGGCGGTGTCTGTCTCCCAGACCGCGGCCTGACCGGCAGCGATGCCTCCCGCGTGCGCTCCTGTCTGGACGACGGTGGTGAGCGCGCCCTCGCCCGTATCGATCACCCCGACGCTGTTGGCGGAGGCGGTGAGCGTTCGCGATCCCCCTAGCGCGACTATCAAGGCCCCCGCCAGGATCGCGGCGACACCCAGCACCAACGCGAGGACGAGGGCGCGGCGGTGCCCACGATGCGCCCGCGTCGGGCCGCCCCCGAGATCGGGCACGCCTCTGTCCAAAGCCGGCGGCGCGGATCGCTCCACCACCTCCGTGGCGAGCGCGCCCGGGGCGGGGTCCGAGAGCTCGAGTCCCGCCTCCTGTCGCAGAATCGACTGCTCGAGCTGCCTCAAGGCGGGGCTTGGCTCGAGCGCGAGCTCCTCGTTGAGCAGCGTGCGGCCGGCGCGGTAGGTCTCGAGCGCATCGGCCTGCCGTCCACACCTATACAGCGCCAGCATTAACAGCGCCCGCAGGCGTTCGCGCATGGGGTGCTCGGCGACCGCAGCCTCGAGCGTGGGTACCAGCATCGCGTGCCGCCCGAGCGACAGCTCGGCCTCGATGCGCTTCTCCATGGCCACCAAGCGCAGCTCGTTCAACCGTCCAACGTCGACGCGAGCGAACGGCTCGAACTCGAGATCTGCCAGCGCCCGCCCGCGCCACAACGCCTCGGCTTCGCAAAACGAGTTCGCCGCCGCTAGGAAGTCGTGCGCCTCCAAGGCACCGTCTCCAAGGCCGACCAGATGCTCGAAGCGATGCAGATCGAGCTCACCCTGTTCGACGCGTAACAGGTAGCCAGGAGCACTGGTTCGCAAGCGATCCACGTCTCCCCCATTGGTGTTCAGCGCCCGGCGCAGCCGCGAGACCTGCACCCGAAGCTGATGATCGGCGCCGTCGGGCGAGGCCTCTGGCAACAGCTCATCGACGAGTTGGTCGCGCGAGACGGCGCGGTTCGCGCTCAAAAGCAGCACCGCCAGCAGCGCGCGCTGGCGAGGCCCGCCGATCCGAATCGGCGTGCCGTCGAGCCGAACCTCGAGCGGCCCGAGTATCCGGAATTCAATCCCCATCCACGGCCCCGAACCACGGATTCTCGTTGAGTGCGGCCTGCGAGACAAGGGAGAACCAGGTTGAGACGTAATTGAGACCTCGCCTAGTCATCGTTCGGGCGCAATGTTTTACGCAGGCAAGGGCTCAGAAGTCCGCACGACCGTGCGGCGCCTCGCATTCATCGGAGCGCTCTGCGCAACGGCCACTGCGGCCGCGGTGGCGGCGCCGCCTGCGGGGGCGACCTTTCCCGGCCACAACGGCCTGATCGCGTTCTCGCAGGGCGACATGTTTCCCGGCGGAGGGGCGCTGGTCCCGGGTGGCGGGCGCTCGATGCACTCCCAGATCTACACGATCAGCCCTTCCGGCGGCGTGCCGACCCAGCTCACCCACGTGCCCTCGAAGCGGGCTGCGGCTGCCCCAGCCTGGTCGCCGGACGGCAAGCGGATCGTCTACGAGTCAAATCAGAGCGGTGAATTTCGCATCTGGGTGATGAACGCAAATGGAAGCGGCGAGAGCCAGGTAACGCGCGAAAAACAGCGCTTTGAGGACTTTCTGCCGAGCTTTTCGCCCAGCGGGAAGCGGATCGTGTACAGCCGGTGCATGGAGTTCGCCGGCTTTTTCGCCTCCTGCGACCTCGACACGATCTCCCTCGACGGCAGCGGCCGCAGACCCCTCTTGAGCGCGGGCCACTGGACCAACTTGCGCCCGGAGTACTCGCCCGATGGACGTCAGATCGTCTTCCAGTCAGACCGCGGCGGGTACATCTCGGCGGTGTGGATGATGCGGGCGGACGGCTCGCACGTGCGGCGGCTGACACCTCCCATTCTTGAGGCTTTCTGGCCCAATTTCGCGCCCAACGGCCGCCGGGTGGTGTTCTCCGACAACTTCGACCGGCCCGCGACCAACACATGGACGGTGCGCGCCTCTGGTGGAGGCTTGCGCCGGCTCACCCACGTCCAGGGCGGCCCCGGAGGCGGCTTCTCGAGCTACTCCCCCAGCGGCACGCGGCTCGTCTCGATCTGTCCCAAGAAGTGCCTCTCCACCATGGACGCGGACGGCTCGCACATAAAGCGGGTCGTGACCGGGATCCCGTTCACGTTCCTGCCCGATTGGGGAGCGGCCCAATGACCGCAGCCCATCGAATGAGGTCGGGTATGACGCTCGCATTCATCGCGGTGATTGCGGTGCTTGCTGCGCTCGCCCTGGTGGCGGCCCGCGCCTCTGCCGGGGCAGCGCGCGCGGCCGGGCGTGGCTCGCAGGAGAAGATCGCGTTCTGGGACTACGTGAGCGGTCAGATCTACACGGTCAACGCAGACGGCTCGGGGCTTGCACAGCTCACGCACGTCACGGGCGGTGTCCAGGCGATGTACCCCGAGTTCTCGCCCAACGGCAAGCTCATCGTCTTCGCCGTGGGCAACCCCACGCATCCGTGGCGCATCTGGGTTATGCGTGCCGACGGCTCCCATCAGCGCCAGCTCGCGACCGACACCAGGGGATTCAGGGACTCCACGCCGGTCTACACGCCCAACGGCCGCGCGATCGTGTTCTCACGCTGCCTGCCCGGCGACGGCGTGTGCGCGATCTGGAAGATGCGCGCAGACGGCACCCACAAGCAAGCCCTCACCCCCTATGTGCCAAGCGGGATCCATGAGCGCGTCGACTTCGGCCCAGCGGTCTCCCCCAACGGCAAGCGGATCGCTTTCCTGCGCTTCGGGTCAAACGGCATCCAGGCCCAGATCTATCTCATCAACGCCGACGGCACGGAGCCCCACGCGCTCACGAGGCCGAGCCTCGAGGCCAGCGCGCCTGCATGGTCGCCCGACAGCCGCTGGATCGCGTTCAACAGCAACAACAACAGGACCGGTAGCCACATCTTCGTGATCCGTTCCAACGGCAGGGACCTGCGGCGCCTGACGCCAAGCCGCTTCCCTCACAACGACGTCGGCCCGAGATACTCACCGGACGGCAAGCAGATCGCGTTCTCCAGCGATCGCCGATACACGGATGGATGCTGCTTTGACCTCTTCGAAATGCGCGCCGACGGCAGTGGCGAGCAAAGGGTCAACGTCAACCTTCACCACGCCGGGATCCTCGATCCCGTTTGGCAGCCCTAGCTCTCGCTCTCGAGCGCCTCGCGCGAACGCTGGACGCGCGGAACAGGCGGCAACTTCACGGGGGTGCTGTGCATGGCGCGCAGCTTGATCTCACGCCACGACATCCCCTCTTTGAGCAACGCCGGCCCGCCCATCAGTACAGCGGTCGCGACCTCCACGGCCTGCAGAATCACGCCGTAGGCAACGCCGTCGCCGTATGGGATGTGCCAACCGGCGTGCAGGACCGCGGCGCACGCAGCCTGAAAGACGCCGAGGTTGGCGGGCGTCGCCGGAATCACCGCGGTGACGTTGACCGCAAACAGCACGCCGGCCGCGGCGGCGATCCCGGTCTTGTGGTCGAGCCCCAGCGCGATCAGCAGCAGGTAGCAGGAGACGCACTGCATGGCCCACGCGCCGAGCTGGCCGGCGGTCGCTACCGCCCCGAGCCGCAGGTGCTTGAAGACCACAAGCCCGGCGCGCACGCGCTGCATCGCCCCGCGCAGCTGAGCCACGAATGCGCGTACGGGTTCCAGCTTGATCCGGTTTGCGATCGCGCGCCCCCGCAACAGCGCAGGCGCGGCAAGTACGAGCGCGAGCAGGGCCGCCGGCGCGATCGCCACGGCGAGCAGCGCGTCCTGATGGCCGGCGAACACGGATACCGCGGAGAACATGATCCCGCCGAGGATCATCAGCGCCACGACGTTGATGATGGTCTGCGAGACGATCGTGCCCAGAACCACGGGAAGGTTCTCTCGCGGACGGCCCGTCCTGCGAGCGACGACAACGGCACGGGAAGGCTCGCCGAGTCGCGCCGGCAATGTGGACGACATCAGCACCCCGATGAAGGTGCCTTGCATCGCGTCGAATAGGCGCACGCGCGCGCGAGGTAACGCGGCGCGCAGGATCGCATACCACGAGACCGCCCGCAGGACCATCGCTCCGCACATGAAGGCCAGAGCGAGCACCACGAACGAGGGTGAGGAGGAAATCAGTGCCGAAGCGATGTGCTGAAGGCCGATCTTCTGAAGCGCGTACGCGCCCAGGGCCGCCGCGACAAGCATTACGGCCGCGAACGCGGCTCGACGGGCCATCCTCGGCAGCCGGCTCCCGGACGGCGCCGGCTCGAGGCTTTGGAGTCGTCGGGCGGGGGCTGCCGGCTTCAAATCAGCCGAGCGCACGCCCATCCTCACGGCGGCGCGCTCAAGGCGACCCTGGGGCGCCGGGGTCGCGATCGCATCCTCGTAGGCCGCCTCCACCTGCTCGGCCACGCGTGGCCAGGCGAAGCGTTCCGCGCTGTCTGCGGCAGCGAGCGCCATCTCGCGAAGCCGCTCGGGCTCTTCCCACAGATCGCGCAAAGACTCGGCCAGCGACTGGGCGTCGCCCTTGGGGACGAGGACCCCGTCCACGCCGTCATGGACGACGTCCCGGTAGCCCGCTATATCGGACGCGACCACCGGCGTGCCCGTCGCAAACGCCTCGGTCAGCACCATCCCGAAGCTTTCGCCGCCCAGCGACGGCGCGCAGAGGAGGTCGGCGTCCGCCAGTTCCGCGCGCTTGGTGGCCTCGTCAACCTTGCCGAGCGCACGCACGCCACGGCCGTCGAGCAGTAGCGGCTCGAGCTCCTCTGCCGAGGGCCCGACCAGGGTCAATTCGCACGGAATGTGTTCGCGCAGCGCCTCGAAGGCGCGCAGCAACATCGGGAGACCCTTGCGCTCCACGGCCTGACCGACGAAGACGATCTTCAGCTGGTCGCCGATGGGCCGCGACGCCGCGGCGAGCGCTACATGGCGGTCGACGTGTACACCATTGGGAATCAGCCGGTAGTGGCCGCCGAAGAAGCGCTCGTTGGTCCAGGCGGCTGCCTGTGAAACGGCGATACGGACGTGCAGCCGGTTGAACATCCTTCGCGCCCCCAGGCCGTTGGCCATGCCGTTCAAAAGACGGCTCGTCGAATAGGTATGGAACGTGCCCACCAGGGGCAGACGCGTCTGGTCGGTTCCGATCCAGGAAAGCACCGGGGCGATCGGCTCGTGGATGTGAACGACGTCGAAGTCGCCGTTTCGCAGCGTCTGGTGCATCAACGAGACGCCGCGTGTGGTGACCGCCAGATTTGAAACTGCGCCGTTGGCCTTGATGCCCACAGTACGGCCCAGCGAGACCAGATAGTCGGGCTGCTCGAGGGCTTGCGGCCAGGCCCCGCGGTGCGCCACGGCCGCTAGCCGGTCGTGGGGATCGAATGGAGCCAGCACGCGCACGTGATGGCCTTCATCGAGCAATTGCTGTGCAAGGGCCTCGATGTGTCGTGTGACCCCTCCGGGATAGGTCCAAGAGTACGGCGACACGAGGGCTATGCGCATCCGCCCCATGTTCTCCATGGTAATGCGTGATCCCTTTGCTCTTAAGTGATATTGCCCGCGGCGCATGCGCCGCGGGCCCGGCGGGCGCATGCGCCCGCCGGTGGGGCCGCGCATGCGCGGCCCCATGCCAGAATTAGGTCCCGATGCCCCTTCGCCACTTCGTCAAGTACACCTTCCTCAAGGTCGACCCGGCCTGGCGGCGGCTCGACGACGAGCAGCGCGCTCGAGACAAGCGCGAATTCATCGCCGCATGCGAGGACTTCGCAGAGGGTCACCTCCTTCGCGCTTTCTCGCTCGTGGGAACCCGCGGCGACGCCGACATGATGATCCTGACCCAGGCGCAGAACCTGGAGCGGATCCACGAGTTTCATGTGGTTCTCACCCAAAGTGGCTTGATGGCGTGGGCGTCGGTGCCCTACTCGTTCCTGGCGATGACCAAGCCGTCGGAGTACTCGGAGGAGTCCCGGCTCGAGGTCCGTCCGGCCCACGGCAAGTACCTGTTCGTATATCCGTTCGTCAAGACGCGGGCCTGGTACGCGCTTCCGGGGGCCGAGCGCTACCGGATCATGCAGGAGCACATCCAGATCGGCCGCGAATATCCCTCGGTGGACCTGAACACCAGCTACTCGTTTGGGCTAGATGACCAGGAATTCGTGGTTGCGTTTGAGACCGACAACCCCGCCGACTTCCTCGATCTTGTGCAGCGGCTGCGGACCACTGAGTCGAGCTCTTACACCCTGCGCGACACGCCCACGCTCACGTGCATCTCCTGCTCGGTGGAGCGGGCGCTGGGAGCGCTCGACGGCGCGCCGCTGACTATCCAGGCGTCGGTGCCGTGAACCAGGATCCGCCGCAGATGGCCGCGGATTTCGACGAGGTCCGCGACGTCACGGTGATCGGCGCAGGCCCGGTCGGCCTGGCGACCGCCTTCTGGGCCGGCATGCGCGAGGCCACATCGCGCATCATCGACTCACTGCCCGAGCTGGGCGGCCAGCTGACCACGCTGTATCCGGAGAAATGGGTCTACGACGTCCCCGGCCACCCCAAGGTGCTGGCCAAGGACCTCGTCGAGATGCTGCGCGAGCAGACGCTCGAGCAGTTCGACGTGCCCGTCCATCTCAACACAACCGCCTCGACGATCTCGTGGGAGGGGTCCGGTGAAGACCGGCTCGTCGTGCTGCACACCGACAGGGGTGAGCTGCGCTCGCGTACCGTAATCGTCGCGGGTGGCCATGGCGCGTTTGAGCCGAAGAAACTTCCCGGCTTTGACATGACGCCCTGGGAGGGACGGGGTGCTCACTACATCGTCGGCGAGAAGTCGGTCTTTGAAGGCAAGCGGGTGATGATCGTGGGCGGTGGGGATTCGGCGTGCGACTGGGTGATCAACCTGCTTGACACGGCTTCGGACATCCGGCTGGTTCATCGCCGCGAGGGCTTCCGCGCCCACGAGCTCACGGTCGGTCAGGTACTCGATGCGGCGCAACGGGGCGACGTCACCCTGCACGTTCCGTTCCAGATCAGAGAGGTCTACGGCGACGGATCGATCGAGCGGGTGCGGCTCTTTCATTCCGAGGACGAGGCCCAGCAGATCGACGTCGAGGTAGACGCGATCTTGCTCCAACTCGGCTTCAAGACCGCGCTGGGCCCGCTGAAGGACTGGGGTTTTGAGATCAGCAAGGGCTCGATCGTCGTGGACCAGGTGATGCGGACGTCGCTCGAGCGGGTATGGGCGTGCGGCGACATCACCACCTTTGAGGGCAAACTCAAGCTCATCGCAACCGGGTTCGCCGAATCAGCGATTGCTGTGGCCCAGGCGGTTCACGAGATCCGTCCCGAGACCAAGATCCAGCCCAAGTACTCGACCAACACAGGCGTGCCCGGGGCCGTTGCCGGCCAGCCGTGACGCCCATCACCCCTGACGTGACAGCCGAGCAGGCAGTCTGGGGCGATCCCGCGCGCGGTGGTGATCTGGAGGCCGTCGTTGCCCACCTACGCGAAGCTGACCCAATACTGCGGGCGGTGATCGACGAATTGGGCCCCGACGGCTTGCACGATCGGGCAGGACGGCCCGCTGACCATTACGGAGCGCTCGTCCGCTCGATCGTCGGCCAGCAGCTCTCGACCAAGGCCGCCCTCTCGATCTTCAATCGCCTCACCGACCGCTTCGGAGGACGGACGCCGACGCCAGAAGAGGTGTTGGCCGATGATCCGGAGGAGCTGCGCGCTGCCGCCGGACTCTCGCGGGCCAAGGTTTCGTTCCTGCGCTCGCTGGCCGAGCACGTCCTGAACGGCTCGCTGGAGCTCGAGCGCCTGAACGAGCTACCCGACGAGGAGGTGATCGCGGAACTGGTCGCGGTCCGAGGACTGGGCTTGTGGAGCGCGCACATGTTTCTGATGTTCCACCTCAGGCGGCCCGACGTGCTGCCGGTGGGAGACCTCGGTATCCGCCGGGCTTTCAAGGAGCTCTACGGTCTCGATGCGCTCCCCTCCCCGGTGGAGATGGAGCGGATCGCCGAGCCGTGGCGCCCGTACCGGACGATCGCCTGCCGCTTTCTGTGGCGGTCGCTCGACGCGACGCCAGCTTAGAGATGGCTTCGAGTTCCGGGCTGGGGGTCAGGGCGGGGACTGAGCGAGTTGACGCGACGTTCCTGTTCACGGACATCGAGGGCTCGACCCAGCTCGCACGCCGCCTGGGGCAGGGCCGTTGGATGGAGACACTGACTGAGCACCATCGAATCGTCGGCAACGCGATCGCAACCCATGGTGGCCGTGTCGATCACACCGAGGGCGATGCGTTTGTGGCGGTGTTCACGGATGCAACAGCCGCGATCAGAGCGGCCGCGGATGCCCAGCGCCGTCTTGCCGCCTACGCGTGGCCGGAGGGTGTGGGAAACATTCGGGTGAGAATGGGGCTGCACACCGGCACCGTGCTCGCGCACGCAACGGGGTATCTGGGGCTGGACGTGCATCTCGCGGAGCGGGTGGGGAGCGCGGCCAACGGGGGCCAGATCCTGATCACAGAAGCCACGCTCCGCGCCGCCGGTGGCGGGGTGGCGGTGCGTGACCTTGGAGCGCACCGGCTCAAGGACTTCCCCGAGCCGGAGC
This sequence comes from Solirubrobacteraceae bacterium, assembly GCA_035650455.1. Lineage (GTDB taxonomy): Bacteria > Actinomycetota > Thermoleophilia > Solirubrobacterales > Solirubrobacteraceae > Palsa-465. The sequence continues at coordinate 43,104 of DASRHQ010000071.1, forward strand.
GCCTCTACCACGTCATGATGCAGACGGTCGACGAGGGGCCGGTGCCCGTACCGCGGACCGCGAGCGTGCGTCCCACCAACCTCCCACCTCAGACGCGCGCGTTGGTGGGGCGCGAGCGTGAGGGCACCCTGCTCCACGAGCTGTTGCTGGGCGATGCCGGGCATATCGTGACGCTGACCGGGATCGGCGGCAGCGGTAAGACGCGGCTGGCGGTCGCGGTCGCGCGTGACCTACTCGATGCGTTTGCAGGCGGGGTTTTTCTGGTCCGGCTCGCAGGCGTGAGTGACCAAACCTCGATCGTGCCGATGATCGCCGAGGCGCTCGGTGTCACCGGTCACGGGGACATCTCGCTGAGCGAACTCGTCGCTGGACGCCTCGACGACCAGCCGACCCTCCTCATCCTCGACAATTTCGAGCAACTCATCGATGGTGCCGCGGTCATCGCCACTCTGAGCGAGAGCGCGCCCCGCGCGCGGATCCTCATCACGAGCCAGGTCCCCCTGCGGGTCGCGGCGGAGCGAACCGTTCCGCTAGAGCCCCTTGCTCGAAGCGACGCGGTCACGCTGTTTGTGGAGCGTGCTCAAGCGCTGGTGCCGGAGTTCGCCCCCGACGAGGACGAGCGTGCCGCGATCGAGGCGGTCTGCGCACGGCTTGATTTCATGCCCCTGGCGATCGAGCTTGCGGCCGCGCGGGTGGGGGTGTTTGCGCCACGCGAGCTCGAGCGGCGTCTCAAGCGGCCGCTGACGGTGCTTACGCACGGAGAACGCGACGCCCCAGAACGCCAGCGCAGCCTGCGAGCCACGATCGACTGGACCTACTCGCTGCTCGACCCTGGGTCTCGCGACCTGTTCGCCCGTCTGGGCGCATGCGTAGGGGCGGTCCCGCTCGAGGCTGTGGAAGCGCTCGCCGGCGGGAACGGCTCCTCAACCACCGCGCTCGACGCGCTTGAGCGGTTGCTCGAGTTCTCGTTCGTGCGTCGTCAGGAGGATCGGCGACTGGGGCTGCGATTCCGCGTGCCGCAAGCACTGAGAGACTACGCGCTCGAGCGCCTGATGGCGGCTGGGGAGGAGGACGGCGTCCGGCGGCGGCACGCCGACTACGTGACGGTGGTCGCGCACGACGTGAGGCTGTGGAAATGGGGGACAACGCCTCGGCAGCGGACCGCGCTTCTGGCCGTGGCTGAGGAGATCAGAACCGCGGTGGCATGGGCGCGAAGCACGGACCCCGAGCTCCACGTGCAAATGTGTGCCGGTCTCGCGGCGTATTGGGTCTATCGCGGCGTCATTTCGGAGGTCAGCGAAGAGTTTCGACGCGCGAGGGCAAGCGGCCTCGGTTCCCGGGCCGATCGGGCGTGGATCCTGACCCTACTTGCCAAGTGCGCCCAATTCGAGGCAGACCACGGCGCCGCCGCACAGCTCGTCGGCCAGGTGCGCACGGAGTGGGAAAGCGTCGAGGACGAAGTGCAGCGCGCCGTTGGACTGCAACAGCTCAGCTGGGTTTTGCGGTGGGAGTCGCGATACGAGGAGGGGATCGAGCTGGCGCAGGAGGCACTGGCGATTCTGCGCCGAACCGGGGACCCCAACCTCCTCCTGCGCGGGCTCGTGTATCTAGCTCACGCACTGGCGGACGCGGGTGATCCTGACGCCACGGAAGCAGTGCTAAAGGAGGCCGGCCCGCTCGCCGCTAGCGACCCCACGTGGGAATTGACACCGATTTACGCCGACTGCGCGTTGATGAGGGGCGACTACACGGCGGCGCTGAACCTCTACACGAAAAGCCTCCAGTTGGCGAGCGCAAGCGGGGAGGCCCATCAGGTCATGATGGACATGCGCGCCGTCGCTCTGAGCCTTCTGCGCCTTGGCAAGACTGAGCCGGCGCTCGAGGTGAGTGAACTGGTCGCGCGCGAGGAGCAGCGAACTGGCCGACTCGGCGACAGTCCCGAGTGGGCTTCGCTGCGAGCGGAGCTCACGGCCGCGCATCAGGCGACGGACCCCGAACTCCTTGAGCGCGTAACGACTCGAGCGCGCTCGGTGCCCGTGGCGGCGACCGCCGACCGCATCCTCGAACTGGCGCTCACAGAGACCAGCTCGGTTTCCGACCCCGCCTAGCGCGAACGGTTAGACGGCCGAGACCTCTTCTTCTTCCGCAACGCGGAAGGAGGAGCCGCAGCCGCATGCCGCGACGACGTTGGGATTGTCTACCTTGAACCCGGCGCCCTGAAGGCCGTCGACGAAATCAACCGTCGAGCCGGAGACATACGGAAGGCTCGGGCGATCCACGAGCAGGCGGATCCCCTTGTCCTCGAACACGCTGTCCCCGTCGCGCTGCTCGTCGAAGGCGAGCGCGTACTGGAAGCCGGAGCATCCCCCGCCGCGAACCCCTACCCGGAGTCCGGCGGTGTCGGCCACCGTGGCCTGTGTCGCCAGAAACTCGCGCACCTTCTCGGCGCCCTTGTCAGTCAGATTGATCATGCTTCATTCAGTATAGCTGCGGAGCCCCGATGGTTCTGTTCGCAGGTGCGGCGGAGCCGAACCACTACGCTGTGGTCATGGCTCAGTCCGTGCCCGCACCGGGTCCCGCCACGCCCGAGGAGTTGAAGGCCCGCATCGAGGCCGGGATCCCAGGCGCCCAGGCCATGGTCTCCGGAGACGGTCACCATTTTGACGCGGTGGTGGTTGCGCCGGCGTTCACTGGGCTCAGCCGTATCGCCCGCCACCGACTCGTTTACGACGTCTTCGGAGATGAGCTCGGCGGCCGCATCCACGCCCTGTCGATCCAGACCAGAGAAGACTAGATTCAGTCCCGAGATTCTTAGAAGGAGATCCATGAGCGAGACCCAAAACCCCCTGCGCGACTCGATTCAGCAGGCGATCGCGGACAACCCGGTGATCCTCTTCATGAAGGGCACGCCCGACCAGCCCATGTGCGGCTTCTCGGCCCGAACGGTTGGGATCCTCCAGGCCGTCGGCCGGCCGTTCGCGGCCGTTGATGTCCTCCCTGACCCCCGTATCCGCCAGGAGCTGTCGGGGCTCTCGAACTGGCCGACGATTCCGCAGCTGTTCGTCGACGGCGAGCTCGTCGGCGGCTGCGACATCGTGACCGAGATGTATGAGTCGGGCGAGCTTGCGCAAACCCTCGGCGTGGAGGGCGCTCCCGCCGAAGAGCCGGTGCAGGAGCCGGCGATGCCCGAGGGACCGCCGCTCTCGATCGAGAACAGGCTGTAGCGGCTTCGCGAGCCACGCGGACTCATTGTCCGTGACCACGGTCAAACCGCCTCAGGCGCCGGTCGTCGCAGTGCGTTTCGACGGCCGCTCGTTGCGGGCGCTCGACCAGACACTCTTGCCGTGGGAGGAGCGCGACCTCGCCCTCGATAGCGCGGTTGCGGTCGCGCAGGCCATCAAACGCTTGGCCATTCGCGGGGCTCCTTTGATCGGCGTCGCCGCCGCTTACGGCGTCGTCGTGGAACTTCAGCGCGAGCCGACCGAGGCCGCGCTGGAGCGCGCCTGCCAGGTCCTGCGAAGCGCCCGTCCCACCGCCGTCAACCTGGCCTACGCGGTGGACCGGGTATACGCGGCGGCTTCGAGCGCCGCCGAGGAGGACCTGGTCGCTGCCGCCCTCGATGAGGCCCGCGCGCTTGAGGCCGAAGAGCTCGAGGCCTCGGACAGGATGGCGGCCGCCGGGGCGGAGCTGCTGGCGGAATCCCGCCGGGTCCTCACTCACTGCAACACCGGGGCGCTGGCCGCCCCGGGCCGCGGCACGGCGCTCGCCGTGATCGCCGAGCTGGCCGCACGCCACGGCCTCGAGACCGTCCTTGCCACCGAGTCGCGGCCGCTGCTGCAAGGCGCCCGTCTGACCGTGTGGGAGCTGCGCCGTCTGGAACTGCCGCACGCATTGATCGTCGATTCGGCTGCCGCCGGGCTGATCGCCGCCGGTGAAGTTGACGCCGTCGTGGTGGGTTGCGACCGGGTGGCCGCCAACGGCGACGTGGCCAACAAGGTGGGGACGTATGGGCTCGCCCTCGCGGCCCGGGAAGCGGGGATCCCCTTCGTAGTGGCCGGACCCACCTCGACCGTCGATCCTCGCTGCCCGTCGGGCAGTGAGATCAGGATCGAGGAGCGCGATCCGGGCGAGGTTCGACTGGCACTCTCCGCCGAGGTCACGATCGCCGGCACCTCGTGCCGCAACCCGGCTTTCGACGTGACGCCGGCCAGGATGATCACCGGGCTCGTGACCGAACGGGGAGTCGCCCGGCCCGTGGACGGCTCCACGATACGGGAGATCCTTACGGCCCGTCGATGAATGAGTGCTAATTCAGCTCCGATCCTTGAACGACGGTGAGGGTAGCTCGCTCCGTCTCGCTCGACGAGGTGCGCATCGAGGAGGTCGCAGACCCGCTCCCGGCGACGGGTGAAGTTGTCTGCGAGGTACTCGCCTGCGGGGTGTGCGCCTCCGACGTCACGGACTGGTACGTGCAGGCCAAGCTGCCGGCGGTGCTCGGGCACGAACCGGCCGGCCTGGTGACGGCGATTGGCGAGGGCGTCCGAACGGTGTCGGTCGGCGATCGCGTCGCGATTCACCACCACGCTCCCTGCGGCGAATGCCGCCGCTGCCGCAGGGGGCACGAGACGTTGTGTGAGCACTTTCGCTCCACGGGCCTCGAGCCCGGAGGGTTCGCGGAGCGCGTGCGCGTGCCGGTTGAGCTGGTCGACGAACTGCTCGTGCTACCAGACGAGCTTGATGCCTACAGCGCCACGCTGATCGAACCCCTGGCCTGCGTGATGCGAGCGCAAGACAGGGCCTCGCTGCGTGCGGGCGACAGCTTGCTCGTGGTGGGGGCCGGATGCAACGGCCTCCTGCACATAGCGGCGGCGCACGCACGCGGCGTCGAGGTGGTGTGGGTACGGGAGCCACGGCCCCAGCGGCTCGCGCTGGCGGAGGCGTGGGGCGCCGAGCATCATGGCAACGAGCTGGTCGACGTGGCGATGGTGTGCACGCCGAGCCCCGACGCGATCGCCGCCGCGAGCGAGGCGATCGCACCCGGCGGAACCCTCTGCCTGTATGCGCCGCCTGCCCCTGGAGCGCCGTTGGCGATCGACGGCACTGCCCTGTTCATGCGCGAACTGGGCGTGACCGCGAGCTACTCGGCGGGCCCTGGCGACATGCGCGCCGCACTGCGGTCGATTGCCGACGGCAGGATCGATACCGAGGCCCTGATCACGCACCGCCTCACCCTGCAGGACACGGCCCGCGCCCTTTCGTTGCACCGCCGCGGCGAGGCGCTCAAAGCGGTGGTCGTGCCCAACGGCGATCCGGCATGAGGGCCGCGGTCCTCCACGGCCCGGAGGATCTGCGCGTCGAGGATGTCGCCGAGCCCGCCGGCGAGGTGCTCGTTGAGGTGCTCGCCGCCACCACGTGCGGCACCGACGTGAAGATGTGGCGCCACGGGCACCGGGTGCTGCCGCCGTATCCCTGCCGGTTTGGCCATGAGACCGCCGGCCGGCGGCTCGACACCGGAGAGCACGTGCTGGTCTCGGATTCGGTCGCGTGCGGCCGCTGTCCACCGTGCCGGCGCGGCAGGCCCCAGATCTGTCGCTGGCCGACCTGGGTCCTGGGCGGCTTTGCGCAGCGGATCGCGGCGCCGCAGGCGGCTCTTCACTGCATCCCGCACGGACTCTGCCCCGAAGCCGCAGCGATGGCCGAGCCGTTGGCCGCGGCGGTGCATGCCGTGGCGCGGGGATCGGATGCCGGCGAGGTGGGTGTGCTCGGTGGGGGGTCGATCGGCCTGATGGTGGCCGCGCTGCTTCTACGCGAAGGGCGCTCGGTGCTCGTCGCAGACCGCCATCAGCAGCGGCGAGACCAGGCGATCGCACTCGGAGCGCGTGCGGCCGGCAAGCTATCCCGTCATGAGCTGGTCTTCGAAGCGGTAGGTCGGCCCGGCGCCTGGCGCCAGGCCGTGTCGTCGGCGGCGCCCGGCGGGGTGGTCGTACTTGTTGGTGGCTGCCCCGCGGGAACCGAGGTCAGCTTCCCGGCCGCCCCGATCCACTACGACGAGCTCGACCTGCGCGGGACCTTCCACCACTCACCGGAGGAGGTTGACGCCGCGCTGCAGGTGCTCGCCCACGACGAGTTCCCATGGCACCTGCTGCTCGGGGAGCGGATCGGACTCGAGCAGCTGCAGGAAGCATTGGCAACCGGGGGCAGCGGTCCCGCGCGCAAGTGGGTGGTCGACCCGGCGGCATGAGCGTGGTCCCGCGCGCAAGTGGGTGGTCGATCCCGCGGCCAGACCGGCCCTAACCGGGACCAGAGGCTGTCTGGCGCCTGAACTGCAGGTATTCAAGGATGCGATGCGAGTCGCAGATGGCCTCGCCGTCGATCACCAGCACCGGCACACGCCGTTGGTCGGTCAGCGCCTCAACCTCCGGCCGGCGCGAGCGGTTCTGAGGCACGACCACCTCCTCGAACGCGATGTCCTCGCGCGCGAGCGCCCGCGCCACCTTCCCGCAGGGGCAAAGACGGTTGGTGGGAGTGCTGCAGCGATACAGCGTCGCCATCTGGGAGCGCGCCGCTGCTCGGTACTCAGCGCCTCCGAGACCGCCGCCGGCCGCCGCTTGCCAGCGTGGTGAAGGCCGCAAAACCGCCGCCCAACACGAACCCTGCAACAACCGCGCCCACGACGACCTGCGTGCGATGGCGCCGCATCTGTCCGCGCCAGTCGGTTGCCCGCACCACCTCGCCGCGCAGCTTCTCGAGCGAGGTGCCGAGTTCTCGGCGGTTCTGCTCGATTGATGCGCGAATCTGCTGCGGGCTACGAGCCTGCGGCATCAGGACGGCCCCTGGGTCTGGGTGCTGACGGTTTCACGGATCTTCTTGGCCTCGTCGATCGCCATGTCGGGCTTGGGGGGGCCGACCCTGAGCTTGCGCCATGCGAACAGAAATGCTGCCGCGGTCAGCAAGACCAGCAGCGCTGTGGTGATGATGAAGCCGATCCAGATTTTCCCGGTACCTGCGATCGGGGAATTGAGTCCCCAGGCAAGCGTCTCCAAGCCCAGAAACAGCGCGAACACCCCGAACACGGCTCCGATGGCGGCGGCGACCACTCCGCGGGCAAGGCTCGTGAGCTTTGCGATCGTCTCCACCTTGGCAAGCTCGATCTCCTCGCGGATCAACAGCGTGACCCGCTCGGAGACCTCGGTCACGGCCGTCGCGAGATTCTCGTTCTCCCCGCTCTGGGTGGTCATGGTGGTGGGTTCCGTCGACATTCCGCTCGCTCAACTCGCTAGTCGCCGGAGGATCATCGCAAACACAAATCCTGCCGCAAACGCCGCTCCGGCCGCGACCTCGGGCTTCTCATCGACGATCGCGGTGGCACGCTCCTGAAGCCCGGGCTGCTGTTGCGCATCTGTGGCCTGCAGCGGCGGCGCGGGCGCCACGGGTTGTCCGGCTAGGGGCGCGGTCTGCTCGGAAGGTGCTGGAGGCTGCTCGCTCACTCGGGCGGATCTTCGCCGAAGACGCGCTTCCAGATCAGGGTCGAGACCCGCGCGGTGGCGACGCTTGCCAGCGCGCCGACCCCGGCCACCAAGCCGGACCACAGCAGCCGCTTCACGAGAGGACTCTCTGTCATCTCCGCCATCGGCGCGGATTCAATCAGACTCTGCGGGGGCATTGCCGGATGCGCCTTACCCTTCGAGTCCACGGCAGATCGTTTCGACGATCATCCGCTTGGACCTCTCGAACTGATCATCCCCTACGGGCGCAGAATCGAAGATCCAACCGGTCAGCACCTGCTCGACGAGTCCATAGAACGCGAGCGCGGCGAACTCGGGGGTGACCTCGGATCGAAATGCGCCCTCGCGCTGAGCCCGCGCGACGATCTCCGCGATCAGCCGATAGGCGTCGCGGATCTTCTCCAGGTGGGTGCGCCCGAACGTGTTCGCGGCCCGCGTAACCTCGACGATGATCACCTTCATCAGCTCGGGGTCGTGGCGGTATGAGTCGACGATGAAGGCCGCGATCGCGCGCAACTTTTCACGGGCGGCTCCGTGAGCGGCATCGGCTTCGCCGATCGCCGACAGCATGAACTCCCACCGCTCCAGGAAAAGGGTGTCGAGGATTGCCTCCTTGGAGGGGAAGTAGTGATAGACGAGGCCGTAGGCGACTCCCGCCTGGTCGGCAATGTCGGACACCCTGGAGGTGTGAAAGCCCTGGCGCGCGAAGACGCGCACGGCAGCATCGAGGATGACGCGACGCTTTTCGGCGGCCGCCGTCGAGGGCGCCGCCATCAGCCGGCGGCTCCCGATGGCTGGGCAACCGCCTCGGCAAATCCATACATGTCCTCGCGCCTGTGGGAAAGCACGGGAATGCGGCCTCTGATCGTTTGCAGCTGATCGAAGTCCAGCTCGGCGACGATCGCGCACTCCGTATCGGGAGCGCTGGCGAGTACGAGCCCCCATGGGTCGACGATCATCGAACGGCCTCCGGAGCGGTAGCCGCCCCCGTGGGTCCCGACTTGGTTGGCGGCAACTATGTAGCACTGGTTCTCGATCGCCCGCGCGCGCAGCAGTATCTCCCAGTGGTCCCGGGTGGTGGGCACCGTAAACGCGCTCGGCACCGAGATGATCTCGGCGCCGCGAGCCGCCAGCATCCGATACAGCTCGGGAAATCGCAGGTCGTAACAGATGGTCATCCCGAGACCCGTACCGCTTGCGAGCTCCGAGACGATCACCTCGTCGCCGGCCTGTTCTTGGGCGGACTCGGCGTAGAGCACTCCTTCGACCTCCACGTCGAACATGTGCAGCTTGTGGTAGACGGCGCGGACGTGTCCGTCGGGGCCCACGTGAACACTCGTGTTCTGATTCTTCTCAAGCTCGGGTACGTGCTCGACGATCGAGCCCGCCACGATCTCGACCCCGAACTCGCGGGCCGTCGACTGCGCCCAGGAGATCGCCGGCCCGTCGAGCGGTTGCGCCCCGGCCTCCAGCTGTTCGGGCGACCCGAGCACGGTCCACTTCTCCGGAAGCACCACAAGCTCGGCACCACGCCCGATGGCGTCGCGCACGAGGAGGTCCGCCTTCTCGAGGTTGCGCTCGGTGTCCTCGGTGGAGCTAAGCTGGACGGCGGCTGCGCGCATGACCGTTCTCCCTGCTGATTGACTTGTCAGTCAGCGCAAGGATACAGGGCTTTCTCGCTGTCGCCGCAGCGCCGCAAGCAATAGCTTTGAGTGCATGGCCCCGATCAGGTCGCGCAGGGGCCCTGCCCCGGAAGCGATGATCTCGAGGGCCCGTTCGACCTCGACGCTTGCAGCCAGACGCTCGAGCAGCACGCTGACCTCCTCGGCGACCAGCGGCTCAAGCGCATCTCGATAACGCAGCGTGTCATAGACGGTGAAGCCCAGCGCCTCCTCGTACCCGCCCGCCCTGAACCGCGATATAGCCTCAATGATCGCAACGTCGTCGGGGTCGTAGCCGCGGGCGTTCGGGGTGAGGATGCCGAGCTGCTCGAGGCGGTCGAGCACATTCTGAGGGATCTTGTAGGTGCAGCGTACGCTGGCCCGCGAGACCCGCCCGCTCTCCCCTGCTTCGATTGCCCGCTCGAGGATCCGATCTTCAAGCTCGATCAGCCGGGACGCGCGCTGCGCGTCGTCGCCGATCACTTCGCGAATCACGCGCAGCGGCATGAACCGCTCCTCTTGGAGCCGCTTGATGAGCCGCACGCGCTCGATGAATTGCTCGGGGTAGTAGGCCATGTTGCGCGAGGTCCGGAGCACCTCGGCCTGATCGCCCAGGAGGCCCTCACGCAGGTAGTGCTTGATCGTGCCCGCGCTCACCCCGGAGCGCTCGGCTAGTTCGGACATTTTGAGCATGCCGGTGGTCGAGGTCATGGGCGACCCAGAAATGAACCCTGCGCGTCGTCGACGGGGCCGGCCACGGCCCCGCTTGCTTGGAGGCCTGCGATCTCATCGCCGGAGAAGCCGGCCGCCGTCAGGATCTCATCGGTGTGCTCTCCCAGGGCGGGCGCCGGCGCCCGCGTGGGATCGGCGGGGGTGCGGCTCAGTTTGATCGGCGTGCCCAGCAGCTTGATCGGCTCCGCCGCGCCGGGCTGGCGCAGCTCGGCCACCATTGAGCGCGCGGCCACCAGCTCGGAACCAAGCGCCTCATCGATGTCGAGCACCGGCTCCAGGCAGCAGTCGTGCTCGGAGGCAAACCCCTGCCACTGTTCGCGCGTTCGCTCGGCGAAGATCTCGCACAGGGCACGATGTGCGTCGGAGCCGGGAGGCTCAAAGGCCCGGTCGAGCAGATCCTCTCTGGCGACCCCGCGGCAGAAGGTGCTCCAGAACTTGTCCTCGAGTGCGCCGAGTGCGACGTAGCCGTCCGCGCACCGGTAGGGGCGATAGCAGACAAAGCCACCCCCGAGTGCGAGCTCGCCCCGGCGCGGCGCAGCACCGGTGGCGAAGCGCTGCGCAGCTACGAGCGCGAGCCACGAGAGCGACCCGTCGAACATCGAGATGTCTACGAACTGCCCCTCTCCGGAGTGCTCGCGCTCCCGCAGCGCCGACATGATTCCTACCAGGGCCATCAGTGCCCCGCCGCCGATGTCGGCGATCTGTCCCGCGCTTTGGACCGGCGGACCGTCCGCCTCACCCGATAGGGCCAAGAGACCGTTAAGGGCCAGGTAGTTCAGGTCGTGACCGGGTCGGTCTCGCGCCGGCCCGTCCTGCCCATAGCCGGTGATGGCGCAATAGACCAACCTCTGATTGACGGAGCGCAGCCGCTCGTAACCCACCCCCAGCCGGTCGAGCACGCCCGGGCGAAACGACTCGAGCAACACGTCTGCATCGCGTGCCAGCTTGATCAGCACATCCTTACCGTCGTGCGATTTGAGATCCACCCGGATCGAGCGCTTGCCACGGTTGAGGGCGAGGAAGAACGCACTGCGTGCGGTCTGGTCGGGACCGTCGTGGTAGGGGGGCGCCCAGCGCGCGTAGTCCCCCATGGCAGTGTCCTCGACCTTGATCACGTCGGCCCCGAAGTCGGCGAGCAGGAGCGAGCAGAAGCCGCCGGGGAGCAACCGGGAAAGGTCGAGCACCTTGAGGCCGTGGAGCGGGAGGGCGCTCATGGACGTAGGGGCTCACGCACGAGGCGATCCACTCCCATCAGCGCGCGTGCCTCGGCCACGCTCGCCACCCGCCGGCCGGCATCCTCGACCATCTGCCGCGCCTTGGCGACGAGGTCGCCGTTTGAGCGGGCCATTCGTCCATCGGGCAGGTAGAAGTTGTCCTCGACCCCGACCCTGACCGACCCTCCCAGGGTGAGCGCGGCCGCGACAAGCATCCACTGCTCGCGCCCCACGCCGATGACGCTCCAGTGGCTGTCGCCGGCGGGCAGGTTGTCCGCCATCGCCGCGACGTTGCGCGCGGTCGCGGGTACGCCCCCCACCACGCCCATGACGAAGTTCACGTGCAGGGGTCGCTCCAGCACGCCCATGTGAACGAGAGGGTTCAGCGAGCCAACGTGGCCGAGGTCGAAGCACTCGTGCTCGGGTTTGATCGCAAGCGCTCGCATCGCGTCGAGGAGCTCGATGATCTCCTCGAAGGAATTCGCGAACACGAACTTGAACACGAAGTCCTTGCGCTTGCGCGAGTACTTGGCGTAGTTCATCGAACCCATGTTGAGAGCCGCCACCTCTGGCAGGCCCGCTTCCAGATAGGCGATCCGCTTGGCAACCGGGACGCCCACTGTCCCCGTGGAGAAGTTGATGATGGCGTCGCTGCCGAGCTCGGCGCGGATGGCGTCTGCGATCGCCACGAAGTCCTCGACCTCGTAGCTCGGGGTGCCGTCCGGCTTACGCGCGTGGATGTGGATGTGGACGCCACCCTCGTCGACGATTCGCCGCGCCTCGGCGGCGTACTCCTGGGGCGTGTAGGGGATCGCCGGGCACTGATCACGGCCCGCGATCACGCCTGAGATCGCGCACGTCAGTACGACCGGATCATCAAGTGTCACCCCCTGCCTCCCTCCGGTCGGCGCTCTGATCAGGACTGCGGGCATCCAGCCCGCAGTGACCGCTCCGCTTCGCTTTGCTCACACCGGCACCACCCCACCGCGTTTCCACGGGCGGGAAATCCGCTTGCCGGAAGCCAGCTCGAGAGCGCGGCAGATCGTCGACCTGGTCTCGCGGGGATCGATCACGTCGTCGATCATGTCGTTGCCGGCGGCGATGTACACATCGATGATCTTGCGGAAGTTCGCGATCAGCTCGCGGCGCTTCGCGTCTGGATCATCGGCGTCCTCTACTTGCTTGCGGAAGATGATCTCCACCGCGCCCTCGGGGCCCATCACGCTGATCTCGGCCGAGGGCCAGGCCACGATCAGGTCGGGCTCATAGGCGCGACCACACATCACGTAGTAGCCGGCACCGTAGGCCTTGCGCAATACGACCGTGACCTTGGGAACGGTCGCATTGGCGGTCGCGTAGAGCATCTTCGCTCCGTGGCGGATGATGCCGTGCTCCTCGACCTTGGTCCCGACCATGAAGCCGGGCACGTCGACCAGGTAAACCAGCGGGATCCCGAAGGCGTTGCAGAGATTTATGAAGCGGGCCGCCTTGTCGGCGGAGTCGTTGTCGAGAATCCCCCCGAGCTGCCTCGGTTGGTTCGCCACGATGCCCGCAGGCCTTCCCCCGAATCTCGCAAAGCAGGTGATGATCGTCTTGGCCCACTGCGGCTTTAGGTCGAAGTAGACGCCCTCATCCACAATCCGGCGAATCACCTCGTACATGTCGTAGGGCTTGCGGTTCGAGTCGGGGAGCACGTCGAGCAGTTGCTCATCCCCGCGCTCAACGGGGTCATCGGAGGACACGACCGGGGGCGGTTCCTCGCAGTGGGCGGGGAAATAGCCGAGGTACTGCTTGATCCGCTCGATGCACTCGGCGTCGTCGGCGACCTCGAGATCGGCCACCCCCGATCTGCGGCAGTGGACGCGCGAGCCGCCTAGCTCTTCCTGCGTCACCTCCTCTCCGACTGCCGCCCGCACCAGGTGTGGACCGGCGAGCGCCATCGACCCCCTGCCGCGGACCATGGGCACGAAGTCCGCCAGACCTGGGATATATGCCGTTCCCGCGGCGCAGGGGCCCATCAAGGCTGCCACCTGCGGGACCACTCCGCTCATGACGACCTCCTCGCGGAAGAGATGACCCGTGCCCGCGAACAGCGAGCCCACCGCTTCCTGGATGCGTGCCCCCGCCGAGTCGAGCAACCAGATCATCGGGATGCGCTGAGTCAGCGCGAGTTCGCGCAAGCGCGCCACCTTGAGCTCGCCGGTCATCCCCATGGAGCCGGCCATGACCGTGAAGTCGTACGCGGCGACCGCGCAGAGGCGGCCGTCGACCTTGCCGTAGCCGGTCACCACTCCGTCGGCCGGGGCCTCCTTGCCGTCCATCGCCCGCTGAGAGAAATGCGGCCGGCCGTGGATCCCCAGCTCGACGAACGTCTCCTCGTCGATCAACAGCTCCAGTCGCTCGCGGGCGGTGAGCTTCTCCGCCGCATGTTGTTTTTCGATCCTGGCGGCGCCGCCACCCTCTTTGGCCTGCTTTCTGCGAGCGGTGAGGTCCTCGGCGAGCGGACGCAGAAAGCTGGTGGAGGGGGCGTCGGTGGTCATAAAGAGTAGGACGTCCTACTCACTACTTTGCCACGTGCGCCGGAGCGAGGCAACCGCGCGCTACGTGCTCGGCAACGGCCTGCCGATCGCGCTGCACCGTACGTGCAGCCCCGGCTCCTGGTTGCGGATAAGCACCAGGGTGTGGCGCATCGCCAGGGGCTGGATACCGCCAGTGTGCCGCTGGTAGGGGTGATCGAGGAAGTAGACGACCAACAGGCCCGTGGCCACGATGGCCGCGAACCCGGCGACCATGAGGCCCAGGACGCGTAGCCGCTCGCGCGGGTCTGCCATGCCCAACATCAGAGCCACCGATACGCATCCACCGAAGATCAGTGCCAGCCATAGGGGCGTGGGTACCGTCGGGGTGGCATCGCCCAACCGTTGCTGGCGACCGATGGTGCGGGTCTCCGCCAGGTTGAGGAGGTCTTGCAATCCCGCCTGCTCACGTAGTGAGTTCACCGGGAGCCGCATGAGCTCCGTGCGGTATGCGGAAACCAGTAGTCGACAAGCGGGCTCGAGCGACCCCTGCGCATTGCCGGCCATTCCTCGTTGACGACCGCGCGGCCATAGCAGACGAAGTCAGATTCCAGCCGGTGGCGCTGCGCGGTGGGAAACAGAGGTGCCGTGCGGGCCATGTCGAGCAGCGCGTTTGCCTCGGACGCAGCTCCGCTCCTCGCGCCGTCGTATGTATTGAACGCGGACAGGATCACAAAGGCGAGCACGACTGTGAACAGCGTGCCGGTCACAGTGACCATCGGCCTGCCGCGGCCAGAGTCGATCAGTAACGGCCCGCTCGCTCGCCACTGAATGAGCGCCAGCGCTAATCCCGCGACGGCCGCGGCGCCGAGAATGATCAAGATGGCAATCGGGAGATCCATCTGTGGTCGGCTCTAGACCGGTCGGCCGCTCTGAGTGCAGGGCGGCCGCAGACCAGGCGCAAGGTTGTGCATCAGAACGAGTGAATGTCGCATCGCTGCCGGCTGAATGCCACCGACGTTCGTGCCATAAGGGTGGTCGAGGAAGTTGACGATCAACAGTCCCGTCGTAACGACGGCAGCGACAGCGGCGACCTGAAGCCCCTGAATCCTCAGTCGTTCGCCTCGATCCGCCATCCCGAGTTGCAGCGACACCGCGATGCAGCCGACAAAGATCAGCGCGGCCCACAAGGGTGTGGGGACGGCTGGGGTGTCGTCGCTCAACCGTTGCTGGCGCCCGGTGGTCCGGGTTTGGGCGAGGGTGAGCAGGTCCTCCAGCGCCGCTTGGGAGCTGAAGGAATGCACGCTCAGCCGCCCGAAGGTGGAGCGATACTGCGAGATCCAGTAGTCGACGACTGCGCTCGAGTCCCCTCTTCGCATTGCCGGCCACTCCTCGTTGACGACTGCGCGCCCGTAGCAGACCAGATTCGAGCGAAGCCTGTCGCGTTGCGAAGCAGGAAAGAGAGCCGCCGTGCGGGTCATGTCGAGGACCGCGGTGGCTTCCGACGCCGCGCCAGACTTCGCGCCGGTATAGGTCTGAAACGCCGCGAGGATCAGGAAGGCCAGCAGCACCGCAAACGACGTCCCCACGACGATCGCCATCGGCGTTCCACGTGTGGGGTTTGACAGCACCGCGATCCGCCGCACGAGCGTGACCGCGATGATTGCGGCCGCCGCCGCCCCGAGCACGATCAGGATCGCGACCCAGAGGCTCATCGGCCGCGATTGTCATGGCAAAGCCGGACGAACTAGCTCGCTGCGACGCGACACTCCGCACGACGCCCCAGAGGATCGCGATCGGAAAGGACCCGCTCCAACGCTATTGCCCCTTCCACACGGGCTCGCGCTTCTCGAAGAAGGCCTTCACGCCCTCCTCGATGTCCTCCGTCGAGAGCGCCAGCGTCAGTTGAGCGCGCAGGAACTCCAGCGCGTCGGCAAAAGCCATGTCCTGCTGGCGGAAGATCGCGTCCTTGCCGAGCTTCATGATCACCGGCGACTTCGCGGCAAGCCTCTCGGCCCACTCCTTCACAGCCGTGTCGAACTCTGCGGCCGGCACCACGCGATTAACGATCCCGATCCGCTTGGCCTCTGCGGCGTCGATCTGCTCGCCGAGCAGCATGAGCTCGGTGGCCCTCTTGCGCGGGAGGTTGCGGAAGATGAGCGCCATGATCATGAACGGAAACGCGCCCACGTTGATCTCGGGAGTGCCGAAGCGCACGCCCTCGCGCGCGATCACGAGGTCGCATGCAAGCGCCAACCCGAGCGCTCCGGCGAGCACGTGCCCTCCCGCGGCGCAGAGCGATGGCTTGCCCAGCTCACCGAGCGCGCGGAATAGCTGCACGAAGCGCTCCGAGCCGAAGTGCTTGCGCACGAGCGGGACGTCGGCCGCGAAGCCGGCCAGATTGGCCCCACTTGAGAAGACCTTCTCATGGGTGGAGGCCAGCACCACGCAGCGAACCGCGTCGTCCTCCTGGGCGGTGCCCAGCGCGTCGAGCAACTCGCCCAAAAGCTCGTCGGACAGGGCGTTGCGGGTCTCGGGCTGATCGAGGGAGATCGTCGCCACGCCGGTTTCGGAGAGCTCGTAGCGAATCGTTCCGTACGCCATGGCCGCAAGCCTACGTGGTGCCCGATGGGCGCTGGGATTCGCGCCGCCGGAGGGCCTCGGCCCCGCGCAGCCGAAGTAGGAAGTAGGAAGTCTTACTGTTTACTTTTCCGCGCTGCGCCGATACCGTCCGGCACATGACCACCACCACAGCCGACGTGCTCCGGCCTGACTACGAGGCCCCGCGCAAGCACTTCATATTCACAGACGAACACGAGCAGCTCCGCGAGTCGATCAGGCGATTTGTAATCAAGGAGCTCCAGCCTCACGCGGAAGAGTGGGAGGAGACCACCTTCCCCGACTGGGTTTTTCGCCGCATGGGCGAGCTCGGCTTTCTCGGTCTGGACAAGCCCGAGCGCTACGGCGGCCAGGGCGGTGACTACTACACCAGCCTGGTGCTGGCCGAAGAGATCGCCCACGCGCGGTGCGGCGGGCTGGCCATGGGGCTGGCAGTCCACACCGACATGACCATGCCGCCGATTCTCGCGTTCGGAACCGAGGAGCAAAAGCAGCAATGGGTGGTGCCCGCGATCAGGGGCGAGAAGATCCTGTGCCTCGGAATCTCGGAGCCCGACGCCGGCTCGGATGTGGCCGGGATCAAGACCCGCGCGGTTGCCGACGGCGACGAGTACGTCATCAACGGCTCCAAGACCTTCATCACCAACGGCCACCGCGCTGACATGATCGTGCTCGTCACCAAGACCGACCCCGAGGCCGGCTACGACGGCTTCACGCTGTTTCTCGTGCCCATGGAAGCACCAGGCGTGGTCCGCGAGAAGCGCCTAGAGAAGCTCGGCATGCACGCGTCTGACACCGCGCTCTTGGCTTTCCAGGACGTGCGCGTCCCGTCGTCGGCGGTCCTGGGGGAGGTCGGCAAGGGCTTTTACCACATCATGTGGGAGCTCCAGGGTGAGCGGCTGATCGGCGCGGCGGGCTGTGTAGCCGGTGCTCAGGCGGCCTTCGACCGGACGCTTCAGTACGCCAAGGAGCGCACCGCGTTCGGACGTCCCATCGGCCATTTTCAGGTGATCCGGCACAAGTTCGCCGAGATGGCCACCAAGATCGAAACCGCCCGCCAGTTGGTTTATACGAGCGCCTGGCGTTTTCAGAACGGCGGATACCCCGTGCGCGAGATCTCTATGGCCAAGCTGCATGCGGCGCGGGTGGCGGTGGAGGTGGCCGACGAGTGCATCCAGATCCACGGCGGGAACGGCTACATGAAGGAGTACGGGATCGAGCGCGTGTGGCGCGACATGCGGCTCAACCGAATCGGCGCGGGAACCGACGAGATCATGCTCGAGGTGATCGGCCGCTCGTACGGGATCTGAATAGCTGTTCGGGGCCGAGCATGCTCGGCCCCGTGGGTCGGCGTATACGCCCACCCGTTCCGGCCGAGCATGCTCGGCCGGGGCCGGCGCACATGTGCGCCGGCCAATACTGCGAGCTAGCATCCGGGACGGTGAGGAGAAGCGTCCGAAGATCGGCACTTGTGGCGGCGATAGCAGTCACGGCGGCCGGTTGCGGCTCCAGCTCTGGCTCGAGCCCTTCCGCGGGACCCACGATCCGCCGCGCCGCCGACGTGACCGCGCAAGCCCCCGGCTACAAGGTCTCCGGGCACGTGACAGTCAGCGTCAACGCGGCCCAACACGTTGTTGTCCCGGTCTCGATCACCGGCTCCTTTGATCGGCGCGACAGGGTCGGGGCCGTGACCGCCGTTGCACATGCGGCCGGCCGCGAGGTACGCATTCGGGAGCTGATCTCGCGGCTCACCCTGTACATGCCGGCTACGACCGTGCCCAACGCGAGCACCCTCATCGGCTCAAAGCGGTGGATCAAGCTCAACATCAGCGGGGCCATCCCCGGCGGCGGCCTGGGCTCGCTTTCGACCGCGACCGACCCCTCCCAGTTCGTCGATTACCTGAGGGCGGTCAGCTCGAGCACGACCAATCTCGGAACCGCGACGATTGGGGGTGTCCGAACCACCCACTACCACGCCGTCGTCGATCTGAGCCGGTACCCGAGCCTGGTCCCGCCGGCCCAACGCAAGGCGGTGGGGGTCAGTATCAAGACGCTCGAGGCCGCACTGGGCCGCCGAACGATGCCATTCGATGTTTGGATCGACAGCCACCACCTCGTGCGCAGAGAGAAGCTTGCTTTCGCCGAGTGCGTGTCGGGCGTGCACGACTCACTCAACATGACCATGAATCTGTACGACTACGGTCCACAGCCCAAGCCTGCGATCCCACCCGCGAGCGAGGTTTACGACCTCACGCCGCAGGTCTCAGCGGCGCTGAGCCACGCCAAGCTGGGGTGCACCTAGAAGCAGGACCCGGATCCCGGCGTCAGTACCCTGGGATCAGACCGCGATGGAATCTGCACGGGGACAGTTGCTCGTTGCCGGACCTACCCTCATTGACCCGAACTTCTGGCGCACGGTCGTCTTGGTGGTCGAGCACACCGAGGAGGGCGCACTCGGGCTCGTCCTGAACCGACCGTCAGAGACGGTTGTCAGCGATGCGGTACCCGAGCTGGAGGAATTGATCGACGGCGACGAGCTGCTGTACATCGGCGGCCCAGTTCAGCCCGCCGCCGTGGTGGTACTCGCGCGGTTCGAGGACCCAGGTGATTCTGCGCTCATCGCCTTCGACGATGTGGGCGTGCTCGGTTCCGATGACTCGATGGACAGCACGCCCGTGATCGAGGGACGCGCGTTCGTGGGTCACTCAGGGTGGGGATCAGGCCAGCTCGATTCCGAGATCGAGCGCGGCGACTGGATCCTCGAGCCCGCTCGCAGGGACGACGCCTTCACCGAGTCGCCAAGAGACCTGTGGGCATCGGTGCTCACGCGCAAGGGTGGTAGCTACGCGCTCGTCGCGAGGATGCCCCCCGACCCGTCGTCGAACTGAGGGCGGTGCGCCCATCGCACCAGCGCATCAGCATCACGCCCACGGCGGATCGCATGCGGGCGAACCCCGCGCGCTGAAGCTCGCGCTCGGCCTGATCGTGGCGTTTATGGCGGCGGAGGTGACGGTCGGGATCATCGTCTCCTCGCTCGCGCTGCTCTCCGATGCAGCCCACATGGTCACCGATGCGGCCGCGCTCGGGGTCGCCCTCGTGGCCGCGAGGATGGCGCGGCGGCCGGCTCAGGGGGTTATGACGTACGGGCTCGGCAGGGTCGAGATCTTGAGCGCTCAGGGCAACGGCGCCACCCTGCTGGTGCTCGGGCTGGTGATCGTCTACGTCGCGATCGGACGCCTCATCTCACCCCCACACGTCGGCGGCGCCGCGATGATCGCGGTCGCCTGTGGAGGAATCGCGGTCAATCTGTTGGCGGTGCGGATCCTCGCTGGTGACGGGGAGCCTCGAAGCCTCAACCTCGAGGGTTCCTACCGCCACATCCTCACCGACCTCTATGGCTTCATCGCAACCGCTGTCGCCGGAGTCGTGGTTCTGATCTCCGGGTTTGGGCGGGCGGACGCGATCGCCTCGCTCGTGGTCGCCGCGCTCATGCTCCACGCGGCCTACGGCCTCCTCAGGGAATCGGGGCGCGTGTTCATGGAGGCCGCGCCCGCCGGTCTGGAGCCAGAGGAGATCGGCAGAGCGCTCGCCGCACAGTCAGGGGTGATCGAAGTCCACGATCTCCACGTGTGGGAGGTCACTTCTGGCTTTCCCGCGTTGTCGGCCCACGTCGTGGTCGCGCCCGGCGAGGATTGCCACGAGCTGCGCCGTCAGCTCCAACGCCTGCTCGCGAAGCGGTTCGAGATCGACCACACCACCCTCCAGGTCGACCATGCGGCCGCCGAGCAGCCGCCGCTGCGGATCGAAGTGGCGCCGGTAGCTCGTCGTGAGCACGACGGCGGTTAGTGGGCCACTAGACTCGCCGCATGAGGGTCATCAAGCCCGGGCCCGACTATGAGGTGCCCCGCGGCGTGCTCGGTGGCGCCGAGGTCTCACAGACGACGGCGGGAGCGCGGAACATTTACATGGGGGTGTTCAGGGTCCCGCCCCGCTCGCAATCGCGTGCTCACTATCACGAGCGGTGCGAGAGCGCCGTCTACATGATCGCGGGGCGGCTGCGGGTGCGTTGGGGCGAGCAGCTCGAGGGCGAGATCACACTCGAGCCAGGAGACCTCGTCTACGTCCCGCCCCGCGAAACCCATGTGCTCGAGAACCTCGACGACGAGCCCGCCGAGTACGTGGTCGCCCGCGACTCACCCCACGAGGACGCCATCGTCGTCCCGTGGGCGGAGCAGCCGACAGCCGGGTGACCAAGGGCTCATCCGGTAACGTCGCGCTGCGCGCTGAGCCGTGAACTGGGGCGAAGGGGCGCTCGAGGGCGTCGGTGGGCTTCGCCTGTACCGCCAATCCTGGGTGCCCGACAGGGATGCGCGCGCCATCGTGATACTGGTTCATGGGGTCTCTGAGCACAGTGGCCGCTACCACCATGTGGCAGCCCGCCTGGTCGCAGACGGTTATGCCGTGCACGCGCTCGACCACCGTGGCCACGGCCGCTCTGACGGCCGGCGGGCCTTCATCGACAGGATGGGCAACGCGGTCGATGATCTGGACTCGCTTGTCGAGGCGACCACCTCGCCGAACTCCGGGGTGCCCGTGGTCATGCTCGGCCATAGCATGGGAGGCCTGCTGGCGGTTTGCTTCGCGCTCGCCTACAACGAGCGGCTCTCAGGGCTCATACTCTCTGCGCCCCTGGCGGCGCTCGAGGCGGCTTCGCTCACGACTCGCATGGCGGCGCGCGTGCTATCCGTGCTGACACCGCACCTCGGGGTGGTACGGATCGACTCGGATCTCATCAGCCGCAATCCCGAGGTCGTACGTGCCTACGATGCCGACCCACTGGTCTTTCACGGCAAGCTGCCGGCGAGGACGGCCTTCGAGCTCGAGCGAGCGGTGCGCTCGCTGCCTTCCACCGTGCACGCGATCACCGTGCCCACGCTGATCATGTATGGGAGCTCCGATCGCCTCTGTCCCCCCGCGGGGAGCCTAGGGCTGGACGATTGCATCGGGGCGCAGGACAAGACGCTCAAGGTCTACGACGGCCTCTACCACGAGATCTTCAACGAACCCGAGCAAGATCACGTGCTGGAGGATGTGTGCGCGTGGCTGCGGGAGCGGATGTAGGTCGGCGCCGCGGTCGGCCGCGTCAGCCGAGATCGAAGCGGCAGCCTGAGTAGTAGGCCCCCGCGGGGCTGCACAGAAAGGCGACCAGCGTCGCCAGCTGGTCGTCGGTCGCTCTCCCGCCCGGGACCAGCGCGGTCACCGTGATCCCGAACCGCGCCCATTCGACCGAGAGCGTGCGCGCCAGGTTCTCGAGCGCCGCGGCGATGAGGCCGTCGCCGCGGGGTGCCAGCAGCAGGATGCGTCCCTCCTTACCGGGGATGAAGACCTCCGTTGCAACCCCTCTCACCGCCGACCAGGTTTGGGTGAGCGAGCTGTCGTCTTCGCCGCAGATGAGCGCGTCCAGAGGCGCCGCGTGGCGGGTCCACTCCGGCTCACCGGTGTCGCCGAGCGCAAGGTCGGGGCTGAGCTCTTGCAGCCGCGCGCCGAGGGCGGCAAGAAGGTCTTTGACGGGGTCGGGCAGACCGCCGGCGATCGCGATCGAGCGACCCTCAAGAATCCCCTTTTGAAACAGGTGCATCGGCGTCGCAACGCTAGCGGTCAGGAGTAGGATCGGGCCGCGCACCGCGGCGCCTCATCGTGCCGTCCAGCGAACCGCAGCGCGAGGGAGACGAGGAAGGAGTTAGAGAGCGATGCTTTCCTACGCACACGGCGCGTGCGATCAGCCCCTGCTAGGCGAGTCAATCGGTCAGAACCTCGACCGTATCGCCGCCCGATATCCGCAGGCGGCGGCGCTCGTTTCACGCCACCAGGGGATTCGTTACAACTACCGCGAGTTCGCCGAGGCCGTTGATCGGCTCGCCACTGGGATGGCGCTCGGCGGACTGCGCAAGGGCGACCGCGTGGGCGTGTGGGGTCCGAACGTGGCGGAGTGGACGCTGACCCAGTACGCCACGGCAAAGCTCGGGGTGATCCTGGTCAACATCAACCCGGCTTACAGGACCTCCGAGCTTCACTACGCGCTCGAGCATTCGGGTTGCCGTTGGCTGTTCTGCGCACGGGAGTGTCGAGGCGCTGATTTCGGACGGATGGTCGCCGAGGTGGCGCCGGCGCTGCCAGGCCTCGAGCGTGCGGTGTTCTTCGAGTCGGCGGAATGGGAGCAGCTCGCCGCGCACCAGGCCGACGCCGAGCTGCTGCGCGAGCGAGCCGACCAGATCGATTTCGACGACCCGATCAACATTCAGTACACGAGCGGGACGACCGGCTCCCCGAAGGGCGCCACGCTCTCACACCACAACATCCTCAACAACGCCCGCTTCCTCGC
>DASRHQ010000072.1:0-43259 GCA_035650455.1 Solirubrobacteraceae bacterium
AAGTGCCTCGACGAGGGCGTGATCGAGTCCGTGGCCGACGCCAACATCGGCTCGATTCTCGGCATCGGCTTTCCCGGCTGGACGGGAGGCGTGCTGCAGTACATCAACGGCTATGAGCACGACGTCCACGGCCGCGGTCCGGCGGCGTTCGTGGCGCGCGCACGGGAGCTCGCTTCCAGCTACGGCGAGCGGTTCGAGCCCCCGGCTTCGCTGGTCGAGAGGGCCGAGCGGGGCGACGCGTACGCGGATGCGCAAGAGCCTGTGGCAGTGGCATAGTCAGAGGCCTAGTGACGGCCACAACCACCGGGTTCACCGCCGCGCTGCCGCTCGTGCAAAGCGACGAGGAGCGCGCCGTGCGTGAAGCCGTGCGGGGGATCTGCTCCGGCTTCGGCGAGCACTACTCGCGCGAGTGCTTCGAGCGCGGCGAGCCCCCGACCGGGCTGTGGGAGGCCCTATCGGATAAGGGGTTCGTCGGCGCCAACATCCCCGAGGAATGGGGCGGCGGCGGGATGGGCATGAGCGGCCTGATTTGGGTCGCGGAGGAGTGCGGAACCGCCGGCCATCAGCTGCTGATGCTTGTCGTCTCGCCCGCGATCACCGGCTCCATCCTGATTCGGCACGGCACCGATGAGCAGAAACAGCGCTGGCTGCGAGGCATTGCGGCCGGGACCACTCGCGTGGCGTTCGCGATCACCGAGCCCGACGCCGGCACCAACTCTCACAACCTGCGCACGGAGCTGCGCCGGGGGGGAGACCGCTACCTGCTCTCGGGCCAGAAGGTCTTCATCTCCGCCGTCGAGGACGCGGACGCGGTGCTGGTGGTCGCGCGGTTGCGCGGTGAGGACGGAAAGCTCGGCCGGCTGTGTATGTGCATCGTCGACACCGACGCTCCGGGTTTCACGCGCGAGGTCATCCCGATGCCCTTCATGGGCCCCGATCGCCAGTGGCAGCTGTTCTTCGACCACGTCGAACTCGAGCCCGAGCGACTCATCGGCGGCGAGCAGGGCGGTCTCGCGGCGGTCTTCGACGGACTCAACCCCGAGCGGATCATCCTTGCGGCCTTCGCCAACGGGACCGGCCGCAGGGCGCTGGACAAGGCGAGCGCGTATGCGCGGGAGCGCGTCGTCTGGGGCGTGCCCGTCGGCGCCCACCAGGGGGTTTCACACCCCCTGGCCAAGGCAAAGATCGAGCTCGAACTCGCGCGGCTGATGACACAGAAGGCGGCAGCGATGCAGGACGCAGCCGTCCCCGGCACAGGAGAGGCGGCCAACTATGCGAAGTACGCCGCGGCCGAAGCGGGAATCCACTGCGTGGACGTGGCGCTACAGGCTCACGGCGGCAACGGCTTCACACTCGAGTACGGCGTCTCCGAGCTGTGGTGGAGCGCGCGGCTCTTACGAACCGCCCCGGTGAGCGCCGAGATGATCCTCAACTACGTGGCACAGCATTCGCTGGGACTGCCGAAGTCGTATTAGAATTTCGCCCGCCGGGGGCGGGCAATCCAGCTACGGCACGGGAGGGGCAGATGGAAACAGGCAGATTCCGCTCGATCAAGCGCGCGCGGGTTTGGACGCTGGCGGGGGCAGTGGGCATCGCCCTCACCGGGTCGATCCTCCTCGCCGGCCCCGCGACCTCGCAGCGCACGGTCGCCGGCAGGTCCATCTCCTCGCGCGAGAACACCTGGGTGAACTACACGCTGGCCCACTTGACAACCGCCGAGAAGGTCGGCCAGCTCTTTGAGGTAAACGGGTACGGCAAGAGTGTCAACGACCCAGACCCGGCGATGGTGAAACTCAACCAGCAGTATTACGGCGTTAACACCATCGCGCAGCTGATCCGCAAGTACCACGTCGGCGGGATCATCTACTTCGACTGGACCAACAACCTGCAGAATCCGTCTCAGACGGTCAACCTGTCCAATGGGATCCAGCGGGTGGCGATGCACAGCAACCCCGCCGTACCGATGGTGATCTCGACCGACCAGGAGCAGGGAGAGGTTCTGCGGATCGGGCCGCCGGCGACGGTCTTTCCGGGCAACATGGCGCTCGGCGCGACCCGCAGCGTGAGCAGTGCGCGGCGTGCTGCACGCATCACCGGCCTAGAGCTCCGCGCGATGGGCATCAACGTCGACAACGCGCCGGTGCTCGACGTCAACGTCCAGCCGCTGAATCAGGCAGACGGGATCCGGGCGTATGGTGACCGAGTCGGATTGGTCTCGAAGTTCGGCGTCGCGCAGGTCAACGGCTACCAGACTCAGCAGGACACTACGGGCGTCGGCGCCACGGCAAAGCACTGGCCAGGATTTGGCGACTCCAAGATCAACAGCGATACGGGGATCGCCCGCTCGCCACAGACCCTGGCTCAGGTCAAGCGGACCAACGTCCCGTCATTCCGCGCCGCGATGCGCGCGGGCATCGACCGGATCATGGTCACCCACATCCTGTTCCCAAAGATCACCGGCTCGAAGATCCCCACGAGCCTCAGCCCGTTTTGGGTGGACGGATTCTTGCGCCGCCAGCTGCACTGGAACGGCCCCGTCGTGACCGACGCGCTCGATGCCGCCGCCCTGAACAACTTCAGTCCGGCCCAGGTTGCGCTCATGGCCCTGCGCGCGGGCGATGACGAGCTGCTCGAGATCGCTCAGACGGGTGTGGACACCGGGCCCGCTGACCTGGTGTCCGCGTACCAAGCCGTCATGCATGCGGTTCGCACGGGCGCCGTCAGCATGCACCGGCTCGACCAGTCGGTGAGGCGCATCCTCTCGCTGAAATGGAAGCTGGGGCTGGTCTCGCATCCCTTCACCAATCCCAGTCGCGTGAAGAAGGTCGTTGGCACCGTGGAGCACCTGGCAACCGCGAACACAATCACGCGGCGCTCGATCACGCTGGTCAAGAACTCAGCCCATGTGCTTCCGCTCGCCGCGGGCAGTGGCCAGAAGGTGCTTGTCACCGGCTTTGGACAGACCACCACCGCGACGCTCGGTCAGGACATCGCAAGCCATGGCCTCACTCCCACCGTCATGGACACCGGCTCGGACCCCACCCCCGCACAGATCGCATCCGCGGTGGCCTCAGCGCAACAGAACGACCTCGTCGTGGTCTCGACCTTCAATGCCTGGAGCGCGAGCGGGCAGATCAACCTCGTCAACGCCCTGGTCCAGACGGGCAAACCGGTGATCGTCGCCGCGGTTGGAACCCCATACGACATCGCATACTTCCCCAGCGTGTCGACCTTTCTCACTAGCTACGACTTCCAACCCGTGTCGCTGGGGCCGCTGGTGGACGTCATGTTCGGTGTTCGCCAACCGACCGGCAGACTTCCGGTGACGATCCGCAAACCGGCGCCGTCAAAGAAGGTTCTGTACCCGTTCGGGTTCGGGCTCAGCCTGCCTTAGCCGCGCCTTACCCCGACCTCTTGTTCCGGCCGAGCATGCTCGGCCGGCCGCGGGCGCATGCGCCCGCGGGGCCGCGCCGCATGCGGCGCGGCTGTTCACTATACTTTATGAAGCATTGACGACTTTCACCAGGCTGCTCCGATTCCTTAAGCCGTACCGGAAGGGGGTGGTGGTCTCCTTCCTGCTCGCCTCTGGGGCCATGGGAATGACGGTCCTGATCCCGCTGCTGACGGGCCAGGCGATCAACTCGATCCGTTCGCACAGCCGCCACGACCTGACCCTGTGGGTGGTGGGGATCGTGGTTGCCGGCCTGGGACGACTGGTCCTGAGCGTGTACCGCCGACTGATCGCCGGCCGGGTGTCGCTAGGGGTCGAGCTCGACCTGCGCAACCGCCTCTATGAGCACCTGCAACGGCTGGAGCTCTCGTTTTTCGACCGCCAGCAGACCGGCCAGCTCATGTCACGCGTGACGGTCGATCTGCAGTCGGTTCGCTTCTTCCTGGGCTACGGCTTGATCTTCATCGGCCAATCGGCGATGACGATCCTGTTCTCGGCGGTCGCGATGTTCATTCTTGACCCGGAGCTCGCCGCGCTCTCGCTCGCGCCGGTCCCGTTCGTGGTGCTCATCGCGCGCACCTACGGGCGCCGCTCCCGTCCCGCTCTGCAGGAGGCGCAGCAGCGAATCGCCGAACTCACGGCAGAGGCGGAGGAGAACGTCTCCGGTGTCCGCGTGGTCAAGGCATTCGCGCAGGAGCAGCGCCAGCTCGAGCGATTCTCTCACTCCGTTACGCGCGTCTTTGACCAGCAGATGTATGCGACTCGTATCCAGGCCCGCTTCGGCCCAACGATCAGCTTCCTGCCCAACCTGGGGCTCGCCGCGATCCTGCTCGTCGGCGGGCGCGAGGTGGTCGGAGGCAGCCTGAGCCTCGGGGCCTTCACCGCTTTCTATGCCTACCTGCTGATGCTGATCTCCCCCATGCGGACGCTCGGGTACATGCTCTCGGCGGCCCAGCGCTCGACGGCGTCCGGCGCCCGAATCTTCCAGATCCTCGACCGCGAAGTTGCCATGCCCGTCCCCGCAGACGCCCCCCACCTTCCAGAGGGCTCGGGCGGCGTGTCGTTCTCGAACGTGAGTCTTACCTTCGACGGAGCCATGCAGCCGGCGCTCGAGGACATCAATTTGGAGGCCCCGGCCGGGCACACGATCGCGCTCGTCGGCGCAATGGGCTCGGGCAAGACGGCGCTTGTCTCGTTGCTGCCGCGCCTCTACGACGTTTCCTCGGGATCAGTTCGCATCGACGGTGCCGACGTGCGATCGGTCGACCCTCACTCGCTTCGAGGCGCGATTGCGATCGCCGGCGATGACCCCTTCCTGTTCTCGGCCACCGTGCACGACAACATCGCCTACGGCCGGCCCGAGGCTACACGCGAAGAGGTGGTGCAGGCCGCGCGCGCGGCGCAGGCCGACGACTTCATCGATGCCTTGCCCGATGGCTACGACACGCTCGTGGGCGAGCGCGGGTTGACCCTTTCTGGGGGCCAGAGGCAGCGGCTCGGGATCGCACGCGCGATCCTCGCCGATCCACGCATATTGATCCTCGACGACGCCACCTCCTCGGTGGACGCCTCGACTGAGAACAAGCTCAAGACCGCGCTGCGCAACGTGATGCGGGGACGCACCACCTTCGTGATCGCCCACCGCGCCTCAACGATCGCACTGGCCGACGAAATCGCGGTGCTGGAGGGGGGACGGATCGCCGCTCACGGCACCCATGCCGAGCTCCTCTCAAGCTCCGATCTCTATCGCGAGATCGTGGAGAAGGGAATGCCCGACCAGGTGTTCCTCACCGAGCCGGAAGCTGAGGCGGTGGGCCTGTGAGCAGGATCCAGAGAGCCCGGCGGGCGGTGAACAAGGTCCGGGGCACCGGGCGGGCGCGGAAGCTGCGCGGGCTGGCCGAGCTGCTGGCTCCGTATCGCTGGCGTGTGCTGGCGATGCTGGCTGCGCTGGTGGCGGCGACCGCGGCTGCGCTGGCGCCGGCGCCGCTGGCCAAGCTCGCCATCGACAACGGCATCCAGCACCACGACGTGGGCACGCTCGACCTGATCGTGGTCGCGTTCCTGGTCTCGGCGGTCGTCTACGCGGTCTGTTACTACGCCCAGACGTACCTGGTGGGGTGGGTCGGCCAGCGAGCCCTCCAGGACCTTCGCCTCAAGCTGTTCGCGCATCTTCAGCGTCTCTCGATTGGCTTCTACTCGCGCAACCGCGCGGGCGTGATCATCTCCCGCCTGACCAACGACGTCGAGGCTCTCGACCAGCTGGTTGAGGACGGCATGGCCACGCTGTTCCAATCGGGGCTCACGCTGATCGGCGTCGTCGGGATCCTTATCGTGCTCGATTGGCACCTTGCGCTGCTGACGTTCCTCGCCCTTCCGCTGCTCCTGATCGGGGCGCTGCTGTTCCGCATCGCTTCCGCCGACGCCTACCGGATCACGCGTGAGCGCATCGCGGCGATCACGGGTTATCTGCAGGAAACGCTGTCGGGGATGAGGGTCGTGCGCGCATTTGCCCAGGAGCGGCGTCACATGCGGGAGTTCGCGGCGCTGAACGAGGAAAACCGCGCGGCGAACATGAAGACCGTCAACCTCAACGCCGCGTACTTCCCGGCCGTCGAGCTGCTGTCTGCACTTGTGACGGCCGAGATCCTGATCATCGGCGGCATCGAGGCGATCAACGGCCACACCTCTACCGGTGTCGTGTTCGCCTTCATCGCCGCGCTCAACAACTTCTTTGACCCCATCCAGCAGCTCTCCCAGCTGTACACGACCTACCAGTCGGGGATGGCAGCGCTCGACAAGATCTTCGAGCTGCTCGATGAGCAACCCGAGCTAAAAGATGCGCGGGACGCTTTGGAGCTCGGACGGATCCGCGGCGAGCTGCGCTTCGAGGAGGTGTCATTCAGCTACGGCGGCGACGAGGACGGCCCCTGGGCGCTGCGCGACATCGACCTGAAGATTCCGCCGGGGCACACTGTGGCCCTGGTCGGTGAGACCGGGGCGGGGAAGTCGACGTTCGCGAAGCTGGTCGCGCGCTTCTACGACCCGGTCCAAGGACGCGTCCTGATAGACGGGCACGACCTGCGGTCAATCACCGCGCACTCCCTGCGTTCGCAGATGGGGATCGTGCCGCAGGAGGGATTCCTGTTTTCCGGCACGGTGCGCGACAACATCGCCTTCGCCAGGCCCGAAGCCTCCGACGAGGAGATTGCGGCCGCCGCCCGGGCGGTGGGCGCCGAGGATTTCATCGATGCGCTGCCCGCGCGGTACGACACCGAGGTGGGAGAGCGGGGCGTGCAGCTCTCGGCCGGGCAACGACAGCTGATCGCATTCGCGCGCGCGCTCGTGGCCGACCCCCGCATCCTGGTGCTCGACGAGGCCACATCAAACGTCGACGTCCACACGGAGGGGCTGATCGAGCAGGGCCTGCGCCGCTTGCTCGCGGGCCGGACCGCGATCGTGATCGCGCATCGCCTCTCGACCATTCGCCACGCCTCGACGATCCTCGTGCTAGACCACGGCGAGATCGTGGAGCAGGGCAGCCACGAGGAGCTCCTCGACGCGGGCGGCCGCTATTGGGAGCTCTATCGAGATTGGGCGCAGCGGTCCGTCGCGGCGTAATGAGCGCCCGCGTCGTGTCGGCTCATCGAGGGCCCGGGAGCGCTCTGGCTAGCGTCTCGAGGCCGGTAGCCATGCACCCGGAAGCGCCGCCGGTACGGCGGGGCATTCGGGCATGACGCGCCGCGCCAGTTCCTCGGCGGGCCGCCCGGCGACGAGTCGCCCCACGTCCTGCATCGCGAGCAGCACGCGAACTGAGGATCCGATCTGAAAGTCCGCTGCGCTGCGCTCCTGGCGCCCGATGACGGCGGCTTCGATCAGCCGGTCTACCTCATCGAGGATTGCGGGCAGCCCAGCGAGGTCATGGCGCACGCGCTCGTCGGTCGCGCAGGATTGGCGGATGAAAAGCATTGTCATCGGTACCGATAGGACAGCCGCCAGCGCCGGCAGCGGAAGCGGGGCGGGTTCGCCAAACCACCAACGCCGCTGTCCAAAACGATGACGAAGCCCCCAGCGGATCAGGCGTCGCGGTATGGGTTGGAGCACGCTTTCTCCCCAGCGCTCGGCCTCCTCGATGGCCGTGCGAGCATCAGGGTCGGCTGGATATAGGGCCGGCCGCGGAGCGACCTCCTCGAGCGCCCTTGCGATCGCGAGCGAGCCCTGCGCGCGACGCCCGTCTGGGAGCTTGACGGCGGGGACGGTGGACCTGCGAAACCCCAGTGCCCACAGGCTCGGTGGATGAAGGCCCGCAGCAGCTCGATATAGAAGTAGGCGAGGCCCTTGTACTCGAGCATCCCACGCACCGCGCCGACCGGATGCGACAGCGGGATCCCGTACAGCCGAATAGGTGGCTCGACCATGGCTCCAATAGTTTGATCGTGATGGCAGGGCCACCGGCTCAGCGGCGGAGACCGCCGCGGTCGTATTAGTCTCGTTGCTGAGATGAGCGAGGAACGCGTCCGGATCGTGGTGGCCGATC
Organism: Solirubrobacteraceae bacterium; assembly: GCA_035650455.1. Classification (GTDB taxonomy): domain Bacteria; phylum Actinomycetota; class Thermoleophilia; order Solirubrobacterales; family Solirubrobacteraceae; genus Palsa-465. The sequence continues at coordinate 7,986 of DASRHQ010000072.1, forward strand.
ACGTGGCCGTCGTCACGCTCGCGCGGCCGGATAAGCACAACGCCCTGGACGAGGCGATGTTCGAGGCGATCGCCGCCGCCATTGAGCGACTGGCCGGTGAGGCGGGCGTGCGGGCGGTGGTGCTGCATGGAGAGGGACCGAGTTTCTGCTCGGGTCTCGACGTCGCCGGCGCGATGTCCGCGGGGCTCGAAGGCCTGGTGAAGCGCCTCGACGACGATCCGCCCAACTGGTTTCAGCGTGTGACCTACGGCTGGGTAACCCTTCCCATGCCCGTGATCGCGGCCGTGCACGGCGCCTGCTTCGGGGGCGGGCTGCAGATCGCGCTGGGGGCGGATATCCGAATCGCGGCTCCCGACGCGCGCCTGTCGGTGATGGAGATGAAGCTGGGGCTGATTCCTGACATGGGAATCACCCGCACGTTGCCGCGGCTGGTGCGCATCGACGTCGCCAAGGAGCTGACGTACACCGGGCGCGTCCTCAGCGCAAGCGAGGCCGCCCAGCTTGGGATCGTCACGTGGGTGAGCGGCGACCCACTCACGGCGGCTCGCGCGCTCGCGGGCGAAATCGCCAAGCGATCACCCGATGCCGTGCGGGCCGCAAAGCGGCTGTTCGAGAAGTCCTGGACGGCGCCACCCGAGCAGACGTTGGCGCTCGAGGCCGAACTTCAACGCGACCTGATCGGATCACCGAATCAGCTTGCCGCGGTGAGCGCGGGGTTCACCCAGCAGCCGGCCGAGTTCGAGGATCCGTAGGGAGGCATCACCTAGTCGTGCGGCGCATCACCCTGCCTTCCGGCGACTATTGCGCCCGCCCCATGTGTCGGTTTGGCTATGGCAGTTAGGGCACAGCAGCAGCAGGTTCTCAAGGCGATTGTCGAGTCCATCGCCATTCACATGATGCAGCTCAAGTGACAAAGGACAACCACGCCATTCCGTCAATCCGCACCGCTCGCAGCGCAGCTCTTTGAGGCCAGCTTGGACGAGGCGAATCTTCACATGGTTGCGGTTGCGACGCCTTCCGGAAACGAGGATCGTGTCGATCGGGATCGCCCGCGGCCGAGGCTTGATGACGCCTCGCCTGATCGCGTCCCACCACGCGTGGCGGCTGCAACTAAAGCGTTGAAGACACGCCGTCATAGCGTGGCCAGCCTCGTAATAAGCACTGATCTCGTCCCAGTCGTACCGACGCGCAAAGTCTTCTTTGGGAGGCACGCCAAGCATGCGGAGGTGAAAGCAGACGGCCGGCTTGGACACGCCAAGCGCGCGGGCGATCTCGGTCATGGACAGGCCGTCGGCGTGGAGCCTTGCCACCTCGGCACGGGTCGCACCGGGAGGCCTTGCGGGGCCCCTTGGTCTCGGAACATTGGACACGTACGTATGTTCGCATGGCAAGCGGACAGAGCATAGGCTTTCGCCGCTAGACTGATGCCGCGATCGGTCCAACGAGTGAAGCGCAAGCCGATCCTTTGCGGGGTAGTCCAGCGGCAGTGACGCCCGGCTCTGGACCGGGAGACGAAGGTTCGAGTCCTTCCCCCGCAGTTCTAATTGGCCCCGGCGAGTCACCCAGCTAGGCTGCGTGATCCATGCGCGTCCTAGGCCTCCCCCTCGAGTCGCCCCAAGTGGTCGTCAACCGCGCGCTGTCGGACCTCGGCGCGGTTGCGCGGGCGGCGCGGACCGCTCCCGCGCAGCTCCAGCGGATCCTCGAGCTCGGGGAGGAGATGGCGGACATCGGTCGCAGCGTGCTCGAGATCGCGGAGCGGCTCGATCAGCGAGCCGACGCCGCGCTCGCGCTTGGTGAGCGGCTCGACGCCCGCGCCGCGGAGCTCCTCAAGCTGGGGCGGAGGATGGAGAAGCTGGGCAATCGGGTCGATAAACGCGGCACAGAGATCGTCGAGGCGGGTGACGAGATCGTGGCGAGCGCCGGACGCCTATCCGAGACCGGATCGGAGTTGATCAGGACGCTCCCGGCGCTCGAGCGCGCGATCGAGATGGCAAGTCCGCTCGAGGGGGCGATCGATCGCTTCGGGCGCCTCGTCGACCGGCTGCCGGGAGGGACGGCGCGTCGGCCGGCCGGGCAGATCGAGGCGGACGGCGCGGAGATGATCGCCACGCCGGAGACGCCCGAGGAGTCCGAGCAACTTCGCGGCTGATACGGCGACCGAAAATCGCCGAGCTTTACGAATTCTCTACGGGAGCGCGTGGATATTTAGCGGGATCTTGACGCCGCGCGTTCTAGCGTCGATCACAGCCAATGAAGCGGATCGATGGCATCGGGGACCGCAGCGTTGGCGGTCCCACAGACGGCGCAACCGGCGCAGTGACTCATGGCGCCGGGATTCAGGAACCAGCCCTCGCGGGCCAGGCCGTCGCGCCTGACGCTGGGGTTTCCACACCGGTCAGGACCCGCAGCTTCAACGAAGCCGCGCACAAACTCGAGGATTGGCCAACCCACGAGCCTCCGGAGGAGCAGCTCTCCGCACCGCCGCAGGCGCCATTTGCGCGCGATGACAATCCAGACGTCATAGCGAGCGCGGGGAAGCTCGTCCTGGCGCTGGGAGCGATCGGCGTCGTCTACGGCGACATCGGCACGAGCCCGCTCTACACCGAGCAGGTGATCTTCACCGCGAATAGGGCGGCGGCTCACACCACAGTCCCCGGCGTCTATGGGGTGGTTTCCCTGATCTTCTGGTCGCTGATGATCGTAGTCACGATCAAGTACGCCGGAGTCATCATGCGCGCCCACAATCGCGGCGACGGCGGGATCATGGCGCTGACAGCCCTCGTCCAGCGCCGCCGGATGATGCGCTCCGGGCTCCTCATCTTGCTCGGAATTTTCGGAGCCTCGCTGTTCTTCGGTGACGGCATGATCACGCCCGCGATCTCGGTCCTGTCGGCCGTCCAGGGCCTGAATGTCGTCACCCCGGGCCTGTCCAGCCTCGTCGTGCCGATCTCAGTGGGAATCCTTGTGGCGTTGTTCCTACTTCAGCGCCGTGGCACCGCCGCGGTGGGCTGGTTGTTCGGTCCCGTGGTGCTGATCTGGTTTGGCGCCATTGGGATCCTCGGCGCCAGCGAGGTCTTCCGGCACCCCGATGTCCTTCAGGGCCTCTCGCCGGTCTGGGGCGCGCGCTTCATGATCGACCACGGGGTCGCCGCGTTCCTCACCCTTGGCGGCGTGGTCCTCGCAGTGACGGGCGCCGAAGCTCTGTACGCGGATCGCGGTCACTTCGGCGTCGGGCCAATCCGGTTCTCCTGGCTGCTGATCGTCTTCCCCGCGCTGGTGCTCAATTACCTCGGGCAGGGTGCCCTCATCCTGCAACATCCGAGCGCGATCAGCAATCCCTTCCTGCTGCTTGTGCCTTCGGGATTGCGCTTCCCAATGGTTTTCCTTGCCACCGCCGCGACGATCATCGCTTCCCAGGCGGTGATCACGGGTTCCTTCTCGGTCGCCAGACAGGCAATGCAGCTCGGGTTCTTGCCGCGCCTACGAATCCAGCACACCTCCAACACGGAAGGCCGGATCTACGTCCCGGTGGTCAATTGGACGCTCGCCGCCGGAGTCGTGGTGCTCGTTGTGGCTTTCCAGTCCTCGACGAGACTGGCTGACATGTACGGCGTCGCGGTGACGGCTACATTCGTGCTGAACACCTTGCTGTTCCTGGCGGTCGCCCGGTCGATCTGGCACACAGCGAGGTGGAAACTCGCGGTCATGGGAGCTGTGTTCCTCACGGTTGAGGTCGCGTTCTTCAGCTCGAACCTCGCCAAGATCGGCCACGGCGCCTGGCTGCCGCTGGCGGTTGGCCTGTTGATCTCGCTGCTGATGATCACGTGGCGGCGGGGCCGGGTCATCGTCACGCGGAACCGGACGGCCCAGGAGGGGTCGTTGCAGCAGTTCCTCGTCGAGCTCGCGGCGCGCAAGCCGCCAGTCCCTCGGGTCCCTGGCACCGGCATCTTCCTCAGCCCGGGCAAGGACACGACCCCCTTGGCGCTCCGCGCGGTTGTCGAGTTCAACCACGTCCTGCAGGAGCGGATCGTGATCGTCACGCTCGACTCAGTCCACGTGCCCCACGTGAGCCCACCCGACCGCTTCGACGTGGTCTACCTGGGCCGCGGCCGCTGCAAGGTGGCGCACCTCACCGTGCGGGTGGGCTATCAGGACCGCCTCAATGTCCCCGAGGCGCTCGCCCTCGCCCGCAAGCGCGGGCTCCTGCCACGCAACCTCGACCTCGAGAACGCTTCGTACTTCCTCTCGCGTATCACCATCGCTCCCAACGGAAACGGGACCATGCCGCCGTGGCAGAAGGCGCTCTTCCTGGGTCTGGCGCGCAATGCCGCAAGCCCCATCGACATGTTCGGGCTCCCCGACGGCCGCACGGTGGAAATGGGATCGCAGGTCCCTCTGTGATGCCCACCAGTCGGCGTCCGACCCTCGACGGGGTCAGGACAGCGGGTCCCTGAGCCGGTAGCCCACTCCAGGCTCCGTGATCAGGTAGCGCGGCCGCGAGGGATCGCTCTCGATCTTTGCGCGCATGTGCGCGATGTGGACGCGGAGGTAGTGCGACTCCTCCACGTACTGCGGACCCCAGACTTCCTGGAGCAACTGCCGCTGGGTCACCAGACGGCCGGGATGCTGCGCGAGCACGCGCAGGAGATCGAACTCGATCGGCGTGAGGTGCACCTCCTCACCGTCACGAAGCACCCGGCGGTCCTCGAGGTCCACGGTCAGGCCGTCAACCTCGATCTGGGCGCTGTGGCCGGCGTCGGGCGCCCTGCGCAGGACGGCCCGCAGCCGAGCCAGCAGCTCTTCGGTGCCGAACGGCTTGGTCACATAGTCGTCGGCGCCTGCGTCAAGCGCCCGCACCTTCTCTCGCTCGTCGCCCACGGCCGACAGAACCAGGATCGGGAGCCGGCTCCAGCGCCGGATCTCCTTGCATACGGCGACGCCGTCGCCATCGGGGAGCACAAGGTCGAGCACGAGGGCTTCGGGCGGACGGGTTGCCACCGAACTCAGCGCCTCGGCCTTGGTGGCGGCGGCCTCGACCGCGTAGCCGGCCCCGCGCAGGACGATCTTCAGGCCGCGGACAATCTCGGGCTCGTCGTCCACGACCAGGACGCGCGTGGCATTGGCCGACATCCGCTCAGGCTTGCGCTACGCCCGGGACCGGTGCGGCGTCGCGCTGACCGGCGGGCTGGGGCACTGTCGGGAAGCTCACCGCGAACGAGGTGCCGTGGCCGACGTCGCTCTGGACGGTGATCCGTCCGCCGTTCGCATCGACGAATCCGCGGCAGATCGCCAGACCAAGGCCCGAGCCGCCGGTGCCGGTACCCCGCCCACGGAAGAAGGGCTCGAAGATGCGACCGCGGTGATCCAGGGGTATTCCACGGCCGTGGTCGATGAATCGCACCGTCACCCACGCCGGGCCGGCGCCGCCGCGGATCTCAACCGGGACGTTCTCGGGGGAGAACTTGACGGCGTTCTCGATCAGGTTGGAGAAGACGCGATCCAGCTGGCCGGCGTCGGCGCGAACCAGCGGGAGATCGGGCGGGAGGCTGAACTCGATGGGGTGTCGGCCGCTGAACCTCTGAGCGGCGGAGACGGCTACGTCGTGCAGGTCGCACCAGTCTGGCTGCGGTGCCACGGCGCCGGCCTCGATCTTGGAGAGGTCCAGGAGATCGTCGACCAAGCGCCCCAAGCGGGCACTCTCAGCTTCGATCGCCGCTATCAGCTCGGACCGCTCGCGTGCGGTTATGCCGGAGGTCCTCAGCGCCGAGCCGGCGGTTGCGATCGCGGTGATCGGCGAGCGCAGGTCGTGCGAGATCGCATGAAGGATCGCCGTCTTCGCGGCCTCGGTGCGCTTTGCTGCCTCTGTCTCGGCCGTGCGCTCGAGCGCCTCATCGCGCTGTACCGCGACGTCGATGAGCGCCGCGATCGGTCCGGCCGCCCGTTCGATGAAAGCCTCGTCGTACGCATGCTCGGTCGACATGCACAGCCATGCGCTCCGCGAACGCGAAGGCAACGCGACCGCGCGCTCCCGTGGCCCGGCGACGGGAGGGTCGAGCACAACCCGAGTGCTCGCCGCGCCAGAAGCAGCCGCGATGCGCTCGCCGACGCGCTCGAGCTGTGCGCCGAGACTGCCTTCGCTGAGGATGGCCGCCGCCGTGTCGGCCAGGAGGGCCGCTTCCCGCTCGTGTGCGGTGGCAACCCGGGCTCGCTCCTCGGCCTCCGCGGCGCGCTGGCGGGCAACCCCAGCAAGCCGTCCGACGACCACGGCGGCGATCAGCAGCACGGCGAGCTCCACGACGTCCTGAGAGTGGGCGATCGCAAACCGGTGTCGCGGGACGATGAAGAAGTAGTTCAGCGTTAGCACGCTGAGAATCGACGCGATCAGAGCGGGGATCTCCCCGCGGCGGATGGCCAGAGCGAGAACCGCCAGCAGGTAGATAATCCCGAGCCCGGCAGCCGGCGCTGTCGACTGCAGCGCGGCGATAACCCCAGTGGCCAAGCCAACCGCGACGACGATTTCGAGCGCCGTCAGCGCGGCCGAACGCGCCAAGTCCGGAGAGCGACGAGGTGCGTGCCGTGGCGTGTAACCGAGCAACTGAAACCTTCTTTAAGCAAACGGCTGTCTCTAAGGCTAGCCGTCAGCCGCGGACGCGACCAGGGATGCGCCGCTTGCTCGACGGCTTGCCGCCGTTCGAGGCGAACTGGGAGGCGATCCTGTCCTCGAGGCCTGGATCGAGGATCAGCAGAACCTGGTCGCCGGCCTCGATGATCGAGTCCGATTGAGGCACGAAGCCGCGGCCGCCTCGCAGCACGGAGATGATCAGCGAGCCGTCCGGCAGCACCACGTCCTTGACCTGCTGGCCCGCGGCCGGAGATCCTTGGCCCACCTCGAGTTCGATGATCTCGAGCCGCTCCTCCTCGAGGGCGAGCAGCTGGATCAGGCCGTATGCCGGCACCTCGTGCTCGATCAGCCGCAAGATGAGGTCGGTGGCAGATACTGCCGGCTGCACTCCGAGCATCTTGAAGTGCTGGAGGTTGCGTGGATTGTTTACGCGCGCGACGATCCGGCCCACGGCGTACTTCTCCTTGGCCACCTGACAGATGATGATGTTGTCCTCGTCGTCGCCGGTGACGGCGATCACCAGATCGGCGCGCTGGATGCCCGCCCGCTCCAGCACCCACAGCTCTGTGGCGTCGCCGTACTGGACGACGTGCTCGAGTTCCTCCTCGACGACTCGGTACTTGCGGTGGTCGGACTCGAGCAGGGTCACTTCCTGGTCGTTGGCCATCAGCTCGCGCGTGAGGTTCCAACCCACCTTGCCGGCTCCGACGATGATCACGTACACGGTCCCGTGCCCCCTAAGCGGCGAGCGCCGCACTCGACGCTTGCTCGATCGCTTCCTGCGTCGGACAGATCGTATGCAATCCCTGCTGCGCGTACCAAGTAGCTCGGCCGGGGTCCGCCACTCTGACGACCACGCGGGAAACGTGGAAACGCTGCTGGGCGATCTGCGAGATCACCAAGTTGGTGTTATCCCCGCTCGTGGCGGCAAAAAAGACATCCGCCCGCTCGATCCCGGCCGACAGGAGGGCATCGATCTCCAGTGCAGCCCCGACCGTGAACCTGCCGCCGGCGTCTTCCCAGGTGGTGAGCTGATCCTTGTCGAGACGCTCGTGCGAGAGCGGATCCGAGTCGATCACGGAAACCTCATGGCCAGCCGCAAGGGCGCGGCTTGCGACGGCGGATCCCACGCGCCCGGCACCGACGATGAGGATGAACATGGGTGCAGCACTTTAGCCTTCCGACCGGCCGAGCGCTGCAAGCAATCGAGCCTGCGGCGAACCAACAGGGTCGTGCCCCGGCGGCCCGCGCCATGTAATCCTTTTTGTGGTCGGGTTTTGCGGCTAGCCTGCAGGGACGATGACAACCGAGTTCGCCCTTGGGGGTGTGGCCTCTGATGGGGGGTGGGGATCACGCCACGCGTGATGTGGCGCAAGCGCAGCCTTCATGAGGCTGCACACAAGGTCGCGGACGGGGAGCCCGCGGAAGTGACCGACGGGGCTGCGACGCCGCCGAAGCTACCGCAGCGTAAGGTCCTGCACGAGGCGGCCCACAAGGTGGGCGCCTACGAGCCGCACGGTCTGAAGAAGCCGCCACCGCGAGTATTCGATCCCGATCGCGACGTGGTCGCGCGGGCGGGCAAGGCGATGCTCGCGCTCGGCGCGCTTGGCGTCGTCTACGGAGACCTCGGCACCAGCCCGCTCTACACCGAGCAGGTGCTCTTCACCGAGCATCGGTCGGTCGTACAGAGCACGACCGCGGACGTCTACGGGATCGTTTCGCTGATCTTCTGGTCGCTGGTGATCATTGTCTGCGTGAAGTACGCAACCGTCATCATGCGCGCGCACAACCGCGGAGACGGAGGAATCCTGGCGCTCACCGCCCTGATGAGACGGTGCAAGGTTGTTCACGTGACGTTGTTCATCACGTTGGGGATTTTCGGCGCATCGCTGTTCTTGGGCGACGGCATGGTGACGCCCGCGATCTCGGTTCTATCGGCAGTCGGAGGCTTGAAGGTCGCGACTCCCGGCCTCGCGCATGTCATCGTTCCGATCTCGCTCGCGATCCTGCTGTCTCTGTTCGTGCTCCAGCGTTGGGGCACAGGCGCAGTCGGGTCCCTGTTCGGACCGGTGATGCTGCTCTGGTTCACCGTCATTGGGGTCCTCGGCCTCCACGAGGTCCTCCTGCGACCAGCCGTCTTCCAGGGGCTCTCGCCATCGTATGGAGCGCAATTCATGGTCAACCATGGAGGCGCCGCTTTTCTGACCCTGGGTGCCGTCGTGCTAGCCGTGACCGGGGCCGAGGCGCTCTATGCCGACCGGGGACACTTTGGGCCCGTTCCGATCAGGATCGCGTGGTTTGCGGTCGTGTTCCCGGCGGTACTGCTCTCCTACCTCGGGCAATCGGCGCTGATACTGAACAATCCGCGGCTCGTCACGGGGGCGAACTTCAACCCGTTCTTCCAGCTAGCTCCGTCCTGGTTTCGCCTGATACTCGTATTCCTCGCCGCCGCGGCGACGATCATCGCCTCCCAGGCCGTCATCTCGGGGTCGTTCTCGGTTGCCAGGCAGGCGGTACAGCTCGGCTTCCTCCCCCGCTTGAAGATCGCGCATACGTCCAAGCAGGAGGGACAGATCTACGTGCCGGCGATCAACTGGGCCCTCTGCATCGGGGTTGTCGCGCTCATCGTCATCTTCCAGAATTCCTCGAAGCTCGCCGAGATCTACGGCGTCGCAGTCACCGGCACCTTCATCCTCGACACCGTGCTGTTCACGGTGGTCGCTCGCATGTTGTGGCGCACCTCGAAATGGAAGCTCGTCCCGTTCGCCGTGATCCTCCTGACCATTGAGGTCTCGTTCTTTAGCGCCAACCTGGCAAAGGTGACCCACGGGGCATGGCTTCCACTGGTGGTCGGCCTCGTGGTCTCGACGGTTATGGTCACATGGCGTAAAGGGCAAGTGATCGTTTCGCGGAATCGGACCGAGAAGGAGGGGCCTCTGGACGGATTCCTCGAGACGCTGGGGTCCAGGGAGCCGCCGGTGCGACGGGTTCCGGGCACCGCGATCTTTCTCAATCCGAGCAAGGACACCACCCCGCTGGCACTCCGCGCCGAGGTCGAGCACACGCACGCGTTGCAGGAGCAGGTGGTGATCATCTCGGTCGATCGAGTCAGCGTTCCCCACGTCGACCGGGAAGACCGGTTTGTGGTCACACGCATGGGGCATGGGCTCTTCCGCGTCTTTCACGTTGTCGACCGGGTGGGGTACCGGGACAAGACCGACGTGCCCAAGGCGCTCGCATTGGCTCGCAAGCTCGGCCTGCTGCCACGCAACCTGGACCTCGAGCACGCCTCGTATTTCGTCTCCCGGATGACGATCACGCCGACCGATGCGCCGGGCCTGGATCGCTGGCGCAAGAAGCTGTTCGTAACCATGGCTCGCAACGCGGCCAGTCCCATCGAGGCGTTCGCTCTGCCGAGCGATCGCACCGTGATGATGGGGTCGCAGGTAGGCGTCTGACCACATCAGGCGGGTCCGGGCGTCGGCACCGGCGGCGCCGCAGCGGGCGAACCCATTGTCGAGCGGTCACATGCAATCGCCGAGTCGTGTCATAGGAGCAACTGACACTTTGCTCGATGTGACAAGGAGAACCCCATGAAAGCCGTTCGCCTGCATAAGCCCGAGGGCCTCGAGGGCATCGATGGGCTCGTATACGAGGACGCGCCAGACGCCCAGCCCGCAATCGGCGACGCACTCGTCCAGGTGCGCGCCGCGAGCTTCACCCCGACCGAGCTGACCTGGCCGTTGCGGACCGATCGAGCCGGTCACGACCGCGGGGCGCTTATCCCGGCCCACGAAGGGTCAGGCGTCGTGGTCGCGCTCGGCTACGGCACCGCCGGCCTCTCGGTGGGCGACGAGGTCTACGGCCTCATCGACGGGTACCGGGACGGGTGGGCCGCCGAGTACGTGGCGATCGAGGCTCGCAGCCTGGCGCCCAAGCCAACGGCGCTCGATTTCGTGCAAGCCGCGGCGATGCCCCAGGCCGGGCTCACGTCCTGGCAGGCGTTTTTCGACCACGGCCAACTGCAGCCCGATCAGACGGTTGTGATCCACGGCGCCGGCGGCGGGGTCGGATCGATTGGGGTGCAACTGGCTCGCTGGGCCGGCGCCCACGTCGTCGGAACCGGTCGGGAGAGCGCTCGCCAGCGCGTGCTCGATCTCGGCGCCGAGGACTTCGTCGATGTCGAGCGCGATGGCTGGGAGACGACCATCGGACAGGTCGACCTGGTCTATGACGCAATTGGCGGTGACGTGCTCGACCATTCCCTGGCGATCGTCAAGCCCGGCGGTGCGCTGGTGTCCATCATGGCTCCGGTGCAAACCGGTCGAGACGACATTCGCATGGTCCACTTCGTACGTGACCCGAGCGGAGTCGAGCTCCAGGAAATCACTCGTCTCGTCGATGAGGGCGTGCTGCGACCCCAAGTCGGCGCGGTCTACCCGCTCACCCAGGCACGCCAGGCCTTCATGGCCAAATCGACCCAGCACATCCCGGGCAAGGTCGTGCTTACACCCTGACCGCCGTCTGGGGGGGGTCACGGGCCCCGCGTGGCCCAAGCCGTTTCGTCCCGGGGGGTGTGACTCCCGCGTGACCGCAAGCCGTACCCGTCCCGGGACGGCCTGTCACTGACTGGTTCGTGGCGCCAGTCTGGTGTCAACGAGTAGATCGCCGAAGCTGAACTTTTGCTGCTCTGGGGCGAGCTTGACCAGGCTCGGATCCGGACGGAAGTGCGTGTGCAGGATCGAGTTCGGCGTATCCCAGAGCACGCGGATAAAGGTCTGGGCGACGATGCTCCTGCCGACACAGCCGAGCGTCTGGCCGGACCGCCAAGCCTCGGCAAGCACGTAGTAGAGCAGCGGTGTCGCCGAGTTGAACACGGCGTCCTTGGTTGGGTTGATGGATGCCGCGGAAATCACGTGGCAACCGAGCGCCTTGGCGATCGCCTGTCCGGAAGCCAGGCCGTCGTAGTTGCCGCGTGCGAAGTCCCGTGAGATCAGCTGGCCGGACCCGTTGCAGACCGGGGAGGCCGCGTCGGTGCACCCCGGGATGGCGTAAGCAGGGAGTTTGAACAGCGCGGGGCTGATCGTGGGCTGCGTCGCGCGCGCGTAGTTGATCCCAGGATCAAGGGGATACGAGTCGAGCTTCGGCACGAAATACTTCCACTCGATCTGATGGCCCGCCGGGCTGGGGCGGTCGCAGAGCGAGGTCGAGGTGCACCCCGTCGTGCTGGATCCGTTTGGGCCCGGCAGCGGGCCCCCTCCGGACAGGTCACCGACCTGGAAGGCGTTGCGGTTGAAGATCGAGACGTTGTCGTTGATGTCTTTGGTCGTCGGGAAGACGTCGTTGATGTGGTAGTCGTTGCGCACCAGCGAGTGCCCAAACCGGTAGGCGCCTACCGAGAACTCGATCGGCGTGAAGTTGGCGTCGGGGAAGTTGGGCGTGTGCACATGGACGGCGCCATGGGGACCGAAGTGAAGGTATTTGTTGACCGTGCTCTGTCCCACGAATTCTGGGAGCACGTCGGTGAGCACGATCTCCTGGTAATAGTCCTCAGTGAGCTGCCGGGCCTTCGCATAGCTGTCGCCGCGGTTCACGAAGTTGTTGTAGAAGGCGACGAACGCAGCCGAGATCTGGGAGATGATCTGGTTCTCGTCATCGCGTGAATCGACCAAGATCGCCTGGCCGGTGGCGGCCTTGCGGGCAAGGTCAAAGACGCCGCGAGGATCCTTGACGGTCGGGAATCCGTCTGCCTTGGGCGTACCCAGCGTCCCAGACACCAGCAGATGCTTGCGATCCGATGCGTAAAGCTGCGGGTCAATCCTGGGCCCGCCGCCGAACACGTTGTTGAGGTCGAAGCGGAAGCTCTCAAAGTTGGTCAGCAAGCGCGGGTTGACGTCTGCCGACGGTTGAGGGGTCTCGTCGAAATCGAGGTTGTGATCGATGAACTGACCCAGATAGGTGTACTCCGAAGGCAGAATGGCGCTGTCGTCGGAGGTTCCGCGATCGGTCCCGGGAGGATCGGGCCTGGGATTCTTCATCTTGGCCGCGAGGTCGGCTGCGGCCTGGTCGGAGTAGTGGAATGGCCGCAGGTGCGGGAACATCCGCCCGAAGCACATCGGAGTCTGGGGTGCGGGGCCATCGACACTGCCGCCGGCGCACGACGTGGGCTTGTAAGCGGCGGACACGTGGCCGGCGCTGAGCAAGAGAAGTGCCGCAGCGAGTGACGTCGTGCCGGCCGCCAACCTGTTCCTGACCGCTGCGCGGCGTGCGCGAGTCATGTCACTCCTCCTCCTCCGGTTGCTCGAGCGCCCACTCTAAGGCCCAGCGGGTTCGGCGTTCCAGGTTCGTCTCGCTTGAGCGGCGCGGACCCTCGCCTCGCGCGACAGACGCGCGACCGTTCGGCGCGATACTTGGGGCATGCTGACTGTCTTCGGAGCGTGCGCTGTCACGTTCATGATGCTCATGTACGCGCTCGAGCGCCGGCACTCGGGCTTCATCCTCGCGTTCGCCTGTGGCTGCGCCCTTTCCAGCGCCTATGGCTTTCTCGCTGGGACGTGGCCGTTCGGGGTCGTCGAGGCGATTTGGTCGTTGGTGGCTCTCAACCGCTATCGGACCGTGCGGGCCAAAGGCCCTACTCCCCCCGCGGTACCTATTCCCAGCGCGATTCCGGCGGCCGACGACTAACCGCGCCAGGCCGCACGCACCGGCGAGCGCCCCCGTATTGCGAACGTGCGTTCCCTTACGGGCTAGACTAAATGCGGTGTCGCTCATCGTCCAACCCTCGCTGTTTGGGTCCTCGGGCGACCTCGGCCTCGCCGACCTCGGCGGGGCCGTGGAGCGCCGGCGACTCTCCGACGGCGCCTGGATTGACCTGCGACCCGCCTTCGTCACCGCCGCCGACGAGTTGTTCTCCGTGCTGGCCCGCACCGTCCCGTGGCACGAGGAGCAGATGCACATGTACGACCGCACGGTGCGGGTCCCGCGCCTCGTCGCCCGCTACGGCCAGGGCGAGGCGCTCCCACATCAGGTGCTCGACGATGCCCGCTCTGCATTGAACGCCCACTACGCCGAAGAGCTGGGCGAGCCGTTCGTCAGCGCTGGGCTGTGCCTGTACCGCGACGGCAGCGACAGCGTCGCCTGGCACGGCGACCGGATCGCGCGCGAGAGCCCACGCGACACGATGGTGGCGATCCTCTCGCTCGGCGCCACCCGGCCGTTCGCGCTACGGCCGAAGTCGGGCGGCACCGGGCTGCGCCTCCAGATCGGTCACGGAGACTTACTCGTAATGGGCGGCAGCTGTCAGCGAACCTGGCTGCACGCGATCCCCAAGACCGCGCATTGTCTCGGCGCACGGATCAGCGTTCAGTTCCGGCCGCGCTGGGGCAACGACATCGGCAAGCCCACTGTCCGCGTTCGCGCCGCGTAGATGACGACATCGCGCGCAGGTCGTCGCGGGCGCCGCGCGCTCGTCTGATCGCTTTCGCTGACCTGTAGCACCCGTCGCTGGCTGGCTCGGATTAGGATCGTGGAGCAACACCTCCGAGCGTGATGATGGCGTCTCTGTGGCCGGCGTTGGCGGCTCGTTCCCACCAGCGGCGAGCGGCGGCGGGGTCGCTCTCGTCCAGCAACAGCCCGAGGTTGAACATCGCATTGGTGTTGCCAGCGTTGGCGGCTTGTTCCCACCAGCGGCGAGCGGACTCCGGATCGTTGTCAATGAGCATCACTCCGAGGCTGACCATCGCCTTGGTACTGCCCGCTCTGGCGGCCTGCTCATACCAACGGCGGGCGGCCTCCGGGTCGCTGTCCTTGACCAGCAGCCCCAGATTGAACATCGCACTGCTGTTGCCCGCGTTGGCGGCCCGCTCATACCAACGGTAGGCGGCCTCCGGGTCGCTGTCCTTGACCAGCAGCCCCAGGTTGAACATCGCCTCGATGTTGCCGGCATTGGCGCCCAGCTCCCACCAGCGGCGGGCGGCCTCCGGGTCGCTGTCTTTGACCAGGAGTCCGAGGCGGTTCATCGCCTCGGTGTCGCCCAGGTTGGCGGCCAGCTCCCACCAACGATGTGCGGCCTCCGGGTCGCTCTCCTTGACCAGCAGCCCGAGCTTGACCATCGCGTTGGTATTGCCGGCATTGCCAGCCGCCTCGTACCAGCGCACCGCGGCGTCAGGGTCGCTGTTTTCGAGCAATAGCCCGAGGTTGACCATCGCACAGACATTGCCTTCGCTCGCGGCTCTTCTCCACCAGCCGCGGGCGGCCTCCGGGTCGCTGTCGAGGAGCATGACGCCGAGACTGACCATCGCCTTCGTATTCCCGGCCGTCGCGGCCCGCTCCCACCAACCACGGGCGGCTTCGCGGTCGCTGGCTTGGAGAAGTAGCCCGAGGTTGTACATCGCGTTGCTGTGGCCGGTCTCAGCGGCCCGCTGGTACCAACGGCGGGCCGCGTCGAGTTGATCGCTGTCCTGGAGCATCACGCCGAGGCTGACCATCGCCCGGGCGTTCCCGGCCTTGGCGGCCCTCTCCCACCAGCGGCGGGCGGCCTCGGGGTCTGTGTCTTTGACCAGCAGCGCAAGGTTGTTCATCGCGTCGCTGTGCCCGGCGTTGGCGGCCCGCTCATACCAACCTCGGGCCGCGTCGGGGTCGCTGGCTTGGAGAAGCAGCCCGAGATTGAACATCGCGCTGCTGTGGCCGGCGTTGGCGGCCCGCTCATACCAACGGCAGGCCGCGTCGGGATCGCTGTCCTCCAGAAGCACCGCGAGGTCGTTCATCGCGTCGCATTCGCCGGCATCGGCCGCCTGTTCCAGCCTGCGGCGAACGGCCTCCGAGTCGCCGTTTCGCACGGTCGCGGTCTCGCCAGCGACCGGGGGTCGGTTGCCAGTTCCATGGGATTGCGGTTGCAGATCGCGGGGTGATACGAGTTTTGCGGCGGCTCGCCGCCGGGACCGCACCCTCACGGCAGCGGCCACGAGCAGACCGATGCCCAGCGCGGCGATCAGCACGATCCAACCCACCGGGAGGCCCGAGCCGGAACGGGGACGCGCTCCCTGGGTGACGCTGCGACCCGTGCGGGCAGAGGGCGACCTCAGGTTTGCGGGCCGCGTGCTGGCGTGGCGTCGCCGAGTCGCCGAGGCCGCGCGCCGGGCTGCGGACGCCGTCCTTGGCTCAGTGGACGTCCTCGCCGAGTGGCTTCTCACCCGGGTTGATTTCGATCGCAGGGCAGCGAACGTGTGCGCGTTCGCGATGCCGTCTGCGTGCAGGCCGTGGGCGGACTGGAACTTGATCACGGCCCGTTCGGTGAGGGGACCGTAGAGCCCATCGATAGGCCCAGGGATGAACCCCGCCGACCTGAGCTTGCGCTGTAGGGCTCGCACCGCTGCCGAGCCATTGGCAGCGGCGTAGCCCGCACCCGGATACAGGACCGATCGCGCCAGCGCTCCGCGCGTCTGTGGGCCGGCGATGCCATCGATCTGCAGGCCATGGGCGGCCTGGAATCTGATCACGGCCCGTTCGGTGAGGGGACCGTAGAGGCCATCGATGGGCCCAGGGATGAACCCCGCCGACCTGAGCTTGCGCTGCAGGGCTCGCACCGCTGCCGAGCCATTGGCAGCGGCGTAACCCGCACCCAGAGCCAACGTTTGCTCTGCGGGTTGCGTCGCGCGCGCGGCGACTGGGGTTTCTCGATTGTTCGATTGGGTGATGGGAGATTGGCGATGCGGGGTCTTGCCCAGCGCCGTTGCGGGAACGAGAGCCAGCACGACCACACTTGTGATCGCCATCCATTTCAGGTGAGTCAACGGGGGATCTGCACCGATGCGATCCGAGCTTCCGGAACCCTTCTTGTCCGTGAGTCGGCGCCCAAGCCCGCGCAGCGCGGACATGGTCCATGCACATCCCTCCGCCAACGCTCTCCGTGAGCGTGACATGAGGTTTCCTCCTACTGCGTGCTTTACCTTGCCAACGGTGCGCACGCCGGCACTGCGGCCAGCATGCGACCAACTAGAGCCCGGCTAGCTCGACTAGCCGGGGCGAGCAGGCAGTGGAAGCACAGGGCCCGACGGGGCTACATGCCTGACCATGCGCAGCGATCGGCTCAACCGCGGCGTGCATGGGGCTAGCAGCAGGACGAGCAGGGTTGTCAGGCCAAAGAAGAAGAATCCCGATCCGCCGGTGGCGCCGTCAAAGCCGTGACCGGGAACGGGCGTCGCAGGTCCCGGCAGCACCCGAGGCTTCGTCGGTGCGCTCGTCGGTGTGACGGCCGCGCTCGCCAGCCACAAGCCAGTCGTGCGCGCCACCGGCGCCCATCCGGCCAAGCCAGCGGTACGTGAGGGCAGGTGGCCTAGCGCGGTCGCGCTGCCGCTCGTATGACCCGACGGTGGCGAGATCGTCGCCACTGAGGGAGTCGCGAAGAAAGTTGAGCCCGAGGACTGGGGTGGGGAACCTGCACCAGTGGAAGGGGACAGCGACTGGTGCTGGGCAACCGGGTTCCGCGAACCCGTTGCGGCGGTCGGTGCCGGCGGCGCGGTCGGTGCCGGCGGCACCGAGGTCACCGGCTTCGGCGCGGGCGGGGGGGCAACGACCTTGGTCACCGTCCGCGTGATAGGAGCGACGGTCTTGGTCACCGGCGCGACAACCTCCGTCACCGTCCGAGTGATCGGAGCGACGGTCTTGGTCACCGGCGCGACAACCTCCGTCACCGTCCGAGTAATCGGAGCGACGGTCTTGGTCACCGGCGCGACAACCTTCCTCACCGTCCGAGTAATCGGAGCGACGGTCTTGGTCACTGGCGCGACAACCTTCCTCACCGTCCGAGTGATCGGAGCGACGGTCTTGGTCACCGGCGCCACCGTCTTGGTCACTGGCGCCACCACCTTGGTCACTGGCGCCACCACGTTCGTCACCTTCCGCGTGACCGGAGCGACGGCCTTCGTGCCTGGCGCGACCGTTTTCGTGACGGGCTCCGTCGGCGCAGTCACGGGCGGCGTCGGTGCGGTCACCGGCGGCGTCGGCACACTCACGGGCGGCGTCGGCACAGGCACCGGCTCGGTCGGCACACTCACGGGCGACGTCGGTGTGGTCACAGGAGGCGTCGCCGTAGTCGTAGTTGACGGCTTAGTGAGCGGCCTCAGAGAAGTTTGTGCGGCGCCCCTCGTCGCGAAAGCCAACAAGAAAGCAAGGACTATCCCCGCCGTTACCACAGAGCGGATACAGCGCCGCTGTCCCCACCTGGTCATGTATTGAGGCTTTTCCGGCCTCTGAAGTCCTAAAAGGGTATCTCTCTAATCTCGATGTGCACTGCAAGTGCAGCATTCTCGCAGTGGCAATGCGGGTGTTGGAAGGAAACAGTCCCGGTAGAACAGTGTAACTCTGGAAACTAGAGCGAGACGCCAGCCGTGGATGAAAGCGGATCCCACGCTCGGCAGCGGTGACCCACAGGATCCGGATTGAAAGGCGCCGATGCAGTAACGGGTACCGGTCCCCGAACCTAACACCCCTGACCTTTACCGCGCCCATCTAGGGCAGTTACACCGAACCGTTCCACCGGCTCGTTCGGCCCCTCAATTGCCCCGCTGGCGATGGCGTCGGATAGCTGCAGGTGGTCGTGGGCGGTTTGATCTGCGTAGTTGATGGCGAACTCGCCAAGCGCTTCGTCGAAACGGCGACCCTTGCCGATGTAGGCGGCGATCGCGACGGGGTCCCCGGTGCGCGCGTGAGCACGGGCCAGGGCTTTGCCGCAGGCGCTGGCGAACTGTGGCAAGCGAGGTGCTATCAGGTCGCCTTTGGGAATCACTTTCATGTCGCGGAACTGACGGACGTAAAAGTCGTGGGTCCCAACGGCGGTGTAGCCGGCGAAGATGTCAGTCGCGCTTTGGATCAAGCGCTTACCGACGATGACCCGCTCCCCGTGATTCGGGTGCCGACTGGGACCGCAGTACGCCTCGTACACCGAGCTCCCGGCCTGTTTGATCTGCAGAAACAGCGGGTCAGCGCCGTCGCGCCCTTCGAGCAGAACGAGGAGCACTCTCATCCCTACGCTCCCGACGCCGACCACTTGGCGCGTGGCATCTACGAACGAAAAGCGATCGAGAAGGTGGCGGCGGTATTCAGGGAGCGAGGCTCGATAGGCCTCGAAAACCGCGTCCGTCAGAGCGGGCTCGTCGGCCAGCAGGCGGACTCGGAATGGTGGGTCCTCGATGATCCGCAGGTGACCCTGGACACGCTCGGTGAGCTTCCGGACAGCGCCCGCGCTGGTCCGCCTACGCGCCTTGCGTTCAATGTGCGAGGAGACCTGCTCCTGATCCTCAGACGCAAACAGCGAGACGAACTGTTGCACCGTGATCATGTCGTACCAGATATCCAGTTGCCTCGCCGTGGCGTAATGGCCGATCCGACCTCTGTAGGTCTGTAAGCAACGGGCCACCGCTTCCTCCGCGGCGCTCTCCTTGAGCCCGGACTCGCGCGCCAGGACGACGATGCTCGCGACAAGCCGCGAAACGTCCCACTCGAACGGCCCGGGGAGGGTCTCGTCAAAGTCGCGCAGATCGAATGACAGACGTCGCTCCGGGGTGGCCCACAACCCGAAGTTGAGGATGTGGGCATCGCCACACAACTGCACGGTCAGGCCTGTGTTCGCCCGGGACGCGAGATCGGCGGCCATCACAGCCGCCGCGCCGCGGTAGTACGCCCAAGGAGACGTCGACATTCGAGCATGGCGGATCGGCAGAAGCTCGGCGAGGCGGATCTCGTTCTGGGCCCTGATGATCGCCACCGAGTTCGCCGACCTCGTCCGCTGCCAGGTGGCGAGCTCGCTCCGTTTCAGGCGCTCACGTGCGGCGAGACCGACGGCGCGCCGCTCAGCCTCTTCCGGCTGCCGGGTGTGGAGCGACGAAGATGCAGTGCCGCGTTTCAACTCACGATTAATGCGATTTGACCCCGCCGATGAGGCCGATCAATGGACCGGCCGCCATCGTTGCAGCACGAGTTCGAGGTTGCGGCGCACAAGGCGGACCAGTGACAGGCCGATATTGGGTCGTAGCCAGGACTCCGTCATCCGGTCAAGATTCCGTATGTTGCTCTCAGCGGGTCAGGCTGCCCTCGCCATCCAGACGCTGGGCGGCTGCTACGTGATTATCGGAATGATCAGCAGGGCGACGATATTGGCGACCTTGATCATCGGGTTGATCGCGGGGCCTGCAGTGTCCTTATAGGGGTCGCCCACGGTGTCACCGGTGACCGAGGCCGCGTGGGCCTCTGAGCCCTTTCCTCCGAAGGCGCCGTCCTCGATCAGCTTCTTGGCGTTGTCCCACGCACCGCCGCCAGAGGTCATGGAGACGGCTATGAACAGACCGACCACGATGACCCCGATAAGTAGGCCACCCAGTGCCTCGACGCTGATCAGGCCCACCACGAGCGTCACCACGATGGGAATCAAGGCAGGGGCGATCATCTCGCGCTGTGCCGCCCGCGTGACAAGCCCCACCGCGGTCCCGTACTCGGGAGTCTCGGTGCCCTCCATGATCCCGGGCTTCTCCCGGAACTGGCGGCGCACCTCCTCGACCACGGCGCCGCCTGCTCGACCGACGGCCTCGATCGCCAGCGCGGCGAAGAGATAAACCATCAGGCCGCCGACGAGGAGCCCGATCAGGACCGGAGGGTTGCCGAGGCTGAAGTTGAAATGACCCGGGAGCTCCCGCTGCCAGGCGTCGAATAGCACCAGCGCCGCGAGCGCCGCCGACCCGATCGCGTATCCCTTGGTCACCGCCTTGGTGGTGTTCCCAACGGCGTCCAGCGGATCGGTCACGTTTCGCACCTCCTCGGGCAGATCCGCCATCTCCGCGATCCCGCCCGCATTGTCCGTGACGGGTCCGAACGCATCGAGTGCGACGATCAACCCCATCAGCGACAGCTGTGCCATCACGGCCACGCCGATCCCGTAGATCCCCTGCGTGCCCCCGCCCGCCAGCTTCCATGAGCCGAGGATGCCCAGCGCGATCACGATCGCGGGCGCCGCGGTCGCCTGGGAGCCTTGAGCGAGTCCCTGGATGATGTTGGTCGCGTGGCCCGTCTGCGAGGCCCGCGAGATCTTGCGCACGGGCGAGAACCGCGTGGAGGTGTAGTAGTCGGTGATCACGAACAGGCACGCCGTGACGCCCAGTCCGATCACCGAGCAGAGGTAGAACTTCCACCAGGGAGGAGCCGCCACGCCGCTGTGCAGCGTGAGTCCGTTCATAAGCCAGTAGGTGATCGGGGCGAACACCGCGGCTGCGAGTCCTGCCGACAGGATCAGGCCCTGGTACAGCGCCCGCTCCACGTTGCCCGCCCGTGAGCGGACTGCGTATGTGCCGATCAAGGACGCAACGATCGAGAGGCCACCGAGCACCAACGGGTACACCGCGACGGCAGTCTGCTGGCGGAAAAGCAGAACGCCCAGCAACATGACCGCCACCGCGGTAACCGCATAAGTCTCGAACAGGTCGGCGGCCATGCCCGCGCAGTCGCCGACGTTGTCGCCGACGTTGTCAGCGATCACAGCCGGATTGCGAGGATCGTCCTCAGGGATTCCGGCCTCGATCTTGCCCACGATGTCGGCGCCGACATCGGCGGCCTTGGTGAAGATCCCGCCCCCCAGACGAGCGAAGACCGAGATCAGGGAGCCACCGAAGCTCAGACCGATGAGCGCATCGACGGCGTGTCTTTCGCTCTCGCCGGCGATCGCAGTGAGCACGCCGTAATAGCCGGCCAGCCCGATCATCGCCAGTCCGACTACGAGCAGACCGGTCACAGCGCCACCGCGGAACGCGGCCTGTAGGGCTCGCGACACGCCCCCGCGAGCGGATTCCGCCACTCGGGCGTTGGCGCGAACCGATACGTTCATGCCGATGTACCCGGCCGAGGCGGACAACACCCCTCCGATCAAAAAGCCAATCGCGACGCGGATGTTCTGCAGCGGGATCAGCAGGATGAACACCACGACCCCGACACCACCGATCATGAGGTACTGGCGGTTCAGGTATGCCGAGGCGCCCTCCTGGACGGCGGCCGAGATTGCGCGCATGCGCTCGTTGCCGGGTGACAGGGCGAGCAGGCTGCGTGAGGTAACGACGCCGTAGCCGATGGCCAGGCCGGCGCAGACGAGCGCGACGATGACGCCGTGATGCGTCAGGAAACTTGACAAGGGGTCCTCCGAGAAAGCTCTCTGTAGTCAGCAGGTAAGGCGCGAAGCGCCCAAGCAATCACAAAGGGCCGCCACCCACGAACGTCAGGGCGGGGCCCCGCAACAGCGCCGAGTCTAGCGCGCGGACGCCGCTACCGCTCTCCCGGCACCCACAGCCGACCGCTGCGCTGGGCGGGACCCGGCTCGCCTGGCTTGGGCGGCGCCGGCTCACTTTGCGCTGAGGACGGCGATTCAGGGGCCGCGGGCTCGGCCGCTTGGTCCTTCGGCCCACCCTCTTCGCCGGCAGCCGGCGCGGGTTGGGAGCCGCCGATCCTGACGAACGCCAACTGCAGCTGGGATAGGGCATCGCGGATTGGTCCAATCTGCTCCGGGGCAGTCCGCTCGAGCAGCGGTATCAGTGCTCTGATGCCGTCGATCGCCACCCTGACTTGCTCGACGTCCCGCTCCTCCTCGGTCCCCGGTTGTAGCCCGGTGCGCCGCATGCCCAAATTGACCAGCGTCACCACATGCTCGAGGAGCACGTGCTCGACCCGGATCTTCTTGATCTCCGCCTCGTAGGCCGCGCGCAACTCCTCCTCGGTGTGTGCCGCGCCAGCTTGCTCGCTACCGCCTGTCGTGCTCACCTTCTGACCTCCGCAGGACTTCCAAGGTCCCCAGCATACGTCTCGCGCGTCTCCTCGACCGTCGCCGCGTAGACCTCCCGCATCGCGGCACCGGTTTCCAGCATCCGGCGCTGGCGCTGGGCTCCGTTGAGCTCGGGTAGGGCGACGTCGATTGAAAGCTCAGCCCGCGCCGGGGCGCTCCAGGCGAGCAGGCGGTCCAGTGCCTCACCGGCCGGATATTCCTGCCGGGTGTCGAGGTCGATCATGTGGCCGTCAAGGCCGTGGCGAATCGCTCGCCAGAAGTTCTCCTCGATCTCCCGGCGCGGTACCGACCGCGCGGGGATGCCCTCGTCGATGTCGCGTGCGGCTTGCGCCACGCAGGCCACGATCAACGCGGCCAGGCCCTCGGATTCCTGAGCGGTCGACTGGGTGTCACAGATCCGCACCTCGACGGTGCCAAACGCGAAGTGAGGCCGCAGCGACCACCACACCTGGGTGTACTCGACGATCGAGTTCGTGGACTTGAGCAGCTCGATGTAATCGGAGAACATCGCCCAGCTGCCGAACTCGTCCGGGATCCCGCAGCGCGGAAAGCTCTTGGTGAAGATCTGGCTGCGCGCCGAGTGCAGCCCGGAGTCTCGACCGTCGAGGAACGGTGAGTTGGCCGAGATCGCGAGGAGCAGCGGGGCCACCGGGCGCAGCCGATCGCATACCTGCACGGCGCGATCGGCGCCTTGAATCCCCACGTGAAGGTGCAGCGAGAAGGTGTTGTTGCGCCATGCGACGTACTTGAGGCCATCCTCGACGCGCTGGTAGTGCTCGGTTTCGATGATGTGCTGGTCGCGGTAGTCCGACCAGGGGTGCGTACCGGTCGCGGCGAGCAGGATCTCGCGCTCGGAAGCCAACCCAAACAGCCGCCGCCGGCGGTCCTTTTGGGCCTCGATGGCTGCCGCGAGGTTCTCCCCGCGGCCGGATCGAATCTCGATCTCCGAAGAGATCAGCTCCCCGGCGACCGCCTCGGACAGAATCGGATCGTCGGCGGCTGCTTCGCGGAGCTCCTCGAACCGTTGCACGAGTCCGAGCTCGATCGGGTCGACTAACGCGAATTCCTCTTCGACCCCGACGGTGAAGTCAATCCCTTCTTCGAACGCCGAATATGCGCTGTCAAGCTCTAGGCCCACGCCGACGGCTAATTGGCTCTGTTCGCAAATACGCCGACATTCGAGCCGCCCCGAACCACTAAGTCAGATAGAAGTAGAGGGCGTAGAGGAGGTCGACGGCCGGACTGGAGGTGTGGACGGTGACTTCCGGCGGAACGCGGATCAGCGCGTCTGAGTAGTTGAAGATGATCTTCACGCCGGCGTCGGCAATCTCGGCTGCCAGCGCCTGAGCCGCCGAGGCTGGGACCGCCAGAACGGCCACCACGATGTCCTGCTCGTCGATCACGCGGCGTAGCTCTGAGGTCGGCTTGACGTCCAGCGCGCCGATGGTCGTACCCACCTTGTCCTCGTCGGCGTCGAACACCGCTACGACACGGAAACCGTGGTCGGCGAAGATGTCCGAGGTAGCGATGGCCGTGCCGAGGTGTCCGGCGCCGAACAGCGCGATGTTGTGCTGGCCCGCGGTACGCAAGATCTTGCGGATCTGGCTCACGAGCGAATCGACGTTGTAGCCGACCCCCCGCTTGCCGAATTTGCCAAAGCCCGACAGATCACGGCGGATTTGAGTCGAATTGACGTGCGTGTAGTCGGCGAGCTCCTGGGAGGAAATCGTCAACTTGCCCATCTTGCGCGCCTGGGTGAGGACCTGCAGGTAGCGTGAGAGTCGCGCGGCTACGCCGAGCGAGAGCTTCTCTCCTGGCTTGTCAGCCCCGTGCGGGGCGAGTGACCGATCGTCGTCGACCGCATAGCTCATCCCGTTTGCACTCTACTTCAGCGGCCGTCTCGCGCCGGATCTGGCGCGGGCTCGTCCAAGCGCCGCTGGAGCTCCGACTCGTCGACGAAGAACTCAAATACCTCGACCCCGTCGATCGTGATCACCGGGATCCGCTCCAGGTAGGCGGTCAGCAGTCGCTCGTCGCTCTCGATATCGCACTGTTCAAGCACGAAGGGTCGCGTCGCACGGACCCGCTCGAGCAGCTCCAAGGCTTGCTCACAAAGGCAGCAACCGTCTCGGCCATAGATGACCACAGTTCTCATGCCACCGCCAGCAAGCGCTCTCCGCTCGCGTACGCGTCCAGCCCCAGATAGTCGGGGTAGTGCAGCGGATCCACGAACCTCGCCGCGCTCCCGATCATGGCTGCGTTGTCCGTGCACAGCTCTCGCGCGGGCACATCAAGCGTGGCCCCGAGGGCGGCAAGTCGCTCGCGCAAAGGCCCGTTCGCGGCCACCCCGCCCCCTATCGCGAGGCGATCGATCCCAGTCTGTGCAAGCGCTCGGTCCGCGCGCAGGGCGAGGGCCTCGACGATGGCGCGCTGGTAGGAGGCCGCCAAGTCGGGGCGCAGGCGGATCGCCTCCTCTTCCCCTAGCTCGCGCACGCGGTACAGGAGCGCGGTTTTCAGCCCAGCGAAGGAGAAATCGAAGCCTTCGACCCGGGCGGCGGTCGGGAAACGGAATGCCTCAGGATCCCCCTCGCGCGCCACCCGTTCGAGCGCCGGGCCGCCCGGATAACCGAGGCCGAGCAGGCGCGCCCCTTTGTCGAAGGCTTCGCCTGCTGCGTCGTCCAGCGTTTGGCCGAGCACACGAGGATGTGGCCCGTGGTCGACGACGTGCGCGAGCAGCGTGTGGCCGCCGGAGGCCACGAGGCTCAGGAAAGGGGGCTCAAACGGGTCGGGCGCGAGAAAGCTCGCCGCGATGTGCCCATGGAGGTGGTCCACAGGAACGAGCGGAAGCTCGCGTGCGGCGGCCAGCGCCTTTGCCGTGGCCATGCCGACCAGTAGCGCAGCGATCAGACCGGGACCGCGCGTGACCGCGACGCGCTCCACGCGATCGAGAGATATATCCGCCGTGCGCAGCGCATCGTCGATCACGTCGCCGATCATCTCCAGGTGGTGACGGGAGGCGATCTCCGGCACCACGCCGCCATAGCGATCATGGACTCCCTGGGAGGAGATCACGTTCGCGCGGATCTCTCCGCGTTCGGTGATCACGGCGGCGCAGGTATCGTCGCAGCTGGTCTCGAGGGCGAGGATCATTGAGAGAGCGATGACTTCTCGCCCACTCGCCACATGATCAAGGCATCCTCCCCGGTGTCCTGGTAGTAGCGCGGGCGAATGCCCGAGGCGCGGAAGCCGAACTTCTTATACAGCGCGATTGCGGGGTCGTTGGAGGTCCGCACCTCGAGCGTATATGCGCGCTCGCGGCCTGCGCGGGCAAAGAGCTCCTCGAGGAGTGCGGTGGCAAGGCCACGGCGGCGTGCCGTGGGATCGACCGCGATGTTCATGATGTGCCAGTCGTCGGCGTATCGCGAACAGATCACGTAGCCGAGCAGCCGCTGCTGCGCAGCTCGAGCGCGTCTGCCTCCTTCGGAGCCACCGTCAACCGCTACCTGTTCGACTTCGGTCATGGCCAGACAGACGCCCGAGGGCCGCGAGAGCTCGAGCACGAACATCGCCAGCGACCACGGCGTCGGGAACGAGCGCCGCTCGATCGCCAACACCTGCGGCAGATCTGAGTAGTTCAGCGGGCGGATCGCTGCGGAGCTCTGGACGGTCATCGTGTCGATATGAGGGCTCGGCGCCCCAGCTCGGCGTCGGGCAAGCGCACGTAATAGGGGTGAACGTCCCTGGCCTGGCGGGCCGGCAGTGACCAAGCGAGCCGGCAATGGGCCGAGGCGGTCACCCTGTGGCACTCCGAGTCATCGTCTGGGATCGCCACACCCGAAGACTCAAGGACGTCTCGGAATGCTAACGCTCCGTCGCCCACAGCCAGCGTGCGATTGGGCAAGAGCCGCTCGGTGCCGGCGAGCAGTTCAGCTAGTTCGGTGGGTGAGAGCGCGCGGACGCCAAACAGCGGCGCAAGGCCGCTGTGAGTCAGCGACCATGCCGCGGCGAACACCTCTCCGCGGCGGGCATCGAGTACCGAGACGAAGGTTTCCGGCCCGCCGCGGGCGCGCGGGTATGCGTGCTCTGCGTAGACCGCCAACGATTCGAGCGTCGACACGCCGACCAAGGGCACGCCGAGCGCCTGGCTCAGAGCCCGGGCCGTGGCGATCCCGATCCGAAGGCCGGTGAAGGTTCCGGGACCGATGCCAACCGCGATCCGCTCGAGCTGATCGAACGATGCCCCCGGACCCTTAAGCAGCTCCGCGATCAGCGGCAACAGACACGCCGTGTGTCGCGGCCGCTGCCCGGCGGGTGGATCGTCGCGAGCTTCGAGCGCTGGTTCTGACTCGGAGGACTGCCAAGCAACCGTCGTTGCGCGAGTCGCAGTATCGAAAGCAAGCAGCGGCAATCGGCCTCCTACGCGCCGCGGTCTGTGCTGCGCCGCTCGACCTGATGCTCGGCGGTGGCCACTACGCGAACTCCAAGATTCGCCTGTCCCCCCCGGCGTGCTGGATGCGGACGTGGCGCACGATCCGCCCCAGACCGGCGTGTTCCGACGGAGCGGCGGGAGGCCACTCAATGAACGCGATCGTGTCCGGTCCGAGGTAGTCGGCCAGCAGGTCGGGCTCCTCCTCGGTCATGCGATCAATGCGGAACAGGTCGATGTGGGACACGGGCACCGGGCCCGGGTACTGCTGCCCAATCGTGAAGGTGGGGCTGGTGACCGGCACGGTGACGCCCAGTTCCCTGCACGCTCCGCGCACGAGCGTGGTCTTCCCCGCGCCGAGCTCTCCGGCCACCAGCACGACGTCCCCTGGACGCAGCGTGGCCGCGAGCCGCGCCCCGATCGCTTCGGTCTCGGCCGGGCCGGCCGTCTCCACGTGGTCGACGGCCGCCGGCGTGGTGTCGGGCGACTCGGAAATCTCCCTGCGCAAAGTCATGCCATGGACTTTAGGCGGGACCGCTCAGTGGGCTTTAGGTGGGACCGCTCAGTGGACTTTAGGCGGGACCGCTCAGTGGGCTTTAGGCGGGACCGGCTGATGGGCTCTCGGCGGGACCGCTCAGTGGCCGCCGTGTGCGTACAGCGCGAAGAAGTCACGGTCGTCCGGCGTCAGGTACCGGGTCGCCGGGCGGTCCATCCCGGGCAGGAGCTTTTGCGGATTCCCCGCACCCCAGGCGCCGTAGAAGTTGAACGTCGTCCAGGCGGAGTTGATGTCAAGCTCCATCGCGCGGACGGCGCCGGCGCGGCGGAGGATCTGCGCGAGGCTCTGGGCGGTCTGAATGTCGGCGGCCGCATAAATGAGGTTGCCGTGGGCGTCCACGCCCACTCCCGAGCGCCAGACGCGGACCGCGTTGCCTACCGTGGCACCCCACAAGGCGCCGTTGTTCAGACTCGGGTTGAGCCGCCCGCCCTCCACGATCAGAGGTAGGTTTTGGCGGGCGACTCGCACGTCGGCGGCCGGCCTGGGCCCGCCGCGCCACGCCCGGACGTCTACCTTGCCGTTGCTGTAGGCGACGAGCGTGGCTTGCCCCTTTCTGAGCGGCGCGTACAGGCGGCCCTGGGCGAAGAACCCGCCCTGATCGTCCTCGAGCCTGAAGCCGCTGTTGAAAGTCGCGAGCAGCCCGCCTCGCTGTCGCAGTGGGACCTCGGCCGGCGTTGCGCCTGCGTTGGGCGGCTCGTAGCGCCCGGGGTATAACTCAAGGCGCGTAAGCGCGGAGCTCATCCACGCCACACCTGCGACGAGCTGCGGGTAGTTGGGGTCGGGGCGGAACGTCGTGACAAGCACAGGCGCTGAGCCATGCACCAGCGGTCCCGTGCGATGCCACACGCCTTCGCCGGGCAGCGCGGGATGGATGACCGCACGGATCGGCGGCGGCCGATAACCGGTTGCAGCCTGAGTGTGGCTGGCGCCGATCTTTGGAAGCTTCTTGAGCGTCGGTCCGCCGGTCGCCGGGACGTTCCAGCTGTAGTAGATGTTCTCGAAATCAGACACGAGCCACGCGGCGCCGTTGCCGCGCAGCCATTCGACGGCCCGTACCCCGAGCGGGGCATTAGACGGCTGATTCATCGCAACAACGAAGGAGATGAATACGACGCAGAGCAGGACCGCGAGCACCAGAGCGAAAATCCGCCGCGCCCGAGCGCGACCGGGGGTGACGCGCCGTGGACGGCCCGCCTGCCCGACTCGCCACCTGATCGCGCAGACGGCCAGCGCGCAGCCGCACACAAGCAATAGCAATGGGACCTGAACCGCCACACCCGCGGCGATATCGCCGGCAACCGCACGTAGCGCAAGGCCAGCCAACAGGCCCGCTACGCCGGCATACGGCACCCGCCGCGACCACCTCGGTTGGCTGAGCGCGGCCAATAGATAGCCCAGCGTAAGGGCGCCGAGCGCCAGGTTCACCACCGTCGCGCAGATGAATCCCGCCGCAGCCAATCCCGCCGCCAAACGGACCGTTTGGGTGCGGGATAGCCCGTCCGCCCGGAGCTCGCGATCCCGCCTGCTCAGCGAGCCACGGCCGCCTGCCGCTTGAATCAAGGCGCCGGCGCTCGACAGCAGGCAGAAAGCGACAGCCACCGTCCAGACGCTGGTGGCGGCGCCCGGACGCATAAATGCTCCCGCGGCCGCAGGCGCCAAGAGGACGACAACGTTCTTCAGCCACTGACCCGGTCTGCAGGCGCGAAAAACCGTCCATGCGGTCCGCGGGCGCGAGCGGGGTGGGTGCGACGCGCGGGGTGGGTGCGACGCCCGGGGTGGGTGGGATGCGCGAGATGGGTGCGACGCGCGGGATGGGTGCGAGCGCCGGGCCGTCTCGCCAAAGGCTTCGCGCCGAATCTCGCTCCCGGCCGGCGATCCTCGGCCGAGAAGCTCACCGTCAGCGTGGATTTCGCGTTGCGCTGTCGCGCCCGAGGGCTGCATAACATGACTCCCGCGACGGCTGGCTGCGCGGCCGCGTGCAAGTCTTCGTTCAATGCGTCTCCGCTTGGTCCTTCCCAGGACCAACCGGTTGTCGCACAGAACGTCCCGGTGAGCCGGTCCTAGCTCAACCTAGAAGGGCGTGTGATCAGTGCGATCACAAAGCTCGCGCCGGCCACAAGCAATACGAGCAGTGCGACGATTCCAACCACCGCGAGGCCAGGGGAGAAAATCAGGATCAACCCGATCAGGCCAGCGGCTATCGCCAAGTCGACCAGTAGCTCACGCTTTACGTCCTTCGGTTTCATCGTCGTGCGTCTCGAGCCCTGAGGAGCGAGTTCGACCCCGCTGCTCGCAACCCTGCCCGGTTCGGCTGGATGGTGGCGGGACCCGTGGGTGCGATTAATGAAAACTTAGGAGTCGCACCTCGCGGAGCAGTGCGTCCAGTACCGTCATTGCCAAAGTGAGTCCTCAGCCGACAGCACCGGAGCTCGGGGGAGCTTCGCCGGCCTGGCTCGAGCGAATCAAACGCAGGTGCGAGCCCGCGCTGCGGTCCATGCGCGGTTCGGACACCGCCAAGGTCGCCGGGCTCGCCGGCGCCATGATCGCGAACAATGCGCTCGCGCTCGCCGCGACCGTCGTCTTCGCACGCCTGATCGGTGACTACGGATCGCTGGCAGCGCTCGTCGCCTATCTGCTGATCCTCACGGTGGTGGGCCAGGCGATGCAGGTCGCGACCGCACGCGAGGGGGTGGTCGGCCACCTAGGCGTCGGAGAGGGGCTCCTCGCAACTCTGAAGAGCTGGACCAGGACGATGGTGTTGTTCACCGTCCTGGTGACCGTCTGTTCGATCCTACTGCGGCACCCAATCGCCGCCGTGGTTGGGGTCAAGCATGATCCGTGGGCAGCGGCGGCCGGGATCCCAGCCGCTTGTATGTACCTGGAGGTCTCGCTGCTGCGCGGAGCGCTCCAGGGAGTCGGCGACTACAAGACGGTCGGCTTCAGCCTCATCGGCGAGCAGGCGTCTCGACTGATATTCGGGACCATTCTCGCTGTCGTGGGGCTGGGCGTCGCCGGTGCCTTTCTGGGCTCACTCGTGGCCTATGTCCTGATGTCGGCCTACTGCGCGTGGGAGCTTCACAGGGTGGCGCGAAAACGCTCGCCCGTTTACGCGACCGAACGTGTATCGACCCGTGCGATGCGAGCGACCGTGAGCCTGTGGGCGCACGTGCGCAGCGCCTGGGTCCCGATCGCCGGGCTGGCCATAATCCAGCTGCTGCAGAACATTGACCTGATCGCCGCCAAACACCGCTTCAGCGCCGACCTCGCGAGTTCCTACGCAGCGACGGCGGTGGCCGCGAAGGTGCTCATCTGGGTTGCCATGGGGGCCGGCTTCTACCTCGTCCCGGAATGCTCCAGGCGCCACGCGGAGGGCAACGGGACTCGGCGCGTGCTGCTTCAGACGGTAGGCGTCCTCGGGGTCTGCGCGGTTCCGTGCCTGCTCATCTTCGCCGTCGCCTCGCACCCTCTGCTGGCGATCGTTTTCGGCGAGCGCCGCGCCACTGCCTCGGCCTCGCTGCTTCCGCTTGGCGCTGCCTTCACCGTATTGGCGGCCACGTATCTCGCGGTTCAATACATGCTGGCGCTCAAGCGCCGAGCTTTCCTGATCGTGCTCGGGGCGGTCGCCGTCGCGGAACTGCCACTGCTCCTACAGGCGCCCCAACATCCCGCGGGCTTTGCGGCTGTGGTGCTCGGGGTGCAGGCTGTGGGCGCCGCGCTTGCCTTTACGCTCGCGCTGCGAAGCGACAGACCCGTTCCGCCGGCCCGCGAGGTCAACCCCGAGGTCGCTTCTGAGCTCGCTCCCGGGCGAGCCTACAACCGCTCCGCCGCGGCGGTCACCTCCGAGCCAGGGTAGAAGCGGCCGGCCACCGCAAGCCAGAAAAAGGCCCCGAGCTAGAAGAGGCCAAGCTGCGGCGCCGGTTCAGGGGCCCTCAGCCGGTCTGACTCGAGCGGCTCGGACTCGGGCTCGATTTCGATCTCCGGGAGTTCGGGAACCGGCTCGGGCTGGGGCGGCGCTCCCAGCGCCAGCAGCTCCGGAATGCGCTTGAAATCGGCGCGCAGGGCCTCGAGCGTCGAGCCCGTGTAAAGAGCCGCAGCGGGGTGATAGAGGGGATAGAGCCGAACCGCCCGCGGTCCGATTATTCGCACCTCCTCACGGCCGTGAAGTCGAGAGATACCGGTGATGTCGCCGCGCAGGAGCTTCGTCGCGAAATTCCCGAGCGTGCAGATCATCGTCGGCTCCACCAGCTCGATCTGCCCGTGCAGGTACCCCTGACAGGACTCGATTTCGATCGGGTGCGGGTCGCGATTGTCCGGGGGGCGGCACTTCAGCGTGTTGCAGATAAAGACATCACCCCGTGACATCCCGATCTCCGAGAGCAACTTGTCGAGCAGCTTCCCAGCGGCGCCCACGAATGGCAGCCCGAGCCGGTCCTCATTGGCGCCGGGCGCCTCGCCGACGAACATCAGCTCGGCATTGGCGTTCCCCGCGCCGAAGACGACGTTGGTTCTTGTCTGGTGCAGAGGACAGCGCACGCACTTTGAGGCCTCGCCGTACAGATCTTTCAGAAGCTCACGGCGCTGCATCGCGGTGCTCACGGGCAGTGATGGTAGAGGTGGACGAGGACGCCCGCTGGCGTTCCTTTGGCCCGAGAAGGGAGCGAATTCGCGCAAAGACCGCGATCGCCGGTTCGGGGTCATTGTCAGTGGACGGACACGACCGGGCGCTCACGCGCCGATTGAAGTGCTCGGCGCGCGGCTATCATCCGATGCGAGGCCGTCACCCCCCTGGGGACGGACCATCAAAGAACCAACGAACTTCACAGCCGACCGGTATCTCTGATGCGAGAACTGGAACGGGACTCCGTCGAGGACGACCCTACCTCGCGCCCTTCATCGGGGCGAACGCCACGTACGCTGGCGGTTGTTGGCGCTGGCCGGTTGGGCACCGAGCTGGCCGCGGCGTTACGGGACGCTTCACCCAAGCTCCCCGAAGGACCGTGGAGCGTCACCGGGCCCCACGGCCGCGGCTATGCCGGGACAGGCGATGCCGTCGTTCTGCTCTGCGTTCCCGACCGGGAGATTTCAAGCGCGGCGGCCGTGGTCACGCCCGGTCCGCTGGTCGGTCACTGTTCGGGCGCGTGCCGTCTGGACGTCCTGGACCCACACGAGGCATTTTCGGTTCACCCCCTGATGACGGTGGTTCCCGGCCGGACAAGCTTCGCCAACGTGGGGGCAGCCGTGGCCGGCTCCAACCCGCGCGCACTGACGTTCGCAGGCCGCCTCGCCGAGGTCCTCGAGATGCGTCCGACCGCAATCCCCGAGGATGAACGCGCCGCCTATCACGCGGCCGCATCGATTGCCTCGAACTTCCTGATCACCCTGGAGACGGCTGCCGAGCGCCTCGCCGCATCCGCCGAGCTCAAGCGGGAGCTACTCGGTCCACTGGTGCGTGCGACTGTTGAAAACTGGATCGAGGTCGGCGGGGACCAGGCGCTCACCGGTCCGGTGGCTCGTGGCGACGAAGAGACTGTCGCAGCGCAACGAGCCGCCGTAGCACAGAGGGCCCCCGATCTGCTGCCGCTGTTCGATGCGCTGACCGAGGCGACACGCGCTCTCGCGTCTGGACGCACCGAGCAGGGCCTAGCAAGAGCGGGATCCAACGTCGCGCCGGCCCCCACGAGGGCAGCGGCGTGAAGATCGTTCGCACCGTGGCAGAGACCCGGGCCGTTGTCGGTCAGGCGCGCCGGCGCGGTCTCAAGGTTGGCCTCGTGCCCACCATGGGCGCATTTCACGAAGGCCACCTCTCCCTCATGCGGAGCGCTCGTGCCGACTGCGACCTGGTGGTCGTCTCTCTATTCGTCAACCCCACTCAGTTCAACGATCCGCGGGACCTCGATGCTTATCCACGCGACGAGCAACGCGACGCCGCGTGTGCAGCCGACGTCGGTGTCGATCTTCTTTTTGCTCCCGCGGCGGACGAGGTCTACGCCAACGATTTCGCCACCTATGTATCGGTCGGCGCCGTGGGCGAGACGCTCGAGGGCACGCATCGTGGTCCGCAGCATTTCAACGGCGTCTCGACGGTCGTCCTCAAGCTGCTCAACATGGTCGCACCCGATGCCGTCTACTTTGGACAGAAGGACGCCCAGCAAACGGCCGTCGTCAAGCGACTCGTCCGCGACCTGGATGTCCCTGTATCCGTCGAGGTCTGTCCCACGGTTCGTGCGCCCGACGGGCTTGCCCTCTCCAGCCGCAACGTCCGCCTCTCGGCGGGCGAGAGGGAGCGGGCAACCGCCCTGTATCGCTCGCTGAGCGCGGCCGAGAAGGTGATCGCCGGCGGCGAACGCGACCCAGCGATCGCCGCTGAAGCGGCCCGGCAGGTGCTGAGCGCGAGCGGAATAGAGCCCGATTACTTCGAGCTCGTGGATCCCGAGACCTTTGCGCCGGTGCGAGCGCTCGAAGCCGACGAGGTGCTCGCTGTCGTCGCCGCTTCGCTCGAGAGTGCGCGCCTGATCGACAACCTAATGATTCAAGTGCCCGGGGCGCGACAACGGGGCACGCCAGTGGCCGCCGCGCAAGCGGAGGGCAGCCATAACGCGACCGTCGCGGCAAACGAGCAAGCAGCGGAGCTGCTCGCTCGTTCCGCGGCGTAGAGAGGAAGCCACATGTCCGCAACTCCCCAAATCCCGGTACCCCAGGACCTCAGCGGCCGCATGCCGGTCACTCTCCCCCAGCTGGCGGAGAAAAGGCGGCTGGGCGAGCCGATCGTCATGGTTACCGCATACGACTATCCCTCCGCCCAGGTGGCGGAACACGCCGGCGTCGACGCTGTCCTGGTGGGCGATTCGGGCGCCATGACCGTGTTGGGCTATCCGTCCACAGTTCCGGTCTCGGTCGACGAGATGTTGATGCTGTGCTCGGCGGCCCGGCGGGGCCTGACCACCCCGCTGTTGATCGCCGATCTGCCGTTTGGCTCCTACGAATCCTCAGACGAGCAGGCCGTGCGAACCGCGCATCGGTTCGTCAAGGAGACAGGCTGCGATGCGGTCAAGCTCGAGCGGGGAGGAACCAGCGCCCAGCGCGCGCGAGCCATCGTCGAGTCAGGCGTGGCGGTCATGGGCCATGTGGGGCTCACACCGCAGACTGCGACTACGCTCGGTGGGCACCGTGCCCAGGGCCGGACCGCCGAGCGCGCTTTCGAGGTCGCGCAGGACGCAATCGCGTTGCAGGAAGCGGGTTGCTTCTCGATCGTGTTCGAAGCCGTCCCAGCCGCGGTGGCCGAGGAACTGATGGCTCTGCTCGACGTTGTGGTGATCGGGATTGGCGCGGGTTCCGCGACGGATGGACAGGTGCTCGTCTTCCACGATCTCCTGGGCATCTACGATGGACATGTGCCGCGGTTCGTCAAACGCTACGCCGAGGTCAAGGAGCAGATGGTGGCAGGCGTTACTGAATACGCGGCCGATGTCCGGGCAGGCGCCTTCCCCGGCCCGGAGCACGGGTACACAATTGACCCCGACGAGCTCGCTCGGTTCCGAGCCCACCTCCGCGACGCGACGTGGCGCGAAGCAGCCGAGGGCGGACCCGCGTGACCAGGCGGCTTTCCGGCGTCCTGGTCCCGAACGAGCGGGCTTATTTCGAGCTGTTCGAGGAGGCGGGGCGCAACGTCCTGCACACCGCGAAGCTGCTCGACACGATGCTCTCGGACTACCCCGACAGCAAACACCTCGCGACCGACATAAAGCAGTGCGAGCATGAGGGCGACCGGATCACGCACGACATCATCGACCGGCTCAATCACACGTTTGTCACGCCGATCGACCGCGAAGACATCCTCGCCCTGGCCTCCGCGCTCG
>DASRHQ010000073.1:0-6196 GCA_035650455.1 Solirubrobacteraceae bacterium
CGGCGCCGGATGGTGGAGGCGTACGGATGAGCTCTACGAAAACGTCCGCATCGGCGCCGGGCTGGGCGAAAGCGGCCGGCTAGGCGACGAGGCGATCGCGCGGGGGCTGGAGACGCTGACGGTGTTCGCGCACTTCTGCGAGGCGCACGGCCTCGAGCCCGACGATGTGCACGTTGTCGCGACGAGCGCCATCCGCGATGCCTCCAACCGGGAGGAGTTCGTGCGCGCCGGAGAGGACCGGTCGGGGCTGAAAATCGAGGTTCTCTCTGAGGACGCCGAGGCGTGGCTGGGGTATCTCGCGGCGGTCAACACCTCCACGCTTGCGGACGGAGCCGTACTCGAGATCGGAGGCGGCAGCCTGCAGCTGATCCGGGTGGC
This sequence comes from Solirubrobacteraceae bacterium, assembly GCA_035650455.1. Taxonomy (GTDB): domain Bacteria; phylum Actinomycetota; class Thermoleophilia; order Solirubrobacterales; family Solirubrobacteraceae; genus Palsa-465. The sequence continues at coordinate 379 of DASRHQ010000073.1, forward strand.
GGGGCGACAGGCCTACGAGCGGCCATCGTTTTCGCTTGGCGCCGTCAGGCTGACCGAAGAGTTGATGCCGGGTCCCGGTCCGACACGAAAGCGAGAGCTCGAGGCGGTCCGCGTGCGCGCCGCATCCTTGCTCGTGCACCAGCGATGGTTAGGTGCCGACTCGGGCGCGCCGGGCAGGCTTGTGGGTCTCGGTGGCGCCGTACGCAACCTCGCCGTCGCCGCGATGCGCGACGCCGGGTTCCCCGACCTCGGAGTCCAGGGGTTCGTGCTGACGCGCAAGGTTTTGGCGAAACTGATCCGCGAGTTGGCGGGGTTGCCCGTCAACGAGCGCAAGTCGGTATCGGGCATCAAGCCCGGGCGCGAGGACATCATCCTCGCGGCCGCGCTGGTAATCGAGAGCGTCGTCAAGCTCGGCGGCTTCGACGGGGTCGAGGTCACGGAAGCCGGATTGCGCGAGGGCGTCTTCTTCGCGCGCACGCTGTTTGCCGATCGGGACGGCCGGAACCCCGTGTTCGCCGATGTTCGCCGGTCGGCGGTCACCAACCTCGCGATCCAGTACGAGTCGGATATGGCACACGTCGAGCACGTCGCTCGGCTTTCACTGCAGATGTTCGACTCGTTGACCGAGCAGGGGGTAATCCAACCGCTCACAGGCGAACGCGAGCTGCTCTGGGCCGGCGCGATGCTGCACGACGTGGGCATGACGATCGCCTACGACGACCACCACAAGCACTCGCAGTACCTGATTCTCTCTGGGGAGCTCCCCGGTTTCGATCCGCGCGAACGGGCTCTGATCGCGTGCATCGCGCGGTACCACCGCAAGGGCATACCGAAGCTCGGTGAGCTCGCGCCCGTGGCGCAGCCCGATGACGAGGATCTGATCGCGCGCTGCGCGGTGATCGTGAGGCTGGCCGAGCACCTCGAACGCGGTCGGGATCAGACGGTATCCCGGGCTCTTTTGCGCAGCGACGGAGACGGAATCCAGCTCGACGTGTCGGCCCCGGGCGAGAGCGTCGCGCTGCAGCACTGGAGCGTCGACCGCTACGGCGACGGAGAGACCTTCGCGCGCGTCTTCGGCCGCAAGCTGATGATCGCCTGAGAGCGCGCAGCGCCCTGTGCAGGTGATCCGCCCGCCGGAGATACAGTTAGTGCATGCAGGACGCCCGCGCCGAGATGGTTGCCACCTCCGCCGTCGAGGCCCCGGAGCAGGCGATCTCCGCCGCGCCGCCGGCGCGTGACCTGACGGACCCGCAGCTCTACACCAACCGCGAGCTTTCCTGGCTTGACTTCAACGACCGCGTGCTGCAGCTCGCCGAGGACGAATTGCTGCCGCTGATGGAGCGGGTGAAGTTTCTGGCGATCTTCGTCACCAACCTCGACGAGTTCTTCATGATCCGGGTGGCGGGCTTGCACGACCAGATCGATGCCCGGATCGATGCCCGCGGCGCGGACGGTCTTTCGCCGACGGCGACGGTTCGGTCGATCGCCAGTACGGTCAGCGAGCAGGACCGCCGCCACTCGCGCGCATTCGAGCGAAACATCCGCCCAGCGCTCGCCGAACATGGCATCTCGATCGTGGACTGCCGGCAGTCGGTCACCTCGGCGGATGAGATCGACCGGCGCTTCCAGGACCAGATCTTCCCCGTCCTGACCCCATTGGCGATTGGACCGGGACGACCGTTCCCCTACATCTCCAACTTGTCTCTGAGCCTCATCGTGCGCCTGCGCGACCCCGAGCTCGATCAGGAGGTCTTCGCGCGCGTAAAGGTGCCCAAGGAGGTGCTGCCACGATTTGTCGAGATCGCGAAGGACACCTACATCCCGCTCGAGGACATCATCGCCAACCATCTTGACGCGCTGTTTCCCGGGATGGAGATCATCAGCTACGAGCTCTTCCGGGTGACCCGCGACGCAGACTTTGAGATCTCAGACGAGGCGGACGATCTGCTCCAGGCGGTCGAGGATGAGCTTCGCCGGCGCCGGTTCGGCGAGGTGGTGCGCCTCGAGGTCGGCGCCGGCATGGATCCCGTGCTGCGCTCGCGGCTGGTCGAGTGGCTCGGCGTGGAGGAGTTGCAGGTGTACGACGTCGAGGGTCTGCTCGACCTGTCAGACCTCTGGCAGCTCGCCGACATGGACGGCCATCCCGAGCTCCGTCAGAGCTCCTGGACACCGCTTACGCACCCCGCTCTCGTCCCGGGCCCGGCCGCCTCCGATGACCAACCGGACGTCTTTGCCGCCATGCGGGGCGGCGAGGTGCTGGTCCACTTCCCGTATCACTCCTTCGCCACGAGCGTCGAGCGGTTTGTGAGACAGGCCGCCGAGGACCCCGGCGTGCTCGCGATAAAGATGACCGTTTACCGGACCTCGGACGACTCGGCGCTGGTGCCGGCGCTGATCCAGGCCGCCGAGAACGGCAAGCAGGCGGTTTGCATGGTGGAGCTCAAGGCCCGGTTCGACGAGCGCCGCAACATCCGTTGGTCGCGCGCGCTGGAAGAGGTGGGGGCGCACGTCGTGCACGGCATCCCGGGACTGAAGACCCACGCGAAGGCCATCCTGGTGATCCGGCGCGAGGGCGAGGGAGTGCGCCATTACGTGATGATCGGAACGGGCAACTTCCACGCCAGGACCGCGCGCCTCTACGAGGACTTCGGCCTGTTCACCACAGACCATGCGCTCGGCCAGGAGGTGGCAAGCCTGTTCAACACGCTGACGGGCTATGGCCATCCTCGGCGCCAGCGCAAGATCCTCGTCGCGCCCGATTCATTGCGCGAGCCCCTGCTCGAGGAGATTGCGAAAACGATCGCGGCGCACGAGGCCGGCGAGTCGACGCGGATTGTGATGAAGGTGAACTCGCTGGTCGATCAGCGGTGCATCGAGGCCCTTTATCGCGCCTCTCAGGCCGGGGTGCCGATCGATTTGAACGTGCGCGGCATTTGCTGCCTGCGACCAGGGATCGAGGGAGTCTCCGACACCATCCGCGTGGTCTCCGTCGTCGGGCGCTTTCTCGAGCACTCTCGTATCTACGCCTTCCATCGGGGCGAGGAGCGGCGCTACTACATCGGGTCCGCCGACCTCATGCCGCGCAACCTGGACAACAGGGTCGAGCTGCTCGTCCCAATCGAGACGCCCGAGCTGCAGAATGAGGTCGACGACACGCTCGAGCGGTGTCTCGCCGACGACACCTTCGGCTGGATCCTCGAGTCAGACGGAACCTGGCGCAGACGCGAAGGCCGGACCCGTGCCGTTCACCGCGAGCTGATGGAACGAACTCTGGCCCAGGTTCAGTCGGCTGCGCAGCTCGCACAGACAGCCCCCGCCTAACCGGCCGCGCAGACTCACGCAGAAAGCCACGGCGTAGCGACAGGCGGCGGGGGGCAGCCTGTGCGGACAACTCGCCAGACTTATCACGCTTCGCATGCACAACGATGCACTCCTTGGGCTGGTCATCGCCGCGGCGCTGGCCTTTGACTTCACAAACGGCTTTCACGACACAGCGAACGTCGTCGCGTCGTCGATCTCGACCCGTGCGTTGCCGCCACGAACCGCGATCGCGATCGCATCACTACTGAATTTCGCGGGCGCGTTCATCTCGCTCAAGGTCGCCGCGACGATCGCAACCGGGATCATCAATGCCTCGCAGGTCACCACGACAATCGCGTTCGCTGCGCTGATCGGCGCGATCGCGTGGAACCTGCTCACTTGGCTCTACGCGCTGCCGTCGAGCTCCTCTCACGCGCTGATCGGAGGCGTGGTCGGGGCCATGCTGGCCGCGGTCGGAGCGTCAGCCATCAAGGGTCAGGCGCTCGTTGGGAAGGTGATCGTGCCGGCGCTCCTCTCCCCCCTTATTGCTTTCGTGGCAGCCGGCGCTTCGATCGCGATCATCTACTGGCTTGTTCGCCACCGCCGGCCGGGGGTCGTCAACCGCGGTTTCAGGGCCGGGCAGGTCATATCCGGATCGATGCTCGCGCTCGCGCACGGCACCAACGACGCACAGAAGACGATGGGTGTTATGAGCCTCGCGCTGCTGGCCAACGGCAATCTGAGCTCACAGAACTTCCACGTCCCCACCTGGGTCGTCGTCTCCGCCGCGTCGGCGATCGCGCTGGGGACTTACGCCGGAGGGTGGCGGATCATCCGCACCGTCGGATCGAGGATCATCAAGATGGACACAGCTCAGGGATTTGCCTCACAGGGCGCGGGGGCGGCCGTGATCCTGGCGTCCTCGCACTTCGGTTACCCGCTCTCCTCCACCCATGTGATCTCCGGAGGAATCATGGGGGCCGGAGCCGCGAAGAGGTTCTCGGCCGTCCGGTGGGGCGTAGCCGGCAACATAGTTGCTGCGTGGACACTCACGATTCCGGGTGCCGGCCTGTTCGCGGCCGGCGCGTGGTGGCTCGCCGACTTGTTGGGCACGGGCGTCCTGGGGCCGTTGGTGATCGCGATTCTCGCGCTTGGCGGGCTCGCGGTGCTGGGCGTCGTTCACCGCCAGCGAGTAGGAGCGCCGCTGGCCACTGAAGGACGTTCATAATGATCGGCCGACGCTCGCGATGATCGGCCGACGCTCACCATGATCGGCCCAGAGACCTTGCACGTGCCCCCGATGGCCACGATCGTCGATTTCACGACCCTCGGCAAGACGGTGCTCTACTCCTTCATCGCGGGCATCGGATTCGCCGCTGTCTTCGGCGGCGGTGTGAGCAGCGTGGCGGGGCTGGTCGAGGCGATGAGGACCGGCCGCACCGTGGCGGTCGTGGGATGGGGCGCGCTCGCTGTGCTATGCGCCGCCGCCGCGCTGGCCGCGATCGCGGCCGGTATCTATGCGATGACCGGGGGATAGACCCCGCGCTGGGCCGGTGCGTCGCTTGTACTGGGGCGCCCGGGGGGCCTGTGCGCCGCTTTTAGCTAAGCGCCCGAGGGCCTACGGGATCAGGCCGCCGCCGCCACCGCCACCGCTGCTGCTGCGGCAGGTCTGCGGGGTCTTCGGCTGCGCCCCGAGCGTCACCTTGATCTGCTTGGTCTGTCCGTCACGCTTGACGGTAAAGGTGACGGTGTCACCGGGCGCGTAGGTGGCGACCGTTCCCACGAACTCGTCGACCGAGTGCACGGGCTTGCCGTTGACGGCCGTGATGATGTCGCCCGGCTTCAGCCCCGCCTTGGAGGCCGGGCCGCCCGGCACGATCGCCGACTGCCGACACCCGTTTGTGCCGGTGGTCGCGGTCTTGGAGATCGCGGCACCGCCCGGGACCGTCGGGTCGAGGCTTACGCCGACATAGGCGTTCGGCGCTTTGCCGGTCGAGATGATCCTGTTGGCGATGCGCACGTCGCTGCTCGAAGGAGTCGCAAAGCCGACCCCGGAGCTCGAGCCCTGACCCTGGCCGTTGGTGTTGTTGGTCTCGATCTGGTCGTTGAGCCCGATCACCTGACCGTTGGAGTCGATCAGCGGACCGCCGGAATTACCGGGGTTGATCGCTGCGTCGGTCTGAATTGCGTTGGCGATCGTGAATTGGTTGGGGGCGGAGATGGTGCGCCCGACCGCGCTGACGATCCCCGCGGTTACCGTGTTGGGCAGGCCGAAGGGGCTTCCGATGGCGATCACGCCGTCGCCGGTATGGACGTCGTTCGAGTTCGCGAACGAAAGCGGGTGCAGCGCGGAGCTGGGCACGTTGACGCGGATCACCGCGAGGTCGGCGCCCGTGTTGGAACCCAGCACCTTCGCCTTGGCCTTGCGACCGCTCGGGAATGTCACGGTCACGGATTGCGCTCCGCTGACCACGTGCTCGTCGGTGAGGATGTCCCCGCGCTTGTCGTAGACGACTCC
>DASRHQ010000074.1:0-6732 GCA_035650455.1 Solirubrobacteraceae bacterium
GTTCCGTGGCAGGGGACCGCTTTCGTCGGACCCCATTCAGCCTCGAAGACTTCGGCCTCCCAGAACAGCGGGACCGCCACGACGCCGATTCCGGGTCCCTACACCAATCCGCAGTACTTCTCCGCACCTCCTCAGAGCGCGCCACCGACGACCACCACCCAGCCGTCGCCCAAGCACAACGGCGGCCCGCCGACCGGCGGTACTCCTCCCGGGCGACACGGGAACGGCGGCGGTCATGGCGGCGGGGGCGGCCCCCCCTCGCATTAGGGCCGGTCCCTGGCGAGACCCACGGCTGCTAGCGTCTGGACGCGGCGACCGGGCCATCATCCCGGCGACAACTGCACCCGAGATCACTGAATGCCAAAGGAAGAGAAGGTCGAGCTAGAAGGCGAGGTCGTGGAGGCCCTGCCCAACGCGATGTTCCGCGTCAAGCTCGACAACATGGACCGGGTCGTGCTCGGCCACGTGGCCGGGAAGATGCGTCGCTTCCGCATCCGGATCCTCCCGGGTGACCGCGTTCGGGTCGAGCTTTCGCCCTATGACCTCGATCGCGCCCGGATCGTCTACAGGCACAAGTAGGTCAGCGAGTGAGGCCAGCGGCTCGGCCTGAGTCACTCGCGTGAAGCGCCGTGACGAGGGACGAGCCGTGGCGTCATCAGCATGCGTGAGCTCGAGCTGATCGAGGCCATCGAGGCGACGCTAGCCCCTCCCCCCGGAAGTCACCCCAACGTCGTTCGGGGCATTGGGGATGACGCGGCCGTCGTGCGCTCGAGCGGCTATGCGGTGACCTCGACCGACATGATGGTCGACGGGGTCCACTTTCGCCGCGAGCAGCTCGGTCCCGGCGAGATCGGGCACCGCGCGCTGGCCGCCGCTCTGTCGGACCTCGCCGCGATGGGCGCCCACGCGCGGGAGGCCTATCTCGCGCTCGGGCTAGCACCAGGCAGCGAGCCCGACTGGGCGCTCGACCTGGCGAAAGCCGCCCGCCGGCTAGCGGACCGCTATGGGGTCGCGATCCTGGGGGGCGACGTCACGCGCGCCGATGCCGCGACGGTGTGCTTCACGGTGGTCGGCTGGGCGGAGGATCCAGCGGTGCTCGTGGGGCGCGACGGGGCGAGGCCGGGCGACGCGGTCGGCGTGACCGGCAGGCTCGGAGGCGCGGGGGCGGGCCTCGCACTGCTCGACGAAAAGGTTGAGCTTGCGAGCGAGCGGACCGCGGAGGCGCTGCGCGAGCGCTATCGCCGGCCCGAGCCGCGGCTCGCACAGGGCCGGGCGCTGGCGGCCGCGGGTGCTTGCGCCATGATCGACGTGTCGGACGGGCTCGCCACTGACGCCGGGCACCTCGCCCGGCGCAGCGGCGTCCGGCTCGAGCTCTCGCTTGGCAAGCTGCCCCTGGAGGACGGCGTGGCCGACGTGGCGCGCCAGCTGGGATATGAGCCCGGCCCGTTTGCAGCCACCGCGGGCGACGACTACGAGCTGTGCGTGTGCGTCCCGCCCACAGCCTGCGGGTTGGTCCGCGACGCGGGCATCGAGATGACCTGGATCGGACGCGTTGTTGAGGGTGAGCCCGAGGCGGTGTTCAGCGACGCCCGGGAGGGCCTATCGGGGTGGGAACACGTGCTGTAGCTCCCACCAGGACGTGTGCCCGACCCGCGCCGGGCCCAGTGGCAGGAAGCTCCGCAGCCGCGCGAACACCACGATCCGCTGTGCGGCCGAGTAGAGGGGATTACAGGCCGAGAGCACCAGCCGGTCGTAGCCCTTGTCCTTGATGATCCACCACGAATTGGGAGTGACGACCTGGACCCGCTGGACCGCGTAGGTGAAGCGCGCGTAGCGCATCGTGAGCACGATCTTGTCGCCCTTCGTCAGGTTGTTGAGGCGGCGAAACGGCGCCAGGTAGGTGGTGCGGTGGCCGGCGATTCCGACGGTCCGCTGGACGCCCGGAAAGGCAGTCTGGGGATAGTGGCCGGGCCCTTTCTCCAAGCTTGACTCGTCGGTTCCCTGAACGACGATGTACTGCGAGCTGAACTTGGGAAACGCAATCGTTCCGATCGCCTCTCCCCGCTTGACCTGCCGCGCCTCCTGGCGGGCGAGAAAGGCGACACGCTGACGCGCCTGCTTCATGTTCGCAAGCGCCTCCAGATCAACACGCGACAGGGGCGCGTGTTGGTACGAGAGAAAGCGCTGGTCAAGTCCGCCCTGTTTGATCAGCGCGATCACGGCGCTGAGGGGCTCCTGCCATAGCAGCGTGGCGGCAGCATCGGCGAGCAGCAGAGCGCCGGAGATCACCAGCACCAGCGAGAGGTCGCGAAGCAAGCGCGCAGCGGGACTGCGTCGTCGGCGAGCCGGACCGCTCGGCTGCAGGGTGCCGAAACCGTGCCCCGCCTGTTGGCCCTGCGTCGCCCCGGTAGTCACCCAGACAGGCTCTCGCCCCGGATCGGCGATGTCAATGCCGGACCGTCGCAGACATCAACGCCGCAGCGCCGATCCGCCGCGTGAAAGCGACGATCGCGCGCGCTCGAGCGACCCCGGTCCGGCGTATCTGATCGGCGGCCGCACGGTGACCGGCGTGGTATCCGGGGGGAACCGCGCGAACGCCCACGAGGTCCCCACAGCATTGACGGCCGCGCTGACGGCGCATCCCATCAGCAGGCAGAGCAGGACCGCCTCGAGGATCCCGATGTGTCCCCCCGCGACCATGAGCACTCCGGACCAGGCGAGATCGATCGGGCCGAATCCAAGCGTGAGGGCGTAGTAGGCGATCAGAAGCGCCGGCGGCGCGAGCCCGAGCGCCAGGAGCACGATGCGCACGGCGGGTCGCGTGGACTGCGCAGTGGCCAGAGCCGCCATCCACAGGTGCAGGGCGGGCACCAGGAGCAGTGCCGCAAACGGGTTCGCGCCCCATACCACCAGGGCCAACACGCAGCTCGTAATGAGGATGGCGGAGGCTGCGCCGGGGTCTCCGACGACCGGCGCACCTCGCTGGCGCACGCCCCTGGCATCGCGCCGCGCCCTGGGTGCGTTCTCGTCCGCAACCACACCGCCGGCGCTGGCGCTCGCCGGCGCTCCCTTGGTCGCGCCGCCCAGGGCGCGGATCCCGCCCCGCGCCCAGATCAAGGCGAACCCGGCCGCGATGACGGCCGCGAGCACGGCCAACAGCACCGCATCGCCGGTGTGGATCGGCACCGCTCCCGGGCCCACGGGGCCGGGCGGAGCTACGCCGGAGAGCCCCGCGGCCTTGCCCACGAGCACGATGGCCAGGACGGCCAGGAAGGGACACGCCGCAGCCCCGACCCAGGCGAGAGGCCGCGCGACGGCGTAGCCGCGGCGCCGGGAACGGGCGAGGCCGTCCAGCGCTGTGGCTGCAACGGGGAGGATCAGGGCCAGCACCAGCAGCCGCATGGCCCAGGCCGGGATCTCCTTGCCGGCCACGCCGATATACGCCGAGGCCGCGGGAACGCGGACGCCGGAGTCGAGCGCGTCGACGAGTTCAAGCGTGGTGCGTCCGAACCGTTCGATGTACCGTCGGCTGACCGGCTCGTCCGCGGCTGGCGGCTTCTCGCCCGATGCCGAAATCAGCACCGCCGGCATTCCATGAGCGTTCAGCGGTCCCTGCTCGGTCAGGGCCAGCGGGAAGGCGAGGTGGGCGAGCTGGGCGGCGAGGCTGAGGCCACCCGCGCTCAGACCAGCTTGAGAGCGCAGCGCAGCCGTCACCGTTACTCGCAGCAGCGGCGGCGCGACCTGCTGGCCGTTTGAAAATGGCACCACCAGGGGTCGAGTCACGTCGGTGCCCGCCATGTCGCCCAGCACCAGCACGGCGTCGACCGGCCGGCGCAGGCTGGCGGCGAGTTGGGTCGCGCCCGCCGTTCCGGTGGAGCCGGTTGTGGAAACGAGCACGACCGTGTGGTTGAGCGTCTCGCCGGACAGGACGCGGCCGAGCTCGAGCAGCACGCCCGTCCCGGACTGCTCCGCGAGTGCAGGCGAATGAAGCGCGTCGCGGTGGGCCACGATCACGATCGCGGGGTTCGCCATGCCCTGGCGTACGGCGACCACGTTGACGAGCCTTCTGCGCCCGGCAGGGGTGGCCGCCTCAAATGGCTTCCTGGTTACCGCAAATCCGTCGCCGTGAAGTCGCGCCGAGATCACGCGGGCCAAAGCCTGGTCCTGACTCGAGCCGGCCCGGCGGTGGCCATACGGACGGGTGAGATCGACCATGTTCGCGTAGGCGTTTTGGCCGTTGAAGGCGTCTGGCACGAGCGTGGTGCCCAAGGGCGCGGGCTCACCTTGCAGGGCGAACGCGACCACGATCGCGGCGAGCACGACCGCGAGCAAGCTCGTGCGGTAGATCCGCAGGTCGAGCACTGGCGCGAAAAGATTAGCCACAGAAGGGGAACCGAGGAGTCAGGCGATCTAGCGCGGATACCCTTCGCTGCAGAGGAGAGAGCTCAGATGACAGATCATTCACCGCGAATTCTGCTCGTGGACGATGAGCAGTCGATCCAGACGCTGCTGTCCTATCCACTGCGCAAGGAAGGCTATGACGTGGTGCACGCCACCGACGGCCGCCAGGCGCTGGACCGCTTTGACGAACAGGCTTTCGATCTCGTGGTGCTCGATCTGATGCTGCCCAAGCTGGATGGGTTGGAGGTCTGCCGGCGGCTCCGCTCAAAGAGCGCGGTCCCGATCATCATGCTCACTGCGAAATCCGAGGAGATCGACAAGGTCGTCGGCCTCGAACTCGGCGCCGACGACTACATCACCAAGCCGTTCTCGATGCGCGAGTTCTCCAGCCGGGTTAAAGCTGCCCTGCGTCGGGTCGAGCTGTCCAGGCCGGCCGAGACCTCCCCCGACGAGGCGCCCCTGGTGGTGTCGGACCTGCGAATCGATTTCGCCAAACGCACGGTCCGGGTGCACGGTAAGGACGCGCAGCTGACGTTCGTCGAGTTCGAGATTCTCTCCGCGCTGGCACGGAATCCGGGGCGGGTGTTCACCCGCGACATGCTGCTCGCCCGCATCTGGGGCGACTCGGCCTACCGCGACCCACGCACCATCGACGTTCACATCCGCCACCTGCGCGAGAAGGTCGAGCGTGAGCCGAAGGACCCGGAATACCTCTTCACGGTAAGGGGGGTCGGATACCGCTTTCGCGACACCGAGGGTTAGCCGTGCCGGGGCTGCGCTCGCTGCGCAACCGTCTCACGCTGATGTTCTTCGCGATCACTCTGGTCGCGATTGCAGTGCTGTACGTCTACGTGGCGCCCGGTCTGGGCTCCCGCCTCCTGGGCGAGAAGGTCGACTCACTGGCGCGCGTGGCCCGCCAGGATTCCGGCCCGATCTCGCGGACCGTGGGCAGCTCTCTTCCTCAGCGCGTGGTCAGGGGGCGCGTGCTGAAGGCTGCTGTGCGCTCGGGAGATCGGGTGACGCTGCTGCTCGTAAACCACGTGGGAGGGAGGCCGCAGCTGTCTGCGGTCGCCTCCTCGACGCGGACTACGCCGCCTTTCCTGCTCGCCTACCGGGCGATTCACGACAACAAGCTCGAGACACGGACCGCGGTGATCCTGGCGCAGGCGGCTATCCCGGTTTCCCGGGACCGCGCCGTGATCGTCTACTCCACCCCGGTCTCCGATGTGATCAACAACGTTTCCGTGGTGCGCCACGAGATCCTCGTCGCCGGCGGGATCGCCCTGCTGCTCGCGCTCGTCGGCGGCTACCTCGTAGCCGGCCGACTCGCACAGCGGGTCAAGAGGCTGGAGCGGGCGGCCGAGCGGGTTGCGGCGGGTGAATTTGGCAGCCCCATCCCCGTGGACTCGCCAGACGAGCTTGGGCAGCTGGCCGAGACCTTCAACGACATGCAGCGCCAACTGGCCCAGCTCGAGTCCGCGCGTGAGAAATTCATCGCCACGGCATCGCACGAGCTGCGCACGCCCATCTTCTCCCTCGGCGGATTCGTCGAGCTGCTCGAGGACGAGGACCTCGACGCCGAGACCAGGCGCCGCTTTCTGGACCAGGTTCGTGAGCAGGTCGATCGGCTCGGCAAGCTCTCTGTCGACCTCCTTGATCTGTCAAAGCTCGAGGCGGGATCGCTCGAGCTACGAGAGGAGCAGGTCGACCTCGGCGAGCTCACGCGCTCTGTCTCCGGGGAGTTCGAGCCGTCGCTCGCGCAGCACGATTCCCACATCGAGTTGCGTGTGGCGCGAACGCTTGACGCACAATGCGACCCCGTGCGCGTGGCGCAGATCATGCGCATCCTGATCGACAACGCGCTAACCCATACCGCCTCGGGCACACGGATCGAGGTCACGGCACGACGTGTCAACGGCAACGTGCTGCTGGCCGTGCGCGACGACGGCGAGGGAATCGATGCCGGCTCTGTTCGGCGGATCTTCGAGCCCTTCTACACCGCCGACGACGCCCAGGGGTCCGGGCTCGGCCTGGCGATTGCCTCCGAGCTGGCGGAGCGCATGGCCGGACGCCTGTCTGTCGTCTCAGCGCCGGGCGACACAGTCTTCACGCTCGAGCTGCCCGCGTGATACTCGAACTGGCGCTCGCGATCCGCGAGCGCGTGCTGCCACACCTGGGCTCCCCCGCGAGCCGCGCGCCGCTCGGCGACGGGGCAGGCGGAGACGTCACCTTCGCCGTCGACGAGGTGGCCGAGTCGGCGCTTGCCGAGCTCACCCAGCGGTGGGCACCGGGAGTCGCGTTCTATTCCGAGGACCGGGGCCTCGTGGCGCC
>DASRHQ010000075.1:0-6348 GCA_035650455.1 Solirubrobacteraceae bacterium
CCCTTCTTGTCGACGCCGACGCCGTGCTCGCCGGTGATCGAGCCGCCAAGGTCCAGGCATGCGCGCAGAATCAAGTTGGCCAGCTCCTCGGCGCGCTCGGGCTCTCCGGCAGCGGCCGCGTCGTAGCAAATGAGAGGGTGAAGGTTTCCGTCGCCGGCGTGGAAGACGTTGGCGACCTGGAGTCGATGCTCTGCCGCCAGCTCGTCGATGCGGCGCAGCGCCTCCGGCAGCCGCGTCCTCGGGATGACGCCGTCCTGGACGAAATAGGCCGGCGAGACTCGTCCCATCGCTGCAAACGCAGCCTTGCGCGCCTTCCACATCAGCTCGCGTTCCTCTTCGGAAGCGGCCACCCTGATGTCGCGTCCTCCCGCCCGCGCGCATAGATCCTGGACCACGTCAAGACGGGTTGCGCATTCCTCCTCTGAGCCATCGAGCTCGACTATCAGGGCGGCCCCTGCGTCCAGCCGGTACCCCGCGTTCGTGGCCTGCTCGGTCGCGCGAATCGCGAGGCGGTCCATCATCTCGATTGCGGCGGGCACGATCCCGGCCGAGACGATCGCCGTGACTGCCTCGCCGGCAGCGCCGGTGTCGTCAAAGAAGGCCAGCAGCGTGCGGACGGCCTCGGGTGCGGGGACCACCCGCAGCTCGATCTTGGTGGCCACGCCCAGCGTGCCCTCCGAGCCGACAAATGCTCCCAGCAGGTCGTAGCCCGGGGCGTCTCGGCGGAGCTCAGCGACGCTACCGTCGCTGAGCACGACCTCGAGCCCGGTCACGTAGTTGGTGGTGAAGCCGTATTTGAAGCAGTGGGCTCCGCCCGAGTTCTCCGCGATGTTCCCCCCGATCGAGCAGACGATTTGGCTCGAGGGGTCAGGTGGATAGAAGTGGGTCGGCCCGACCGCGCGCGAGACGGCCAGGTTGGTCACGCCCGGTTGCACAACCACGGCGGAGTCCTCCAGCCGGACTTCGAGGATCCGCCGCAGGCGCGCGAGCACGATCAGCACTCCCTCGGCGATTGGCAGTGCGCCCCCCGACAGTCCGGTGCCGGCGCCGCGAGCGACCCACGGCACGCGCACCTCGTAGCAGCTTCGCACGACGTCGCGGACCTGCTCGCCAGTGGCGGGCAGGACCGCCGCCAGCGGAGTCTCGCGGTAGTGGGCGAGGCCGTCGGAGCGGTAAGTGGCAAGCGCGTCGGGGTGAGTCATGACGTGCTGTGGCCCGCAGATCGCCTCCAGACGGGCGATCAGCGCAGATGCGGTGTCCATCGCCGGAATTTACCGCCAGCTGGGATCCGGTAACGCGTCGCCTACATTTCCCAGGGGGGTCGGCTCTACACTGGCCCTATGGCCTCAGAGCGCCAGATCCAGGTCGGCGGGGTCCCCATCGGGGGCGGTGCTCCCGTCGTCGTGCAGACGATGACCAAGACCGAAACCGCCGATCTGAGCGCGACGATGGACCAGATCGGCCGAGTGGCGGAGGCCGGCGCCGACTTGGTCCGGGTCGCCGTGCCCCGGGAGAAGGACGTCGAGGCGCTCTCGCGGATCGTCCGGGAATCGCCGATCCCGGTCATCGCGGACATCCATTTCAACTACACCCTGGCGCTGAAGGCGCTCGACGCGGGCGCTCACTGCGTGCGCATCAATCCGGGCAACATTGGCGGCCAGGACAAGGTCGCGCAGGTGGTCGACCGGGCGCGCGAGGTGGGCACGCCGCTGCGGATCGGGGTCAACTCCGGCTCGCTGCCCAAGCACCTGCACTCGCTGGAGGACGAGAATCCTGTCGAGGCGCTCGTGACCGCCGCGGTGGAGTTCGTCGAGCTGATGGAGCGGCTCGAGTTCTATGACTTCAAGGTGTCGATCAAATCGACCAACGTGTCCAACACAATCGCCTCGAACAGGCTGCTGTCGGAGCGCATTCCCTACCCGCTGCACCTGGGGATTACCGAGGCGGGGACGAAGTGGTCGGGGTCGCTGAAGTCGGCGGTCGGGCTCGGGACGCTGCTGGCCGACGGGATCGGGGACACGATCCGCATCTCGCTCTCGACCTTCCACGCCGAGGAGGAGGTCAAGGTCGCGTGGGAAATCCTCAAGGCTCTGCACCTGCGCGAGCGCGGGCCCGTCCTGATCGCGTGCCCCACCTGCGGCCGCCTCCAGTTCGACATGGACAGCGTGGTGGCCGAGGTCGAGCGGCGCCTAGAAGCCTATGAAGACCCGATCGAGGTCTCGGTGCTCGGCTGCGCGGTCAACGGCATCGGCGAGGCCCGTCACGCTGACTTCGGCATCACCGGGGCCAAGGACATGGGCATGATCTACTCGCGCGGCGAGCCGCTCAAGAAGGTGCCGACCGAGCGGCTGGTCGATGAGCTGTTTGCGGAGATCGACCGCTACTACGCCGCCGGTAAGCGCGTCATGCGCGACGAGGCCGACGCCGCTGCCGCCAGCGCCTGGCTCGCCGAGCATGAGGACGTGACCGCGATGACGCCCGAGCGGATGGCGGCGCTGGAGGCGCAGGCCGCGGACGCCTCGGAGGACGATGGCGCTTCGAGCGAGCGCATCCGCCTTGACGAAGCGCTCTCGCCGGTCGCGGGCCGCCGCTTCACGCGGGCGTAGCGGGCCGAACCCGAGGCTGGCTGAATAAGCGACGCCAGGCGTCGTTAACTCGACCAGCCTCGATTGGCGGCCCGCTTACGCGACCCTGGAGAAACCCTCGGCCACCTTGGCCCAGTTCACGGTGTTCCACCAGGCGTCGATGTAGTCGGGGCGGCGGTTCTGGTACTTGAGGTAGTAGGAGTGCTCCCAAACGTCCACGCCCAGCAGCGGGGTCTGGCCGCTTGAGATCGGGCTGTCCTGGTTCGGGGTCGATACGACTTGCAGCCCGGAACCGTCGTGGACCAGCCACGCCCAGCCGGAACCGAAGCGCTTGACCCCGGCGTCCTTGAGGCGTGCTTGGAAGTCGCCGAAGGAGCCGAACGCCGACTCGATCGCCTGAGCCAGCGCTCCATCGGGCTCGCCGCCACCGTTCGGGCCCATCCACTCCCAGAACAGCGAGTGGTTGTAGTGGCCGCCCGCGTTGTTGCGGACCAGGGTGCGCTTGTCGTCGGGCACCTGGTCGAGGCTCTGAAGGACCTCCTCGACCGGGCGGTCGGCCCACTGGGTGCCCTCTAGAGCGCCGTTGGCCTGGGTCACATAGGCCTGATGGTGCTTGTCGTGGTGCAGGTGCATCGTCTGCTCGTCGATGTGCGGTTCGAGCGCGTTGTAGTCGTACGGCAGGGGCGGAACTTCGTACGCCATGCTGCTCCTTCCAAACGTTTCTGGGGTCATTCGTTCTATATCAGACGGACGCTTGCGGGCCCCGGAAGCACGTTGCCGCACGCCGGAAGCGCGCTGCCGAGTGAGGGCCCGTTCACGAACCCTGAGTACGCTTCGCGCAACGATGACGCGGCTTTCCGGCTACTTCCTGCCCACCGAACGCCAGGCGCCCAGCGACGCCGAGGCCATCAGCCACATCCTGATGGTCAGAGCCGGCCTGGTACGCCAGGTCGGAGCGGGACTGTGGTCATGGTTGCCGGCGGGCTGGCGCGTCCACCAGCGGATCGTGCAAATCGTGCGCGAGGAGATGGACGCGATCGGCGGGCAGGAGATGATGATGCCGGTGCTGCACCCGGCCGACCCATGGAGGCGCACCGGCCGCTACGACATTCCGGAGGTTTTCAAGCTCAAGGATCGTCGCGGAGCGGACCTGGTGCTCGCCATGACCCACGAGGAGATCGTCACGCAGCACGTTGCCGCGGCCGTGCGCTCTTACCGTGATCTGCCGCTCGTCCTCTACCACTTCCAGGTAAAGGAGCGCGACGAGCCGCGTCCCCGCGCCGGCGTGTTGCGGACGCGCGAGTTCATCATGAAGGACTCCTACACGTTCGACCGCGACGCGGAGGGGTTGGCCAAGGCTTACGAGAAGCATGTCGGCGCCTACGACCGGATGATGGACCGCTGCGGGCTCGAGTGGTACCGGGTCGAGGCCGACGTCGGCATGATGGGGGGCCTCGGCGCGCACGAGTACATGGCACCCTGCGCGGCCGGGGAAAACGAGGTGGCGCTGGCGCCCGGCTACGCGGCCAACGTGGAGGTGGCGACCGCCGAGGCCCAGCCGGTGAGGCTGCCCGAGCCGCTGGCCGCCCCTGAGCGGGTTTCCACCCCGGGGATGGTCACCGTGGAGCAGGTCGCGCGCGCGCTCGGGGTCAACGAGGGCACGCTGCTGAAGGCCTACCCGGTGATCCCCGATGGTGACGGGATGAAGATGGTGCTCGTGCGCGGCGACCACCGCGTCAACGAGATCAAGCTGGGCTCCGTGCTCGGTCAGGCCTTCCGGCCGGCGCGTCGCGAAGAAGTGCAAGAGCGGGTGGGGCCGGCGGGGTTCATCGGCCCGGTGGGCATAGAGGTCCCGATCCTGATGGACCAAGGCGTCGCTCCGGGTCAGTACGTGACCGGGGCAAACGAGCCCGACGCTCATCTGCGCGGCGTGGAGCCGGGCCGCGACTTCCCCTTCGAGCGGGTCGATGTGCGCACGGTGGTCGAAGGCGACACCATCGACGGCGCCAGGCTGCGGATCGAGCCGGCGATCGAGGTGGGAAACATTTTCATGCTGGGTACTCGTTATTCGGAGCCTCTGGACGCCACCTATCTCGATGAATCTGGCCGGGAGCAACTGATCTCGATGGGCTGTTATGGATTCGGCCCCGCACGCGCGGCGGCGGCGGCGGTCGAGCAGTCCGCCGACGAGCACGGGATCTCGTGGCCGCGGGCGATCGCGCCGTTCGACCTCGAGCTCGTCACCCTGGGCGGCCCTGGCAGCGACGAGCGCCAGCTCTCTGACCGGCTGTATCGGGAACTGCGAGAGATGGGTCTCAGCACGCTTTACGACGACCGCGAGGCGGGGCCCGGCGAAAAGTTCGCCGACGCCGAGCTGCTCGGGTGTCCCGTGCGTGTCACGGTGGGGCGACGTTCGCTCGCCGCCGGCGAGCTTGAAGTGACGATCCGCCGCGGTCTCGAGCAGCGCTCGGTACCACTCGAAGGCGCAAGCGACGCGGTCGCCGCGGTTTGGCGAGGAGCGCCCTGACCACGCGCACGCCGTCCAAGCGGCGGCTGCTGGGCGTCGACCGCTCGGGTCCCCCCCCACCTCAGACGCTCAGCGGGCAACCGCTGCACCCCTGGACGATTCCCAACGTGATCGGTTACGCGCGCCTCGCGGGCATCCCGGTCTTCCTGGTCCTGGCGCTGACGAGTCCCGACGGCCACGACACGGCCGCCATCGTGCTGTACGCAGCAATCGGCTGGGCCGACTACCTCGACGGCTTCGCGGCCCGGCTAACCGGCCAGTACAGCCGGCTCGGCGCCCTGCTCGACCCGGTGATCGACCGGCTTCTCGTGGTCTCGGGCATGGCCGTTGCGTGGCGCTTTGATCTCTTGCCTCACTGGGCGCTGGCGTTGGTGATCGCCCGTGAGCTCGCGATGCTCGTGCTCAGCCGGATGGCGCTGAAGCGAAAGCTCGAGCTGCGGATCAACTGGCCCGGGCGGTTGGGGGTCGCTCCCACCATGGGAGCGCCCTTCTTCGCCATGATCCCGCTGCACACCGTGGCGCTGGTGATGCTGTACTGCGGCCTGGCGCTCTCGCTGACGGCGAGTGCGCTTTATATCCGCAGTGGAGTGGCAGAGCTGCGCCGCCGGCGGCGCGAGCAACCCCCGGAACAGCAACAACTCTCAAGCTGAGCTTGACCCTGGCCCAGGCGGGGGTATACTCGCGCTTCCTCGCGAGGTTGGCTGCCAACAGGACGCATTCGCATGGACACTTTCCCCGATCTTGGCTCGCTCACCGACGAGGAGCTCAAGGACCTGATCAAAGAGCTGACCGCCGAGGAAATGGAGATCTCCTACAAACGACGCATCCTGCACGGAAAGATCGACATCCTGCGAGCCGAGCTCGTGAACCGTCTTCGCAAAAAGCACGAGGGCGGGGCGGAGGTGATCTCCGGAGCGGATGTGCAACAGCTGAGCGAGATCCTCGCCGGACGAGTCCCGGCAGCCGGGAGCGAGTAGCGGAGGGCGCGGGGTGGCTCTTCACTGTCCCGAATGCGGCTTTGCCAACGTCGAGGGCGCCAACTACTGTCAGCGGTGCGGCGCATATCTCGCTGAGTCAGATCCGTCCTCAGATCCCAGCACCGCGAGCTTCAAGGTCGATGACACAGATGAGACGGACTCCGTCGACCTCGATGAGCTTCGGACCCGCGGCCCCGCCTTGGTGATCCGAGCGGGCGGTGGACGGGCGGGCGAGACTTTCCCGCTGGAGGACGACAGG
>DASRHQ010000076.1:0-54052 GCA_035650455.1 Solirubrobacteraceae bacterium
GGACTTGGAAGTTTTGATGGCTATATGGGCGTTTCTCGCAAACGTCCGCCGAGGGTCGCACGCCAGCTTCCCCATGTCAGCGTCCGCTCAAGACTTTTGACAGAGTCTCGAAGGTCATGACGGCGACTCTCCACAGCGACACAACCGACGAGCAAAGGGCGATCTGCGAGATGGTGCGTCAGTTCGCCGACGAGCAGATCATTCCGAACGCGGAGCACTACGACCACGAAGACTCCTTCCCCGAGCCGATCGTCGAGCAGATGAAGGAGCTTGGTCTCTTCGGGGTCACGATCCCCGAGGAGTACGGCGGGATGGGCCTCGATCTGACGACTTACGCGATGATCGTCGAGGAGCTTTCGCGCGGGTGGATCTCCATCAGCGGGATCGTCAACACGCACTTCATCGGCTCCTACCTCCTGATGAAGTTCGGGACCGACGAGCAGAGGCAGCACTACCTGCCGCGGATGGCGACAGGTGAGATCCGCGCGGCGTTCAGCCTGTCCGAGCCCGAATGCGGGTCGGATGTCCAGGCGATCAAGACGACCGCCCGCAAGAACGGCGATCGCTACGAGATCAACGGCACCAAGATGTGGGTAACGAATGGCCTGCTTTCGAGCATCGTGTTCGTGCTCACAAAGACGGACCCGCAGGCCGAGCCCAAGTACAAGGGCATGACTTGCTTCATCGCCGAAAAGGAACCGGGCGCCGCCCAGAACTCCGGGCCCTACGAGGGATTCAACGTACCCCCAAAGATCAAGAAGCTCGGATACAAGGGCGTCGAGTCCACGGAGCTGGTCTTCGACGGCTACAAGACCCCGGCCGAGAGCATTCTCGGAGGCGAGGAGCAGGGCCTCGGCCAGGGGTTTGTGCAGATGATGGACGCGCTGGAGGTGGGACGGGTCAACGTCGCCGCGCGCGGGGTCGGAATCGCGCAAAGAGCCCTAGAGCTCGCGCTCAAATACTCACAGGAGCGCAAGACGTTCGGCAAGCAGATCGCCCAGCACCAGGCCATCCAGTTCAAGCTCGCCGACATGGCGACGCAGGTGGAGGCCGCGCGGCTACTCACCATCAGAGCCGCGCGACTGAAGGACGCCGGCGAGCGATCCGACCTCGAGGCGGGTATGGCCAAGCTGTTTGCCTCCGAGGCAGCCCGTTTCTGCGTCGAGGAGGCTTTCCGGATCCACGGCGGTTACGGCTACTCCAAGGAGTACGAGATCGAGCGGCTCTACCGTGACGCGCCGCTGCTGCTGATCGGGGAAGGCACCTCCGAGATTCAGCGGATGGTGATCGGGCGCAAGCTGCTGAACCGCCACAAGATCTAGCGCCGCCCACGAGCATGAGCGGGCAGACCGGACCCCACCCGCCCACGAGCAGACGAGCCGGCGAGCGCGACTAAACTGAGTCGTCTGGCCTCTCCGACCGATACGAAGTCGCTGATTGAAACCGCGGTCAGGCGGTTTCTGTCTGAGGTGCCGGCACTGCAGCCGCTTCAACTGGTCGCCGGACTCGAGCTCCGCGGCCGCGGCGATACGCAGCTCTATCGGATCGAGCTGCCTGGCCCGAAGATCTCGAAGGACATCGCCGCAGACGCAAAGGTCCGGCTGTCGGTGCCACGTCCGCAGTTCAACGCGCTGGCTACGAAGGGTCAGGTGCGCGACTGGCGCGAGGCCTTCGAGCGGGGGGAAGCCAAGGCAACGGGGGTAGAGCAGATTCTGAGGCTGATCGTGAACGTCGTCGAGCGCCAAGAGGAACGGTCACGCACGCGCAAAGCGCGGCTCTGAGCCGGGGTGCCCACGCGCAAAAGCGACAGCGACCCCCCCGATGCGCGAGACGGCTGAGCCCGGGCGCCCCTAGTCCACCCGTTCGGCCAACCGCTC
The DNA here is from genome assembly GCA_035650455.1 of Solirubrobacteraceae bacterium. Lineage (GTDB taxonomy): Bacteria > Actinomycetota > Thermoleophilia > Solirubrobacterales > Solirubrobacteraceae > Palsa-465. Next base: position 1,878 of record DASRHQ010000076.1, read on the forward strand.
GGCGTCGGCCAACTGCTCCTCGACCAGTGCGAGGCCGGAGTCCCAAAAACCGGGGTCGGTCAGGTCGATGCCAACGATCTCGGCGAGCTTCTCGGGGCTCCTCGATCCGCCCGCGGCGAGCAGGTCGAGGTAGCGGGGCACAAACGAGGCTCCCTCATCCAGATAGCGGCGGTACGCAGAGAGTGCGAACAGCTGGCCGTATGCGTACGCGTAGACATAGCCGGGGACGCCGATGAAGTGCGGGATATAGGACCACCACGAGCGATAGCCGTCGCACATCTCCACCGAGTCGCCGAAGAGCTCGGCCTGCGACTCGGTCCACAGCTCGGCCAAGCGGTCGACCGACAGCTCACCCTCCTCGCGGCGGCGCGTGTGGACGAGGTACTCGAAGCGGTTCATCGCCATCTGGCGAAAAACGGTCGCCACGGCCCCGTCCATCCTCTCGGCGAGCAGACCGAGGCGGGTCTTGTCATCGCGAGCAGCATCCAACAGACGGCCGAACACGAGAGCCTCCCCGAAGACCGAGGCCGTCTCCGCGAGCGTCAGCGGCGTCGAGAGGTGGAAGATCCCCTGCTTCCCTGCGAGGCTGGCGTGGAGGCCGTGCCCCAGTTCGTGGGCCATGGTGAGAACGTCACGCCGGCGCGCCGTGAAGTTCAAGAGCACGTACGGGTGGACGCTTGGCACCGTGTAGGAGCAAAACGCTCCACCGCGTTTATGTGGCCGGACGGGCGCGTCGACCCACTTCTCGTCAAAGAAGCGTCGTGCGATGCCGCCCGCTTCTGGTGAGAAAGCGGAGTAGGTATCGAGCACCAGATCCCGCGCCTGTGCGAACGAGAAGGAAGTGTCCTCGCCGCCGACCGGTGCGACGCGGTCGTAGTCCGCCAGGCGGTCGACGCCCAGCAACTTCGCCTTCAGCGTGTACCAGCGCTGGGGGACGTCATAGCGTCGGCGAACCGCATCTATCAGCGCCGCGACAGACTCATCGGAAGCCTCGTTTTCAAGGTTTCGGCTCGCCAGCCAATGAGGGAAGGAGCGCAGACGGTCCTCGACCGCCTTGTCGTAAACCAGCGTGTTGTAGATGAAGGCGCGCGTACGAAGGCCCGGCGCAAGCGTTGCCGAGACCGCGTCTGCCGCCGTACGGCGTACCTCTCTCTCCGGCGACTGGAGCCGGCTCAAGGCCACCTCCAGCGGCACTTCCTCCCCATCGAGCTCGACCCGCAGGGCCGCCGTCAGCTCGCCGAATAGCCGACCCCAGGCGCTCTGGCTCGAGATCGACTTCTCTGCCAGGACCTTCTCTTCCGGCTCCGAGAGCAGATGGGGTCGGTAGCGCCGAGCGCTGCGCAGAAAGTGACGACAGAACTCGAGCTCGGACGAGGAGAGCAGGCTTTCCGCGTGCTCGTCACAGAGCGCGGCCCACTCGAGCTCGAAGAACAGGAGCCTGGTCTCGATCTCGGTGGTCCGTTCCTGGGCCTGCTGGAGTAGTGCCCCTCGCGCGGGATCGGCGGTATCGGTGCTGAAGTCGAGCCCCGCGTAGGAGCTGGCGCGGCCGGAAAGGTCTTGGATGCGCTCGAGCTCATGCATCGCCTGAGCCAGCGCATGTGCGTCGAGTTCCCCGACCTTTCCCGCGTAACGCTCGCGAAACGCAGAGGCCAGGTTGCCCGCCTCCTCAAGCAGTTGATCGACGCCGCCGCGGCCGGCGCCATCAACCAGAGGTTCGAGATCCCACTCTGTCGCCTGCAGTTCCGGGTCGGAAAGGTGGTCTACCGTTGTTGCCATGAAGAGGCGCAGCTTAGCTGGGCGAGTCGTTCAGGCAGCGGCGGTCGCGATCGGGTCGGTCGTATTGCTGGCCGGGTGCGGCGGGTCGGATCGCAATCCCAAGCTGGGCTCACTGCCGATGGTGCGGGGCGCGCATGTGGTCTCCCGCGTCCGCGTGTGCGACAAAGGCAAGAACCACTACTGCGCGCTGGAGCTGGTTGTGACCGACCCGCATTACGCGTCCCCGCGCGACCTCGTCCTGGCTGAACGAAACCTGCTGCGCGGGCATGGGTGGAGCGGGGCGAGCGCGCAAACCGGCGATGAGATGGCCGATGAGTCGCCGGGCAACAAGCTCCGGATGACATACGCCACGGCATATGGGGACTTGCACGACATCGAATTTGGCTCGGTTGACCGCACCCGCCAGACGCAAGAGGCGCTTTCCAAGCAGATGTTCGCGGGCGCGATCGCGATGTCCGCGCAGCTGCAGATCGGCTCGCAATAGAACGCAGCCGCAGCTCGAACAATGAGAACCCAAGCCGCAGTTCGAACTGCGAAAACGGGCCTAAACGAGCGGCGTTCGTAACAACCTGAGGCGCAGGTCGCCATCCACGGCGATCGCGTTGCGGCCCGAGACCAGATTGCGAAGCTCATCCCCGACCAGCTGTTCGCGCCAGCCCGTCAGGGCCCGCACGGGAGGCTCGGGGTCGCCTCGCCTCGCCGCGCCGACAACGGCCTCGAGCTCGGCGCGCGAGGAGACCAGCTCGTAAGCTAGCCCGGCCTCGAGCGCCCGCGCACGAAGCCAAGCTTCTACGAGCGCGATTACAGGGACATCGACGGGTTCGGAGCGGGGCTGCGCGCGCTCCCTGGGGATCGGCGGCTCCTGCATCCCACGCTGCACCGCCGCCACTATCCCGTCGCCCCGACGGTTCAGGACCGAGCGGTGAACGCCCCGGATCCTGGCGAGCTCGTTGGGCGTCGAGGGTCGCCGCCTGGCCACCTCGACTACCACCTGATCGGCGAGGACCGAGCCGACCGGCCGGTCTTCTCTGGATGCAGTTCGCTCTCGCCAGGCCGCCACCGTCCGGGCAACCGCGCGCGAACGGGGATCAAGCTGTGAGATCCGCGGCAGCCGTTCCCATACGGTCTCCGGATCGCGTTCCTCGCTGGCGGACTCGAGCCGCCGGCATTCCTCGACCGCCCACCCAAGCCGGCCGGTCTCTCGCAGTCGACGCTTGAGCTCGTCGGCCAGCTCGAGCAGCTGAGCGACGTCCTCGACCGCATAGTGAAGCTGCTCGGCCGACAACGGCCGGGCGTCCCAGCGCGTGTAGGAGGCGGACTTGGCGAGCCGCCGTCCGAGCATCGCACCGATCAGGTTGCCGTACCCGCTCTGGGCGCTTTGCCCGGCGAACCCAGCCGAGATCTGGGTATCGAAGATGGTCACGACGTCGGTGTCCCAGGCCCTGCGAAGGATCGCGACGTCCTGGCGCCCGGCGTGAAGGACGACCTCGACACTGGGGTCGGCGAGCAGCGCGGCGACGGGCTGCACAGGAGCATCGCCGGCCAGCGCGTCGATGAGAACGACCGACGAGCCGCCCGGGGCATCTACAACGACCTGGACCAGGCACAGCAGTGGTCGATACCGACCTTCAGAGATGAACTCGGTGTCGATCCCGAGCCGCCCGGACGCTTTGGCCGTCGCTGCGGCCTGCGTGATCTCCGCCGAGGTCGCCAGCCGCGGTTCATCCATGGGCAGGAAAATAATAAACCGACCGCCCTGGTAGGATTTATTTCAATGATCTTCTCCTCCAAGGCCGAGTACGGCGTAAGGCTCATGGTCGAGCTGGGGCGCCAATCCCCGGAGCAGCCCACGAGTCTGAAGGCAATCGCCGATGCCGAAGGGCTGCCTCTGGCTTATCTGGAGCAGGTCGTGGCCCGTCTGCGCAAGGCTGGTCTAGTGATGAGCGCTCGCGGCGCCCACGGTGGCTATTGGCTGGCTCGACCGGCCGAAGAGATCGCGATGGACGAGGTGGTCCATGCGTTGGAAGGCACCATCGCACCGATGGAGTGCTTCGTTCACGACCACACCGAGCGGGTCTTGTGCTCGCATGAGCCCGACGCCGGGCGCGGGTGCGCCACCAAACTGCTGTGGATGCGAGTGCAGGGCGGGGTGATCCGCTCGCTTCAAACGACCACTCTTGCCGAGCTCGTCGAGTTCTCGCGCCGGCACGAGCGGGACCAGCCCGAGCCGTTGACTCCCGGTCCTTCCGGTCAGGGGCGCACTGCCGTCGCCGTTTGAACACCCTCAACCCAAAACTTGAAAATGGCTGAACTTGAGATTCAAGATCTGTACGTCCGAGCAGGCGATAAGGAGATCCTGCGGGGCGTCGATCTATCGATTGACCAGGGCGAGATCCATGCTCTTATGGGCCCGAATGGGTCCGGCAAGTCGACGCTCGCCAACGCGATCATGGGCCACCCCGGCCTCGAGGTGACGTCGGGGCGCATCTGCTTCAAGGGGCAGGACATCAACGACGCAGACCCGGACGAGCGCGCGCGTATGGGCCTGTTCATGGCTTTCCAGTACCCGGTGTCGGTGCCTGGCGTCACCGTGACCAAGTACCTGCGAACGGTGCTGAACGCCCACCGCAGCGCCCGCGGCGAGGACGCCATCCCGCTCAAGGAGTTTCGCGAACGAGTCGAGGCGGCCATGGAGCTGACCCGCGTTCCGCGGGAATTCTCGAGCCGGTATCTGAACGAGGGCTTCTCGGGTGGCGAGAAGAAGCGGATGGAGATTCTCCAGCTCGCTCTCCAGCGCCCCGAGTTGGCCGTGCTCGATGAGACCGACTCCGGTCTTGACATTGACGCGCTGCGAGTTGTCGCCGGTGGCGTCAACGCGGTGGCAGGCCCGGAAATGGGCGTCCTGATCATCACCCACTACCAGCGCATCCTGCACCTGGTTCAGCCGAGCCATGTGCACGTGATGTTCCAGGGGCGGGTCGTCAAGGACGGTGGCCCGGACCTGGTCGAGGAACTCGAGGCCAAGGGCTACGGCTGGATCGCCGAGGAGGTTGCTGCGTGAGCAGCAACCCCGGCGCAGGAGCCTCATCGTGAGCACCATTGCCGGCGGGAGCCCGCTGTCGACCGACACGGTCGGCGCGATTGCAGCGCAGTTTCCGGTGCTTGCGCGCCGCTTCGACGGCCACCCGTTGACCTATCTGGACTCGGCTGCGACTTCCCAGACTCCGCAGCCGGTGATCGACGCGCTCAATCGCTATTACACCCACTCGAGGGCGTCTGTCCACCGCGGCGTCTATCCCCTGGCGGTCGAGGCGACCGAGCTCTACGAAGGAGCACGTGAGCGGATCGCTCGCTGGCTGGGGTCCTCCACCGAGGAGACGATCTTCACCGCCAACGCCACCGCCGGGATAAACCTGGTCGCCTATACCTGGGGCCGGCACAACGTTCATCGGGGCGACCTGGTGGTGCTGACCGAGATGGAGCATCACTCGAACATCGTTCCGTGGCAGCTTCTGTGCCAGGACCGGGAGGCCGAGCTCGCCTACGTGCCGCTGCAAGAGGATGGCCGGCTGGACCTCGAAGCGCTCCACCGCCTGCTCGAGCGCGGACCGAAGCTGGTGGGACTGGCCCATGTGTCGAATGTGCTCGGCACGATCAACCCCCTGGCGGAGATCGTCGAGCGCGCCCACGCCGCAGGCGCGGTCGTGCTCGTGGACGGCGCGCAGGCGGTACCTCAGATTCAGGTCGACCTGCGCGCGATCGGCGCGGACTTTTATTGCTGGACCGGGCACAAGGCCTACGGCCCCACGGGCATCGGCGTTCTCCACGGCCGTCGCGAGCTTCTTGAGGAGATGCCGCCCTTCATCGGCGGGGGGCACATGATCCGCACGGTGGCCGCCAACGAGTCGACCTGGACCGACCTCCCGCACAAGTTCGAGGCGGGCACGTCTCAGATTGCTGAGGCGATCGGACTGGGAGCCGCGGTCGATTGGATCGAGGCGATCTCGATCGAGCGCATCCGTGGACACGAGGAATCCCTCGTCGCCGAGGCACTGGCGCGCCTTTCAGAGATACCCGGACTCACGATTCACGGACCGCTCGAGCCCGCTGACAGGGGTGCGCTGGTCTCATTCTCGCTCGAGGGTGCACATCCCCACGACATCGGCGAGATCCTGGGCCGCGAGGGCGTGTGCGTGCGTGCGGGTCACCACTGCGCCCAGCCGTTGATGCGTCGCCTGGGGGTCCATGCGACCACCCGCGCATCGTTCGCCGTTCACAACTCGGTGCTGGATGTGGCGCGGCTGGTGGATGGGCTCGCGACGGTCGTGCGCGTGCTGCGCCTCTAGCCGCAGCGCAGGTCGCCGTCGAAGCCGTTCGAGCTGTACTGAGCGAGCGTGGGCTTCACCCCGGTGAAGGCGGTCGAGGAGCACACGCTGTGGGCGCCCTTGAGCGTGCTGGCGGCCGCGACCCAGGCCGGCGGGGAAGAGCCAAATGCCGAGCGGGTCGTCTGCGCCGTCAGCCCGGTGATCGCCTTCCATTGGGTGGTACTGGAATAGACACCGACCGGAGCGGCGGCGCCCTGGCTTGTGAGCCCGGCGATGAACCCCTGGATGGCCACGATGTTGAGGCCCTTGTATCCGTGGACCGAGCTCGTCGCCCAGGTGTTCGAGGTCTCGATATCCAGCCACCAGGGAGCCTCAGAGGCAAGGTCCGGATGGCTTGCGCCTACGAGGTTGTACGAGTACGTCGCCCGCTGCTCGCCGTACACGTAGGCGCACGCTTTGGACCAGCCGCCGTGACAGCTCCCGTACTGGTCGGTTCCTGAGTGTGGCCAATCGGTGACGCCCGGCGCGGGCCCCGGATCGGCAGTGTTGATGTAGATCGAGGCGGGCGCTTGCGAAGGGGAGGTGAGACCTGGCGACGCCTGGGCCCACGCGATCTCGCTGCCGAGGCACCCGTTCTCGTCGTTTGCAAGGCCCCCGTTGACGCCCACGAGCCCGAATGCCTGACCGGTCGGATAGGTCCGGCCGCACTGAGGATACGAGATGTCATAGCCGGTCTTGTTGGTCCTGGCGGCGGCGCTCGAGGCAAGCACGAGCATCAGCAATGCCGATGCGCACAACAGAAACGCACTGCGCCACTTCAAGCAAAACCCCCAGTGCGTCACCTACCGAAGAGTACTCCGGCACCGCGCGTGAAGAGCCGACCTCGACGAGTCCAAGGGGGCTTTTCGGCGGTGGCCACTACGCTATGAGAGCGATGGACGATTCGCTGTATCGCGAGAACATTCTCGACCACTACAAGCACCCTCACAACTTCGCCCCTCCGGCTGCTGAGCTCGAGCGCGTGGACTTGGAGTTCCACGACCTCAATCCTCTGTGCGGTGATGAGCTCACCGTGAGGCTTGAGCTCGGAGAGGGCGATCGCATCGAGCAGATTCGCTTTTCCGGCCACGGGTGCGCGATCTCCCAGGCGGCTGCCTCGATGACGTCCGACGAGGTCAAGGGGATGAAGATCTCCGAGCTGCTGGGGCTCGATCGGTCCTTCGTCCTGGACCTGCTGGGCATCGACATCTCCGCCACACGGATGAAATGCGCGCTGCTTTCCCTGAAGGTGCTGAAGGGAGCCTCCCTCGGCCATGAGGCTGCGTGGGAACCGGAAACGTCCGCCAGTGGCTCGCCCGCGCAGGCGGATGCTCTCGGTTAGCCGGCGCTGACGGCGGCCACTGCGGTATTGCAGCCCGGCCGCGACGCGGTCAGTCGGTATTTGCGCCCCGCGACCAGCCCCACCGGGAGGGCCGCACGGCCGGCGGCGTCGGTGCGCACACGGTGGCCCGCGATGGTCAAGCGGGCCCCGGCGACGGGAATGAGCTGATACCCCTCGCGGACACGGACCAGGGGATGGAGGATTGTCTGATCTCCCGACCGCGAGCGGGTATAGGACAGCTCCAAGTTCGGCGCATCCTTCCCGCGGCAGGCGGCGAACACGTAGCAGGCGAGCGGCGGCTCATGGTGAAGCGCGGGGACGCCGAACTCCTTCGCCACCGGGCCGACCGCAACGCCCAAGAGGCCCGGAGCCGCCCTTAGTAGTTCGAGTTCGTTGTTGACATTGGCGGGGTTGACGCCGGGCATGTAGGCCTCCGAGCACACGCTGCTGGGAATCTGACTCGGTGCGGCGGGGCCGCGCCTTCTCAGCGCGTTGACCCCGAGTGCATAGGCGACCGGGTCGATCGTCCCGACCCCCAGGTGCTCGTACACGTCGAGGGGACAGATCTGCTGCGTCGCGACGTTGGTGATCTTGCCTTTGCCCGTGTAGAGGCACGAACTGCACTGCGACGGCTTCGGCGCGGAGTTGGGCTCAACGACCTCATCGGTATGCGTATAGACCTCCGTATACGAGATCCCGGCGAATGTCTCTACATAGCTGTTGAGCGCCTTGATGAAGTGCGCCGTTGAAAGCTGCTGCCACGTCGCCGGGGCGCAACCCAGGGGCTCGCAGTCCTGCGGGCTAAAGACGGTGGTGCCATGGTTCGAGCCCGCGAACCCGATCACGTCCTTGACCATGTGCCGCGTGTCCGGCCAGAAGCGCAGCGCCCACCGCATCGACATACCGCCCTGGCTATGGCCCATCACCGCGATGGGGCGATGGGCCATCCGGTGGACCGTGCGTATCGCATAGACCAGGTATTCGCCGGACGTCTCGATGTTGCCCAGCGCGTTGTGGGGCGCCGTGTACGCGCACCATGGGATGCCCAACTTGCGAAGGGCTCGCTCCCAGTTCCACGAGTAGTTCTCCTTCGCGGTCACCCCGGTGGCGGGGTTCAGCAGCACGGGCTCGACCCGCGCGTTTCGCACGCTGGGCTCGCATTTCAGCGCAGCCCGGAGCTTTGGGCGCGGGACGGAGAGCGGCGGCCCCGGCTGGTCGAGCGGCGCGAACGGGCGCGTCGCCTGAGCCGGTCCGGCCAAGGCAAGCGCGGCCAGCAAGAGCGACGAAATCGCCGCGGCAATCACTCCCCTGACCGCCATGGCCGAATCCTACGCCAGTGAAGTATTTGTCGCAAATGCCAACCAGGGGTCGCCGGCGCTAACATAGGAAATCCGATCAATCCGCTAGGACTTACGACCAAGTGCCACAAAAGACCCTCGTCGAGGTATGCCCTGTGACCGAGCTCAAGCCGGGCGATATGCGGCTGCTCGAGTGGGAGGACCTCGAGATCGGCGTCTTCAACTGCGCGGGCACGGTTTACGCGATCGAGGACCGCTGCTCGCACGACAACGGTCCCCTCGTTGAGGGCGAGCTGGACCAAGGCGACTGCACGATCGAGTGTCCGCGCCACGGATCGCGCTTCGACCTGAAGAACGGGCAGCCGAAGACGCTGCCTGCTTATGTTCCCGTGGAGACGTTTCCGGTGATTATCGAAGAGAACACAATCAAGGTGGAGGTGGAGTAGTGGCTACTCCCGAGACGATTCCGAAGGGCCCGACCCTGACCGAGAACGAGGCGCTCGCGGGGATCAACGCGGACTATGAGCAGCGCTACGGCTTCCATGATGCCGAGAACTATCTCTACAAGGCGCCCAAGGGGCTCAACCGAGAGATCGTCGAGAAGATCTCGGAGTTCAAGTCAGAGCCGCAGTGGATGCGCGACTTCCGGCTCAAGGCGCTCGATCACTTCCTCGCGCGGCCCCAGCCGACCTGGGGCTCGCCATACCTCGCCGAGGTCGACTACGACGACATCCACTACTTCGTGCGCGCCTCCGAGAAGCCCGGTCGCTCCTGGGACGATGTGCCCGAGGACGTCAAGCGGACCTTTGACCGCCTGGGCATCCCTGAGGCGGAGCGCAAGTTCCTCTCCGGGGTGGGCGCGCAGTACGAGTCGGAGGTCGTCTACCACCAGGTTCGCGAGGACCTCGAGAAGCAGGGCGTGATCTTCGTCGACATGGATACGGGCCTGCGCGAGCACGAGGACATCGTGCGCGAGTACTTCGCGACCGTGATCCCGCCCAACGACAACAAGCTGGCGGCGCTCAACTCGTCGGTCTGGTCGGGCGGCTCGTTCGTCTACGTCCCCGAGGGGGTGCACGTCGAGATGCCGCTCCAGGCCTACTTCCGCATCAACACGGAGAACATGGGTCAGTTCGAGCGCACCCTGATCATCGCGGAGCCCGGGTCCTACGTCCACTACGTGGAGGGCTGCACGGCGCCCACGTACTCGAGCTCGAGTCTTCACTCAGCGGTCGTGGAACTGATTGCGCTGCCGGGTGCCCGCATCCGTTACACCACGGTCCAGAACTGGTCGACAAACGTCTTCAACCTCGTCACCAAGCGTGCGGTTGCGCACGAGGACGCGACGGTTGAATGGGTGGACTGCAACCTCGGTTCGCGTCTTACGATGAAGTACCCCAGCGTCTACCTCCTCGGCGAGCGCGCCCATGGCGAGATCCTCTCCATTGCTTTCGCAGGCAACGGCCAGCACCAGGACGCCGGCGGCAAGATCGTCCACGGCGCCCCCAACACATCCTCGAACATCTTCGCCAAGTCGATCTCCAAGGACGGCGGACGCAGCTCGTATCGAGGCCTGCTCGAGGTCGCCAAGGGCGCCCACGGCGCGCGCTCGAAGGTGGTCTGCGACGCGCTGCTGCTCGATGAGCGCTCCCGCTCGGACACCTACCCGACGATCCGCATCGGCGAGGACGACGTCAATGTCGGCCACGAGGCGACCGTCTCGAAGGTCGGCGACGACCAGCTCTTCTATTTGATGTCGCACGGCATTCCCGAGGACGAGGCATCAAAGCTGATCGTCAATGGCTTCGTCGAGCCCATCACCAAGGAATTGCCGATGGAGTACGCGGTGGAGATGAATCGCCTGATCGAGCTGCAGATGGAGGGCTCGATTGGCTAGTGCGGCCGCGGGTCAGGACACCGAACCACAGTTTCTAGCGAAGCGCCGCGCGCACGCGCTGGACGTGCTTGAGACGCTCGAACTGCCCCAGTTCAAAGGCCGCCCGGGGTGGGAGTTCACCGACCTCTCCGATCTCGACCTGAGCGCGTATCAGCCGGGCCGCAACGGTCATAGCGCAGAAGGCGCCGAGCCGCTGTTTGCGCTTCAAGATGCGATCACCGATACCGATCAGCTCCCTGACGGCGCGATCGTGGCGCCGCTGCACCGGGCCCTGCGCGACCACCCCGAACTCCTTGAGCGACACCTGTCCTCGCTCGTGACGCCCGACGGAGACTTCTTCGTCGCAAAGAATGAGGCGAGCTTCGAGACGGGGGCCTTCGTATACGTGCCCAACGGCGTCGTTCTGGAGCGCCCGGTTCTGCTCAGCGCGCTCCAGGGTGGCGATGGGACGGAGCACAACCGGCGCACCTTGGTCGTGCTCGAGGAGGGCGCGCAGGCCGAGGTCTGGGAGCAGCAGCTTTCGGGGTCGCCTGACGGGTCCTCCCTTCTGAACACGGTGATCGAGCTGGTGGTGGGGGATGGGGCCCGCCTGCGCTTCGTGTGCGGTCAGCAGCTGTCGGAACGCAGCTGGATTTTTGGAACCCATCGCGCCGAGATCGCCCGCGACGGCGTCCTGGACTGGGTGGCGCTCGGTTTCGGTTCGGGCGCCGGCCGGGTGCGAATGGAGACGCGACTGGGCGGCCCAGGCGCCGAGGCCCGAGTCACCGGCGCATACGCGGCGCACGGCCGCCAGCACCTCGACTTCGATACCACGCAGGAGCACGCCGCGCCCAACACCACCTCCGACCTCGCCTTCCGCGGCGTTCTCTCAGGCCGCGCCACCGCGGTCTGGAAGGGCAACATAATCGTCGACCCGGGCGCCCAGAAGACCGACGCCTTTCAGGAATCCCGCAACCTCCTGATCTCCAAGCGAGCCCACGCCGACGCGATCCCGGGCCTCGAGATCCAGGCCAACGACGTCCGTTGCACGCACGCGGCGGCAGTCGCGCAGGTCGATCCGGAGCAGCTTTTCTACCTACGCTCTCACGGGCTCCCCGAGAACCTTGCCAAGCGGCTTGTGATCGAGGGCTTTCTCGCCGCGCTGGTCGAGCGTTTCGAGCAGGGTCCGGTGCGCGACGTGCTCGCACGCACACTCGAACAACGTTTGTCCCAGGTCCTAGGCGACTATTAGGAGTGCGTCGCCGGCCCCAGCGGGCGACCGCCCGTACGGACCGGCAGGACGCCCGTCAAGACGTCGATCGCGCTCATCTCGGTTGCGGTGTTAGCGATCATGGGTCGTCTAGGGTTTAGCGGCCAGGCCCAGTAGAACACGAACTGGCACGTGCTCGGTGAGCCGCAGTCGCCGGGCCGCCCTTTCGGATCGCGTATGGCGTTGTTGACGATCGCCGAGGCCTGGTGGCGCATGAACGCCTTGAAATGGTGACTGCCGGTGGCCGAGACGTAATCGTCGATTGCCTGGGCGAGGATGCCTTTGTAGGAAAGCTGATCAAGCCAGGTCTCGGTGGGTGTGCCGCTCAGGCGCCCGCGATCGCGCTCTGGCACGCACAACGAGGGCTTGCTCTCGCATGGCTGCTGCATGATCCCGCTGCGGGTGACCATGTGGCTGGGCCCGCCGATTTTGGTGGCGAAGTTGAGCAGTTGCAGCGCCTGGCGGTAGTAGGCGGGACGGTGCAGCGCATTGCCCATCTGTATCAGCGCCTCGGCCATCTCACCCTGGGTGTACGTGAGCGGGCCTCCAATGCGCTTGCAGGAACGGGTCAGACGATCTGAGACGCGGCCCTTCCTCATGTTCACGAGGCCAGACTGCCTGATCCAGTGCAGGTCGGCGCGAGCGTCGTGCAGCCACGCGTCCGCCTTGACCTCATCGCGGAACGGGCCGGGCACGGCTCGGAATGAATAGAGCTCGGCCGCGAGCGATGTGAACTCGGCATTGGTGATCAAATCGCTGGGGAACCCTTGCTTCCACACGATCCCCCCACACGATTTCTTGAGCCGCTCGAGGTAGTGGGCGTCGTACTCCGCTGTCGACAGAAAAGTCCGCGCGGCCGAGAGGTCGTGCAGGTAGTGCAGCTCGTAGTTCGCCGCCTCGACCCAAGCCAGTCCCCACCACGCCGTGTCATCACCGAACCTGTTCACGAAGTAGCTCGACGCGATCGCGAGGGGATGATGGACCTCCAGTCGGTAGGTCCGCAGTAGCACCTGCTGGTAGTAGGGACTTGTCGTCCCGGTGCGCTCGAGATAGCGGACCATCGTGCGCAATGCCATTGCGGACTGCCACCAGTGCGACAGCTCGGGACCGGCCCACAACCCGCTGTTGTAGTTCCAGGACACGACGTTGCTGCCGTTGGTGTTGAACGTACCCGAGCCGTCGCCGTTGGGATGCCACCCGATCAGCTCGTACATTCCCTGCTGGGCGGCGTTCTTGAAAGACGGCGCGGAGCCGGCCAACAGTGTGGAGGAGTTCGGGTGCAGTGCCAGCTGGCTGCAGCGACGCTGATCAGCTACCCCTGGGAAGATGCGGCGGCACGTTCGCGCGGCCTTCCAGTAGGCGCTGTCCGGCCGTACGCCAAGAGGGACCGGGTCGCTCGTCGACTGGCCCACCCCGGCTATCCACAGACCGAGCGCCGCGGCTCCGAGCAAGGCGACGCCGAGCACGGCGAAGCGGACGAGGCGATGCTTGTGTACTGGCGATCTGAGCAGCTTGACTACCTAAGGGTTCGGTTTGAATCGCGAGCGTTAACACCGCCCCCGGACCCGTGGCCCAGGTCCCAGCATCCTGAGCCATGTTAGCCGGACCCGCGTACGATTCGGCTGTGTCTAGCGGAGGTACAGCCCCCATGGTCGCGCTGGGTTACGGGAAATTTGTACGCGCTGACCGCATCTACGCGCTGGTTCCGCTCCAGCGCGAAGAGCGGGGCGACGGACGGCGCACGCTCGTCTATGTCGAGGGTATCGACCAGCCTCTCGTTGCGTCGCGGTCCGAGGCGGCAATTGCGGGCGACCTAGCGTCGTCGCTTCACTTCGAGGGTCCCAGAGCGCGGCGGGGAACGAGGCCGCCGGGCCAGGATCCGCTTTTTTGAGTCATCCGCGGTTGTGCCGATCATCACGAGGTGGGATACTCGCGCTAAGACGTCATCGCACGGGTCCGTCGACGGGCCCGCACAAGCCGGGAGGTCTCACTCATGTCGGAACCGGCCCATGTTCTCGTCGTAGCCCACCAGACGGCATCGACTGAGAAGCTTCTTCAGGCGGTGGCTGAGCGCGCGCGGCGCGGCCCCGCTTCCTTCCACCTCGTCGTTCCCCGCCAGGCGCACGGGATACACAAGGTCGTCGATCCGCAGGACACCGGAGGTGGCGAGGCCCAGACCGCTCTCGCCGAGGCATTGCCGAGACTGAGCCGCGCCGCAGGAACGGAGGTGACGGGGTCCATCGGCGATTCGGAACCGCTCATGGCGATCGAGGACGCCGTCAACCTCGGCAACTACGACGAGATCATCATCTCCACGCTCCCACGGCGGATCTCGCGCTGGCTGAGGCTCGACCTGGTCTCAAAGACCAAGGCGCTCGGGCTGCCCGTGACTCACGTCGAGGCCGTGGAAAGCCTGGTCGGCGCGCCTGGCGGCTGAGAGCGCTCGGCTGGAGCCTGCCGGTAGCCTCCGCCCGGTGAAGCTCGCAACCATCAAGACACCCGGAGAAACGGGTCCAGTCGCCGGGGCGGTCGTCGACGGGAATGTCGTCGCGTTCGCTGACGGTGTTACCGCCGTGGATGTCCTGCGCGATGGCGCCGAACCGGCACGCGGCGAGGCGTCGTGGCCGCTCTCGGAGGTCACGCTGCTCGCGCCGATCCCCCTGCCCCGGACCATCTTCGCTATCGGCCTCAACTACGCCGAGCACATACGCGAAACCGGCGCGCAGCAACCCGAACGCCCCATCGTCTTCACAAAGGTCCCCGGCTCGGTGGCGCCTCCGGGCGGCCCCATTCGCTGCCCCGAGGCCGTGCGGCGTCTCGATTACGAGGGCGAACTGGTGATCGTCATCGGGGCCGGCGGACGCATCGGCGGATACTGCATCGGCGATGACGTGAGCGCACGCGACCTGCAGCGGCGAGAGTCCCAGTGGACCCGCGCCAAGGGGGCCGACACATTCTCCCCCTTCGGGCCCTGGATCACCACGGCAGACGAGGTGCCGGATCCTGACGCGTTGCGATTGCAGACCTGGGTCAACGGCGACCTGCGCCAGGACTCCACCACCGCCGACATGATCTTCGGGTGCCGGCAGCTGGTCGAATTCATCGCCGAGACATGCACGCTCGAGCCCGGCGATCTCATCTTCACCGGCACTCCCAACGGGGTCGGCATGGGGTTCGACCCCCCGCGGTTCCTGCAGTCGGGTGACACGGTGAAGATCGAGATCGAGCGACTTGGCGCGATCGAGCACTCAGTCATGTAGTTCGGGTGCGCGCATGCGCGCACCCGCCGGCCGCGCATGCGCGGCCGGGCCGCCGGCACATGTGCCGGCGGCAAAAAGAATCAGGAGAGCGTCGCCTGCACGCTGATCTCGACCCCTCCAAGCGCACGCGAGACCGGGCACTGCTTGCCGGCGTTCGTGGCCGCCTTGGTGAAAGCTTCCTGGTCGATCCCCGGCACGCGGCCGTCGACGGTGATTTCCGAGGTCGTCACTGTGGGAGCTCCGTCGCGCTCGTCCAGGGTGACCCGAGCCCTCACCTCGAGCTGGTCGGGCGCATTTCCTCCTTGGCTCAGCTCGTGTGCCAACGCCATCGAGAAGCACGAGGCGTGCGCTGCCGCGATCAACTCCTCGGGGCTGGTCTGACCGGCGGAGCGCTCGGTCCGCGAGGCCCACGTCACCGGCAGCTCCTTCAGGGCGCCGCTGGCCCCGTTGACCACTCCGTTTCCGTGCGCCAGGTCGCCGCTCCAGGTGCACTGCGCATTGCGCTCCGCGATTGCCATCTACGTCCTCCTCTTTTTCAGTGGTGCTCGATCACGCGGTCGATGAGCCCGTAATCGACGGCCTCCTCGGCCTTGAAGAACCTGTCACGCTCCATGTCTGCGTGCACCTGCTCGACGGTCTGCCCAGTGTGATGGGCGTAGATCTGATCGATCCGGTCGCGGACCTTGAGGATCTCCCGGGCATGAATCTCGATCTCCGTCGATTGCCCCTCAAACCCCGCAGAGGGCTGATGGATGAGCAGCCTGCTGTTGGGTAGCGCGTACCGCTTCCCTTTGGCGCCGCCTGTCAGGAGCAGCGACCCCATCGACATCGCGATCCCGACGCAGATCGTCTGGATCTCCGGCTTGATGAACTGCATCGTGTCGTAGATCGCCAGGCCGGAGTAGATGGATCCGCCAGGGCAGTTGACGTAGATCGAGATGTCCTTATCGGGGTCCTCGGATTCGAGGTGCAAAAGCTGTGCCACCACGAGGTTCGCGATCTGGTCGTCGATCGGGGTGCCAAGGAAAATGATGCGCTCGTTCAGGAGGCGGCTGTAGATGTCGAACTCGCGCTCGCCGCGCGCCGTCCGCTCGATCACCATTGGAATCAGTTGCATGCGCATGCTCCTAACCCTACGACACGGGCGACCCGGTCGACTCGCGGCGAATGGGGTAGCGATAGCGTTGAGGAGTCCATGGTTCCGCTGAACGTCCCCAACGCGCTGACGGTCGTGCGCATCCTGCTCGTCCCGGTGCTGGTCGTTGCCCTGCTCGACAAGACCACCGGTGGCGACGTGCTGGCGGCGATTGTGTTCGCGATCGCATCGCTGACCGACGCCATCGACGGCTATCTGGCGCGCTCGCGCAACTGGGTCACGACCTTCGGCAAGCTCATGGACCCCATCGCGGACAAGCTCCTGATCGTGGCGGCGTTGATCGCGCTGGTCTCGCTCTCGCGGCTCGAGGCGTGGGTGGCGATGGTGATCATCTCCCGCGAGATCGCCGTGACTGTGCTGCGGGCCGCTGCAGGTGCGCAGGGCACCGTGATCGCCGCCAACTCGCTCGGGAAGCTCAAGACCGCGATGCAGGTTGCGATGGTGATGGTGCTGATCGCGGTTGGCGAGAAGCCCCTGCCGGTGAAGTTGCTGGTCTATGCAACCGTCGTGATCACGGTGCTGTCCGGCTTGGACTACTTCTTCGGGCTGCGTCGGGAAGAGCAGCCTTCAGGAGTCCGCGCGACGCCCGGGCGAGATAGGCCCTAAGGGACCTGATCGAGCCAAGCCCGCCGGCTCGTGTGAATCGGCGCGGGAACGCCCGTCTCGAGCTCGCGGCGAACTTCGGCGAGCGTGCCGAACCGTTCGGCCATCACGTTGTGCTGATGGATCGTCTCGAGGTTCACCTGGCGGGCGCAGACGAAGGCGCGGTCGTCCAGCTTCGGGAAGCGCTCCACTACGCCCCGCACCATTTCGCGGACGCAGTCCTCCACGAAGCGTGGCCGGCGGTGGGCCTTTTCGACGACGGAGACCTCGTCGGCCCGTTTCATCAGCTCGTAGATTTCCGAGGACATCGCACTCTCGACGATCTCAAGCAAGGTGGCCGCCTCGATCTCGTCTTCACACAATTCGGTGCAGCCGATGTGCAAGGTTCCCAGGCCGCGCTGGTCATGTGTCGCGACGGGGACCACGGTGAGGATCCGGTCGATCTCGCGCGTTGTAAAGCCGTCGCGCTCGAGCCGTTCACGCGCGTGACCCGACACGAGCTCTTGAGCGCAGGGGCAAGCGGTCATTCCCTGCGCCGTGACGCCGATCAGCCGTCTCGTCCCGAGCTCCGAGGCGACCGCCGAGCCATGCAGCGTGTACAGCTCCTGCGTGGGGATCCCGGAGACTGGGGCCGGCTTGTGCTCCGGGAAGCGCGCCTCCACGCTGACTTCGGCGCGCCGCGCTCGCTGGTGCTCGCGGACCCGCTCGGCGATGTGCTCGACGAGCGTCTCCGCCTTGAAGGTGGTCTCGTTCAGAACGACTTCCCCGATCACTTCATTGATGACTTCCTCGAAGCGCGACATATGCGCGCCCTTCTGCTCGGGGCCGAGGTCGACAACGCATTCGAAGCGAGCCGAAAAAAGCTGCTCGGCGCCGTTCTGGCGCAGGCGGATGACTTTCTCGACGTCCGTGACCCCGACTCGAGAGAGGCTGACCTGGACGGTCGGACGCCGCGCCTGGACGTCCGCAACCGGCAGCTCGGTCGCTCGAGTGAACGTCATCTGCGTAAAGGGTAGAGATCGGCGGCCTTTGGGCCGCGCTCGTCAACGAATCGCAGTCATTCGTCTGCGACCATCTTCGAACCGTTTGTACGTGACCCCGGCGAATTTCCCCGCGTCCAGCGACAAACCCGAGGTTTGTGGTATCAATTCCGGCCTCTGATGGGAGAGTCAGGAGGGAGTAGCTCGGTGGGGCGATCTTGGGGCAGGTCGAGAAAGGGGCTGGTGTCAGATGAGCGATAAGGAAATCGGTCTGCTCGGCGACGAGGTTCCGATTGCCGAACTCGATGAATTCAGCGGGCTGATTGCGGAAGCTCAGGAGCGGGGCTATCTGACCTTCGAGCAAATCGCCGCTTCGCTCGAGGAGACCGAGTTCAGCAAGGAGCAGATCCAGGAACTACACACCTACCTCGAGGATCAGGGCATCGATATCGTCGATGCCGACGGGCAACCGGCCCGCGCAGAGTCCAACGGGGCTGAGCCGAGCCCGGCGGCGGTCACACCCCAACCCGACCAGCCACGCCGGCCGGAGATTGACCTGACCGTTGAGCCGAGCCTCGACTCGCTGCGCCTTTACCTACGCGCGATCGGGCGCGTGGAGTTACTCACCGCCGAGCAGGAGGTGTCGCTGGCAAGGCGGATCGAGCGCGGCGACATGCGGGCCAAGCAACAGATGATCGAGGCGAATCTGCGTTTGGTGGTGTCGATCGCCAAGAGCTATCTGGGCCGCGGTCTCACCTTCCTGGATCTGATTCAGGAAGGATCTATGGGCCTGATCCGCGCCGTCGAGAAATTCGACTATCGCCGCGGGTACAAGTTCTCGACCTATGCGACCTGGTGGATCCGCCAGGCCGTCACGCGCGCGATCGCGGACAAGGGACGGACCATCCGCATCCCCGTCCACATGGTGGAGCGGCTCAACAAGGTAATCCACGTCGAGCGACAGCTCGTCCAACAGTTGGGACGCGAACCCACCCCCGACGAGATCGCCCACGAGCTCGACACCACGGTGCGAGACGTGCGAGATGTGCTGCGCATGGCTCAGCAGCCTGTGTCGTTGGAAAAGCCCATCGGGGAAGAGGAAGACTCAGAGCTCGGCGACTTCGTCGAGGACCAGACGGCCGAGTCGCCGTTTGAGCTTGCCGCCGAGCGGCTGCGCCGCGAGAACCTGCGCCGCGCTCTTGCGGCACTACCCGAGCGCGAGCGCGAGGTGATCGAGATGCGCTTCGGCCTGGTAGGTGAGAGGGCCTACACGCTCGAGGAGGTCGGGCGTGCCTTCAACGTCACCCGTGAGCGGATCCGGCAAATCGAGAACCACACGCTCAAGAAGCTCGAGGCCCTGCCCGAGGCCCAGCGGCTCAGAGACGCCTCTTAGCAGCGCATCTGCTCAGCTGGTCCTTATCTGAGGTAGAGCCAGCGTAGGCATACTCGCTGCCGGGTGAGTGCATGAAGGACCTCTGTCGGCGACGGCTGCTGATCGCGGTGCCACTCGCCGTCGCCCTGCTCGCGGTGGCGTGTGGTGGGGTGCCGCGACCAGGGCCACGTCCCTTGCATCTGAAGCACTGGCCCACGCATCAGGGGCCCGTCCCAGGGGCGATTCACAAGATCAAGCACGTCGTGATCATCATGCAGGAGAATCGCTCGTTCGACTCCTATTTCGGCACCTACCCCGGTGCCGATGGGATCCCAGGCCTCGCCGGCAACCCCGGCCGCCTGCCCTGCGTTCCAGACCTGCAGCCGCACAAGTGCGTCAAGCCGTTTCACGACCGACAGGACCGCAACCTGGGAGGACCTCACGGCGTCACCAACTCGATCGGGGACATCAACCATGGGGCGATGAACGGGTTCATCGCCCAGCTGCACCGAGCACTGCATCGCTGTGGAGGGAGCCTCAACCCGTCCTGCGGTCAGGCATCGGGTCCCAGGCCGGACGTCATGGGCTACCACACCGGTGCCGAGATCCCCAACTACTGGCGGTACGCGCGCGACTTCGTGCTTCAGGACCACATGTTCGAGTCGATCGCGTCGTGGAGCCTGCCCTCGCACCTCTGGCTGGTCTCGGAGTGGTCTGCCCATTGCACGGTTCAGGGGGATCCATGGAGTTGCCGCAACGCGCCCCAGCTACCGGGATTTCCACCCGACTCACTTCAGAACAAAACCGGTAGTCGCCCGGACTACGCCTGGACTGACCTCACCTACCTGCTGCACAAAAACCATGTCAGCTGGCGTTACTACGTGTTCAGGGGCCCAGAGGCCGACTGTCCGAATTCCGCTGCACTCACGTGTGCGCCCGGGCACCAGGGGCCCCACACACCAGGAATCTGGAACCCGCTGCCCTATTTCGACACGGTTCGTCAGGACCATCAGCTAGGCAACATCCAGCCGCTTGCTCACTTTTTCGCGGCCACCCGCGCGGGCACACTGCCCGCGGTTTCGTGGATCGCCCCAAACGGGCACGTCTCAGAACATCCGCCAAACCTCGTGTCCGCCGGTCAGACCTACGTCACTGGCCTGATCAACGCGATCATGCGCAGCCCCGATTGGAAGTCGACTGCGATCTTCTTGGCCTGGGATGACTGGGGCGGCTTCTATGACCACGTCGTGCCACCACGCGTGGATGAGAACGGGTACGGACTGCGCGTACCCGCGTTGGTGATCAGCCCCTACGCCAGGAGGGGTTACATCGACCACCAGACCCTGAGCTTCGACGCCTACGTCAAATTCATCGAGGACGACTTCCTCAATGGACAGCGGCTGGACCCCCGCACCGACGGTCGCCCCGACCCCCGTCCAGACGTGCGCGAAGACGCGCCCCAGCTGGGCAACCTGATCAAAGACTTCAACTTCCACCAAGCCCCGCTGCCACCCGTCATCCTCTCACTCCACCCCAAAACCGACCTGACGAGGCCACCGTCAATTCCGTTCCTTTAGGCTCGGGAATGGAGTGACTAGTTGCTGTCGATGCACCTCACCGTCGCCAACTCAGATCCCGCCCCAACCACTGGGTGAGTCGCGCGTCGTACGGTTCGAAATGCGCCTCCAGCTTCGTGCGCGCCGCCTCCGGCATCGCGCGGCGCGGCTGCACGTTCTGAGCGTCAAACCGCGGATAGCCGCGACGGGGAAGACCGAGGAACTCCAGGACGCCGTCGTATGCGCGCTCGGGCTGCTTAAAGAAGAAGCCACTGTCTATGACGTGGATGCGTTCGCGGCCAAACAGGGTCTCCAGTCGCTCGAGCTGTTCGATGTACTGACCCCGTGCCCGATAGGCGTGGTGCTGATGACTGTGACTGTTGTACAGGGGGTCCCTGAGGATTCGTTCGACCTCGCCTTGGAGCCTGACATCTTCAAGCTCGAGGGCGGCTTCGAAGGGCACATCGTCGTAACCCAGCGCCACCTCGTGAGCGTGGGCTGAATGGGCCCTCTGCACCGGATCGCGGATGAGCACCAGCACCTTCACACCTGGCAGATCGCGAGCGATTCGCTCGCAAGCCAATGGGTGGAACATGTAGTACGGGCTCGCTTCGAATGCGATTGGTGAGATGCCGGTTGTCCGCTTGATCCATCTTGCGCGCGCCGTCAGCGCGAAATGCGCCCGATACCACGAGACGCCTCGGTCGTAGGCGACATCGAAGTAATGCACCTCCTTGCGAGAAGCGTTGAGCAACCCGGGGTGCTCGCTGAGAGCGCTGAACAGCGTGGTGGTGCCGCAGCGCTGGGCGCCCACGATCACGAGCGAAGGGAGCATCCGTGCCGGCGAGCTCATACGCCCAGGCGTCAGCGAGATGGTCTGCGCCACACGTGTGGGGCGCGACGAGCCGTTCGTCAGCCTCACCTGGGCCAGGTCGCCTTTCATCGCGGGAATCAACCACGCCCCGGGGCTCCCCAGCCGGGCGCCGGCGTCTTCTTGGCGGTCCGCAAGATCGCGGGCAGCGAGTTCGGCGAGGTAAAGCAGCGCGGTCAACCGGGCTTCCCGGGCATCGACGTTGAAAGGGCCGAGCAAGCCGGCTGCCCGGATGATGAGGTCGCGGGCGGCGCTGGCCGGGGTTCGTCCCTTCCGCCACACCTCGGTGCGCAGCCAGTAATGGAGAGCGTCGAACCCGAGCGGTACGCCCACGGTAAAACGCTCCCAGTCCCACACCAAGAGACTCCCGCGCGTGCTCGCCATGTTCCAGGGACTCCAGTCCCCGTGCCAGGAACCGTATGACAGCACGGCGTTGCCGCCTTGGTCGTGGAACATCTCGAGTGCGGTCTCCAACGTCGCACGCTGTGGCTCGTCCGGAGCAGTCGCCAGACGATCCAACAGGCGCTGCCAATGTTCGGCATCCGCGGTGCTGTGCTGTTCGATCCCGGCGACGCCTGCGACCTCCTGCATCGCCTCCCACAGCTGAGCCTGTGGCACCCCGTGGCGGCGCAGCATCACTTCAAGCGGCGTCAGGACGAGCACCTCGAGTCCGTTCCACGATCCGTGGTGCAACACCCGAGGAACCGAGACTGTGCGCAGTCCGGCGGTGGCAAGCCGGTCGAGCGCGTCTCGCTCTGCCCGCACCAGCTGACACGTGAGCGGGTCAACGCCGATCTTCGCGAAACCCACCGGGGCGCCTTCCGGTGTCAGCAGTTGCAGCACCGGCTTGCGATTGGCGCGCGCATCGCTCACGTACATGCTCAAGCAGAAGTCACGTCCGAGCACCTCACGAAGGTACGAAGCGATTGTCGGCGAGTCCGGTGGGGCGTCGATCCGGAGCCGATCCGGGAACAGGCTTGTGGCTGCGTTGCTGGTGACCGAAAGCCAGGTCGCCCACTTGCGTAGGCTCGAGGTTCGTGACCCGGGTTCTCCGTAGTGCCGGACGGCGGCTGCGCCAGCGCGGCGATCAGCCGGAAGGAGCAGTCGCGGGTCGGCGTGCCGCGGTAACACGATGAGCTCCCCTGTCTGCGGCGCCGCGCCGGCCGCAGGCGAGCCGGTCGTGTCGCTGCGTCCCCGGCCCGAACGCGTTACCTTGACCTGTGCCGGCTCAGGCCAGAGCAGCTGACATATCCAGTTGAGATATGCAGCCCGTTCTCCTCCGGCATCGGGGTGGTTAACCACCAGCCGGGCGCCCCAAATCCCGCTCAAGCAGGGTCATCCGGGAAGTACTCTATCCCACGCGCCCAAGCGGAATCTTGCCGGCCGACGTCGAAGAACGAGACACCCTTCATCCAAGTGCTACGCCCGCCTTCACAGTGAGCATGTCAGAGCGACCGAAAGTTCTGGCGCTGCTCGGGACGCATTCGATGCCTCCATTCATCGACGATCTCGGCGAGCGACACCGAGCCGGGAACGGGCCGCGGCCATGGCTGCTCGAGCTCCCAGTCGATCTGACCCAGTTGGATCAGCGGTTTCTGTCGGGTCCTCCGCGCCCCTTGCTTTGGATCTACCGGAGGCTGCCGATCTGGCTCGCGCAGGCGATAGAGGCAGTCCGAGTATGTGGCCGCTACGACGTCGTGTACGCCTGGGGAGCAGAGCGAATCGCACTCGGATTTGCGCTGCTCGCAAAGCTGACCCGCAGGCGGGTTCCACTTGTCTGCCAGTTCACCTGGATTACCCAGCGCAAGAAACGCTGGTTCATCCGCCTCGTCCGCTCACAGATCACGGTCCTTCTCCTCACACCCCCCAGCCAGGCCAAGTACGCCGTCGAAACGATGCTCATGCCGCCCCGCAGAGTCGCGAACATCCTCGAGGGCGTCGACATCGATTTCTGGCGGTCGCCCGAGGAGGTGGAGCAGCAGATCGTATGCTCGGCTGGACGGGAAATGCGTGACTACGGCACTCTGGTACGTGCGCTCGAAGGCACGGACATTCCCTGTCGCATCGCCGCACGGCTCACGCGGGGTAAGGATGACAACTGGCGTCGTGCGCTCGGCGACTGGGGGGAGAAAGCAGATCTCCCGGCGAATGTCACGTTCACGCCACAGCTCAAGCCCACCGAGCTGCGCGAGCTGTACGCGAGGTCGCGCTTCGTCGTTGTCCCGTTGCTCCAATCCGACACAGACAACGGGATCAACGTTCTCTTAGAGGCCTGGTCTATGGGAAAGGCCGTGATCTGCTCCGATATCGCCGGCTTGTCCGAGATCGTCATCGATGGGTACAACGCACGCACAGTTCCGGTCGGTGACGCCGATGCGTTACGTGGGGCCATCACCGAGTTGTGGGAGCACCCGGAACAGGCCGCCGCGCTAGGCGCCAACAGCCGCAGATTCGTCGCCGAGCACCGCCGGCTAGATCAATTCATTGGCCCGCTCGGAAGCCTGCTTCAAAAGGTTGCCGCAGGCCAAACCTAATGTGCTTTATACGCTGTGAGACCCTGGCTGCCGGTGCTGGCGACCAACAGGTATTGATCGGCGAAGACGGGTTGGCCGAAGATGCTGGCCGTGCCGTAGGAAATGGTCTTCAAAAGCGCGCCGGTGGAGGCGTTAATTAGGAACACGCCATTTTTGTTGTCAGTGGACCTGTATGACTGGGCGGCGATGACGCCGGCGCCGTCCATCCCGGGAGTGCCGATGACCGGCCCCGTTACTCCTCGCTGCCAAATGATGGCGCCGGTGGCGGGGTTGACCTTCCGCACCGAGCCTTCGTAGGCCTTGCCGTTGATGGTGGTGCCGTCGCTTGCGACATACAGGTGTGAGCCGTCAGTGATGCCTGCGGCGTTGCATTGTCCGGGTCCCTTCGTCGAGGGGTTGCCGAGCTGCCGCTCCCAGACGGGCCCGGCACCCAGGTTTGAAGCACGCAGCGCATAGAAGTAGCCGTTCTTGTTGCAGGCGCCGGCCATTGTGGTGGTCTGGCCATTCACCTTCGCCGACCAGAGACTCACGGATCCCCCGAAGTCGCTGTCGTTCACCTGTTGTGCCTTGGGGACCTCCCAGCTGCCCATCTTGGCCAGGGAGGGACTGATCTTGATGATCGAGAAGCCCAGACTGCCCTTGGAGCCGTTGCCGGTGGTGATGTAGATCGCGCTCTGGTTACCCGCCGGGCTGGACCAGATACTGGCCCCCTTGGTGCCGGCCGGCGTCGTCCAGAACGTGCCCTGGCGCGTCCCGGTGGTTTGGCTGAACGATGCCAGTCCCGCCCGTACCAATGGCGCGTCGCATTGAGAGCTGATCCCCACATAAACGTTATGGTGGAAGATGAGCGGTGAATCCCAGGCGTAGTAGTCGTTCACCTTGGTCGACGGAATCGCCACCTTCGTCGGAGGCCACACGTCAGTGCCGGTCGCGGCGTCCATGGCGTACAGGTAGCCGGACGCGCCGTAGACATAAACAGTTGGTTTGCCGGTGGTGGGATCGGGTGCGACCGTCGCGGTCGACGTGAAACCCGCGGCGCTGCACGTCTTGTGGGTCACGTAGCCAATGAAGCGTGACCAGATTTCTTGCCCGGTCGTCTCGCTGACCGCATAGAAGGAGCCGTTGCGGGCGCCGATGTAGACAACTCCGTCATAGACGGTGGGACTCGACCAGAACCCCCCTAGTTTCGACGCACCGGGGGGAGGGGTGAACCTCCACGCCTTTGACAGTGTCGAGGCGTTTCCGGGTGTGATGCTCGTTGCAGCGCCGTTCGTCGAGGTGTGTTGACTCGAGAACAGGTACTGCGTCCAGTTCACAAAGCTCTGGGCGGTCGCCGGCGAAACCGCCACGCCGATGGACATTGCCGCGACAGCAACCGCTATAGCCATGAATTTCCGCACTCTTGCCTCCTCCTCGGGATTGCCCCGCCCTCCCTCGCGCCCCTACAGAGAAGATACCTGCCGCCCGCGCGAGGCGTCGCGCCAGCGATGTTGTGATGATGGCCGGGCGTCGTGGGCCGATGCTCAGCGCCGCCAGCTCGGCGGCCGGCCGAGCCAGGTCGCGAGCTGCTCGTCGTAGGGCACGAAGTAATCCTGAAGCGCACTTCGCAGTGCCGGCGGCATTGGCGCGCGTGGACGGGCGTTGTGGCGGTCGAAGATCGGATCGCCGCGTTGCTGCAGTCCTAGAAATTCGAGCACCGCATCGTAGATCGGCTCGGGTTGTGAGAACCAGTCCCCGCTGTCGATCACATGAATGCGGTCTCGGCCGAAGAGCCGTGCCAGACGAGATAGCTGGTCTGCGTACTTACCGCGCTCGCGGTACGCGTGGTGCTGGTGGCTCAGGCTCACGTAGTTCGGCTGCGCAACGATGCGCGCGGCCTCGCCATCGAGACGGAGCTCCTCCAGTTCAAGGGCGCGTTCGAACGACTCTGTCTCGAAACCGCGTGCGGACTCGTGCGTGTGCGCCGAGTACGCGCGCTCGACCGGATCGCGGACAAGCACCAACAGCTTAACGCCGGGCAAGTCGCGCGCGATTCGCTGCGGGGCCAGCGGGTGAAACATGTAGTACGGGCTTGACTCGAAGGTCAGCGCTGTCATGCCGCTGCTCTGTTGCGCCCGCCGCGCATGCGCCTTGAGCGGGAAGTGGGCTCGGTACCAACTCATCCCGCGGCCGTAGTCCGTGTCGAAGTAGTGCACGCCCTTGTGCAGCACCGCTTTGAGGATCGCCGGATGCTGGCTGAGCGCGCGGTACATCGCCGTGGTCCCGCACCGCTGTGCCCCCACGATCAGAAAGGCAGGAAGCATGCGCCCACGGTTGGTCAGCCGCCCCGCTGTGAGTGAGATCGTTTGCGCCCCTCTCTTGATGGCGGGTCGAGATGGCGCGTACGCCGTCACGTGATCTCCGGTTGACCGTCGCTTTTTCGCAGCCCGCGCGGGGCAAATCCTCCCCGGGGGATGCGCGGTCGCGGGATCATCGACAGCTGGAGCCGGTTTCGTCCGCGCCACAAGCCCACGCCGAGAGCCGCACAGCCCGCCGCCACGGCCAGTATCTGCGCTGCGACGCCGTCGCCGAGGAGGACCCGCACCAGGAACGGAATCACGCCGAAGCTCACCGCAGTCAGCGCGCATGCGGTTATGGTCGCCCTGCCGAACGGATGTATCCGAACGATCCACGCTAGCTGCGCCAGCGGAATCAGGTTTGCAGCCACGATCGCGGCGGCCCACCCAATCGCCGCACCGATGATCCCGTAGCGGGGGATGAGTATGAGGTCGACCCCCACGTTCACCCCGAGCGCGGTCAGGCCGTTGGCCAGACTCAATGCGCTACGCCCGGTGCTCGTCAGCACCACATCGACCTGGCCGCAGGCGCTCGCCAGCAGAGCTGCGGCGCCGAGGACGATGATCACGTCCGACCCGCCGTGATACGAATGGCCGAAGATGCTCAGAACCACCGGTCCAAAGCTGATCGCCAGCAGGTACAGCGGCCACGTCAATAGCACCAGCCAGGCCGTGGTCGTCTTGTAGACGGTGCCGGCGCCGACCCGGTCACTGAGGCCGAACTGCCTGCTGAGCTGCGGTTGCGCGGCCATGCTTATCGCTTGGTTGCCGAGCTGGCCCACCACGAGGAACCGCGTTGCGGCCGTATAGATCGCAGCATCGACCGGACCGCGCATGATGGCGACCAGCACGATGTCCAATCGCTGGATGACCTGTTGTGCCCCGAGCGCGAGCGCGCGTGGCAGGGTGAACAGCCAGAAGCGACGCGGACCTGCGTCGGACCCGGCTGGGCCGCGGCGATGCGGGCCGGTGTTTGCCCGCGCTCGGCGACGGATGCGCCGGAGCCAGATCCACGCGACAGCGGCCGGTGGGATGTACGCGAGGGCCCAAAGCGGTGCCAGCAGGGCAGCGGCGCCCAGCAGCGCCGCGACCACCACTGCGAGTAACTGCAGGACCGAGCGACAGATCCGGTCGAGCGCAACCGTCGGACGCATGTCGCGATAGCCGCGCGTGGCCCCCAGCAGAGTGTCCAGCAGCACAGCGAACGGGAGCGCCGCGGCCAGGGCACGCAACGCGTTCGCGACGGTCGCCGGCGAGGCGCCGGTGGACTGGTGGCCGGCGAGCATCGCCCGCGCCAGCGGCTCGGCAAACGCGAGCAGCAGCGCGGCTCCTGCGACCGAGGTGACGATCACCGGCAAGATCGCCTTGCGCAGCATCTCTGACGTGCGGTGCTCATCCCCGCTCGCCCGCAATCGGGGGATGAAGTAGACCAGGCCGTTGTACGCGCCGAGTCCCGCGACCATTTCGACGATCAGGAACAGCGAGGTGGCGGTGAAGAAGGCCCCGGCCGCCGGGCGACTGAACGCCCGCGCGACGAGCACCGTCACCCCCAGCGTGGCAACCGCAGAAACCGCCGCGCCCCCAAGGTTAAGCGTGCTACCGCGTGCGATCTCGGCGATGCCGGCCGCGTCGGATGGCGGCCGGTTCTGCGCCGGTTTCTCCCGGGGCAAACCGGCCCGGGGCGGATCTGTGGTGTTGGTCACGCGATCGGCTCAGATATCACCGCGGCCCGTTCCGGAAGGCGAGGCTGCCACGCACCCGTCGAGCGCGGTACGGACTGCCGGCGACGCTCAATCTCGTTGCGCCAGAGCATGGCGTACGCGAGCATCGTGAAGGCAAACGGCGCGGAGAGGGCGGTGTAGCTGATCATGTAGAGCAGGGACAGCACCAGCGCGATTTTCCCTGCGTAGCCGTAGGGCGTACGGTCGCGGCGAAAGCGCCAGATGCCACCGGCGAAGAAGGCCACGTACAGGATCGTTCCGACGATCCCGTTGCAGACGAGCAAGAGCCAGAGCTGTCCTGTGCTGCCTACCTCCTGTTGCCCGCACTGGGCGCATTTTGAGTTGGGGCCGACCGAGATCGACTTTTGGCTGCCAATCTGCTTGCGGGTGTCGCCGTAGCCGATCACAGGTGAGGCCAGCCCGTCCCTCACTGCAAGGTTGTCCAGGTCCGATCGGAGATTGACGCTTCCGCCGTTGGAGAGGCGCGAAGCGATGAGGCTGGGAACAGGCGTCGCGAACGCGATCACAGCAACCACCAGCAGACCGCCGGACAGCGTCGCTACCAGCGCGCGCGGGCGCCTGCCCACGAGCAGGACCAGGAGGAAGGCCAAAGCGATCGCCGCTCCCGCCCAAGCGTTGCGGTTGAGCGAATACAACAGCGGAACGATTGCGATGACCACGACCGACGCCACGAACAGGCGCCGGCGTCGGGTCCCGCCCGGCCACCAGCCAACGATCAGCCACGCCATCAAGAGGGTCAGACTCGCGCCCCACGCGTTGGTGTAGTCGAACGGCGCCTTCGGTCGTGCATGGCTGGCGCCCGCGACTCCCTGCACGCCCTGCACCTGGGCAAGACCGGGATGCGTCACAACCTGGACGTAGGTATTGCTCCGAATCGAATGCGGCAGCAGGGCCCCAACCGGAGAGTTGAATGAGAACTGGGGCCTGGCCATCCCGGCGAGGCCCCCGATCACCGTGTAGATCGCCACCAGTCCGAGCATCCAGGCGAGACGCCGCCGCGGAAGCTCGCTCTCGGTGAGGTTGCCCACATACAGGAGCAGGACCGTGATGCCGACGTACGTCGCGTTGCGGTACAGATATGCGAAAACGCGATGCGAGACCGGGCTGGGCGTCGTTCCCGGCGCCGTCAGACCGAGGACGGCAATTCCGGCAAACGCGACCAGCAGGAACGCCAGCCAGATCCCGAACCCGGGTGGCATCCGCAAGCTGCGGCTGTTCTGAACCCGCCAGCTGATCATCCGGATGACCATGGGGATCGCGAGGATGATCCACATGAAGTCGGCGAGGCCGAGTACCCACCACAACGGATAGCCGACGAGGAGAGCCGTGACCGGCCAGGCGGGATGGCGCGTCAGGTTGAGCGGCAGCCTGCGGTTGCTGGACGACTCGCTGCTATCGGCCAGGCTGATGGGGAGTATGCGGCTGCTGCTTGACTCTGTGGTGCTCGCCACCGGCGCCGTCTATGCCCGGATCGCGAGCTTGCCCAGCTTTGGCTCAGCCCCGTGGCTGAGCGTCGGCTGGAAGCTCGCCGCATGGTCGAGGCGAGGAACGACCACCGATCCCAGCACCGGGACGCGGATGCGCTCCAGATGGCGCAACAATGCCTCGACGTCGTTGCGTCTCGTGATTGAGCTCTCGACCACCACGATGGCGCGATCCGCAAACTCCGCGAGCGCCAGCACTGGGGATCCGGCTCCCCCGCTTCTCAGCGGAGACTCGATGATCACGTACCGCGCTTGCGCTCGCAAATCAGTCATCAGGTTGCGCCGACCGTCGTAGTTGTGGCGCACCGCGGCGCCGGCGCCGTTCGTCCCCGGACCAATCACCCGCAGGTCTGTCAGGTGCCCCGGGGTCTGCGTAGCCGCGTCGATGCTCGCGTCGCCCGCGAGCAATTCGGCTAGGCCCCTGTGACGTTGGAGCCCCAGCAGCTCGGGTACCAGGGTGGCTCCGGGACCTGCACAGATGAGGAAGACGTTTGGACGCACGTCGGCGAGCGCGGCGGCGAGGTTGGCCGCAACCGGGCTGGTTCCCTCCTCCGGGGAAGCGCCGCTCACAAGCAGCACGAGACTTCCGTCGGTCGGGATGGTGGCCACGTAATCTGCGAGCTCGGCAAAGTTCGCAACCGACTCCGATCCGGTCAAACGAAGGTCACGACCGGCTTTTCCGCGCTTGCTCTTCAGGTAAAGCAGGGTGGGAAGTCCGTAGATGCGCTCGACGTCGCGCGCGTCGTGCAGGCGGTCGTCGCGCAGTTCCCACCAAATGGCCGCGATCAGGCCCAGGAGCAGACCGGCCACCAGTCCGCTGGGAATTATCAAAGACTTCTTCGGTGAGCTCGGCGAGGTCGGTGGGCTGGCGACGTTTACAACGTGCCCGGCCATCGTGCTGCTCGGGGCCTCAAGGCCCGCGAGGTCGGCCGTGAGTGTGCTGATCCGGCTCACCACGGCGTTGAGTTGAGCGTTGGCGGCCTTTGCCTCGAGCTGACGGGTGATCTGGGTTGAGGCCGTCGACCCGGGTATCGCGCGCTGCTGGAGATGTGCCCGGACGACCCCGGGCAGGAGCGAAACCCCCTTTGAGTGCAGTGCCGCCAATTGGCTCTTGATGGTGCTTGCCGCATCGGTGCGCCGAGTTGAGAGGTAGGCCGCGGCGACCGCGTTCGCGCAGGCGGCAGCGCGGGGCCCCGTCGACGCATCGCAAGCGATATTGAGCACGGTCGTATTGGGTGGCACCGTGACGCTGATGGAGCCGCCACCCGGGGTCGAGCCCGTCTGCTTCCCCGCGAGCGCGGTCACGGCGTGCGACTGGGCAATTTGCGCCTCGTTGTCCATGTCGACCGACGTTGAGCCCCCCTTGGTTGGCGAGCTGTCGCTGGGCAGGGCGTTGACATAGACCGAGGCGGTGGCGGTGTAGGTCTTCGGCGAGACCGCGACAACCGCAGCAGCGATGAGGAGCCCAAGGCAGGCGAGCGCGACCACAACCCGCCAGCGGCGGCGCAGAACACGGCGGTAGTCCGCCAGGTCCCAAGAGTCCGGTCTTGTCGAGGAGGTCATGTGGGCGCTTACTAAAATCCGCTTTCACAGCGGCTATGCCATGGGCCCCAATCCGAGCCCCAGTCAACCCGGATTCGTCGGGGCAAAGCTAGCACCTTTCAAATGCAGAATGGCTTGCTGTGGTATTAATTGCGCCGCAGTGTGGGGTGGCTCTCCGCGGGTGGCCTATGTCGGTCAGGGGATCTGATATGAGCGTTCGTGCGGTGGACGTCGGAGGGCTCGCTATCGATGCCCTGACAGAAGCAGAAGTTGCAGCACATGTGCTCGCAGAGCTACGGGCGGCGCGTGGCGGTCGGCTGGTGACCATAAATACGGATATTTTCCGGGCTGCAAGCAGAGATCCAGACCTGAAACGGTTGCTGCATGAATCCTCCCTTCGCGTAGCGGACGGAATGCCGGTTGTGTGGGCCGCAAAGCTGCGCGGAACGCCTGTCCCCGAGCGCGTCACAGGCGCCTCCCTGATCCTCTCCCTCACCCAAGCCGCCGCACAGGAGGGCCGCTCGGTCTATCTGCTCGGCGGTCCCCCGGGCGTGGCGGAGCAGGCCGGGGAGGCGCTGCGCGGGCGTTACCCCAGCCTCACCGTCGCGGGTGTCGATGCCCCCCCGATAGGGTTTGATGCAACCGCTTCCGGAGTCGATGCTGTTTGCGCCCGGGTTGTCGCCGCCGCGCCGGACATCGTTTACGTGGGGCTGGGATTCCCCAAGCAAGAGCGCCTAATCGCGCAAATCGCGCCGCTGGCGCCGTCGTCCTGGTTCGTCGCCTGCGGCGCCGCGATCTCGTTCGCGGCAGGGACGGCTCGTCGGGCGCCCCGCTGGATGCAACGGGCCGGCTTGGAGTGGCTCTTTCGCCTTGCCCGCGAGCCCCGGCGCCTGGCTCGTCGTTACCTGGTCGACGACCTTCCGTTCGCCGGCCAGCTGCTGACTTCATACGTCGCCCACCGGCTTGGCTGGCGAGCCGATGAAGAGTCGGCCACCGCGCCGCGCGAGCGACGAGGTAGCGACTAGAGAGGGACTGGCCGCGACGGCACTAATCCGTGCGGTGCTTGCCTCCTTGAAGTTCGCTGGGCTATCTTGACGGCGTGGAACGGACTGTTCGTGGCGCGCGGGAGCGGGCGGCGACCGGCGGGGGTGAGCTCGATCGCTGGCCGTCTGTCACCGTCGTCGTCCCCACGATGGGGGAGCGGGCGGACGTCCTCGAAGACACCCTGCGAGGGATAGCCGCCCAGGACTATCCGGGCACCCTCGAGTGCATCATCGTCTTGGACCGGCGTTCGCCGGATGCCGAGACCGGCACATCGGATGGCGCGACCAACGGCAGAGCAGCTGCGTTGGAGGCGACACGCACCGTCGCCGATGCGTGGGGATGTCGTTTGATCGACAACACACGGACCCCCGGGCTGGCGGGCACGAGGAACAGCGGCATTCTTGCCGGGACCGGGGAGCTGGTCGCTTTCTGCGATGACGACGATCGCTGGCTACCCGGCAAACTCCAGGCGCAGGTTCCCGCGCTGGCTGCGGCGCCCGGGGCGCCGCTCGTGTGCTGCGGTATCACTCTCGAATACGGTGACATGGTTGTGGAGCGGGTCCACCCTGGCACCGTCGTGACGTTCCGGGAGTTCCTACGCTCGCGGCTGATGGCAATGCACGTCTCGACCTTCCTGGCGCGGCGGGCCGCCTTGCTCAATGGTGTGGGATTGGTCAGCGAGGAGCTTCCGGGGAGCCGCGCCGAGGACTACGAACTGCTGTTGCGAGCGACCCGCCACGCGCCGGTCGTCAACGTCCCGAAGCCGCTTGTGCACGTCATGTGGCACACCCAGCGCCGGGCGATGTATGGCAGGTGGCCGATTGTTGCCCAGGCCCTCCCTTGGCTGCTGGACCGCTATCCCGAGTTCCAGAGCGAGCCCGCAGGTTACGCTCGCATCGCCGGGCAGATCGCCTTTGCGGCGGCCGCCAGCGGCAATCGGGCCATGGCCTGGCGGTGGGTCCGGCGGACGGTCCGTGCGCGCCCGCTCGAGCCGCGGGCCTATATCGCGCTCGGAGTGATGTCGGGGGTCGTCAATCCGGACCAGGTGATCCGCTGGCTGCACCAGCGGGGCCGTGGCCTGTGAGGCGCACGTAGCCGTAACGAGCCAGTAGGGGAAACGTCGCCGCCGTGACCACGTGGCGGTGAGCAGGGGGCATCGCTGTCTGCCACCGCTCGTCCGGCCGTATGGCGATCCGGCCCGTGGAGAATCGCAGGCCGTGACCGGAGACCGTGTGGGCCGGCGCAAGCTGCGCCCAGTGCCCGGCATCGTCCTCGCCGAGGAATCCGAGCGACCCGTCCTCGACGGTCAGCCCGGCAAATGAGGCGATGTCGCGGAGCACCGCCGCGGGCGTGTGGACGACGTCCTCATAACGCACTCGCATCATCGGTGTGTCGGTGCGGTCCATCAGGTGCATCAAGGCGTTATGGCCGGTCCACTGAGCGGCTGAGCTGGTCGGTCGCAATTGCCGCATATAGGCTTCGACCCCCCCGTCGGGCCGGGCCGCCCGCTCGCCCCAGGAATAAGCCACCGCGCGGCTGTCTCTGACCACGTGGATCACGCGTACGTCCAGTCCGGCGGCTTTGCTCAAACAGAAGGCCAGCGACGGATGCTTGCTGGAGTCGACGACGGCATCGCAGCCGACTACCTCACTGACGGCGCTGTAAAGCCTCCGGTAGTAACCGACGTACTCTTCATGGGTCCTTCGCAAACCCGAAGGCAGTGTCGGTCCGGCCAACAGCGGCACGAAGCGGTTGCGATCAACTCCAGCGCGCAGGCGCGCGACGCGGAGCGGATCGACGCTGAACCAGCCGCCGAACCCAGCGTCGCCTACCTGGCGCCAGAAATCGCATTCGGCGAATGGCACCCCGCATCCGCAGCGTTCATTGTGGACAAGGCTCCGGTGCCACAGATGAACGACTTCGCCCACGGCACAGGCCCCCGGGAGTTCGCCGACGAGCCGCTCGAGGAGCGTGCTCCCACTGCGTCCAAGGCCCGCCAGGTAGATGACCCTGGGCACGGTACGTGCCGCCCGGGGCGCGGTCCGTCCCGCGGCCGCCACGGTGTCCGTGGTAGCCGGGGCGGCCGTCGTGCTGTAGCTAGCCGTGACAGCTAGCGACTGATCAGCCATACGGCAAAAAGCAGATGCCAGATAGCCCTGATACGAACCCACAGGTCTGGCTGTGCCCCTCGTTGTCGCTGGCGATCCAGAGACCCGCGTGGGTGAGCAGCATGTCGTCGGCACCGTTCCCACGGGATCTCTCGTAGTACCCGGAGGGCGGATTCCCCTTGCTCAGGTACAAGTCTCCGTTGGCGGGCGAGAGTCCCTCCATCCCTGGGGCGTTATAGGCGCCGGGACCCTGATAGTTGCAGCCGTTGATGTTCATGGACCAGCGCTCGTGGCCGCCGAAGTAGGCCGTGCCGGCGTCAGCCGCTGTGCTGTACAGCGAGTCGCAACCAGTGAAGTTCTTCCAGATGGGGAATACAGAGCTTTGGGTGGCCGGGAACGCCGCCGCCACGTCGCACAGCCCCTTCAATGGAAACGCGTTGGGGGGCCGGCCGAGATAATTGCGGCCGGTAGTGGCGATGTAAATCGTGGAGTCATCGGGTGACCAGGATGCTGCCTTGACATAAAACGGCTCGTCCGTCACGCAGTGATTGTTGAAATCCCGGGAGGTCCAGCCGGTCACTTTCGCTTTGGAGCCGCCCACGTTCAGCATGAAGATCTGCTGGCGGCCTTTCCCTCCAACCGACGTGAAGTCCCCCATCACCATGTCCAGCTTGCCGCTGTGGCTGAGCGCCTGGTTGTAGATCTTTGTCGCGTTGAAGCCAACACCTTTGAATTGATAGTGACCGCTGATCTTCAGATGGACGAACCCGTCGTCTTTTCCGGTCGTCGGGTTGAGGCCGGTCATGTACGGGTTAGCCGAGCTCCCATTTATCGACTTGTAGCTGCCGCCCACGAGAATGTGGTGGCTCAGCGCCAGAACTGTCTGCACCGCGCCGGCGGCGTTGTGACCGAATGCCTTCGCTACTGAGCCGGTGCTCGTGTTGACGGCGGCTACGTTCTTGGCCGCTGTGCCGTTGACCGAGGTGAAACTGCCGCCGATGTAAGCGCGCGAGCACTTGCCCGAGCGGAATGCGATTGAGTTCACCTCACCGTTGACGTTCGGCGCCCACGAACTCACCGTGAATGGGGGAGTCGCCTGGAAGCTGAAGGCGTTGTGGCGCGTGTAGTCGTGGGTGCCTTGGAGGATGTGGGAGAACGTTCCAACCGCGTACATCTTGCCGCCGCACTGAACCAGCTGACGCACCTGTTCGGTCGGCTTGGAGGTCACCGAGAAATGCGGGGTGCCCGTGAGCGGCTTGCGCATCACCCCAGTACCCGGAGGCGGCAACCCGCCGCCGACGCTGCCGGTATTCGCTTGAGCAGCCGCACCGCCCAGAGTCATCAGTGCTGTGGCCGCCCCGAGCGCGATGAAGTGCCTACGCATTCCCCGTTACCCTCGCTTTCGCGCGTGCCTCTTGGTCAGTCGACCAGCGTAGCGAACGTTTGGGGACAAGGCTGGGCGAATGCCGTCCGTCTAGACTCGGGCGACCACTGGCGGGGTTCCCGAGCGGTCAAAGGGACCAGACTGTAAATCTGGCGGCTCAGCCTTCGCAGGTTCGAATCCTGCCCCCGCCACTTGTCGCTCGCGCCGGTCCGAGGGCGGTGCGTTCGACGGGCGCGCGCCGGCCCGAGCGCGATGTGCTCGGCGGGCAGCAACTATCCTCGGGCCCCGCATGCCCCTCGAGGAGCATCAACGTTCGCGAACCGGCCTGGACGGCGCCGATGACGATGCCGTTCGCGGCGATGGCGCCCGTTTCGCACGGGCCCGTGGCGTCCTGCTGCGCGTCGACACGCAGCCTGCGCTGCTCGACGCGGTGCGGAAGCTGCGGCGCCACCTCCCGGGAGACGAGCACTTCGGCGACCCGCTATCGACTGCCGGGGTGAAGCCAGTCGAAGTGCTGGCGCGGGGCGTATCCACGCTGTCGCCCGAACGAGAAAGCCTCGCCCAGGAGCTTGGTATGGCCGGGCTTCAGGTCTGGCAGTCGCTGTCCGAGGCAACTGGGCGCGGGCAAGGCGGGCAGCCGCTGGCGCTGTTGTTCACCGATCTGGTGGGTTTCTCCTCGTGGGCTCTCGACGCCGGCGACTCGACCGCACTGGAACTTCTGCGCGAGGTGGGAAGAGTGGTCGAGGCCGCGGTTCACTCGAACCAGGGCCGGATCGTCAAGCGACTCGGAGACGGTCTCATGGCGACGTTCGTCGACGCCGACTCGGCAGTGGAGGCGGCTCTCGCGGCTCAAGAAGCTCTCGCGGAGATAGAGGTCGACGGTTACCGACCGCGGTTGCGGGCCGGCGTCCACGTGGGCCGACCGCGCCTGCTAGGCGGCGATTATCTCGGCGTCGACGTCAACGCCGCCGCGCGCGTCGGCGACGCCGGGAGTGCCGGCGAGGTGGTTGTCTCCGACAGCGCAGCGCGCGAGCTCGATCCCAAGCTCTTCGAGGTCGGGCCCTCAAAGCGGCTTCGCGCAGAGGGGGCGCCCCGGGGGCTTCAGGTGGCGCGGGTTACCCGAGCGCACTGAAGCGCCGCGGCCCGGGCGGGCTGTCTAAGTGATCCGAGCGCACTGAAGCGCCAAGCCCGCGCGGTCTAAGATCCCAGCCGGCGGATTCCTAGGCTTTGAAGAAGGCCCACTCGCCCGCCCTCTTAGCTCAGCTGGTAGAGCACTTCCATGGTAAGGAAGGGGTCGTCGGTTCGAGTCCGACAGAGGGCTTCGTGGCAGATTCGACCTAGCGCGGGATTGCCCGTGATTCCTCGGGTGTCTGCGTGCAGACGTCTGGTCCAAGACCGGATGGCGTTCCCCATTTCTGCAGTGCGGGTTACATACGAAAAATCAAGCTCGGAGGTGAGCATGCTCCTCGCACTCGCAGTCATCCTGTTGATCCTCGCCGTGATTGGCGGGTTAGTAGTCCATCCGCTCCTGTTCCTGATCGCGATCCTCGCGCTTCTCGCCTTCTTTGCCAGCCGCGGGGGGGCGCACTTCTAAGACCTCGGCCAGGAGCCAGGGTGGGCATCGGTCAGCCCGCCGAGGGGCGCGGCGGGCTGACAATTGGTCGACGGTTGGAGATTTCGAGGCGACAGCCTTCGAAACTTCCTTCAGGGCGGCCGTCGTGAGCAGTGGCGAAAACTTGGTGCGCCGAACCGGACTGGGGTGCGCCGAACCAGATTGCGACTAGCTCATCACCGCGACCAGGCGGTGATGGCGTATCTGTGCCGGTGGAGCCCCGTGCAGCACCCATACGCCGTGGTCTCGGCGACTGAGCGCGCCCGAAGCGGTGAGCTCTCCCATTGCCTTGGTGACAGACGGTCGGTGGGCTCCGACCAGGTCCGCCAGCCGCTGGTGCGACAGCGGCAACGGCACGATGATGCCCTCTGGCGCGACGCGCCCCCACCGTTCCGCCACATGCCAGAGAGTCAGGAGAAGGCGATCGTCGAGACGTTGGTGATGGGCGATCGCAAGCGCGACGGCCAAGTGGTGGGCCCGGCGGGTACCGCGTGCAAACAGCTCGACCCCGAGTTGGGGCCACGGATTCATACGAATGACCAGCCCGTGGTCGAGTACGGCTAGCCGGGTTGGCTCAAGAACCATCCAGCCGACCTCCGCTTGTACGTGTGAACCATCGGAGTCCCAGCGCCATGGCCGCAGGACGTCGCCATGGCCGAGCAGCTCAACGCATCTTCTTCCGAGGACATTGACTTCGCGCGACAGCAAACCTTCGATAACCAGAAAGCCACGATGGTGTTTGTCTGGCTCAATCGCGGCTGATGCTTCCCATTCGCCAACCGAGAGGCGCCGTTCTCGCGTCAGCGCTCTGCAGCGAGCCTGCGCGAGTTCGGTCTCATCGAGAAGGTCGGCGAGATCGGCATCGGCGTCAACGATGCTGATGAGGTCGGTTACCGATGACATTGCGCGAGTTGCCCGGTTCCGAATCATCCGGGCGTTTGATGTGGGGGCACACTACCCGCGTCGCCGTGACGCGACGCTGGACACCTTCAACCGCTGGGCCTGAGCGAATGACCTGAGTCTTCGCCGGCGGCCTCGGTGCGTTTCGCAGCAAGGACGATCAGCCCGACGGGGATCGCCCAATTGAAGATCAGGTTGGCGGGCCGGGTATCGATCAAGCCAGCCGCTATGTGCGAGGGGATCATCAGCAGGAACACGCAGCCCCACATCAACGTCAGCCGCCTGTTGATTTGCTTGAACCTCGGCGAGGACCAGTACTTCCTCGGTACCGATTCGCGTGCGTACTGCTCGGTGAACGGCGTGAGCATCAGCGATGTGAACGCGATCAGGGCCAGGAGGCCCGCCGCGATCCCCCGGGCGTAGCGGGCCATGAAGACGGTTGTGGCGTGGTCGGCGACGATCGCAACCACTGAGAAGCCGGCGAAGGCCACGACCGCCCCAACCTCGAGCGCTTTGGGTCGACCCGCACGAACCGACGGGAGCGCGATCACCACCGCGGCCGCGAAGGCGACCAGCGCGCCGACGAGGAGGGTGCTGTGCTGGCCCAGAAACGCAAACAGGATCCAGGGCGCGAAGGCCACATATATCCCGAATCCCCGCGAATGCTGCGCGGTGGGCTGCTCGGTCGTCGTTCCTATCGCAGACATCTCCCCCGAACCCTCCATGTAGCTATTGGCGGTGGGCAGCGGCCACGCTTGACCGGGTGCCAATTAGAGCGCCATATCAAGGCGCCGCGCATAGTCTAAGCCCACCACCCACCGTGGCTCAGGTCGAAGAATTCAGACGTCGAGGCCTGGACGCTGGGCCCCAACAAGGTGTCCCACTGTCATTCGGTGGCAAAGCTCACAGGGCGAGCCTCAGCAACCAGGGTGATTCGACGGCGATCTTCACCAAATAGGCGCGGCGGATGCGCCGTCCAGCGATCGAGACCGCTCAATCGATGCGCCGGATCGAGAAGACGATCTCGCCGCGGAACTTGCGTCGCGATGAGTCCCAGGGAAAGTAGATGACCCACTGGGTCGAGAGCCGCTCGCCGACAGCGTCGAGGCCGCCGAAGGGCCTCACCAGCTTCGCCGTCATGTCGGCGACGTCGAGAACGCCCTGGGGCCCGATCACGAGGGCCTGCGGGATCCAGTGCATGTCTTCGAATGACGGGATGAACGCTTCGTAGAACTCGCGGGCTCCTTTGATTCCGTCAAAGCGCACCCCGGCCGATCTGACCTCCATCACACAGTCATCGGTCAGCGTGTCCAGGACGATGCTCAGATACCGGTCCCAGTCCTCGCGGGACACCGGCACGAACAGCTTCTCCTCAGTGGAGACGTGCTCAAGCCAGCGCTCGCGAATCTCGTCGTAGAGCTCCGGCGAGATTTCCATTTCAAGGGGGGCAAAACGGGGATCGGTGTCTGCCATCCGTTCTCCTAGCTCGTGTAGATCGGCCCCAAAACGAATTGCGGGGCGCTAAGACTGACGACTCGGTGCGGGCTATGGAGCCTTCACGCCCTTCGCCGCTTTCCAGCGTTACCATCAACGGTCCGGCGGATTGCCCACTCGACCGGGGCGCTCAGGTGCCCAGCCGGGTTACGCGCCCGCAGAGTTGCGGGCGGCCAGCCCCGGCGGTCGGGAGTGTCGTGCCACCCCAGGCAGACACAAAAGTCCTGGGACGTATGTAGTTAGGGGCGATCTCTGACTGGGCGGCCGGCGGCGGGCCCTGAAACAGGGTCCGCCCGGTCGCAGCCCAGTCTTTTGGCGACTCTCAGCGAACAGTTTATTTGGCGACCCTCAGCGAACAGCGGCGGTCGCGGCCTCACGCTCGGCGTCGCAGGTGCTGCCCGTCACCTTCTGCAATGCGGCGGTGATCAGTTCCGCCTCTTCCGGAGTGAGGCTTGCCAGATGGCGCTCGAGTTCGCTTCGGTAGACGATCTGCATCTCCGCCAGTAGCTTCTCGCCCGCAGGCGTGAGCTCGGCCT
Organism: Solirubrobacteraceae bacterium; assembly: GCA_035650455.1. Classification (GTDB taxonomy): domain Bacteria; phylum Actinomycetota; class Thermoleophilia; order Solirubrobacterales; family Solirubrobacteraceae; genus Palsa-465. The sequence continues at coordinate 42,318 of DASRHQ010000076.1, forward strand.
GGAGGCTGCGCCGGTCCTCACTGCAGGAGACGCGCGCGATACAGCCTGCGTCCTGGAGGCGGTCAACGAGCTTGGTGATCCCGCCCCGGCTCAGAGTCAGCCACTCGGCCAGCTCGCTCATGCGGGGGCGGCCCGTGGGGCTTCGCTTGACCGCCGCGAGCACTTCGTACCAGCTCAGTGGAGGCAGGTCAGCGGCCGCCAATGCCTTTTGCACCCGCTCGGTCACAGCCGCGTGGCTCGTGACCACAGCGCGCCATGCGTCAATAAGTGGCTGAGAGGACTCCATGAGGTAGATAGTAGACGAGGAAATAGTTGCCACAGAAAGCATTTTTCGGCTATAGTGGTTGTTGCCTCAACTATTCACGCCTCAACTAGGAGCGGTTTCATGAGCACAACCACGATCCAACAGGTTCCCTCGGGTACCTACTCCCTCGATCCCGTCCACAGCACGTTTGGCTTCGGCATCAAGCACAACGGCATCTCAACGTTCCGCGGCCACTTTGAGCAGGTCGACGCCAAGCTCGAGGACGGAGCGCTCGTCGGGACGGCCCAGGTCGAGTCCATCAAGACAGCGATCCCCGATCTCAAGGGTCACCTCCTGTCGCCGGACTTCTTCAATGCTGCGCAGACCCCGACGGTCGAGTTCCGCTCCACAGATATTCGGCTCGGCGAGGGCGCCAGCGCCGAGGTGGACGGCGAGCTGACGATTCGCGGCGTCACGAGGTCGGTCACGGCCAAGGGCACCTTCGCCTCTGGCTCGAACCTCGGCGGCTCCGACGTGGTCGGCTTCGACCTCGAGGCGAGTGTCGACCGCCGCGAATACGGTCTGAGCTGGCAGGCGGAGCTGCCCAAGGGCGGCGAGGTGCTTGGCTGGGACGTCACACTCCAGGTACATCTCGAGCTGGTCAAGGACTAGCCAAATGGTGCGGATCCTCGGCCTGTCCGGCAGCCTGCGCCGCGGGTCTCACAACACCGCCCTGCTCCGGGCGGCAGCTGATGCGCTGCCGCCCGGAGTGGAGCTCGAGATATACGACGGACTCCGGGAGGTGCCTCCGTATGACGCGGACGTGGACACCGCGCTTTCGCATCCGGCGGTCGCGCGGCTGCGCCAGGCGATTGCCTCCGCGGATGGCGTTCTGATCGCCACCCCCGAGTACAACGGGTCGATTCCCGGCGTGTTGAAGAACGCGTTGGACTGGGCATCGCGTCCGTTCCCGGACAGCTCACTGCGGGGCAAGCCGGTCGCGGTGGTCGGCGCCTCGACAGGTCTCTTCGGCGCGGTCTGGGCCCAGGCCGAAACGCGGAAGGTGCTGGGCATCATCGGCGCCGACGTGATCGATCACGAGCTCCCAGTGGGGCAAGCGGCTACGGCGATCGACGTAAACGGCGAGCTGACCGAGCCCGAGCAGCGGGCGGCGCTCGCCGAGCTGGTCGACGTACTGCTCGCCAGGGCGGGCGCGGGCGCGGCGGCCCAGGCGGCCTGAGCGGCGCTATCCCGACCGGGCCGGACGCCTCGGGCTCGGAGCGCCATCGGACGGCGCGGCCAGAGCGGACCCATCAACGTCCTCCGCGGCTGCCGGCGCCTGCTGCCACTCTGACAGCGTCTCGCACAGCGCGTCCGTCACCAGCTCAAGGTCGTACATGCGGTCGTAATCGCCCAGGAGGCCGAAGGTGATCGAGCCGTTGTATGAGAAGACCGCGACTGAGAGGGCCTGGCCGGCAGGGAGGAACGCGATCGGCGCGACCTTCTCGAGCTGACGTCCGAGCAGGTAGAGCGGGATCTGCGGGCCAGGGACATTCGTGATGATGATGTTGAAGAGCCTCGTTGAGAAGTTCAGTCGGGAGGCCTGGGCAAGCAGGGTGGGGGGTGCAAAGTCGCTCAGCCCGATGATTGTCTGCGCCGCCATCAATTGCCGGGAGCGCTTGAGTTCGCGCATCTCGTCGCGGACGAGGAGCAGCCGTTGCTCGGGATCCTCCTCGTATACGGGAAGCGCCGCACGTAACAAAGCAACCCTGTTCCCCAGCAGCCCGCGCTCCTGGTCGCTCCTCAAATTCACCGGCACCAGAGCACGCAGTTCCAACCCGTTGACGTGCTCACCGCGCGCGAGTAGCCACCGACGCAAGGCACCGGTCGTCGCCGCCACCACAACGTCGTTGATCGTCGCCTCGTAGCGCTGCCTGACGCGGCGAACCTCCTCGAGGCTCATGTCGCAGAAGTCGTAGTTGCGGTGGGGCCCTATGTGGCCGTTCAACGGGACGGTGGGCGCCGGTCTGAGCAGCTCCTGCCCCGTCGACGCAACGGCTGTCCCGATCTTTCCCAACGTGCGCGAGACCCGCTGTGGGTACAGCAGCGTCCCCGCGGCGTACTGCGCAAACGACACCGGCAGTTTCGCCGTCGCGCCGGCGGTGCGCACCAGCAGCTCGGCGCGCGAGGGGGCTGGATGGCGCTCGAATGGGACCACCGCACCACCGACGGGCACCGGCTCGGGAGCGGTATCCATGATCACACTGGCGAGATCTACTCCTGAGATTCCGTCCACGAGGGCGTGATGCACCTTGGTGATGAGAGCAAACCCGTCGTGCTGGAGGCCCTCGACCACCCACATTTCCCAAAGCGGCTTGCCCCGGTCGAGCCGCTGGGAGAAGATGCGCGAAACGAGCGCCTTGAGCTGCTCGCGGTCTCCTGGGCCCGGCAGGGCCGTGCGCCGCAGGTGATAGTCGAGGTTGAACCCGGGATCATCGACCCACCAGGGTCGCGTGAGTGCGATCGGCGGGTTTGCCAGCTTCTGACGAAACCGGGGCACTAATCCCAAACGTTCGGAGACGTGTTCGCGCAGTTCTTCGTGTTCGGGGGCAGGTCCCTCGAACAAGGAGACTCCGCCGATGTGCATCTGCGCCCCGCGGTCTTCCTGGAGCAGGAACGAGGTGTCTGTGGCGCTGAGCTGCGACGGCGAGCGTGCTCCACGTGCTGCTCGCTCGGTCAGCAGCTCGCGTACCTGTGAGATCTGCTCGGGCACCGGCCAAGCATAAGTCGTGGGTCAGCAGCTACGCCGAGCAGCCGTCTCTGAGTGCCGCGCGATCTCGCTGCGGCGCCACCGAAGCTCGGTCGGGCCCAGGGCCTTCAGCGCCGTGGGGAGAATGGGGTTAAGCGCGCGCGAACCGATCGAGATCAAGCGGAACTCGAGTTCGTCGCGGCGGCTCCAGTTGATGCGTAGCCGATCTCGCAGAGTCGACGGCATGAGCCCGACGCCGCCCAGGTACGCGAGCCTCGCCGGCGGCAGCCGCAGCACGCTCCAGAGGGGCTCCGGCACGAAGCGCAGGCCCGGGGAAGCCGGCCTGCGCACCGCGGCAAGCAGGTGATCGATGGTTTCGCTCGGGCCGAGTTCGTCCGCCACCATGTGGTCGAAATAGACGCGAAAACCGTCCCAGCTGCTTGGCAGCTCGCCGTCTCTTACCCCGACCAGGCGACCAAGTCCGACGAACTCGCGGTAGAAGCGCTCCGATTGCTCACGGGTCATGGGCCGACCGAAATGCTGGTGCGCGCGGACGTATGTCTCGATCAGCGTGGCGTGGACCCACGCGTAGGCGCCGGGTTCCAGCGCGCTATAGCGCCGGCCGTCGGCTCGGACGCCGTTTATGGTCGTGTGGATCTCCCGGACCCGGCGGCCCGCGGCGGCGGCCTCTCTCCCCCCGTACTGGAGCACGAGCAAGAAATCGAACGTGCGCATCAGACGGTCCCATGGCCTCTTCTCGAAGTCGGAGTGGTCCCAAACGCCCGCGGCGACCGTGGGGTGAGCGACCTGAAGCAAGAGGGCGTACAGCGGAGCCAACAGCAGGCGAACATCGGAGCTGAATTGCCACGTGACCGATTGCGGCCCCACGACGAGTCGCTCGATCTCGTCCTCGCTGGGGAATACGGCGCCAACGCTCGACTGATGAGCCATCGCCAAAATTTAGATCCACACGGACCGGGACTCGAGTCGCCGGTGATGTGGAGCTAGGGGTGAAGCAGCCTGTGCCGAATCCGCCGCGCTAGGGATCCCGCGCCGCCGTGGCCGAGGCCCGCCAACCCGGTCACGCCGATCGCTGCCACGAACATACCGGCGAGGAGCAAGACCCCCGCGAGGACGGCGGGCCAATGCGCCTCCAGCTTCGCCCGCGCGACAGCAAGCAAACGCTCGGCCCGTGGACCGGCCAGCTCCAGCGTCGCCAGGATCGCGAGCAGCGGGAGAACAAAACAGACGTTGAAGAGAACCAGCAGGATCACCTGTCTGACCGGTCCCACTCCGGAGCCGACGATTGCCGCGATCGCCGCGAAGTAGGGAAAGGCGGTCGGTAACTCAACGGCAGTGATCGTGGCGCCAAGCAGCGCGCTGGAGCGACCGGTGGCTTTGGGTCTGGGTATGCGGCGTGTGGCCAGCCGGTCCCGGTACCCCCACACGAATGCGGCCGCCGTGACGAGTGCCACGCCGGCCACCACTTCGAGGATGTACCCGGTTCGGCGATGCGGGTGAGGCACCAGTGCGAGCAGCAGATGACCAGGACCGAAGTCGATGATCAAACCGCCGAGAAGGTAGACCAGGAACACCCCGATGGTGAACTCGGACACCTGCTTGCGTGCGTGTTCGCCGGTCGCGAGGTAGAGCGCAGGTGCGATCGTGGTCGGGTTTAGCGAATCGGCCAAGCCGATCGACGCCACCACGATCATCAGGCGCAACATGTGCGCATTCTTCCTTGGCTCGCAAGCCAAGGATGTCTGACCCTATGTCGAGGTGGGCTTAAAGCAGGCTTTGCGACTATGGGCGCGGTCAGGCGAAGTGCACTTCGCCGATCTCTTTCTCCTCGATCGGGCGCTCGCAGGTGGGGCACCACCAACGCGCCTCCACGGGCGTTCCGCATGCCGCGTGGCGGGGCGATCCGTCCTCCAGATTGCGCGCTCCCCAGTCGGCAAGCAGGCGCAGCGCCCCCGCCAATTCCAGGCCGGCGCCGGCCAGCTCGTATGTGAACCGGGGCGGTCGCTGCGAGTAGGGCCGCGCGACGAGCAGGGCGTGTCGTTCTAAGTGACGAATCCGCTGGCTGAGCACATTGGGCGCGATCCCGTGGACCTGGGCCTGTAACTCGCCGAACCGGCGCGGCCCGTCAAGCAGCGCCGCGACCACCATCAGCGTCCAGCGATCGCCCACCGTAGCCAGCGCGTCGGACAGCGCAAGCGCGATGGGATCGGGCTGCGCACCGGCGGACTCAGGCGCCGTGGTTGATCCAGGGTGCGTGTCTGAGGGCCCCGGCGTCGTCATCGATTCGCCTCCGGACGGCTCGGTCGCTGGCTCGCGGGTGCTGGGGCGGGGCACGGGCTTGGATGCTAGAGAGTCCGTCCTGATAAGGTACTTACTTGTAAGTTGCAAGTATGTAGGAGCTGAGTAAATGACAGCCTTAGAACACCTTGAGAACCAGATCCGGGGCAGTGCCGAGCAGGTGGGACCCGCCGTCGTCGGCCTTGGCCGCGGGTGGGGAATGGGATCAGGAGTCGTTGTCGCACCCGCACGCGTACTCACGACTGCTCACAACCTGCGCGGCGGGCACCGCCGCGAGGAGGACGTCGAAGTGATCTTCTCCTCGGACCGTCGTGTGCGCGGACGCGTCGTCGGTGCTGACCCCGACCTCGACCTGGCCGTGATCGACGTCGACACAGGCGACGTTTCGCCGATCGCGTGGGGCCCGGAGGCTAGTGCCCCGCTCGGCCGTGCGATCCTCGCGCTTGCCAACCCCGGCGGCCGGGGCCTTCACGTGACAGTGGGCACCGTTTCCGCATCGGCCCGGAGCTTTCGAGGACCCCGTGGCCGCCGCATAAGAGGAGCCATCGAGCACACGGCTCGGCTTCCGCGCGGCTCGTCAGGCGGTCCGCTGATCGACTTCGATGGAAGGCTGCTTGGGATCAACGCGGTGCGTGTCGACGGCGGCCTGATCTTGGCCATCCCCGTTGACGGCTCCGTGCGTGAGAGAGTGGATGCGCTCTCCAGGGGCGAGCCCGCGGCCCGGGTTCGGCTTGGCGTGGCCGTCGCTCCACCACGCGTCGCCCGGCGCCTGCGGACAGCCGTGGGACTGCCTGAGCACGACGGCATACTCGTTCGAGCGGTGGAGTCGGATAGTCCCGCCGAACGCGCGGGTATCGAGCGCGGGGATCTGATCGTGGCCGCGGGCGACCAGCCTGTGGAGCGCATCGACACGCTGTACGAGGTCCTCGACGGCGCGACACCCGGTGGGGAGCTCGAGTTCACGGTGCTCCGTGCGCTCGAGGAGCGTCAGCTTTCGGTCCGCTTTTAGGTACACGGGCGATGCCGATGACGGACAACGGCAGGTCCGATCCCGCGGGCGCAGAAGCGCTGGACGCGTACTCCCGCATCGTCGTTGAGGTGGCCGAGCGACTAGCCCCGTCGGTGGCCAACCTCCGGATAACGCGCCGCACCCGCGTGGGCAACGTGCCGGCCGGCGCTGGGAGCGCCGTGGTGCTTACGCCCGATGGGTTCCTGCTCACCTCAGCGCACGTGGTGTCCTCGCGGGGACCGTCGGATCGGCGACGAGGAGGTCGCGCCACTTTCCCGGACGGGCGCGAGTTGGGCTTTGAGATCGCCGGTGTAGACCCACTCTCGGACCTGGCAGTCCTGCGCGCCGAAGGGGATTCGCTGATTCCGGCCGTGCTGGGCGAAGCGCAACGGCTGCGAGTCGGCCAGCTGGTCGTGGCGATTGGCAACCCGAACGGCTTCGCGGGGTCGGTCACGGCGGGAGTGGTCTCGGCGCTTGGCCGCTCGCTACCCGCCCGCGCGGGCCGCACCGTCCGCTACATAGACAACGTGATCCAGACCGACGCGGCACTAAATCCGGGCAACTCCGGCGGCGCCTTGGTGGACAGCACTGGACGTGTGGTTGGCGTGAACACAGCGGTTGCCGGCGTTGGGCTCGGTCTGGCCGTCCCTATCAATCCGGCAACCCGACAGATCATCGGCTCGCTGATGCGCCACGGCCGGGTGCGGCGCGCTTACATCGGCATTGCCGCGGGTCCCCGCCCGCTGCCACCACATGCCCGGGCGCAGCTGGGACGCTCTGCGGGGGTGGAGATAGTGGAGGTCGCCGCTGACAGTCCCGCGGAGCACGCTGGGCTGCGCATCGAGGACCTGGTCGTCGAGCTCGATGGTGCCCGTGTGGCATCGGTAGACGACATTCAGCGTGCGATGACCGAGGCCGCGATCGGTAACTCTGTGTCGATGCGGGTCCTGCGCGGCGCGCGTTTGATCACCTTGACGCTTGCGCCGGTCGAGCTGGTCGCACACTGAGAACTCGAGGGACGTCAGCCCATGGGCGCTAAACTGGCGCTACCGTCGGGTGGGCGCGCTTATGCGTGCGCCGCACCGGGGCGGATGACCCGACCACGACCACGACCAGACGGACAACTCGATGGCCCGCGGAGACATTCGGATCGCCGTGACCCTCGCCTGCGAGGAGTGCCGGCGCCGGAACTACCAGACAAATAAGAGCAAGCGCAACAACCCGGAGCGGATACAGCTGCGGAAATATTGCCGCTGGTGCAGGCGTCATACGTCTCATCGGGAAACGCGCTGATTTGAACGGTGGCTCGTAACCGCAAACGCGCAAAAGAGCGGCGGGTGCGCCAGGCCCAGCCCGTGGCGAGCGGCCGCGGCCGAGAGCGTCGTCCGCTGGACGGCGCACAAGAGCGCGAAGAGCGCTCGGAGCCGACGGCCGCCTTCGGCACGCCGGTTCCGATCTCCGGCAGCGAGCCCGAAGACGGCGCGCCGGATCCGATCGAGCATGCGACGCCCGATGTGGAGCTCGCGGAATTGCAGCTGGCAACCGCGAGCCGGCTCGAGGCGCCCCTCCAAGACACTCCTGATGAGGACACTTTGGAGGCCGAACCCGAGGCCGCCGAGGCCGAGCCGGGTGGCTCGGTCGATGCGCGCAGCACACCGGTGCCGGCCACCGCATCGACTGTGGCCGCTCCGCGGCCGTGGCTCGGGGCGCGGCTCCTGGGCTTCCTCGAGGGAAGCTGGCGCGAGCTTCAACGGGTGCAATGGCCCGATCGCCGCCAGGTCATGCAGGCGACGGGAGTCGTGATCGGCTTCGTGATCGTGGCGAGCGTTTTCCTCGGCCTTGCGGACCTCGTCGCGAGCAAGGTCGTCAGCTTCATTCTCAAAGGCCACTTCTAAGGGCGACGCGAAGTTCAGCGCTTCCGCGTCGGTCCTTCGGCGCCTACTGCGCAGCACATATCCCCTTCGGCACCCTCGCCCCGATCCCGCTAAGTTTTCAAGACAAGGCTAAAAAGACATGTTTCGTTGGTACGTAGTCAATACCTATTCAGGGCACGAGCAGAAGGTCAAGCACAATCTCGAGCACCGCATCGTCTCGCTCGGTCAGCAGCGCGCGGTGCGCCAGATCGTGGTGCCCACCGAAACCGTGTCTGAGATGAAAGACAACCAGAAGGTGATGGTCGAAAAGCGCACGATGCCCGGTTACGTCCTCGTGAATATGGATCTGAGCGAAGACTCGTGGACGCTGGTCAAGGGCACGCCAGGGGTGACTGGGTTCGTGGGTGCTTCCAACGAGCCGGTACCGCTGACGCAGGACGAGGTCAACAGATTGCTGCACCGCGAGGCTGAGGTCAGGCCGCGGAGCCGAGCGCAATTCGGTATCGGGGAATCCGTCAAGGTGGTCTCAGGACCGTTGTCTGACTTCTCCGGTGAGATCTCGGAGGTAAACGAAGATGCTCAGCGGCTCAAGGTGCTCGTCTCAATCTTCGGGCGCGAGACGCCTGTCGAGGTCGGCTTCGACCAGGTGAAGAAGGTATGAGAAAGGTCCTCACCCAGATCAAACTGCAGGCGGTGGGGGGTCAGGCGAGCCCGGCGCCGCCCGTCGGACCGGCCCTTGGCCAGCACGGCGTCAACATCATGGAATTCGTCAAATCGTTCAACGCCCAGACCCAAGGCGACGCGGGCACCGTAATCCCAGTGGTGATCACGGTCTACGAGGATCGTTCGTTCACGTTCGTCACCAAGAGTCCGCCCGCGGCGGTGTTGATCAAGCAGGCCCTCTCGCTCGAGAAAGGATCCGCCGAGCCGAATCGAGAGAAGGTGGGCACGATTACCCATGATCAGCTGCGGCAGATCGCCGAAAAGAAGATGAAGGACCTCAATGCCCGCGACGTGGACGCCGCCGTGAAGATCATCGCCGGCACCGCGCGCTCGATGGGCGTGGACGTTTCGTAAGTTCGAGGAGAAGCTGATGAGCCGACGCGGAAAGAGCTACCAGGAAGCCAGGGAGAAGCTCGATCGAGAGCACGAATACTCTCCTAGCGAAGCGATCTCACTTGTCAAGGAGCTAAAACGGGCCAAGTTCGATGAGTCCGTCGAGGTCCATGTGCGGACCGGGCTGAATGTTCGCCATGCCGACGAGCAGCTGCGGGGGACCGTCGCGCTTCCCAATGGTGTGGGGAAAGACATCAAGGTTGCAGTCTTCGCCCAGGGCGACAAGGCCCGCGAAGCAGAGGACGCAGGAGCCGACGTGGTGGGAGCGGATGACCTCGCCGACCGCATTCGGGAAGGGTTTGACGACTTCGACGTCGCCATTGCAACCCCCGACCTGATGCCCGTTGTGGGACGCCTCGGCCGCATCCTCGGCCCTGCCGGCAAGATGCCCAATCCCAAGGTCGGCACGGTGACCACCGACATCGGCAAGGCCGTCTCGGAGGCGAAAGCGGGCAAGGTCGAGTACCGGACCGATCGACACGCGATCGTCCACCTCGTGATTGGCAAGACCGGTTTTGACGAGCGGCGTCTGCTCGAGAACTACGCCGCGGTGATAGAGGAGCTGATCCGGGCCAAGCCCGCCGCCGCGAAGGGGCGCTACATTCGCTCGGTTACTTTTGCCAGCACGATGGGTCCGGGGATCAAAGTGGATCCATCGCGCACCCGCGACATCGTCGAGGAGCTCGCCGCGGCCTAGACTGATCACGATCTTCAAGACGAGCCAAGCCCGAGACCTCCGGCGGCCCTGAACGTAAGCCCGGAGTAGGCGGAGCCCGAAGCGAGCGCCCGAGCGCTCATGATTTCGACGCCCGCCATCGTGCGGGCGTCAGTGTGAGACAACTATGAACAGAGACCAGAAAGCAGCTGTAGTAGAAGACATCGCCCGTCAACTCGAGGCCGCCGACGCGATCTTCGCCGTCGACTATCGGGGCCTCTCGGTGCCACAAGCGGCGGACCTCCGTGCGAGGCTGCACGACGCCGGCGCGACCTTCCGGGTGGTCAAGAATTCGCTCACTGAGCGCGCGACTGAGCAGGCAGGCGCCGAGCAGCTCAAGCCCTTGCTTGAGGGGCCGACCGCCCTCGCGCTGGTAGAGGGCGACGCCGCCCTCGCAGCGAAGGCTCTGAACGACACCGCCCGCACGCTGCGGATGCTCGAGTTCAAGGGCGGGATCATGAACGGGACCGCGCTGAGCGCCGAGGAGATTCGCGCGATCGCCCGTCTCCCCGCGCGGGAGGTTCTTCATGCGCAACTCGTTGGGGCCGTGGCCTCGCCGCTGGCCGGCCTTGCCCGGACCCTGAACGCGCTGATCGCAGGGGTCGCAATCCAGCTTCAGCAGGTCGCCGACCAGGGATTGGTCAGTGGAACGCCGGCGCAAGCCGAGCCACCGGCCGCGGAGGCTTCGGCCGAGCAGCCTGAAGCGGAACCAGCTGTGTCTGAGGCTTCGAGTGAGGAGCCGGAGGCTGAGCAGGCTGTGTCTGAGGCTTCGAGCGAGGAGCCCGAGGCTGAGCAAGCCCCGACTGAAACTTCGCCGGACCAAGTCGAGTCCGGCCCAAGCGAACCTGAAACGGATGAGCCGTCGGACGAGGCGCAATCCGGCGGATAAGGAGGAACGATGACAACAACGCAGGAATGGATCGACGAGCTCAAGAACATCTCGGTACTTGAGCTCTCCGAGCGAATCAAGGCGCTCGAAGAGGCCTTCGGCGTCTCTGCGACGGCGGTCGCCGCAGCGGCTCCGGCCGCCGCCCCCACCGACGGTGCGGGCGAGGCCGCCGAGGAGCAGACGGCCTTCGATGTGCTGCTTCAGGCGGCCGGCGACAAGAAGATCCAGGTGATCAAGGTGGTCCGCGCGGCCACGGGTCTCGGCCTCAAGGAGGCAAAGGCCCTGGTCGATGAGGCTCCCAAGCCGGTCAAAGAGGGGATCGACAAGGACGAGGCCAACAAGCTCCGGACCGATCTCGAAGAGGCCGGGGCCACCGTCGAGGTCAAGTAGTAGTTCGGGCCGGCACGACGTGCCGGCCCCGCTCGGCCAATGATCTGCCGGCCCGGCCCGGCGCCCATGCGCGCCGGCCATCAGGCGGACACCACGGACCCCACCCCCGCGCTCGGCTGAGGGTGAGGTCCGTCATGTCCGGTATGCGGACACCACGGACCCCGCCTCCGAGGGTGAGCCGGGGTGGGGTCGCTCATGTCCGCCTGCAGGAGCTCTGCGCGCGGAGCGGTGTACCGGGCTGTCCACCCGCGCCCGTGCCGCCCGCCCCGCAAGCACCCCCACCCGTCCGCCCGCGGCTCCCGGTCGCACCCGCCCGCCCAACGCGCGGCGTCCGCGCACCCGCCCGCCCAACGCGCGGCGTCCGCGCAGCCGCCCCGGTCCGCCCACGCTCCCGCCCCCGGTCCACCCACGCCCCCGCCCGCCGACCCGC
>DASRHQ010000077.1:0-7165 GCA_035650455.1 Solirubrobacteraceae bacterium
AAAGCTCCTGATCGCAATCAAGGGCAACTACCCCGTCCCACTCCACTGTTTCGACTCCGTCATCGAAGCGCCGCGCAGCCGCCACTCTGCGAAACCAGCATGCTTCTACGAGCTAATCGAGCGGATGTACCCGGGCGCGACCCGGCTCGAGCTGTTCGCCCGCGGCAAGAAGAGGCCCGGCTGGACAGCCTGGGGCAACGAGGTCACACCGTGAGCGACCTCCGCCTGACGATCCCCGACGAGCTTGTCGACGCGATCGCCACGGCGGTCGCCGAGCGCCTCCTCCCCGCCCTCCGCTCAGCGGACGTCGAGGAGTGGCCGGAGTGGATGGCGATCGAGACCGCCGCCCGCTACCTCGACGTCAGCCCGCAACGCCTCCGCAAGCAGGTCGCCCACCGCCGGATCCCCTTCCACCAGGAAGACAAAGGCTGCCGCGTCCTGTTCCGCCGGCGCGACCTCGACGACTGGATGGCCGCTTTCCGCATCGCCAGCCGCGACTCGCTTTCAGCTCCCAGACAGAGCTAGCTTGTGGCCGCCTCGACAACACACACGGCGTCTGGGCAGCCAGCTATGACGGCGACGACAAGCAGGTACGGGACACACCGGCAGCGCAGCCGCGTCGAGCGCGGCATCTACAAGCGGATCACCCGCTCCGGCGAGAGCCGCTACGAAGTCATGTTCTACGACTCCGACCGGCGGCCCCGCTGGCGCACCACCGACACCCTCACCGAAGCCCGCCTCCTACGAGCCGAGCTCGTCACCCGCATCGCCTCCGGCGAACGACTCACCGTCAGCAAAGTCACCCTCGAGGAGTTCGCCGAGGAATGGCTCACCCAACAACAACCCCGCCTCCGCTCGAGCACGCATCGCCTCTACGGCGCCTACCTGCGCCAACACATCTACCCCCGCCTCGGCAACCGCCAGCTCAGCACGATCAGCGTCGACGACATCGCCCACTTGATCGCCGACATGGAAGCCGGCTGGCGCTACCGCCAACGAGACGACCGCCTCGTCCGGGTACAGGGCAAGCCGTTCGCGGGCTGGACGATCCGCGGCGTCCTCGTCGCCGTCAGCCGCGTCCTCGGCCACGCCACCCGACGCGGCCACATCCACGCAAACCCCGTCCAACGCCTCGAAAAAGACGAACGACCAACCGCGACCCGCCGCGAACTCCCCAACCTCGACCGCGAAGCGATCGGACGGCTGATCGCCTCCACCCCCGACCGCTACCGCACCCTGATCGCCCTCTCCGTCCTCACCGGCATCCGCCAAGGCGAAGCCCTCGGCCTCACCTGGCACGACATCGACCTCAAAGAAGGCCTGATCCGTGTCCGCCACCAACTCGACCGAAACGGCAACCTCGTCCAACCCAAAACCAACGCCGCCAAACGCGACATCCCCATCCCACCCTCACTCACCCGACTCCTCGCCACCCACAAACAGACGGCCTTCGCCAACGGCCACGCCAAGGCAACCGACTACGTCTTCGCCACCAACACCGGCCACCACCTCGACCACCGCAACATCACCCGCCGCGGCCTCAACAAAGCCCTCACCACCGCCCGCCTCCCCCACCTCCGCTGGCACGACCTCCGCCACCTCGCCGCCTCAGCCCTCATCAGCCAAGGCGCCAGCATCGCCTACCTAAGCCGCATCCTCGGCCACGCCAACCCCGCCATCACCCTCAGCATCTACGCCCACCAATACGCCCAAGCCGAACACGCCGAACACACCCGCCAACAAATGGAACAAGCCTTCGGACAGCTCCTCACCTAAGCGGGAGCGGCCGCGCCCACGACAACCGTCGGTGGCTCGCCCGCGCGCTCTGGAATGCCGGCCGCTGACGTAGCCCAGCGCTCGGGATTGTCATTTGAGCAGGGGGTGGCCTATTCAGCGCTCTGCGGGAAAGCTCCGAACTTCTTGGCGAGAAGGACGCGGCCCGCAAGCACGCCCGCGCTCTCAGCCAGTTGGTCAGCTGCCCGCAGGCGTTTCGACACCGATGACTCGTGACGACGAGTCGTAGGCGACGACGCGGATCGGGAAGCGCGTCCGGGAAACGAGCGCGGCGAAGGCGTTGTCTCGCACGGGCACCAAGAGCGTGCCGCCGTCGCCGTAGAAGATCCGGATCCGCGCGACCTGGTCGCTGGCGATCCCGCCGATCGTTTCGTACTGGTCGCTGCCGAGACCCTGGCTTCCGCCCATAGAGAAAGGCTCGTGCCGGAATCCTGTGCCGAGCGGCAGACAGCCGCCGCCAGCACCGCGGCCCTCGACGATGAAGTAGCAGACCTCTAGCCCCGGGTGGAGGTGGGTATAGGCCGGAGCGCTTCGCAGTCGATAGAGGGCAACCGAGACGCGGAGCGGGCTATGCGGGTCGGGCTGGATCAGCCGCCCGTAGACGAGCTTCGAGCGGGTGCCCGAGAGTGCGTTCGGGAAGTGACGGGGCAAAGGAGTGCCCCGCGGCTCGCTCCGAGTGAGCCAGGAGATGCTGCCGGAGTGCAGCACGCGCTGCACCCTGGTGGGGCCGTGCAACGTCCCGCCTGGGGCAGTCGTTCTCGGGCTCGTTGCGAACGGAGTCGGTGCGAACGGAACCCGGTAGGTGTGTCCGTTCGTCGTCGTCGCGGTGATCCGCTCGACACGAGCTCCCGTCTTCGGCTCCGAGACGGCGAGCAGGAAGGCGTTGTTGGCGACAACCGCACGACGGGTCGCGTCAGTGGAGCGCAGGTGAACGCTGCGGACGCCGTCGGCGACGATGCCGAACGTCACGCCCGCCCGCGCGACCGTGTAGCGGTTCCCGTGGACATGGACCCACTTGAAGCCGTGCGCGCCACGGACGAGACCGAAGCCGATGTCGTCGACTTCGACCGGGATCACAGGCGTCGGCCGGGAGCGCAGGTCGCTGAGCGGCGCACAGCCGGTCGAAGTGCCACTGGCAACGCCAGTGACGACAAGACGCAGACACAGTTCGTCGCCGGAGCGGAAACCGTAGAGCGTGAAGGCGGAGCCGGCTCGGTGGGTGGAAATCAGCTGCCGCAGCCGAGTTCCCTTCGGGAAGGCCGTCCAACTGCGAGCGTTGCCGCGCTCGAACTCCTTCTGCGCCTGCGTCGACGCGGGAGTGCCCGGGTGGCCGTTCAGCCAAGCCGGGAAACTCCAGATCGAGTGCGCGATCGCTGCACCGATCGGCGTCGCAGCGAGAACACCGATCACCGCGGCCGCAACCAGAGCGAGCGCAAGGCCCCTGCGCTTGAGCACTGGCCGGGAACGCACCCCGGCCCGCGCGACCACCGTGTCCCAGTCCGGATCCACGCTCGGCACCGGCCACAACCGGCCGAAAGACTGCTCGATCACGGGCTCGACATCGATCATCGCTGCACCTCCTGGAATGAACGACGCAACGCCGCGTGCGCCGCGCTCAACGTCGCTGACACCGTGCCCACCTCAACCTCAAGCGCCGCCGCGATCCCGCGATAGTCCAGCCCCGCGAAATAGCGCAGGAAAACAGCCAGCCGCTGCCGCTCCGGCAGAGCTGCGACCCAGGCACGAACCTCTAC
The DNA here is from genome assembly GCA_035650455.1 of Solirubrobacteraceae bacterium. Classification (GTDB taxonomy): domain Bacteria; phylum Actinomycetota; class Thermoleophilia; order Solirubrobacterales; family Solirubrobacteraceae; genus Palsa-465. The sequence continues at coordinate 3,549 of DASRHQ010000077.1, forward strand.
ATCCGCCTCCGGCACTCCGTTGCCGGCGAACTCGTCGACGAGAGGACCGTCAACAGGCTCCCGGTGACGGTTGGCTCGCAGATCGAGCGCGGAGTGGACGACGATCCGCCAGACCCAGGCCTCGAGCGCGACCTCCTGTCGAAACGTCCCGCGTTGACGCACCGCGCGAACGAAGGCGTCTTGCACCGCATCTCGTCCACCCGCTTCGTCCCCGACGATCGCAGACGCCGTTCGGACGAACCGAGGCAAAGAGCCCCGGTAGAGCGCCTCCAGCTCACCGATCTGAGCGCCTCTAACACCCACTACATCATCCGACTCCCTGAGCGGGTCGGTTTGTTTACCCCAACCGACCGTAACGGGCCAAATGCAAGGCGCCAACTGGGCGCCAAATCACCACCCAGCGAGACCTGGCACGAACGTGCTCCCAACGTGTTCGGCAGCGAGGGCCGGAGCCAGAGCAGCGATCAAACCCGCGACCTCCTGCTCGTAGAGGTCGGGCCAGCCCGGGTGATACGCCGCAAGCCGCGCGTCCAACCACGAAATCTACGCGCCGCTCAGCTGGGCCAGTACTCGGGAATGTCCCCTGATGAGGCTTAGCGGTTGGAACGGATCGGCGGGAGCGCTCGGAGAACGGCGGCGCGGTCGTTCGACGGGGCTGCCTGGCTGCGCGGCGCTGGCGGCGTGGCCATCCTTGCGATCGTCCTGATCGTAGGCTAGGTGGCTAGAGACTGGCCGCGCTCAGTGCCAACTAACCGAGCATGTCGAAGGGTTCACTGGGAGCCGTTTCCAGTGCGTGCCGTTCGTCCGGACTTCGTAAGTCTCGTAATAGCGGGCCGGGTAGGGAAGCCTGCCTGGGTAGAACGCCACCACGAACTGAGTTCCGTCCGGAGACCAGCTCAGCCCGCAGGCTTGCCAGTGAGGCTTGGGCACGAGCGTGCGGAAGCTTGCGAGCTTGCGCCCCGCTTCCGAATAGGTCGTGATGCTCGTTTCGCCTGAGTTGATCGTTTGCACGATCATGGCCACGCGGCGGGTCTTCGCAGACCAGACGGCAGTAAGGATCTGCTTACCGGCAAGGTTGACCCTCGCAAGTGTCTTCGAACGCCCTGTATTCGGATTAAGGAGCTCGAGGCGGGACGGGGCCGCTTGATGCGATGGGCTTGAGTTGTCAGCTGTGTACACGACGTACCCGATCCCATTCGGCTGCCACCAGTATGCGCCATCGCTACCGCGACTGACCGGGTGCAACGTCGTCTCCGTGCCGCCGAGCGCCGACACAACGACCATTTGGCCGGGGCGGTCGGCGAACTCACGGGCGAAGAGAATCTGCCGTCCATTCGGAGACCAGATCGGGCCACTCGTCGCGTCGGCGCCAGGGGCGGGTCCGCCGGTCTCCCCGTCCTTCGACAGCTGTAGCGCATTGTCCCCGTCGGACCGAGTCGTGAAGACTTCGATTGTCGGGGCGTCCGAGACCGACCCCTGCCCATTCCAGCTAGGACTCATCGTGAAGGCGATCTCGTTCCCGTTGGGCGACCACTGCGCCTGGTCTCGTGGGTCAGTGTCGGAAGTCAGCGACCGTGGAACGTGCCCCGGAGTCCAGACATAGAGGTTGCCGCCGTACGACTCCCCGTTCGGACTGCTGAGAGGAGCGTGCGAGAAGAGAACGCCATGATCCTGGCTGCTTGCCGCGTTCGCCGTGGTGGTATTTGCGGACGCCAAGCTGCCGAGCACTACGAGTAATCCGATGATACTCGGCCCGACTCCGCACCGGATCGAACCGTGCCGCCCGGCGTGGCGCGAAGGGTTCGCAATTGCGCCCACCGTAGCGAGACTAGATGTCGATCTCGAAAGCCGCTAGCCCTTGACTTTTGTTTTTACAACTCTCTAGATTGCCTCATGCTTCATGACGCGATGGGTCGGGTCAGCGCGCGGCGCCTTGGGCGTCTCCTGACGGTCGCGTGCCTCCTAGGGATGGCCGCTCTTGTCCTCGGGGCTGCAGCCCCGGCCGCGCCGCCGCCGAGCTTCTGCGGTCCTACGCAGTGCGAGGGCGGATGCGGGAACACCGTAACCGTCTACTTCGACGACTACAGCTACACCACCGATCCCGCCGACTACACCGACCCCGCCCCCGGGTGCTGGTCATATGAGAGGCTCGCTCCTTCCGATAACTACGCAACGCAGTGTCGCCTGATTCAGGGTGTCTTCAAGATCAATGCCGGCGGGCCAAACCTCTACTTCGATGACACCCACGCGAACGACGGCACTGTTCAGACGGATGTGAACACCTGCGCGAACTACGGTGTAAACCATTACGGCAGCGGCCACTTCTTCGCCGAATACATGTCTCCAGGCCCATGGACGCCGGTCTCTCCGTCTCAAGGCGTCTCCCATTTCATGGCCGAGCTCTATTCCAGTGATGCGGGAGATGTGGACAGCTATTGGACTAACGGCGATTGGAATCCGAGCACGTCCACTTATGCCGGCACGATCAAACTGACCCCTCTCCTCAAAAAGGTAACCGGGACCGGCGGTGCGGATCCGAGCCCGAGCAACTTCAACAGCATCGTCACCTACGTCTACAACCTTTGTGAAGCCACGGCCTCTGCCCACCCTGGCGGCAACGGCGTCCTTTCCGTCTACACCGACCCCAATTACCCGCTCGCGGGGACGACTAGCGGTGATCCAAACTCGGGCGAGGAGGCGGTAATCAAGGGCTTGGATAACTGCCTCGGCTAGACGGGCTAGTGCCCGCGTCAGTTTCCCGGCTTCATCGTCTACATGAGGGGTCGGTGGTGCGGAATGCCGGCCCTCTTCATGGCAGCGCACATCTGCTTCCGCACTTCCGGCGTCATGCGCGTGGATTTCAGCGTGAGCACACTGCACACCGAGCGCCGCCGCCCGAGCCGGGAGACGCCGATACTGCCACACCCTCACTAGCTAGGCCTCGGCTGGGCCAGTGCTCGGGAATGTCGCGTGGCGAAGTTCGGTCTCCAGGCGCTAGAGGCGGCTCGGCGTCGAAGCGACATGCCTCGCTCGACGGCGATACACCAACATCCTGCCGACACACCAGAGCGCCACAACGGCGGCCGCCCATGCTCCGGCGAAGCCGAGCACGTGGGTGTGTCCGAACTTGGACAGAGCCAGGAAACCGAGGGCGGCGAACATCGCTTCGTAACCTCTGACACCCCACCTGGAGGAGGCGAGTCGCAGGTATTGCGGGTCGGCGGCGAGTGGCGCTGGCACCTTGCCCCAGTGGACGCGAGGCGTGAACACTTCTAGTACTCCCTCGCCATTCCGGATGCGCTCGATCGCCTCAGTCGCCTGTATCCCGAACTCGGCCTCGAAGCTCTGCTCGTTGTACTGCTTGTTCTCAGGCGTCGGCAGCGACGGGAGATCACTCGACGGTTCCGCCATAGAGGCCGTATCGGCGCGAACCGCGCGCGGCTTGAGGACTCGCGGGGGAGGCAGTCACAGCGTGTCCCAGTGCTGCTCCTATGTCAATAGCGGCTGGTTTTTGAGGGTGGTGTAGATGGTTCGGGCGAGTTGTCGTTTGAGGCAGCGGAGGGCTTCGCGGCGGCTTTTGCCTTCGGCTTGTTTGCGTTCGAGGTAGGCCTTGGCGG
>DASRHQ010000078.1:0-7080 GCA_035650455.1 Solirubrobacteraceae bacterium
TGGGCGTCGACCGGGACAAAGAATCCCGCCTATCCCGACACCAAGTACGTGGATGAGTTGATCGCACCGCACACGGTCAACACGATGCCGCTGCAGACGATGATGGCGGTGGCCGACCACGGAAACATCACGCCGGGTACCGCCGAGCGGGACCCCGACGAGGACCTGGAAGCGCTCGCGAATGCCGGCATCGATTTGCGGGAGGTCACCGACGAGCTGCTGGTCGACGGGGTGCAGCAGTTCCACGAGGCGATGAGGCGCCTGCTCGCCGGGATCGAGGAGCAAAGCGCCGCTGTCGTGACGGGCCGTCCGCCGACGATCCAGGCCGAGATCCCGACCGATCTGGAGCACGCGGTCGCGACGCGGGTCAAGCAGGCGCTGGATCAGACGGTGGCCATGCGTGTCTGGCGCCATGATCCCTCGCTATGGGGCGGTCCGGGCGTCCCGGAGATCACCGACCGGCTCGGATGGCTGACGGTCTCCGAGCCGATGCTCGAATCGGCGCCCGAGCTTCACCGCTTCGCCGACCGATGCCGTGAGCAAGGGTTCACCGACGCGGTGCTCCTGGGTATGGGCGGGTCGTCGCTGGGCCCCGAGGTGATCAGGAGGTCGTTCAAGGACCGGGCGAGGGGCCTGAAGCTAACGGTTCTGGACTCCACCCACCCCGACGTGGTCTTGGGCGTCAAGGACTCGGTCGACCTCGAGCGGACCCTATTCATCGTCTCCTCGAAGTCCGGCGGCACCGTCGAGACGATCTCGCACTACCGCTACTTCTCATCGCTGTGCCGCCCCGAGCAGTTCGTCGTCATCACCGACCCGGGCAGCCCACTCGAGCGGATCGCACACGACGAGGGCCTGCGCCACTGTTTCTTGAACACGCCGGAGATTGGCGGTCGCTACTCGGTGCTGTCGCTGTTCGGGCTTGTGCCGGCGGTGCTCATGGGGGTGGGGATCGAGGCGCTCCTTCACCGCTGCCAAGTCGCGGAGCAGAACTGTGCGCACTACGACTCAAGCGAGTCCAACTCGGGACTGTGGCTGGGTGCCGTGCTGGGCGAGCTGGCGCGCCAGGGCCGCGACAAGCTTACCTTCTTGGTCTCTGAGCCGATCGAAAGCTTCGGCCTGTGGGTCGAGCAGCTGGTGGCGGAGTCGACCGGCAAGCAGGGACGCGGAATGCTGCCCGTCGCCGACGAGCCGCTGGGGCCGCCCGAGTCCTACGGCTCCGACCGCGTGTTCATCCACCTGCGCAACCCAGAGCAGTCAAACCAGGAGGTCGACGAAGCGATGGAGCGGCTCGCCGACGCTGGTCACCCCACCCTGACCGTGACCACTCACGGCGCGCCCGACCTGGGGCGGATCTTTTTCCTTTCCGAGTTTGCCGTCGCGGTGGCGGGCTGGGCGCTTGAGATCAACCCCTTCGACCAGCCCAACGTCCAAGAGGCAAAGGACAACACCGCCCGCGTACTCGACTCAGGTTCAATCCCCTTGGTCGGGGAGGCTTCCGACGACGCGCTGCGCGCCCTGCTGGCAGACGCCGAGCCGCCGTCGTACGTCGCGATCCTGGGCTATCTGCCGTATTCAGACGAGCTGGACTCCGCCGTCGCCGAGCTTCGCGCGGTGATCCGGGACGCCACCAAGGCAGCGGTGACATTCGGCTACGGCCCGCGATTTCAGCATTCGACGGGACAGCTGCACAAGGGCGGCCCGCCGAACGGGCGCTTCCTGCAGCTGGTGTCCGACGCAAGGGCAGACGCCGACATCCCCGGCGCGGGCTATTCGTTTGGCAAGTTGATCGCGACCCAGGCGGCGGGTGAGATCGAGACGCTGCGCTCACACGGACTGCCGGCCGAGCGGGTCAAGCTCGAGGGCGACCCCGCCGCGGCGGTTCGTGCGCTCACCGAGCGGATCGCGGGACTGCTCGTTTAAGGCAAGGAGTCGTGGCCACAGCAAGCGTCCAGCCCGCCGTACACGAGGAGGACAACCCGCTGGTCGCGGGGCTCGAGCGGCTACCGGTCCGTCCCACCGCGATCACGATCTTCGGTGGCACGGGCGACCTCGCCCACCGCAAGATCCTGCCGGCTCTGTACAACCTGGCCCACGAGGGGGCGCTACCCGAGCGCTTTGAGCTGATCGGAATAGCGCGTTCGCCGCATTCCGACGACGAGTTTCGCGAAGTCGCTCGTGGCTCGATCGAGCGCTATTCCCGCACCAAACCGGATCCAGATGTGCTCGACGGGCTGCTTTCCGACATCCGCTACCTCTCGGGCTCGTTCGATGATGCGGACGTGTACCGGCGGATCGCGCAAACCCTGCAGGACTTCGAGGAGCAGGACGGGCAGCCGCTGAACCACATCTTTTACCTGTCCACCGCGCCACAGTTCTTCCCAGTCATCGCCCGTGCGCTCGGGGAAGCAGATCTCGCGCGGACCGAGGGGGTGGACACGCGGATCGTGATCGAGAAGCCGTTCGGATACGACCTCGACTCCGCTCGGGAGCTCAACGCCACAGTGCTCGACGTCTTCGAGGAAGACCAGGTCTACCGGATCGACCACTACCTCGGCAAGGAGACGGTCCAGAACCTGCTCGCGTTTCGCTTCGCCAACGCCCTGTTTGAGCCTGTTTGGAACCGCAACTACATCGACAACGTCCAGATCACCGCCGCCGAGGACATAGGCATCGGAGGTCGTGCCTCCTACTACGAGCACGCCGGGGCACTGCGCGACCTCGTTCAGAACCACATGCTTCAACTGCTGGCACTGCTGACCATCGAGCCACCCGCCTCCTTCGAGGCAAACCGGTTGCGCGATGAGAAGGTCAAGCTGCTCGAGTCAATTCCTCAGCCCAAGCCGCGCGAGGTCGGCAAGATCGCGCTTCGCGCTCAGTACAGCGCCGGCGTCTCGGGGGGCGAGCAAGTCCCGGGTTATCGTCAGGAGGAGGGCGTCGACCCTCACTCGAGGACCGAGACGTACGCGGCGCTTCGACTCGGGATCTCCAATTGGCGTTGGGCTGGGGTGCCGTTCTACCTGCGCACCGGCAAGCGCCTCTCGCGCAAGGTCACGGAGATCGCCGTCACGCTGAAGCCGGTGCCGCACCTGGCGTTACGCAGCGAGGGCTCGGTCGGCGTCACGCCGAATCAGCTCGTTCTGATGGTCCAGCCGGACGAAGGGGTCTCGATCTCGCTCGGCGCCAAGATTCCAGGACCCCGGCTGCGGATCCGCCCGGTCAACATGGAGTTCCACTACGGCACGTCCTTTATGTCCCAGTCACCGGAGGCCTACGAGCGGCTGATCCTGGACGCGATGCGCGGCGACGCCACGCTTTTCACCCGCAACGACGAGATCGAGGCGCTGTGGGGGATCATCGACCCGGTCCTGACAGCGTGGCGCGAGGACACCAGGTCCCCGATCCGACAGTACCCTGCCGGCTCCGCAGGCCCCGCGGCAGCGTCCTCGCTGCTGCTGCCGGGCCATGATTGGCGACGGTTATGAACGCCGTCGCCACTGACGACAACGCCGCTGCCGACGTCTGGACCGAGCAGGACACAACCCCCGCAGCGATCGATGAGGCGCTGCGTGAGCTTTTGCGCATGCGCCATGCTGCCAACCAGGGGCTCGCCCCGGCGCGGGTGCTCAATCTCGTCGTGGTCGTCGACTGCGACTTCAAAGATGAGACCGCCACCCGCCTGCGGCGGGTGGGCCGCTACCACGCCTCGCGCACGATTCTGTGCGCGGTGCAGCCGGCGCGCTCGGCCCTCGACGCCCGCGTGGTGATGAGCTACGAGCAGCCGGAGGACCCGGCTGGTTTCGGCCTCATCCACGAGACTGTCGAGATCGACGTGGGGCCGGATCACCTTGAGCGACTGCAGACCATCGTCGATCCGGTCATCGTCTCGGACTTGCCAACGATGGTGTGGTCGCCGCACGGCCATGAGCAGACGTTCGAGGCGCTTTCGGAGCTAACGGACGTCGTGCTCTTGGACTCCGACGATGAGCCCGAGGCGCCAGATGCCTTCAGGCGCGCCCGCTCGCAGCTCCATTCGAGCTACGTGGTCGACCTCGCCTGGCTGCGTACCACGCCTTGGCGCGAGCGCCTCGCCGCGAGCTTCGATCCGCCTCGGCGCCGTGCCGCGCTTCAGGAGATAAATGGGCTGTCCATCCGCCACAGTGCCGGCGCGTGCGCGAGCGCGTTGCTGCTTGCGGGCTGGCTTGCCTCCCGGCTGGATTGGGACGTGAGCCCGCTGAACCTCACCGATTCCGACACCTTCGAAGGGACGGCTGCAGCCGACAGTCGCGACGTCGAGCTGCGAATCGAGCCCGTCCAGCAAGACGCGCCCGGCCTGGGAGGGGTAACGATCTCCTCCGATGTCGGTTTCTCGTTGTCGCTGGATCGTGGGCCTGGCGGGCTGCGCGCCCATACCATTCGCGACGGGCGGGAACGGACTTGGCGGGTCCTCGGCCACTCTCGCGGCGAGGCAGGCATCCTCGGTGAAGGCGTCCGACAGGCGCTGCTGCGCGACCCGACATACGGACCGGCCCTGGCGGCCGCAGCGAGGATGCACTGAGGTGCCCGTGCCCGTGAATTTAGAGGTGTCCGAGAATCCGGGCCAGGCGTGCGCCACCTTGCTCAGCTCCATAGCGGCGGAAGGCGGGCACATGGTGATGACCGGTGGCGGCACGCCGCGTGCCGCGTATGAGACTGCGGCTGCCAGTGGCGTCGACTGGAGCGGAGCGACGCTGTGGTTCGGCGACGAGCGCTGCGTACCGCCACACGATGAGCTCTCGAACTACGGGCTGGTCAAGGACTCCCTCCTCGACCGGCTTGCGGGAGCTCAGCCCACGGTCCACAGAATCGAGGGCGAGCTCGGACCCGATGCCGCCGCAGAGTCATACGAGCGGGAGCTTGCGGCGGCGGGTCCGCCCGAGTTCGACCTCGTGCTCCTCGGTCTCGGCCCCGACGGCCACCTCGCGTCGCTGTTCCCCAGGCAGCCGACGCTCTCGGTACGAGAACGACGCGTGGTCGGGGTGCACAAAGCGGGGCTGGAGCCGTTCGTGCCACGAGTATCGATGACCCTCCCCATCCTGGGGAGCGGAAAAAGGGTCGTGTTTCTCGTCTCGGGGCAGTCGAAGGCCGGCGCCGTCGCCGCCGCCTTCGGCCCGGACGCGAAGCCCGACCCACGCGTGCCGGCCTCGATGCTTGCGCCTTTTGCGAGCGAGATCACCGTGCTGCTCGATCCCGCGGCCGCCACTGGAGTACCGAGTGGGCCAGCCTAAGAATCATCGCCCCATCCGCCAATGAATGTGCTCGGCGTGGATCTCGGGGGCACAAAGGTCGCGATCGCGACCCTGCGGGAACGGTCTCTGTCCCGATCCGAGCTTGCCTCCACCGAGCTGTCGAGCTCGGATGAGCTCCTCTCTCAGATCTGCTCCCTGGTCGCCCAACACGGCTCGGAGCACCTCGACGGCGTTGGAATCGGTGTGCCGTCGGTTGTCGACTTCGACACCGGCCGCGTGGTTTCGTCGGTCAATGTGCCCCTACGCGACGTGGAGCTGCGCAACGTATTGCAGGAGCGCCTTGGCGTGCCGGTGTTTGTGGACAACGACGCCACGGTCGCCGCGCTGGCCGAGGCCCACGACGAGCATCTCACCCCGGTGGCGCGCGACCTGGTGATGATCACCGTCGGCACCGGGGTGGGCGGCGGCATCGTGATCGGCGGGCGAATCTACAGAGGTGCCACGGGCGGCGCCGGCGAGTTCGGACACACGGTCGTGGGGCTTGATCTCGAGGGATCGGTGCCAGAGCCGCCGACGCACTTCCCTCAGGTGGGGTCGCTCGAGTTCGTCGCTTCCGGACACACCCTGGACGGGCTTGCCCAGCAGGCGGCCAAGCTTCACCCCGAGTCGGCCCTTGGGCGCCGGCGCGCGCACGGCGAGGCGATACTGGGGCCCGATGCCGTGGCGGCGGCACGCGAGGGCGATGCGACGGCACAACGGATAGTTGAGACCTGGGGTGAGCGCCTTGGGATCGGAATTGCCAACGCGATCAACACATTCGATCCCGAAGAGGTGGTGATCGGCGGCGGGGCCGCGCAGGCAGGCGAGCTACTGCTCGAACCCGCGAGGCGTATCGCGCTTGGATATGTCGTTCCCGGCTTGGGCACACGCACCACGGTTCGCCTGGCCCGCCACGGCCCGCAGGCCGGCGTACTCGGTGCCGCGCTGCTGGCCGTGCACGAGCTCGAGCACGCTTCACATCAGGGTCGTACGATGAGCGAGGTGAGCTCATGATCGTGGCCGTAGGTTTTGACCATGCCGGGGTCCCACTGCGGCCGCGGCTCTTGGCCGAGATCGCGCAGGCCGGCCATGAAATACTCGACCTCGGTACCGACCGCCCGGAGCCAATCGACTACCCCGACAAGGCGCTTGAAGTGGGACTGGCAGTCGTCTCCGGGCAGGCGGAGCGCGGCATCCTCGTCTGCGGCTCAGGCGCTGGTGTATCGGTCGCCGCTTGCAAGATCCGTGGGATTAGGGCAGCCACGGTCCACGACACCTACACCGCACACCAGGGAGTCGAGCACGATGGGGTAAACGTGCTCTGCCTCGGCGGGAGGGTGGTTGGCTCAGAGCTCGCTGCCGAGATCGCCGCAGCCTTTCTGGGAGCAACCGTTTCCATGGAAGAGCGCCACGTGCGCAGGCGCGCCAAGGTGGATGAGATCGAGCGAACCGGGGGATTAGAGTGAGCGCAACGCGATGCGAGTGACGGAGTGCAACATCTGCGGGGAGACGCTCGTCGCGGCAACCGACGGCGAACTCGAGCGCAGACTGCTCTCGCACTGCGAGGCCGAGCATCCCGCGGCCGGCTACGACGAAGCGCGGGCCAAGGAACTGATCGCAAGCGAAGCGTACGACGCCAGCGACAGCTGAGTGTTGGCGATCGGTTCGGTGTCGGGGGCAGGGTGTGAGCGGGCCTGAGCGCATCGTCCTCAGGGGCAGGGTGTGAGCGGGCCTGAGCGCATCGTCCTCGTCCGTCATGGCGAGACCGAGTGGAGCGCGAGCGGACAGCACACCAGCCGTACCGACCTCCCGC
>DASRHQ010000079.1:0-22161 GCA_035650455.1 Solirubrobacteraceae bacterium
CGCTCGAGAGCGTGATCGACTCCTCGCGCTTGCGGTAGTCGCCGAGCTGGGTTGTGGTGCCGTCGCTCACTGCCACTTGCCGTAGGACTGCTCTTCGTTGAAGGTGAACAGGATGGGCTCGCCCCCGACCGGGAAATCGCGGCGCTGCGGGAAGCCCTCGTAGTCCTCTGGCATCAGGATCCGCCGCAGGTCGGGATGCCCTTCGAAGACCACGCCAAACATGTCGTAGACCTCGCGCTCGGGATAGTTGGCCCCGATCCAGATATCGGTCACCGAGCGTATCTTTGGCTCCGCCGTCGAGACCCTCGCCTTGACGGAGATGCGATCGACTCGCCGCATGTCGAGCAGCTCATAGAGAACTCCGAGGCGCGGTTCCTCGGGGTAGTAATCGACGCCGTGCAGGCTGGCCAGGAACGTGTAGCCCTTGGCGCGCAGCTGCTCCAGCACGTCGTGGGTCTTGCCGGGATCGGCGACCAGTGCGGTGCGGCCGCGGTGGAACTCGGTCCCGACAATGGAGGAGGGGATGGCCTCTTGGAGCTCCTGGGCGGTGAGCTCCAGGCCGGTGGCGTCAGGCACCTGCGGTGTCTCCCGCCTGGTAGACGTTCACCGCCGGGCTGTCGTCCGCCCTTTCATCGCCGATCAGGACTTCCTCGGTCCCGCGTGCCTCGTAGCGGTCGCGCCACCCCGCCCGCTCGTGGCCCTGGACCTTGTCGCGCAACAGCAGAATCCCGTGCATGAGCGACTCGGGCCGCGGCGGGCAGCCCGGGACGTGCACGTCGATCGGCATGAACTTGTCGGCCGGCACGAGGGCGTAATTGTTAAAGACGCCCATCGAGGAGCAGCATGCGCCCATCGAGATGGCCCACTTGGGGTCAAGCATCTGGTCGTAGATGCGGCGGATGACCGGTGCCATCTTGATCGAGACGCGGCCCGACAGCATGATCAGGTCGGCCTGTCGCGGCGAGGCTCGGAACGCTTCAAAACCGAACCGTGCAATGTCCATGCGGGCCCCGACGATCGTCATCATCTCGATCGCGCAGCATGCCAGCCCGAAGGTGAGGGGGAAGAACGAGTTCCCGCGCGCCCATTGGACGGCCTTGTCGAGCGTCGTTGTGAGCACGCGCTCCTCGACGTAGCGTTCGAGCTCCTCGCCTTCCAGATCCCCGCGCAGCATGTCGCGGGCCTGGAGCTGCTTGATGCGGAAATCCTCGAGCGGCTCGCGCTTTATTTCCACTCCAGCGCTCCCCGTCGCCATACGTATACAAAGGCGACCATCAAGAGCACGACGAAGACGATCGTCTCCGACATCGCGAAAAGGCCGAACCGCCGCAGCTCGACTGCGATCGGATACAGGAAGATGACCTCGATGTCGAAGAGGATGAACAGCATCGCGACGAGGTAGAAGCTGATCCCGAAACGGAACCCGTGCTGGACCTCCGAGGGGAGCCCGCATTCGTACGGTGACGGGTCGGCTCGTTGCCGGCCGCGCCACCCGACGAACACGTTCAGCACCGCGAAGGTGACGCCAACCAGGCCACCGAGGACGACGAAGACGATCGCGGGAAGGTATGAACGGAGCACCGTTTCCCGTTATATCACCGCGAACCCGTAGCTTGTAACAGAGTGTTACTTAGTGCTTCGCGCCACAAGTCGGTCAAGTGCCCCCAGCCTCCCCGGCGCAACGGGTCATCCTGGCCACCGAAGCGATGAACGAGGTTCACATCGTCTGCGGCATAGCCGCGATCGCGTCCAACGCGCTGGCGGGCTGCTGGGGCGCCTGGGCATGGTGGCGCGCGGTGCCCAGCCCGTCGTTCTGGCGAGTCCTGCGGGCCAGCCAGGTCGCGGTGGTCGTCGAGGCGATCGCCGGCGGAATCTTCTACCTGACTCATCGCCACGTCCCTGGCCTGCATGTCCTCTACGGAGTGCTGCCGCTGGCGGTCTCCTTCATCGCGGAGGGCCTTCGCGCCACCTCGGCCCAGCTCGTGCTCGACAAACACGGGCACGCCTCCGCCCAGGAGGTGGGGAGGCTGGCGCCTGACGAGCAGCGGGCAGTGGTGGTCGAGATCGTGCGGCGCGAGATCGGCGTGATGACGCTCTCGGCGCTGGTGATCGTGGGGCTGCTGGCGCGGGCAGCCGGTACGGGGTGATCAGTTCCCTGTCAGATCGGGCGCGATATACCGCCCCCGATACCACAGGAGCGGGTCGCCGTCGCCGAGCCCGAGCGCGATGACCTCGCCGATCGCGATCGTGTGGTCGCCACCGGCGATCAGCTCACGCAGCTCGCACACGGCCCACGCCAGCGTCCCGTCGATCATCGGGACGCCCTGCTCGAGCCGGTGCGCGACCCCGTCGAGCTTCTGGCGCTCCGGGAGCTTTGAGGCGAAGACGCCCGCGAGTTCGCGCTGCTCGGCGCTCAACACGTTGACCCCGAACCGGCCGGCCTCGCGCACGATCGGGAGGGTCCGCGCCTCGTTTTCGAAGCAGACCAGCGCCAGAAGCGGGTCCAGCGACAGCGAGCACAGTGCATTTGCGGTCATGCCGCCCTCGCCCGCAGGCCCGGCGCCGGTGATCACCGCCACACCCGTCGCAAACCGCCCGAATACTTCGCGAAAGAGCTCCGGATCTATGGGCGAGGTCATGGGCAATTTCTATATGGGGGCGCGCATGCGCGCCCCCTTGGGTCGGCACATGTGCCGACCCTTCCGGCCGGAACATGTTCCGGCCGGCAGCCGGATGACTCGTGCGCCGCGCAATAAGAGAGGCTGGATGCCGAGCGCGCGGCAAGCCCGAAGGCGCATGCGCCGGGGCGAACGACAAATGAAGAGAAGGCCCCGGCGCCGACCTCTGGTTGCCGCCGTCGGAAGACGATCGCGCTGGCGTGGGAGGCGAACGTCTCCAGCCGACGCCGGGGATGCCATCAATCTTTCGGTGCCGGCTGTTCTCCTCCTTCCCGGCGGCTCCTCGTAAAAGCAGAATGAACTCTAAGATCCCCCGCCCATGAGCCGACCGTTCAGGGTCCTTTGCGCGCTGGGTGCGACTGTGGTGATCGCACTGGCGGGGGCGGCATGCGGCACGCAGCGCATCAGCGTTCCCACCAGCGATACCGCGCTGCACCATGGTGCAGAGCTCTTTCAGCAGCGCTGCGCGGGTTGTCACTCGTTGTCCTACGCCGCGACCTTCGGCTCAGCGGCCAACGTGTCCACGGCCCAGTTCAACAACGGTCCGAACTTCAACGTCCGCTGCGAGCGGCCGGCGATCCGAGTCCTGTACGCGATCGAAAACGGCGGCTTCTCCGGGGCGATCATGCCCCAGAACATCGTGGTCGGGAAGGACGCGCACGACGTGGCGGAATTCGTAGCCACGTACTCGGGGAGGCAAGCACCCAAGATCCCGGGCGTCGTGATCTGCAGCAAGCGGTCGGTGGGAACGCTTCCCTCGCCCTCCGCCGACACAACCACGTCCACGAGCACAACGTCGACGACGGCCAGTGCGGGCTCGAGCGGGTCGAAGTCAAGCTCCGGGAAACAGCACCACAGCTCCAAGAAGAACCACTCTTAGGAGCACCGGCGTGCTTGACATCAGGCTGATCCGCCGTGACCCGGACGGCGTCCGCGCGCGGCTCGAGCGCCGCGGGCCTGCGTCGGCGGAGGCGCTGGACAGGGTGCTCGAGCTCGACGAGCGCTGGCGCGGCCTGACCGCCGAGCTCGAGGACCTCCGGGCGCAGCAGAACCGGGCAAGCCGTGGCCGCAAGGGCGCTCCGACCGACCAGGAGCGCGCGCAGCTGGCTCAGCTGGCGGCCCGGCGCCGCGAGGTGGGGGACGAGGAGGCGGTGGTCCGGGCCAGGCGCGACGGCGAGCTCGCCTCGCTGCCCAACCTGCCCGCTGCCGACGCGCCCGACCAGGAGGAGGTGCTGCGGGAGGTCGGCGACGGCGGTGCCACCGGGCGCGACCACCTCGAGCTCGCCGGCGAGCGGATCGACATGTCCCGGGCGGCGCGGCTCTCAGGGTCGCGCTTCGCCTACCTGCGTGGCGAGCTGGTCACGCTCGAACTGGCCCTGCTCTCCTACGCGATCGCGAAGCTCTCCGGCGAGGGATTTGAACCCGTCATCCCGCCAGTGCTCGTGCGCGAGCGGGCTCTATACGGGACGGGGTTTCTCCCCGACACCGAGCAGCAGATCTACCGCGTGGATGACGACGATCTGTATCTGACCGGGACCTCGGAGGTCGGGCTCGCGGCGTTGCACGAAGACGAGATCCTGGCGGCGTCAGAGCTGCCGCTCAGATACGCGGGCTTCTCGACGTGCTTCCGGCGCGAGGCGGGAGCCGCGGGGAAGGACACGCGCGGGATCTTTCGTCTGCATCAATTCGACAAGGTGGAGATGTTCAGCTTTGTCGAGCCGGACCGCAGCGTGGACGAGCACGAATGGCTCCTCTCCATCGAGGAGGAGATCTGCCACGAGCTCAAGATCCCTTACCGCGTGGTGAACATCCCGGTCAACGACCTCGGCGCCTCGGCCGTGAAGAAGTACGACATCGAGGCGTGGCTACCCGGCCAGGCCCGCTACCGCGAGCTGACCTCGTGCTCGAACACGACCGATTACCAGGCCCGGCGCCTGGATATCCGCTACCGGGCGGCCCCAGACGGGCGTCCCGCCCCGGTGCACACGCTGAACGGCACCGCGGTCACCAATTCGCGCACCATAATCGCGCTGCTCGAGAACGGGCAGCGCGAGGACGGGTCGGTCGTGCTGCCCTCGGTGCTAGGGCGCTACGGGGCGCCAGAGGTGCTGGCGCCCGCTGCTGGCTGACCGGTTAGGTCCTAGGAGTGCTTGAACGTGGTCGTGAACGACCTGTTGTCGCTGCGAATCGGGCCCGTCTTGATCTGGAGGACATCGCTCATGCTCACGAGGTTCTCGCGCCGGAGTCCAGGGGCCGAACCGAGAGCCCGTCCGTTGATCTTTGATTGCGAGAAGGCCACTTCCCCGAAGTCGGGCACCGGCACGTTAGGCTCGATGACCGAATCGCCGATACCGGGATCCGAGAAGGAGCTTGATCCCGGCTCCGTGAGCTTACGTGTGACCGACGGATGGGTCTTGTCGATCACCGCTAGCAAGAGCCTCGTGGCGTTCCAGCTCAGGCGCAGCACGATCTTGTCACCTGGGTGGGCGTGGGCCGAGGCGCGCGCCTCGACGTTTCCTCCGGCCGCAAAGATGGGGAAGTAGATGACCTTACTATTCCGGCAATGGATATCCAGGCCTGCCGCGCCCTGCCCGCTGCTGTCGTCAGCGGACACGAACGGGATAATCACCTTCCTGGTGGTGCCGCAGTTCTTGACGGCGGGCACGACGATCGTGGTCGTCACGCTCATGGCGTCAGGGCTCGACGCAGTGGTCTCGTAGCCGGCCGATCCCGGGTTGCTCGCGGTGCGCGGTCCCGGCAAGCGTTTCCCAGCGCCGGTTTGGAAAGGCGTGGACGATGCAAGCGCTGGCCCGGCGAATCCAAGCGCGGCCGCAACAGCCGCTACGCCGAGCGAAGAAATTAGGCGAATACGCAAGATGCCCCCTTTGGTGTCCCGTGAAGGGCGGTAGGTTACCGCTGAACCGCGGCCCGTGCGTCGTTTCACGCTCGGCGCCCCCGGCTCCGCATCGTGAACCTCGTCGGCGGGGGCGGCTCATTGCGGGGTGGTGTGACCTTCGTTTGCCCGCAGAGTCTGGTCGCGGCCAGAACTTTTTTCTTTCCGTTCGGTCCAAAGCAAGTAGAGCATTCGACTTCGATGGAGGTTTTTCATGGCAGATCAGAACGTCGGTACCGAGGAGAAGGCGAGTACTTCCCGCGGGGACGCCGATCGCGTGGGACGGGTCAAGTCTGACTCCCCGTTGCAGGGCGAGCATGGCCGGACCACGATCGATGATGCGGTCGTGACCAAGGTGGCGAACGTCGCCGCCCGTGAGGTGCGCGGCGTGTACGACCTTGGGGGCGGGGTGACCCGGGCCGTTGGAAGTGTCACGCAGCGTGTGGGGGTGGGTGACGAGCGCACCCAAGGCGTGACGGTCGAGGTCGGAGAGCGCCAGGCAGCCGTTGATCTGGTGCTTGTGGTGGAGTACGGAGAGTCGATCCCGCGGGTATCCCAGGCCGTCCGAGAGAACGTGATCAAGCGCATCGAAGGCATAACCGGTTTGACGGTGACCGAGGTCAACGTTGAGGTCAACGACCTCTATTTCCCCGGTGACGAGACGCCCCAGCAGCCTCGCGTCGAGTAATCCATAGGTCGTGGCGTCCAGGATGTCAGCCTCGCTGGTAGGCGGGTCCGCTCGCGCGCGCTTAGCTCAGCTCGCGCTGGAAGCGGCGGAGAAAGTGCCCGGGGTGGTAGGAACGGACCCGGGTCCAGGCGCTTTGTGCGTTACGGCCGATCCAGAGGACGGCGTGATGCGCGGCGTGTCGGTGATCGCACAGGCCGACAATCGATACGAGGTAAACCTGTGCCTGAACGCCAAGCTCGTGCCGTTGCTGGAGCTCGGGGAGGCGGTCGCTAGTGCAGTGGGCAGGCGCGTCAAACGGGAAGGGCTCGGCGCGCTTCTGGGCGAGGTGCACGTCGAGTTCGCGCAGGTGCTCACCGAAGCGGAGATAGTGGCGCAGCGCGAGCGCGCGGAGCAGCTCGCTGCACAGCAGGCGCTCGCGGCGCAACCGGCGGCCCCGGACGTGAGCACTCTCGGGGCGCACGTGCCATCGGCTGCCGAGCCGGCCCCCACTTCAAAACCGCCCGTTGCCCTCGAAGAGACCGTTTCGCATCCCCCGAAGCCTGTCTCCACCTCTTCGGAAACCGCTGCGCCCGCAAGCAGCGGGGGGACTTATACGTTCATCATTGTCACACCGCCGAGTCGTGCAAATGAGCAGGAGCGAGGGTCATGATCGCGCTCGCTCGGCTCTTGGCCCGGCTTGTTGGCTTCCTTCTGGCGGTAGCCCTATCGGCAGCCGGAATCGTGGTCGCGGTCTTTTGTATAAGCGGCGGCAGCACCGGACCCAGCCTGGCTCAGGGCGCCAAGGACGCGCACCTTCCACAGTTTCGAGACACCATGGCGCATTGGCTGGCGCAGATCGAAGCGCACGGCTCGGTCGCGGTGATCGCTGGCGTATGTGGTTTGGGTGCAATTGCCCTGGGCCTTTTGCTGCTCGTTGGGATCTTTGTGCCGCGGCGCGAGCGGCTGGTCAAGCTCGCCGATGAAGACCGCGGGACGCTGGCCGCCCGCCGGCGCGCCCTAGCTCAAGTCGCGACCGCGCTGGTCGAGCAGCTGACCGCGGTCACCTCTGCGCGAGTCCGGGTCCGTCCGCGGCGCACGACTGGAGGCCGGATGAGCGTCACGGCGTCGCGAACACGGCCCTCAGATGCTCGAGAGGTACAGCAAGCAGTACGTGAGCGGCTGTCGAACCTCACTGAACCCTTCAACCTCTCAGCACGCGTCGAGGTCGCTCGCCGCACTCCGCGGGTCAGCTGATGTTGCGACAGCGTCTGTCGGCGCGGACTTCAGTCTTGAGCCAACTCGGCCAGCTTGTGACGCTGATCCTGGCGCTCGCGCTGATCTGGTATGGAGCGATGCTGGTGCTAATCGCGCTGAAGGTGTCCCCGTCGACGGTGAACTCGATCAGCGGGTACCGCACGGCCTGGCGGTGGCTGAGCGGACTTGATGCCTCCAGCGTTAGCGGCGGCCTGACTCGGGGGATCATCGCCGCCTGTGGGGTGGCAGCCTTCCTGGTCTTTGGCTTTGTGGCCTTCAAGCAGCTGCCGCGGCCGTATCTGACGCGCCGCGAACTGCCGCTAACCGCCGATCCCGAAGGTACCGTGACCGTCGAGCCGCGCGCGATTGAGCGACTGGCTGAGGTGGCCGCCGAGAGCCACAGGGCGGTGAGCACGGCGCGCGGTCGCTATTCCGTCGATGGACTGTTCGTCGATCTCAGCGTTCGCCGTCCGGGCAACCTGGCTGACACGATGCACGATGCTCAACGACGCGTCACGGAAGCCCTCGAGCGCCACGGATTACCAACTATGCCCGTGAATATCACCTTGACCGGCTATGACGGCCGCAGAAGGGAGCTTCAATGACCATCACCATAAAACAACTCTCTGGCTTGCTCGGATTTCTATTCGTAGCCGCTTGGATAGGTTTCAACTTTGGCGACGCGATCCTCTGCCTGGTCGGCGCCGTTGTCTTCTATCTTGTCGGCGGCGTGCTTGAAGGCGCCGTGGATCTCGGCGAGCTACAAGCCCGTTTACAGCGCTCCCAGGCCGCGCGTCGCTAAGCGGTCGCGGGCTGGCCTCCGATCTGGGTAGGTAGCGCCGTGACAGAAACGTGCGAGGCCGTGATCAGATTGATGACGCGATTTTGGTGCAGGCCGCCCAAAGCGGCGACATCGCCGCGTTTGAGCAAATCGTGCGTCGCCACCAACCCGCCGTCTATCGGGTGGCACTTCGCATGCTGGGCTCACGGGCCGACGCAGAGGACGTCACGCAGGACACCTTTGTCCGCGCCTGGCGAAGCTTGGACCGTTTCCGCGCCCAGAGCGCGTTGAACACCTGGCTATACCGGATCGTCACGCGCCGTTGTCTCGACGCACTCGCGGCGCGGCGGACCACGGAGCAACTCGATGCCGCGTCCACCGAGTCAGCTGAGGGCGAACCGGCCGGCATCGTCGAACAGCGTGAACAGCTCGAAGCGGTGAAACGCGCAATTGCCGGGCTCCCGGCCGACCAGCGCGCCGCGCTCGTGTTACGCGAATTCGAGGGTCTCTCCTACGACGAGCTAGCCGACGTGCTCGGCACCAGCGTCGCCAGCATCAAGGGACGTCTACACCGCGCCCGTCTAAGCGTTTTGAGGACAATTGGATGACGACGAGCAGCTACGACGAGCGGCTGCCGTGCGGCGTCCGTGTCGCTGACCTGCTTGCCGAAGGGGTGGACCACGAGCCCGCCAGCGACCCAACGCATCAAGCTACGTGTCCGTTTTGCCAAAGCACCCTTCGCCGCCTTCGCCAGGACTGGGCGCGCGTGGAGGCGCTGACTCGCGAGCCGGTGGAAATCCCCCCGGGGCTAATCATGCGAATCATGGCCCGGGTGCGGACCCTCAGCGCGCAAGTAGCCGACTCCGTCGTCCTGGGTGGAGTCAGCGGGGAAACGCGCATCAGCCACGTCGCCATGAGCCGTGTGATCCAGCACCTCGCAGCGACCGCACCCGACGTGGTGTTTGCCTCCGTCCAATTGCTGCCTCACAAACCCGCGCACCCTCGCCGCCTCAGCGTCGCAATCCAGCTGGTGGTCCTGTTCGGACCCGCGGTCAAGCCGATCGCCCAGGGCGTGCGTGATCGTGTACGCCGACGCGCCCCCAGGCTCACCGGCGCGGAGCTGACCTGGATCGACATCCATATCAGCGATATCACGGACCCGCTCCACTGATCACAGCGCGGTCGTGGAGGCCCGCGCGGCGTAGGATGCTTGGCACCGAGAGAACGTTCGTCGCCGTGCATGAACCCTGTCGCCCCGGGGCCAAGGACGCACCAGCTGGATGAGCACCACGCCTCCCAAACCCCTGCGAAGTCCAGCGGAGAGGGGGGGATTCGAACCCCCGAACGAGGTCAACCCCCGTTACGCGATTTCCAGTCGCGCCCGTTCAACCACTCCGGCACCTCTCCGGAAGGTGCAAGCGTAGCGGTGAACGCACCACGCCCCAGCTTGCTGCTCTCGATCGACTTCGAGGACTGGCACCAGCTCGTGCACCGGCGCGTGGGCGCGGACGGCTGGGAGCGGCCCGGCCCTGCGCTACCCCGGCAGACCGCTGCGCTGCTCGAGCTGCTCGACGAACTCGAGCTCAAGGCCACCTTTTTCGTTCTCGGGATGGCCGGGCGCGCATACCCGGAGCTTGTGCAGGAGGTGGCCGCGCGCGGCCACGAGATCGGGTGCCACGGCGACGGCCACATCCTCGTCCACACTCAGAGTCCACACGAGTTCAGGGCCGATCTGCGCGCCGCCAAGGGGACGATCGAGCAGCTGACGGGTCGGCTGCCGGTCGGCTATCGAGCGCCCGCGTTCTCGATTACGCGTGCGAGCGGCTGGGCCTACGAGATCCTCGCCTCGGAGGGATTCGCCTACGACGCCAGCGCACATGACTCCCCCGCGCTGCGCGACCGCCCGGAGGCGGCCAGAGCCACGCCACACCCGCTCGAGCTGCCCGGTGGGCAGAGGCTGTGGGAGTTCCCCGTCGCCGTCTGGCACACGCGCGCCGGCGCGATACCCATTGGAGGCGCCTCGTATTGGTCCGTGCTGCCGAGCTCCCTCATCCTCCAGGGACTCGAGCGCGCCGGGTCGTTCGCCGGCATCTACCTGCATCCCCACGAGCTTGACCCCAGGCCGCTGAGGCCGCGCCTCGGGTCGGCCACCGAGCCCAGAGCTCGCCTGCACGCATACGCCCGCGCGGCCCAGCGCAACAGCGCCCGCCGGCGGGCGCCGGTGATGCTGCGGGCGATCTCCGAGCGCTTCGAATTGATCCCCTATGGTGATGCGCATGCCAAGCTCTCAGGCGCAGGGGCCTAGCGCAACCGCCGCGCCCGAGCGCGTCCGCAGGCGCTTTCGGGAGCGGGCGCAGGCATTCGACGATCTCTATGAGGACGAGCGGCCGCTTGTGCGACTGCTGCGGCCGGGGCTGATGCGCCGCCGCAACCTGGCCGTCCAGACCGTGCGCGAGTACTCACAGCCGCGGGTGCTGGACGTCGGCTGCGGGTCCGGCCGCATCGGCGAGTTCGTGCTCGCGGCAGGCGCGGGGCACTATGTCGGAGTCGACTTCTCCGAGCCCATGATCGAGCTGGCACGCGCGCGCCTTGCGCCGTTCTCCGACCGGGTCGAGCTTTTGGTGCAGGACTTTCTGGCCGCCTCCCTCGGGGGACCATTCGACGTGGTTTTGGCGCTGGGCCTCTTCGACTACCTCCCCGAGCCCCACCGCTTCGTCCGCCGCATGTTCTCGATGTGCGCGCAAGGCGGTTGCGTGGTCGGATCGTTTCCCACCTTCTCGCTGCTCAAAGGGCCGGTGCGCAAGGTCCGCTACGAGTGGATTGGGGATTGTCCGATCTTCAACTACAGCCGGCGCGAGCTCGAGCTCATGTTCGGGGCCAGCGGGTTTGACCCCGTGCAGGTGCTGAGCCCTGGTCGAAGCGGATACCTGCTGCGGGCTTATAGGCAGTAGTCGCGACAGGGGGCCGGAACGGCTAGATCTGCCAATCGCCGCCGCGCAGCAATGGGACCTCTCGTCCCTCCCGCGTGACGCCCGTTACCGCGACCTCGTCGGAGCCGATCATGAAGTCGATGTGGATCTCCGAGCGGTTCACGCGATCCAGATCCTCCCGCCCCACCGCCTCCTCGATGGCGTGGCCAAGCGCGATGTGGCTCGCGGCGTTCTCGTCGATGAGCGTGTCGTAGAAGACCATGTGCATCGCCGCGATGCGGCTCTCACGATCGACCAGCGAGACTTCGCCCAGCCGGGCGGCCCCGGGATCGCGCTGAGAAAGTCCGCGGAGCGTCTCGGCGCCATGGTCGGCATCGATTGCAACCGCGCGCCCGCCTTCGAACCGGACGGTCAGTCCGGTAATGAGACGGCTCGAGGTGAACAGCGGCTTGGTCGAGCGCACCACGCCCTGCACCCGCTCGGGGTCGGGCGTGGTGAATATCTCCTCCGTGGGTACGTTGGGGCAGTGGTGGATCCCGTCCACCGTCTCCATCTGACCCGAGATCCAGCGACTTGAGTCCAGCAAACCGATGGTCAGATCGGTCCCGGGCCCCGCGTAGCGCAGCGAGTCGAGCCTCAGGCCGTCGAGGCGCGTGGCGATTTCGGAAAGCCGCTCAAGGCGCGTGCGCCAGGCGGCCGGCGGGTCCGGCTCATCGAGGCGACACACGTGTGCGACCTCGTCCCAGAGACGCGCTGCAGACTCGCTCGGTTCGAGGTCCGGATGGACGAGCGCTGCCCACTGGGGCGTCGGACACGGCAAGATCGTCCAGTTGGTAGTTCTCTGATTGACGACCTGGAGCGACTCGGGGGTGGCGGGAAGCATGTCCCGGGCCGCGAGCGCCGGGTCGACGTCCTCCATGATGCGCGGGGCCACCGGTCCCGTGAGCATGATCCGGGCCGCTCGGCAGTCGCCCAGGGCAAGCGTCCGCTGGCCGTACCACGACGGGACGAAGCGCAGCGTCTCCGGGTCTGCGTACTGGGCGCGAGCCCGCTTCAGATAGGGATCGAACACCCGCAGGTCGACGAACTTCGCGCCGGCTCTGTACGCCTCCTGGGCCACGGCGCGGGCCACGGCCTCCTTCCCGGGCTCTGAATGAAGGTCCACCACCTGGCCCGGTTGGACGTTGGCACCAAAGCGCACGGCGAGCTCTGCCAGAGCCTCCACGTACCCGTTGGTCTGCTCCTGGGTCATCCCGGATGTCTGCGACATAGACTCGACTTTATGCCAGAACGACCGCTCTGGGCACCGTGGCGGCTTGAGTACATCGTTTCCGATAAAGGTTCTGGCTGCGTCTTTTGCGCGGCCGCCGAGGGGGAGGAGCAACATGCGAAGTGGGTCGTGGACCGCGGCGAGCGCTGCTTCACCATCCTCAACACCTTCCCCTATGCGTCCGGGCACGTGATGGTGGCGCCACTACGGCACGTGGGCGAGCTCGAGGAACTCGACGAGGCGGAGGCGGGAGAGCTGCTTGCGCTTGCCCGCCGGGCCGTCGCGGCGCTGCGGGGCGCGATGGCGCCGCACGGGTTCAACGTTGGGCTCAATCTCGGCGAGGTGGCGGGCGCCGGAATCGCCGACCACCTCCATCTGCACGTGGTTCCCCGCTGGCAGGGGGACAACAACTTCATGCCGGTGCTCGCCGACACCCGCGTCATGCCCCAGGCGCTCGAGGAGACCAAACGCGCGCTCGTCGAGGCGCTGGCGGGAGTGGCCTGAGCGCCTGAAGATGGGAGGTTGCAGCTGAAAGCCTTCGCACAGAAGGGCAGAGGTGGGCCACCGATGGCGCTCGCCGTCGCCTTGACTGTCGTGGGCCTGCTCCTGGTGACGGCGATCGCGAGCCGCAAGCCGCTCAGTGGCGAGGGACAAACGGTCCCGCCGGTGGGCGGCGGGCAGTCGCAGATAAACGCTCCGCCGTGGGCGCTTGTGCTGGTCGCTGCGGGCGCTTTGGTGGCGCTGGCCGGCATCCTGGTAACCGTCGGGTGGCCGCTGCTACGTCGGCGTAAGAAGGACGAGGCGCTGGTAAGGGAGTTCCGGATCTCGCGGACGGCCAAGTTCGTGGCGCTGCTGGTTCCATTCGCGCTGGGCGCGGTGCTGGTGGCCGCCGCGATTGAGGGCTCCCGAGCGCGGACGCCGATCAGGCCCCACGGAAACGTGGTGCCGCGGGCGGGGAGGGCGCCCAAGCCGGGGCATTTCTCGTCGTATGCCCCGCCAACGTGGATCTTGCCGACCGTGGTCGGGGTGGTCCTGCTTGGCGCCGGCGCGGTCTTGCTGGTGGTCGCCTACAGGAACCGGCTCGGCGCCGGCGCCGAGCCAGAGCCCGATATGCAGGCCGCTACGGCACTGAGCGATGCGGTTGAGGCATCTCTCGAAGACCTTCGCGACGAGCCTGATCCCCGGCGCGCGGTGATCGCCGCCTATCGCAGGATGGAGACCACGCTCGCGGACGCGGGCCTGCCGCGTCGCGACTGGGAGGCACCGCGCGAGTACTCGGGCCGCGCCCACAACCACCTGGAGCTGAGCGCGCGGCCGCTGCAGACGCTGACATCGCTGTTTGAGCGGGCGCGCTTCGGTGTCGGGCGCGTCGGTGAGCCGTTGCGCGAGCAGGCCATCGCCGCGCTGAGCGCTCTTCGAGAAGAGCTCCGAGCGTGACGGCGCATTTGGAGCAACGTCTATGAGCCTCGTTTTAGAGGTTGCCGCGGTGGTGGTGGGGGCCCTGGTCTTGGCGGCGCTAGTGCCCCGTGTCTCTCCGCGGCCGCGCGCGAGACGGCGTCCTCATTCGGCCTCGCGTCCGGACGCACTGCAGCGAATCGAGCGGGTGGTCGGCGCGGGGCGCCAGTCGGCTGGAGACGTACAGGTACGCGTGAGGCCCTTGTTGCGCGAGATCGCTGACCCGCTGCTGCGCCGCGAGGGCGTCCGCCTGGACTCGGAGCCGCAGCGAGCGAGGGCGCTGCTGGGTGAGGAGCTGTGGGAGGTCGTGCGTCCCGATCGACCACGGCCGCAGGACCGTCGCGCCCCCGGGCTCACGCTCTCGGAGTTCGAGCAATTGGTCCACAGGCTGGAGCGACTGTGAGTGAGCGCGTCGAGGGACTCGAGCTGGACCAGGTCGCGGGGCACGCGAACGCGATCCTCGACGAGGTGCAACGCGCCGTCGTGGGCAAGCGAGACGCGCTGGCGCTCGCGCTGATGGCGCTCCTGTCCGACGGCCACGTCCTGATCGAGGATTACCCGGGCCTCGCCAAGACTCTCATGGCACGCTCGTTTGCCGCGGTCACGAGCGCACAGTTCGCGCGTGTGCAATTCACCCCCGACCTGATGCCCTCAGATGTGACCGGCTCCTCCATCTTCAACCAGCGCACCAGCGAGTTCGAGTTCCGGCCCGGCCCGGTGTTCACCAATGTCCTGTTGGCCGACGAGATCAACCGCGCGCCGCCCAAGACGCAGGCCGCGCTTTTGGAGGCGATGCAAGAGCGCCAGGTCACGGTCGAGGAGCGCACCCGGCATCTGGAGCCGCCCTTCTTGGTGCTTGCGACCCAGAACCCGATCGAGTATGAGGGCACCTATCCGCTGCCCGAAGCCCAGCTGGACCGCTTCCTCATCCGGTTGCGCGTCGGGTATCCCTCCCCCGAGGACGAGTGGGTGATCCTCGAGCGGCGCCTGGAACGCCAGATCGATGAGCCCGAACTTCGTCCCGTGGTCAGCCGCGAGCAGCTGCTGGCGATGCAGCGGGCCATCGAGGGCGTTCACGTCTCCGAGAGCATCGGTCGCTACATCGTGGCCGTCGCCGGCGCCACCAGGGAAAGCCGCAGCGTGCAGGTGGGTGCAAGTCCGCGCGGAACGCTGGCGCTGATGAAGCTCGCGCGCGCCCGGGCGGTCCTCGACGGACGCGACTTCACCGTGCCTGACGACGTCAAGGCGCTCGCCGTGCCCGCGCTGGCCCACCGGCTGACCCTGCGGCCTGAGCTGTGGGTCCAGCAGGTCGATTCAGACGACGTGGTGCGCGAGTGCCTCGAGTCGGTCCCCACGCCGCCGACCGAACCGGGGCGCTGAGCGCAGGGCCATGCGAGCCTCGCCCACCCGCAAGCTGCAGCTGTACGTCGCGGCGGCCGCGGTGGGGGCGGTGGCGGGACTGGCGCTCGGACTGCCTCAGCTGGTCGCGATCGCCGCGCCGTTCGCGGTCTACGTCGCGGTCGGGCTCGTGCTAACCCGCAAGCCGCAGCTCACAATCGAGGTGACCGTCGCGCGCCGGCGGGCGCTCGAGGACGAGCCGGTCCTGGTCTGCTTGACCGTGATGGCGGGCTCTGCGGTTGACGGCTTGGCGCTCGAGCTTGCGCTCGGCGCGGGCGTGGACGTGGCCGGGGCGCCTCTGAGCTGGCCGCGGCGGCTCGCCGCGGGCGGCCTATGCGAGATCGACCTCGGGCTGCGCGCGAGCCGCTGGGGCGCCTACGACCTCGGCTCCCTCCGCGCTCGCGCAACGGACCGATTCGGGCTGATCAGATACGAACTGTCTGAGGTCACTCTGGGCCGGCTGCGTGCGTTGCCGAGCCGGGAAACGCTCCGCCTGCTGCTTGCACCGCTCGAACTGCAGGCCACGACGGGCAGCCGTACCGCACGCGACCGCGGCGAGGGGATCGAATTCGCCGAGAACCGTCCATTTGTCTCAGGCGATCGGCTGCGGCGGATCAACTGGCGTCTGACGGCGAGGCGCGCCACCCCATACGTTTCCGAGCGCCATCCCGAGCGCAACGCCGACGTGATTCTGTTCCTGGACACCTTTGCCGAGGCGGCAGGCACGGGCGGAGGGGGAACGCTTGCGTTGGCGGTCAGGGCCGCAACGTCACTCGCCGCCGCCTACCTGGCGCGCAAGGATCGCGTCGGGGCGGTCGGTTTCGGTGGGACCCTGATCGGGGTGCGGGCGCGGCTGGGTCTCGAGCAGCTATACCGCATCATCGACGCCCTGCTGGGGAGCGAGGTCGTCTTCTCCTATGCCCAAAAGGACGTGTCATTCGTTCCGCGCCGGATGCTGCCGCCGAAGGCGCTGATCATCGGGATCTCGCCGCTGCTTGACGACCGCTACATCAACGCGTTGCTCGATCTCCGGGCGCGTGGCTTCGACCTGGCCGTGATCGAGGTCTCGCCCGAGCCCTTCGCGCAAGCCGGAGCGGGCCGCTCGGGTGAGCTCGCCTACCGCCTGTGGCTGCTCCAGCGCGAGGCCCTGCGCACCCGCCTACAGGAGCTGGGCGCTCCCGTCGCCCGCTGGCGCGACGACGAGCCGCTCCAGGTGCCGCTCGCCGTCACCTCTGAGGGCAAGCGCAGGCTGCGAAGGCCGGTGGCGGCATGACCGAGACCTTTCTGGTCCCCGCGATCGCGGCTGCGCTGCTGGTGTGCGCCGAGGCGTTGACCGGCCCGCGCCGCGACCCAGCGTGGCTTGGCGGCGTGGGCATCGCCGCGGTCGCGATCGCCGCCGTCGTTGTGCTGGCGGCCACCGCCGCCGTCGGACGTTCGATCGGGCTCACCGTCGCGGGGGCAGCGGCTGCGGTGGCTGCGGTCGGCTTGCTGCGGTTCTTGCTGCGAGTCCTGCTGGGACGCTGAGGCTGGCGCGTATTAGCGCGTGTGCTGGGTAGACTGCCGCCCAGCGACGAAGTCCGCTGCCGTGCCCCGCACGGGATCTGGGGTGGAGGCCTCCGTTGAACCATGCCACCGCCCCGGCCCAGTCATCGCCTGCAGCCCATGCCCGCTCGTAGGGCGTGGTGGCTCGGCGCGCTGGCGATCGTTGCCGCCTGTCTGGGGCTCGTGGTCGCGTGCGGGGGTGCGTCGAGCTCGAAGCCGCACGCCGAGATCAAGACCAATTTCCACGCGCCGCCCGAGCCCAGTCTCCGCGGGATCCACAAGATCCGCCACGTGGTAATCATCATGCAGGAGAACCGCTCGTTTGACTCCTACTTCGGGACTTTCCCGGGGGCGGACGGGATCCCGGGGCTGGCGGGCAACCCCGGCAAGGTCCCGTGTCTGCCGCGGTCCGTGGCCGCGTTGCGCGCGGCCCACCGCCACAGGCACCACCGGCACCACAGACGAGCTGTCGCAGGGGGATGTGTGCGGCCGTTCCACAACCGCATGGATTTGAATCACGGCGGTCCACACTCGTTCTCCAGCGCGCTCGGGGCCATCAACGGGGGCGCCATGAACGGCTTCATCGCCGAGCAGAAGAGGGGGTTGCGACGCTGCAATATCGCGACCCTGAACCCGGAGTGCTCGGGCACCTCGGTGGGGGGAAAGCCCGACGTGATGGGCTACCACAACGGCAGGGACCTTCCCAACTACTGGGCCTATGCGCGGGACTTCGCGCTTCAGGACCACATGTTCCAATCGGACCTCGCTTGGAGCCTGCCCTCGCACCTGTACCTGGTCTCCCTGTGGGCGGCCCGCTGCGCCAACGGAAATCCGATGAGCTGCAGAAACGTTCACAACGACCCCGAGCTCCCGTCTGATTTCGGCAAACATCGACACCATCGGCGCGCGCCCATCTATGCGTGGACAGACCTGACCTACCTGCTTCACAAGTACCACGTCCCCTGGCGCTTCTACGTGTTCAAGGGGACGGAGCCCGACTGCCCGAACAGCGCTGCGATGGCGTGCGCGCCGGTTCACCAAGGGGCTAAGACACCGGGGATCTGGAACCCGCTGCCGTACTTCGAGACCGTGCGCCAAAACCATCAGCTCTCGGACATCCAGTCGCTGAGACAGTTCTTCGCTGCGGCGCACAAGGGAACGCTGCCGGCGGTCTCGTGGATCACGCCCACGCAGCGGGTATCCGAGCACCCGCCGGGGCTGGTCAGCGCAGGCCAGTCCTACGTCACCGGACTGATCAACACGATCATGAAAAGCCCCGACTGGAAGTCGACCGCGATCTTCCTCGCCTGGGACGACTGGGGTGGCTTCTACGACCACGTCGCCCCGCCGCGAGTAGACATGAACGGCTACGGGTTGCGCGTGCCGGCCATTGTCATCAGTCCGTACGCCAAGCGAGGCTTCATCGACCACCAGACGCTTAGCTTCGACGCCTACGCCAAGTTCATCGAGGACGACTTTCTCAATGGGGCACGCATAGATCCTCGCACCGACGGGCGTCCGGACCCGCGCCCCGATGTGCGCGAAGACGCGCCCCAGCTAGGCAATCTGGTCCATGACTTCAACTTCAATCAGGCTCCCCGGCCGCCGGTGATACTCCCCATCCGGCCCAAGACCGACCTGATCGAGCCCCGGAATCCGAGCCTCGCCAACTTCCCGTAGCGGGGTCGGTCAGAGGGCGCCAAGCGGACGCCGCGCTTCGCATCTACGCGCTCATCCCAGCCAGCGGCGCGCTCATCCCAGCCGCGGTGCGACGAGCAGCAGGAACACGAACGCCGGCATTAGGTACAGGAGGTACAGCCCCAGTGGGCCGGCCCGGACGTTGCGCACCAGGTCGGCGACGCTTGAAGATCACCCGCACCATGTTCGAGTAGCCGAGCGACGTGTACTGAGCCCCCCGGCCCGTGACGCTCACGCCTGATGCCCACATGGGGCCGCGGTGAACTCCATCACCGCTTCAGCGCGGCGGATGACAGCGACGACGCTATTGTCTGCGCCGGAGCGCCGGGAAGACTGGTCGGCATCCCAACACGGGAGAACGCGATGTCGTCACACCAGCTCCATATTTCCGGCCTCCCTGACCCCCTCCTCCGGTGAGCCTGTCCGACCCCCTGTTGGTGGTCGTGTTCTTCGCGGGCGCCGGGGTGAGCCTCAGCACCAGCTGGCTGCTCGTCTCGAGGCTCGAGCGGATCGGTGCGCGACTTGGGTTGACCGAGGGCCTATTGGGATTGGTCGCCGCGCTGGCAGCAGATGCACCCGAGCTGACCGCCGCCGTGACCGCGTTGGCGGGGCACCAGTCACAGACCGGCGCGGGCGTGGTCATCGGTTCGAACGTGTTCAACCTCGCAGCGTTGCTCGGGCTGAGTTCTGTGGTCGCCGGGAGGATCGCTTTGCATCGGCGGGTGATCGCGCTGGAGGGAGCAGTCGCGCTTGGGGTCGCGGTCATCTGCGTCCTTGTGGTGCTGGGGGTGATCCAACCGGCGATTGGGCTTGTTGCGGTAATCGCGGTTCTCGCCCCCTATGTGGTGGTGCTTGCCGTGCGGCCCAGTCGTCTCGATCGGCTTGGCCTTCCTCGCGCCTGGTCTCAATGGCTGGCCAGTGCGGTTCACGAGGAGGAACTGGAACTGCGCGGGGCGCTCGACGAACGACCTGCTCTTACTCGCGACGAGGTCGTTGCGCTTGCGGCGGTGTTGGTGGTGGTCGGGGCAAGTATCGCGATGGAGCAGTCCGCCTCGACGTTCGGCACGCGTCACTCGATCCCGCAGACGCTTGTCGGCGGGCTCATTCTTGCCGGCGTCACCAGCCTGCCCAACGCGGTCGCCGCTGTTTACCTGGCGGTGCGCGGCCGCGGCGCGGCCACCCTCAGCACGGCCATGAACAGCAACGCGCTCAACGTCGCGGCCGGTCTGTTGCTGCCTGCCACATTCCTCAGCCTGGGCGCTCTCTCCGGGGCCGCGACGTTTGTGGCTGTCTACTACCTGGCGCTCACTGCGTTCGTGCTCGGGTGTGCCTATCTGTCTCGCGGGCTGCGCCGTGTGCACGGAATCCTGATCGTCTGCGCGTACGTTGTCTTTGCGGTCGTCCTGATCGCGATTGCGTAAGGGGCCGGAATGGTAAGAGCCGCGGTCACCTGCGACGCTTAGCCCCTAACGCAACAGTGAAAGGGAGAGATGAGCAACCAGACATTCGTGATCGTTGGGGCGTCTCTCGCCGGGGCGCGGGCTGCCGGTGAGCTGCGGGAGCATGGCTTCGACGGGAGGGTGATCCTGATCGGCGCCGAGTCGGGGTGGCCGTATGAGCGCCCGCCGCTCAGCAAGGACTACCTGCGTGGAGAGTCCGAGCGCGAGAAGGCCTATGTGCACCCCCAGGACTACTACAGCGAGCACGAGATCGAGTTGCGCTCCGAGACCGAGGCGAGCGCGATCGATCCCGCTGCTCGCACCGTCACGCTCGCAGGCGGTGAGGAGCTCTCTTTCGACAAGCTGCTTCTGACCACCGGCGCCGAGCCCCGCCGCATTCCGGTTGCCGGCGCGGACCTCGAGGGGATCCACTACCTGCGCACGATGGCCGACTCCGATGCCCTGCGCGAGCGACTGGAGAACGGCGCGCGCATGGCGGTCGTGGGTGCGGGCTGGATCGGCACCGAGGTGGCCGCCTCGGCGCGCCAGAAGGGCGCCGAAGTCACGCTGATCGACCCGCTCAACGTCCCCTACGAGAACATCCTGGGCGAGGAGATCGGAACCTTCTACCGCGATGTCCACGCCGAAGCCGGGGTCGATCTCTTGTTCGGAGACGGCGTGCAGTCGTTCGAGGGCGACGGACGGCTCGCGCGCGTCCGGACTACCGGCGGGCAGACGGTCGAGTGTGACTTGGCCGTGGTGGGCATCGGCGTGACGCCGCGTACGGACCTCGCGCACGTTGCCGGCCTCGAGGTCGGCGACGGCATCGTCGTGGACGCGTCGCTGAGGACTTCGAACCCCAACGTGTTCGCGGCGGGTGACGTCGCCAGCGCCTGGCATCCCTTCTTCGGGGAGCACGTCCGCGTCGAGCACTGGGCAAATGCGCTTAACCAGGGTCCGGCTGCGGCGGCGGCGATGCTCGGTGACAAGACCTCCTACGACCGCATCCCGTACTTCTTCTCGGACCAGTACGACGTCGGCATGGAGTACTCAGGCCACGCTACGAGTTGGGACGAGGTGGTATTCCGCGGCGACCGCGACGGCGGCGAGTTCGTCGCTTTCTGGCTGAGGGACGGTCGCGTTATCGCGGGCATGAACGTCAACGTGTGGGACGTCAACGACCACGTTCAGGCTCTGATCCGCTCAAAACGCGAGGTCGATCGCGCGGCGCTTGCGAGCTCCGACGTCTCGCTCGAGGAGCTCGCGGGGTCAGCGCAGGCGGGGTAGCGGGCCGCTTCGAGCGCCGCGACCCAGATCCTCGGTCGCGCCGGTCAAAAGTCTTCCCACCTTCGCCCCTCTCCGCGGGTGGGATGAAAAGTTGCCGCCATGCGGGAAAAATTCGTCCCGCCTCGATACGCGCCGAGAGTCGGGAAGACTTTTGACCGCGCTCGTGCTGTGGAATTGACCGCGCTCGTGCTCTTCGAGCCGCCGGCCTGGGTCTCGGACTGCCGCGTAGGATGCTCCCGCGATGCCGAAGTACATCCAAGAGATCGCGCCAAACCTCTGGCGCTGGACCGCTCCCCACCCCGAGTGGCCGCCGAAGGTCTCACGCGAAAGCCCGGATTACTGGCCGCAGATGGTGGGCTCGGTCCTGTACGCGACCGACAAAAGCGCGGTTTTCATCGACCCGCAGTTGCCGCCCGACCCGAACGAGTTCTGGACCTGGGCGGATCAGCGCGTCCAGGGCCGAGCGGCCCACGTGCTCACCACGATCCACTGGCACCGGCGCAGCCGGTGCCAGGTCGCGGCCCGCTACGGGGCATCGACGTCGCGCGCCAAGCCCAACCTGCCGCGGGGAGTCGAGTCGTTCATGTTGCGTCGCGCGGGCGAGACCGTGTTCTGGCTGCCCGGGCCGCGGGCGCTGATACCTGGCGACCGCATCCTCGGCGACGACGGAGGGTTGCGCCTGTGCCCCGAGTCGTGGCTTCACCGCGGCATGACGCTGCCAAAGCTCAAACAGCTGCTTCGTCCTCTCCTTGCGCTGCCGATCGAGCACGTCCTGGTTTCGCATGGGGAGCCGGTGATCGGCAACGGAGCGCGCGCGCTTGAAGACGCGCTGGGCTAGGGGAGCAAAATCGCATCACCGTGGCGGGCGC
>DASRHQ010000080.1:0-40953 GCA_035650455.1 Solirubrobacteraceae bacterium
GACGCCGCAGCCCAGGACGCCGGCGACCTCATCCGCAATGCGGCGCGCTCGTGTGAGACAAAGGGCGAGGTCTTCGAGCACGTGCTCGTCGACGACGCGCAGGAGCTCGACTTCGCGGCCGCGACCCTGGTTCGCGTGCTCGGACGCCACCTGTCGCTCGCGGGCGATCCCGCCGCCGGGCTGAGAACCCTCCGTGCCGCCGGCGAGGTCCGCATGGCGGCTTTCGCAACGCTCGATGGCGTTCGCGTGATCTCGCTCGAGGCGGGCTTTCGCTCCAGCCGCAGGGTATGGGACGCCGCATCGCGGCTGATCGGTCGGGGCGGGGTCGATGCGGACGGAGGTGGCGAGGTCGCATTCTGGCGGTGTGAGAACCGCCGCGCGCAGGCCCAGGCGGTCGCCGCCGACATCGAGCGGGTGCTCGCGCGCGAACGAGTGGCGGCAGGCCAGATCGTCGTGCTGGTGCCGGACGGAGGCAACGACGGGCGCTCCGTGGCGGCCGCATTGGAGGAGCGGGCAGTCGCGCACCGGGTGCTGGGCGAGACCTCGTTCTTCCAACGCGCCGAGATCCGCGACCTGCTGGCCTGGCTTCGCCTGCTCGTGGATCCCACGGACGCGGCCGCGGCGGTGCGGGTGCTTGCACGGCCTCCGGTTGAGCTGCGGTCTGTGGACATCGCCAGGTGCACCCAGATCGCTCGCCGGCGCAAGCTGGACATGGTCGCCGCACTCGCCGCTGCGACGGAATCCCCCCAGGTCCCGCCCGAGGCACGCGAACGGATCCGCTCGTTTCTAAAGCTTTATCGAGCCGCCGTGCCGGCCCTGGACAACACCCGGCCTGAGGTTTTTGTCCACAGGCTGATCGAGCGGCTTGGGCTCCGCCGCCAGCAACTGTTCGCCGCCCAGGCCGACGTGGTCGAACGGCTGCAGGCTCTGGCCCGTTTCGGGGAACTGGCGGCCGCGCACGGCCGCCGCTCACCGCAGTCGACACCGCGAGAGTTCGCGCGCTCCATCGCGGCGATCGCGCAGTTCGGCCTGCCCGAGCAGGAGGAGCCGCGCATCGCCGGCGCCCGAACGGTGCAGGTCGTCCCCTTCGCCTCGGCGGGCGGCCTCGAGGCCGAGCACGTCTACGTGCTTGGCCTCACCAGCGACCTGCGCGCGCCGGCTCCCGAGCACGTCCCAGACGCGTTGCTCAAGCAAAAGCTCCCGCCGGCTTCCGAGCAGCGGCGGAACACCGCTCTGCGCCAGGCACTGTACGTAGCGCTCAGCCGGGCCCGCACACGGGTTGTGCTGTGTTGCCCGGCAACCGAGAGCCAGGCGACCGCGGAGGCCGCTCCTGCGCCGGTGATCGAGGAGCTCCGGCGGGCGCTGGGAACGGCGTGGGAGGACAAGCCGGAGGAGCTCTTTGGTCCCGCCGAGACGCTGCACTCGACGTATCGACTGCTACGCGACGACCTACTCGACGCGACCATGCGAGTGGGCGGGAGGCTGGGAGAGCTGCGGCTGGACACCGACCTCGACATCTCCCACGCGGTGGTCCGCTATCTCGAACTGCTCAAGGTCGCCGCGCTGGTGGCACGTCCGGAGGAGCAAAGCCTCGCCGAGGCCCTGCGCGATGTGAACGCCCGCATCCTCCAGGCAGCCACCGCCGAACAGAAGGAGATCCTCTCCTCGTCGGCGCTTGATGAGTATTTGCTCGACTCGGAGCGGGACACGCGCCGTCGGGCGCAGATGCTGGCGGCGCGCGACGAGCCCTCGCTCGAACCGTTCCTGCCGCGGCGCGGCGAAGGGATAGCGCTCTCCGCCTCCGATATCGACACCTACCGGACATGCCCGCTGCGGTACAAGTTCGCGCGGGTCTTCCGCATCCCGCAGGAGCCTTCGGTTCACCAGCGTTTCGGGATCGTGGTCCACCAGGTGCTCGAGCGCTTC
The DNA here is from genome assembly GCA_035650455.1 of Solirubrobacteraceae bacterium. GTDB lineage: Bacteria > Actinomycetota > Thermoleophilia > Solirubrobacterales > Solirubrobacteraceae > Palsa-465. The sequence goes on from DASRHQ010000080.1 coordinate 1,927, forward strand.
CACGCCCACTCGGGGACCGGCGGAACGCTTGCCGAGCTGCTCGGGTTACTTGACGCGAGCTGGCGCCGGGCCGGCTTCGCGGACAGCGAAGAGGAGCGCCAACTGCGCGGCAAAGCTGCGTCCGCGTTGATGCGCTACCACGCGCGCTTTCAGGCCGAGGAGGCGCAACCGGTGTGGTTTGAGCGGCCGTTCACATTCCGGCTTGGACCTCATATCCTGCGCGGCCGCGTCGATCGCATCGATCGCCTGCCTGGTGGGCAGTACGAGTTGATCGACTACAAGACCGGCCGGCCTAAGAGCTCGAGCCAGCTCGCCGACGACGTGCAGCTCTCCGTGTACGCACTCGGCGCGCGCGAGGCCTGGCAGCTCGAGGCCTCGCGCCAGGCCTACTACTACCTGCTCGACGACGAGAAGGTTGCCCTCCCCGACGGAGGCGAGGACCGAGCGGAGTGGGTCCGAGAGGCGGCGCGAGAGGTGGCCGAGGGCATCCTGGCACAGGAGTTTGAGCCCACTCCCTCGCTCTCGGCGTGCTCAGTGTGTGACTACCGCCTCCTGTGCCCGGCTGCCGAGGTGTAGCCGGCGCGCGCGGCAGGGTAGTCCGGTTGAACGAGCTCGCCTAGCCCGTTTCGCCGTCGCGCTGGCGCAGAAAGCGTTGGAGGTCGCGCGCAATTGTCTCGCCCGAGGGAAGTGAGGTCGGATGGACCTCCTCCTCGCTGGTCTCCGTGGCCTGCTCGAGGCGCTCGACAAATGCCTGGACATCTGGATCGCTCTGCACCGCGAGATTGATTTGGCGCTCGTACTCCTCGGCTGCAGTTTCCAGGCTCGAGGCATCGATGGCCACGCCGACGAGGCCCTCGAGCTTGCGGACCAGAGCGAGCGCAGCCTTCGGGTTCGGCGTTGCCGCGATGTAGTGGGGAACGGCAGCCCAAAGGCTCGCCGTGGGGAGTCCGGCCTTCGAGCACGCCGCGTGCAGTACGCCGACGATTCCGGTGGGCCCCTCGTAGCTCGAGCGAGATAGGTCCAGACGCGAGACCAGCGCCCCGTCTGATGCCAGGCCGGTGATGGCGACGGGACGCGTGTGGGGCACGTCCGCCAGCAGCGCCCCCAGCGTCACGACCATCTGCGTGCCGAGCACCTCGGCGAGCTCGATGATCGCACTCGTGAACGCGCGCCAATGAAAAGACGGCTCCGCGCCCGATAACAGCACGAGGTCGCGGGGCGCGCGCGGAACCCTCGCCTCGAACAGCTCAACCGCCGGCCAGACGATCTCGCGCGCCTCGCCCTCGACCAGCTTCACCTGTGGCCGCGTGGCCTGAAAGTCGTAGAACTCCTCGGGGTCGATCGTGGCAAAGCGGCTGGCACCGAGCCCTGCGCCGACGAAAGACAGAGCGGTGGAAGCGGCGTCAGCAGCGTCATTCCAGCCGCTGAACGCGCAGATCAGCGCGGGCGCCCGCAGGCGGTCGGGGCGGTATTCCCAGCGCAGTGGTTGCATCAACTCACCGTACAGGATGGGGTGTTGGGACCGCCGACGTCGCGGGGGCCTGGGGGCGCGAACCGCGGGGGCCCGGGCCGCGAAGGCCAAGCAAGGCCTGCGGGCGCCTAGCATCATCCTCGGCGCGGCAGGGGCCTGGTGGCCCATCCCGTCTTCAAAACGGGCAGGGCGGGGAAGCCCCCCGCTTGGAAGGTTCGATTCCTTCGCCGCGTCGCTCAGACTCTTGATCGGTATCGAGCGGGGATCGCTTCCTGCCGATGCCGGTCGCTGCACCATCCCGATGGTTGCGGGAGAATCCAGCGATGCTGAGGGTTGTCGGGGCGGGGCTTGGGCGGACGGGTACCAATTCGCTGAAGGTCGCGCTGGAGCGTCTGCTCGGCGGGCGCTGTTACCACATGTACGAGCTGATCCAGCGGCCCGGCGACACCGAACACTGGGAGCGGGCGGCGGCGGGTACGCCGGCCGACTGGCGGTGGCTGGAGCGAGAGTTTGTGGCGACCGTCGACTTCCCGGCGGCGATGTTCTGGCGTGAGCTTGCGGCCGATAGCCCGGAGGCGGTTGTGCTGCTGTCCACGCGCGAGTCCGCCCAGGTGTGGTGGGAAAGCTTCGCGCGCACGATCCTCCCGTCGCTGAACGGCGAGGTGCCGGCGGACCGGCCCGACTGGGCGCGGCGTCGGGCTATGAACCTCTCGGTGCTCGACCGGCTTACCCCCGATTGGCGCGAACGGGCAGCCGCGATCGGCGCCTACGAGCGCCACAACGACGAGGTCAGGCGGACCGTGCCGGCCCGGCGGCTGATCGACTGGCAGCCGGGGGACGGGTGGGAGCCGATCTGCTCGGTACTCGGGCTGGACGCTCCCTCTGAGCCATTTCCGCACGAAAACACGGCCGCCGACTTCCAGACACGGCTGGGAGTGACCGATCCGCCATCGGATCAGTGATTTGTCGCGCAGGCACGCCGGCGGCGAAATCACCCGACCCCGGACCGCCCATACCGGGGATCCTCATCCCTTCAACACCCCGATCGGGCGCAGGCGGGCAACGCGGGCGGCAAGCCCGGCGCGCTCGACGATTGCCACAACCTGCTCAACGTCCTTGTAGGCCTCGGGTGCTTCCTCGGCCAGTCCGCGCGCCGAAGGAGCGCGGACCGCGATGCCCTGTCGTTCGAGCCGCTTGCGGAGCGCGCCGCCCTCGACCTGCTTGCGGATGGCGGTGCGCGACATGCGCCGGCCCGCTCCGTGACACGTGGTGCCAAATGCGCGCTCGAGCGAGCCGGGACGGCCGGCCAGAACAAAGGAGGCCGTGCCCATGCTGCCGGGGATGAACACCGGCTGGCCCACATCGCCGTACTCCGGGGGAATCTCCGCATGGCCGGGTGGGAAAGCGCGGGTGGCGCCCTTGCGGTGCACGCAGACCAGCTGACCGTGGTGGCGCTCCAGCTTGGCGACGTTGTGTGCGACGTCGTAGACCTGACGGGTGTCGCGGGCCGCCTTTGGTCCGAGGACGGCCGCGATCGCTTCGCGGGCGCGGTGTGCGATCGCGGCCCGGTTGGCCCATGCGAAGTTGGCGGCTGCGGCCATCGCGCCCAAGTACGCCCTGCCTTCGGGCGAGTTCATGGGCGCGCAGGAAAGCTGGCGATCGGGCAGCTCGAACCCGTACTTGTGAAGCGTCGCGTCCATCCGCCTCACGAAGTCGGTGCAGACCTGGTGGCCGAACCCTCTCGACCCTGAGTGGATCAGCAGCGTGACCTGATCGCGCCCGATGCTGTAGGCCGACGCCGCCTCGGTTTCGAAGACCGCGTCGACGCGCTGAAGCTCCACGAAGTGGTTGCCCGACCCCAGCGTCCCGAGCTGGCCCAAGCCTCGCTCACGAGCGCGTGCGGACACCGCCTTGGGATCCGCGTCCTCGAGCCGGCCTCCGGACTCCGTCAGCGCAAGCTCCTGCTCGCTGCCGACCCCCTGGTCTTCCAGCAGGGCGCGCGGGCCCAGGGTCATGACACGGTCCAGGTTGACCCCGGCGAGTCCTCGGCGCCCTCCGCCCGCGCCGGCGCCAACCGGAACGCGCCTAGAGATCTCGTGTAGCAGTGGTTCCCGCCGAGCCCCCAGCTCGCCGGCCGAGAGCGGGAGCGCCAGCAGCCGCACACCACAGTTGATGTCGTAGCCGACGCCGCCGGGCGAGATCGCGCCGTCGGGCGCCTGCGTCGCCGCAACGCCGCCGACGGGGAATCCATAGCCTTGATGAACGTCCGGCATCGCAAGCGCAGCGGTGGTGATGCCGGGGAGCGTGGCCACGTTTGCAAGCTGCTCGAGCGAGCGGTCACCCCGCAGTCGCCTGAGCAACTCCTGGTCGGCGAAGACCTGCGCCGGGACGCGCATGCCGGGACGGGCGCCCACAGGTATCTGCCACATCTGCTCGTCGATCTGTTCGAGCGCGAGCGACTCACACATCGAACACCACGCGTGCACGGTACCCGCGCTCGGATGGTTCGAACTGCAACCGGTGATAAGTTACGGCTTTGACGAGGGGCCGCGGCGCTCCGACACGCCCGGCCACTGTCGCGGCCAAAGCGCCGTCCTTTAGCGAGAGTTGCTGCACCGCAAGCGGGATGAACGCTTCCGACTCTGAGAGGAAGAGGAGCTCCTCCAGCCAGGCGGCGAGCAGCGCCGGTCGGTCGCCGGCGGTCGCCCGGACCGCCCGGCGTGCAAGTCGATCGTCTTCGAGCGGCGCCGAAACGCCCGCCGCGTCGCCCTCGAGCAGCTCCCTGAGCGCGTCGAGCGCGTCCGATAAGACCTCTCGCTCGGTGGCCGCCTCGACTTCCAGCTCGAGCTCCGCCGTGTGGTCAAGCCACCGGTACACGCTCCCGCCCACCGATGACGTCAGCCAACCGCTCGGAGGCCAAGTCCCGACCGCTTCCCGGCCGCCCAGGTAGCAGCAGGATCGCGTCGGTCATGAGGGGGCATACTAGATGGGTGTCTGCAGCCCTCCTGCCCGACGCACTGGCGCCGCTGCGCGACGATCCGGCGCGCGCTGCCGTCCTGCTGGACATCGACGGGACCCTCGCCCCGATCGTTGACCGCGCGGCCGATGCGCACGTTTCGGAGCCGACCCGCCAGCTCGTGATCGATGTGGCCAAGAAGTACGGGCTGGTCGCCTGCGTGACCGGCCGCCGCGCCTCGGAGGCTCGCGCCATGGTCTCCGTGGGAACCGTCACCTACCTCGGTTCGCACGGAGCCGAGGTCTTGCGCCCCGGATGGCTCGAGCCCGCACTTGACCCCGAGGTCAAGGCCTGGGTTGACCGGATGGCGGCTTTCGGCCGTGACCTCGACCTCGCCGAAATGCGGCGCAGACGCGTCAGGATCGAGGACAAGGGCCCGATCCTGGCCTTCCATTGGCGCGGGGCCCCAGACCAGGGCGCTGCACGGGCGACCGTCCAGGCAATCGCAACCGAGGCCGAAAAGGCCGGGCTCCGTCCGCACTGGGGACGCAAAGTGCTGGAGGTGCGCCCCCCGGTCAGCTTTGACAAGGGGTCGGGAGTCGCGACGCTGATACGCGACGCCGACGTGGACGCCGCCCTTTACGTCGGCGACGACCGCACGGACATCGACGCCTTCCGCGCTCTGGCCGAGCTGGCTGAATCCGGGACGATCTCTCGCGCGGTTCGCGTCGGCGTCAGATCGAACGAAGGACCGACCGAGCTGGCGCAGGAGACGGACTTTCTAATCGATGGCACCGACGGCGTCAAACGACTGCTGGAGACGCTTGTGGCGGTCTAGGGGCGGTGCGCTTCACTGACTTTCTTCGCACTACGGTGTTGATCAGCGCAGGAGCGGCAAGCGTGCTCGCCGCCGTGACGGTGGCTGGCGCCGTGGCGAACCAGGAGGAGGGAGTGGTGGCAGTGGCCGCCGGATGGTGGGTGCTCGCGGCGCTGCTGGGGATGTGGATCGGGCGCAGGCGGGAGACCACCGAATCGATTGCAAGCCTGCTCGCGGGCGCGCGCATCCCCACGACGTTGCCTGAGGTGCGTCCCTGGCGCACCGTGCTAAACCGGCTCTGGCCCCTGTTCTTGTGCACCGCTGGTGCCGCGGCGCTCTCTTTCCTTTTGCCGCAGGTGCCGGCGGTTGCCGCCGGATTCGCGATCATCTGGGCGCTCGCCTGGAGACGCCAGGCGCCCGCCGTGACTGCGATCGAGGAGCGGGACGGGGCGCGCTTCTATATCGACAAGACCTCCCCCATCAAGCCCATCAGGCTCGTGCGCATCCCCGGATTCCGCTCGAACCTGTTCGAGCTCAACGGGGCGCAGCGAGGCTCTCGCCCCACCCAGCCACGTATCTGAATGCACGCGCTGATCGCCTTCATCCCCAGTCCGTCCACCAACGGGTTCCATATCGGCCCCCTCTTCATACACGCCTACGGCCTGATGTACGTGCTCGCCGTCGCTGCCGCGATCGCGGTTTCACGCTGGCTTTGGGTGAAGCTTGGCGGCAACGGCGAGCTGATCTACGAATTGGCGGCGTGGTCGTTCCCTGCCGGCCTGATCGGCGGACGGATCTACTTCCTGATCACCACGCCGGCGCAAATCCCACCTCACTGGTGGGGCCCCTTCGCTATCTGGAAAGGGGGCCTCGGGATCTGGGGCGGAATCACTGCCGGGGTCCTGACCGGGCTATGGCGCGTTCGCCGAAAACGAATGCCGCGCTCGGACATACGCCTGCTCATGGACTGCGCGGCGCCTTGCCTCCTTGTCGCCCAAGCCATCGGGAGAATCGGGAACTACTTCAACCAGGAACTTTTCGGCGCCCCCTCGAGCCTTCCCTGGGCGCTCAAGATCTCGCCTGCCCACCGGCCGCCCGGCTTCGTCCATTACGCGACTTTCGAGCCCACGTTCCTCTACGAGCTGATCTGGAACCTGCTTCTGGCGGGATTCCTGGCGTGGCTACAGCGCCGGCATCGCGATCGCATCCGGCCGCCCGGCATCTTCGCGCTCTACGTGGCGGGCTACTCGGCCTTTCGCATCTTCGAGGAGACCCAGCGGATCGACTACTCGAACTATTTCCTCGGCCTGCGGGTGAACTTCTTCATCTCCTGCATTCTCTGCGCGATCGGACTGCTGTGGTTCGTGGGCGTTCAGCGGGGATGGCATCCTTGGTACCGGCTCTTGGGTAAGGAGCCTCCTCCGACCGAACCGCTGGCCGTCGCGACGAAGCTCACCCCCGCGAGTAGATCCCCCTCAGCACGCCCGCCCCAACCGGCCGCTGGCCGGCGAGCGCGCCGCTCGCAAACCCCGGGCTGAGCTTCAGGCGCTTGGGCAGCGCCATCAGGTCGATGACGTAATGGTGGGGCTTGCCGGCCGGAGGGCAGGGGCCGCCGTAGCCAATCTTTCCGAAGCCGTTTCGCCCGGCGACCGCTCCGCGTGGCACTCGTCCCGCCGCCATCCCGTGCGTGGCGGACGGGATGCCAGCCAACACCCAGTGGGCGAACGTGCCGCCGGGGGCGTTCAGATCGATCATCTCCAGCGCGAGCTCCTTGGTCGTCGAAGGCACCGACGTCCACCGAAGCGGCGGGGAGATATCCGCGCCTTGGCACGTGTACCGGACCGGGATGCGGCCGCCGGTGGCAAATGCGGGACTCGAGACTCGGATCGTCGCGGGTGTGGTGACGGTGGCGGGCTCGGTCGCCGTGGCCGGCGCGGTCGCCGTCGTCGCTGACGTCCCACACGCGGCGGCGGCGAGACAGCCGGCGCCCAGCACCAGCGCGCTCAAGACCGCAGGGCGCGGCCTACCCACGCGCCGCGCGCGCCCGCTTGCGGGCGGTCTGAAGCTCGCTCCAGGGGCGGGTGTTGGCGATCTGAGCTGGGCCCAGCCAGGCCCGGCGCGCGGTGGCGATCCCGTACCGTGCGACGCGAAAGCCCCCGACACGATGGGAATCGGTGTTGATCAGCAGCATCACCCCTGCATCGGCAGCGGCGCGGGCATGGAGCTCGTTCAAGTCGCGCCGGTCGGGGTTCGCGTTGATCTCGAGCATCGTTCCCGTTCGCGCGGCCGCCTCGATCACCGCCTCCATATTGATCTCGTAAGGAGGACGACGCTCGATCTTTCGACCCGAAGGGTGTCCAATCGCGTCGACAAGGGGGTGCTCGATGGCGCGCATCATCCGCTTGGTCATCGCCTCCGCGCTCATGCGAAAGGACGAATGGACGCTCGCGATCACCCAGTCGAGTTGCTCCAGTAGGTCGTCCTCGTAATCGAGAGACCCGTCCGGAAGGATGTTTACCTCGCTTCCCGCGAGCAGATGGATCCCCTCGACCTCGGTACTGCGGATCGCCTCCATGTGCTCGCGCAAGCGCTCAGGTGAGACCTCATCGCCAAAGCCGAAGCTCGCGGAGTGGTCGGTGATCGCCAGATACTCGTAGCCGGCATCGCGGGCGGCCCCCGCCATCTCGGCGATCGAGGCGGTCCCATCAGATGCGTCCGTGTGGCAATGGAGGTCTCCCATCAGATCGTCGGACCCGATCAGCTCCGGCAGGCTTCCGCGGGCCGCCGCCTCGAGCTCGCCCCGGTCTTCGCGAAGCTCGGGCTCGATGTACTCGAGCCCCAGCAGCCGGTAGACCTCTTCTTCGGTTGCACAGCGGTGGGTCGTTTGAGTGTTGTCGTCGAGCACGCCGTACTCGGAAACGTGCAGGCCCTTGCGCACCGCGGCGTCGCGCAATGCCATGTTGTGCTGTTTGGACCCGGTCAGGTGCTGAAGCAGATTGCCGAACTGGTCTGGAGCGACGATCCGCACGTCGACCTGGAGTCCGGTATGAAGGCGCAGCCGTACGCCGGCCGCGCGCGGCGACTGCGATGCCTCGACGAGCTCGAGGTCGGCGGCGGCGCGGGCCAGCGCACGCGGGTCGGTCGCAGTGGCAATAACGTCGAGGTCCTTGACCGTCTCGGTCATTCGGCGCGCCGAGCCTGCGATCTCCACGCGCTCGGCGGCAGGATGAGCGCGGAGCTCGCCCACCAGCCTCTCCCCGATCTCAAGCGCCCTGTCGAGCACGACACGCGTGCGAGGACCAGCGGCCAGGACCGCCTCAAGCGATTGCAGAACGGTCGTCTCCGCTTTGGCGCCAAACCCCTTGAGCTCCTGGATGCGGTGCTGCTCCGCCGCCTGACGCAGGGCATCGACGGAATCGACGCCCAGCTCCTCGAAGAGCCGCCGTGCGCGCTTGGGGCCGAGACCGGGCAACCGGGTGATCTCGATCAACCCAGGCGGGAACTTTGCCCGCAACTTCAGCGCCGCGGGGATCGCGCCGTCGTCAGCCAGCGCCACCACTTTCTCCTGAATTGTCCGGCCGACGCCAGGCAGTTCGGTGGCGCGCCCCTCTCGCGCCAGCGTCGTCACTGAGACGGGCGCTTCGCGGATTACCTTCGCCGCGTTGCGGTAGGCGACCACCCGGTGAACGACCGCGCCGTCGAGCTCGGACAGGTCTCCCAGCTCGTCAAGCGCCGCCGCGATCTCGGTGTTCGTCGGTTCGGGCACTGGGCATAGCCTACGGGTCTGGTGATACCTTCGCTATACTTTTTGAAGCACCCCTGAAACCAAAGGAGACCTGATGGCAGGCTCGGTCACTGAAGTCAACGACAACAACTTCCAGGCAGAGGTCCTCGAGGCCGACCTGCCCGTTCTGGTCGACTTCTGGGCCCCATGGTGTGGGCCGTGCCGCATGGTCGCACCGGTGGTCGAGGAGATCGCCAACGAGCGGACCGGCAACCTCAAGGTCGTCAAGCTCAACATCGACGAGAACCAGAACACCGCCGTCTCGTTTGACGTGATGTCGATCCCGACCCTGATCCTCTTCAACCACGGACAGGTGGTCAAGAAGGTCGTGGGCGCGTATCCGAAGCGCAGGCTCGAGGCGGAGCTCGAACCGGCGCTGGCTTAGGCCCTGGCCAGCCTAACCCGCAGTTCCCGCCCGTCGATCCAGATGCTGCTGACCGGACCGTCGCCGTGCGCGCTGCCGTCATAGCCCACCTCTAGCGCGAGCGTCTCGCCGGCGATATAGGGCTCGTGCGCACGAGCGGCGTCCAACAGCTCGCTGTCTCCCTGCAATGAAAGATTGATGCGGTCCGAGACCTCGAGCCCCGCCTTTCGACGAGCCGCCTGGACGGCGTGGACGATCTCCCTGGCCCAGCCCTCGGCGCGCAGCTCGTCATCCAAAGACAGCTCGAGCGCAACGGCGTGCGATCCCTCGCGTTCGACCTCGTATCCCTCGAGCGGCTTGAGCGCCAGCAGCAGATCATCGGGCTCGAGCTCGTGGTCGCGCCCGTCTACCGAGACGGCAACGGGACGCCCCTCGCGCAGGGCGGCCGCCACGTGGGCGCCGTCTAGCCCCGAGACAGCGGCCGCCACCGTGGGCATCTGGCGCCCGAAGCGGGGACCGAGCGTCCGGTAGTTGGGCTTGACCTCGACCGTCGAGAGCTCATCCGCAGCGGCGACGAACCGTAGCTGGTGCACGTTTAGCTCCTCGCGCACGAGCTCGGACAGCCGCTCGATCGCCTCCCGCTCCCGGCCTGAAGCGACCACGACCGCTGCCCGGAGGGGCTGGCGGATCTTGAGGCGCGCCTGTGCCCTCGCGGCGAGGCCGAGGCGCACCGTCTCGCGCGCGGTAGCCATGCCCTGCTCGAGGTCCATATCGCGCTCGTGCACGTCGGGGAAGTCGGTGAGATGCACGCTCTGCGCCGAGCCGTCGAGGTTGTCGTAGATCTCGTCCGCGACAAAGGGGCAGAACGGCGCCAGCAGCTTTGCGACCGTGACAAGGCAGCGCCACAGCGTGGCGAAGGCGGCCTCATCGCCGTCCCAGAAGCGGCGCCGCGAGCGGCGCACGTACCAGTTGGACAGCTCCTCTACGTAAGCCGCGATCGCGCGGCCTGCGGATGTCGCGTCGTAGGAGTCAAGCCCCGCGCGTACCTCGGCGACGGTCGCCTCCAGCCGCGAGATCGCCCAGCGGTCCAGTTCCACGGCGGCTCCTGTTGCGCGGGTCCCGTCGGCCAAAGTCCGTCGGGCTCCGTTGCCGTCGCGGGGAGCGAGCTCATTCGCTTGCGCGTAGAGCACGTAAAAGTAGTAGGTGTTCCACAGCGGCAAGAGGAACTGTCTGACCGACTCCTCGATCGTCCCCATCGAGAAGCGGTAACCCGCCCATGGCTGGCGCGATGTGAAGAAGTACCAGCGCATCGCGTCAGCGCCGAAGCGCTCGATCACCTGCCAGGGATCGACGATGTTCCCAAGCGACTTGGACATCTTGCGTCCCTGCTCGTCAACGAGCAATCCGTGGCAGACCACGTTGCGGTAAGGGGAGCGGTTGAACAGCAGAGTCGAAATAGCCAGCAGCGAGTAGAACCAGCCGCGCGTCTGGTCAAGCCCCTCGCATACGAAATCGGCCGGGAATCGCCGCTCGAAGTTTTCGGTACCGGCTTGGGGAGCGTGGTATTGGGCGAACGGCATCGAGCCCGAGTCAAACCACACGTCGATCACCTCTGGCACGCGCGCCATCTCGCCTCCGCACTCGGGGCACGTGAACTGGATCTCGTCGACGTAGGGGCGATGGGGATCGCTGCACTCCACGCCCGAGAGCTCCTTCAGTTCCGCGAGCGATCCGACCGCGTGCACGTGTCCCTGCTCGCACCGCCACACCGGCAGCGGCGTACCCCAGTAGCGCTCGCGCGACAGAGCCCAGTCGACGTTTCCCTCAAGCCAATGGCCGAAGCGTCCGTGCTTGATGTGCTCCGGATACCACGTGACGGTCTCGTTGGCGGCGAGCATCCGGTCCTTGACCTGGCTGGTCGCGATGTACCACGATGGCTTTGCGTAGTAGAGCAGGGGCGTACCGCAGCGCCAGCAGTGAGGGTATGCGTGCAAGAGTGTCTCGGCGCGCAGCAGCCGGCCGCGGCGTCTGAGGTCCTCGATCACATCGGGATCGGCGTCCTTGACCCACCGCCCGGTGTATGGGCCGATGCGCTCGTCGAAGGTTCCATCCAGTCGCACCGGATTGATGACCTCCAGGCCATACTGCTCGCCGAGCCTGAAGTCGTCGTCCCCGAAAGCGATCGCGGTGTGGACGAGTCCAGTCCCCTCCTCGGCCGAGACGAAGTCAGCCGCCACGACGGTGTGGCCCCTGGGCCCGTACGTCTCCCCCGGGATGAAATAAAAGGGCGGTTCGTACCTGGCTCCCTCGAGATCCGCGCCCGCGACCCGCTCAACGACCTGAGCACCGGCGCCGAGCACTCGCTCCAACGCGGCCTCCGCGACGATGCTCACCGGCCCATCTTCGGTGTTGCGTGAGCGTACGTACATGAGCTCTGGATCGATCGCGACCGCGGCGTTTGACACGAGCGTCCACGGCGTCGTCGTCCATACGATCAGCTCGTCGCCCTGCTTGAGCGGCCCGTGGTCCTCCCGCACGGGTAGGCGCACGTATACCGAGGGATCCTCGACCTCGCGGTAGACGTCGGGTTGCCCGAGCTCGTGGCTCGAGAGCGTGGTCTGGTCACGGGGGCAGTAGGGGACAACCTTGAGCTTCTCGTACAACAGGCCGCGATCGTGAATCGTCTTGAGCGCCCACCAGACCGACTCGATGTAGGCAGGGTCGAGCGTTCGGTAGGCGTGCTCGAGGTCGATCCAGAAGGCGATGCGCTCGGTCAGCCGCTTCCAATCCTCAACGTGGCTCAGGACCTTCTCGCGGCAGCGGGCGTTGAACTCGGCGATTCCGAACCGCTCGATGTCGTCTTTGGAGGTGAAGCCGAGCTCCTCCTCGAGGGCGAGCTCGACGGGCAGCCCGTGGCAGTCCCAGCCTCCCTTGCGCTCCACATAGAACCCGCACATGGTCTTGTAGCGGGGAAAGATGTCCTTGAACACACGGCTCAGAACGTGGTGCGCGGCCGGCGGGCCGTTGGCGGTCGGCGGACCCTCGTAGAAACCCCAATGGGGGTTGCCGCGGCGCCGCTCGATTGAGGCCGCGAACACGTCCCGCTCCTGCCAGCGCTCGAGCACCGCCCGTTCCAGCGCCGGGAACGACGGCTTGGAATCGACTTGGCGGTACTCCGAAGGCATGGGCGGGGGATTCTAGGTGGGCCATCCAGCGCATTCGCGGGGTTGAGGAATGGTCCACCTGGTGGGGGTTCGTGCGACGATCCGGTACGGCAATGCGCTTGCGGCTCTATCACCACTCAGACGGCGCGCGCATCGCCTATCGCGAGGCCGGAACTGGACCTCCCTTGGTTTTGCTGCACTCGCTGGGGCTCACCCACCGGGAATGGGAGCCCGTGGTCTCAGAGCTTTCCGGACGCTTCCGCGTGGTGCTGCCCGACCTCCCGCTTCACGGGGACTCCGAGGACCGGCCGCGGCACCCCTACACCCCCGGCTGGCTCACCGAGGTGATTGCCGGCTTCTGCTCAGAGGTCGCGGGGTCGCGGCCCATGCTGGCCGGACACGACATCGGCGCGGAACTCGCGCTGCGCGGGGTCATAACCGGCCAGCTTGAGCCCGCGCGACTGATCGTGATGTCGAACCGCCTCCACCGATCCGAACAGCTCGGCGGCCGTCGCCGCGCCTGGCGCGCGGCCTGCCGAGCCGCGACAGTCCCGGGACTCGACCGCCTGCTTTCGCACGGCGCGACGCTGGCGTTCAGACCCTCGTTTGGAGAGCAGCTGACCGCTCAGGGCAATCCGGCCGCGCGCGATCTAATCCGCCACGCCATGGATGACGTGGGCGGCAACAGCAACCGGGCGCGGTCGTGGGCGCGGTTCGCGCGTCGCTGGCCCGTGGAGCCGCAGCGGCAGTTGCTCGACGCCTACGAGAGGATCACCACTCCGGTGCTCCTGCTGTGGGCCGAGCAGGACCACGTCCACCCGCTGGTAGCGGCGCAGGAAGCGCTCGACCTGCTTCCCGACGCCCAGCTAAGGACCCTGCCCGAGGCCGGCTTTCTGATCGCCTATGACGACCCGGTTGGCATGGCGCGCGAGGTGATCGCCTTCCTCGGTTAGCTAGCGTTCAGTCCAGTAGCAGTCAGAGAAAGGACAGCCCATGGGCGTTGGAGAGCAACAGCAGCTTTGGGGCGGTGAGACAACCAAGGCGGTCGACAATTTCCCCATCTCCGGCGAGGGGATCCCCGTCCTGGTGGTGCGCTGGCTAGGTCGCATAAAGGCCGAAGCCGCGCGCGTCAATGCGCAGCTCGACAAGCTTGACCCGGAGATGGCCGAACGGATCGCGGAGGCGGCGGACCGCGTCGCGGAGGGCGAGTTTGACGACCAGTTTCCGATCGACGTCTTCCAGACCGGTTCGGGCACGTCCTCGAACATGAACGCCAACGAGGTGATCGCGACGCTGGCAGGCGAGGGTGTCCACGCCAACGATCAGGTCAACATGGGTCAGTCCTCAAATGACGTCTTCCCGTCAGCGGTGCATCTAGCCGCGCTGGCCGAGGCCAGCGGCGAGCTGGTTCCGGCACTCGAGCAGCTCGAGCGCTCGCTACAGGCGAAGGCCGATGAGTTTCGGGACATTGTGAAGTCGGGTCGGACCCATTTGATGGACGCAGTGCCCGTGACGCTGGGACAGGAATTCTCGGGCTACGCCGCCCAGGTGCGGCTGGGCGTGCGGCGAGTCCGGGCGGCGCTGCCCCAGGTGGCCCAGATACCGCTTGGCGGGACCGCCGCGGGCACCGGGCTCAATACCCATCCGGAGTTCGCGGAGCGCGTCCGGGCCCGCCTATCCGAGGCGAGCGGACTCGACATCCGCCCCCCCGAAGACCCCTTCGAGGCGCAGGGCAACCGCGATGCCCTCCTCGAGCTGTCCTCTGCGCTCAAGGTGATCGCGGCGTCGCTGACGAAGATCGCCAACGATCTGGCGTTGATGGGTTCCGGGCCGCGGGCGGGAATCGGCGAGCTGCTGCTACCCGAACTCCAAAAGGGGTCCTCGATCATGCCAGGCAAAGTCAACCCGGTCATCCCTGAGGTCGTAATGCAGGTCTGCGCGCAGGTGATTGGAAACGACACGGCGATCACCATTGCCGGGCTCGAGGGCAACTTCGAGCTCAACGTGCGCGTCCCTCTGATCGCGCGCAACCTGCTCGAGTCGATCCGCCTGCTAACCAACGCCGCGCGCGTGTTCGCGGAGAAGTGCATCGACGGCATCGAGGCCAACGAGGAGGGGTGCCGGCGCTCGGCCGAGTCGACGCTGGCGGCGGCTACCGCACTCAACCCGGCGATCGGGTACGACAAAGCAACCGAGATCGTCAAGGAAGCCGCCAGCTCGGGTCGGATGCTGCGCGAGGTCGCGCTCGAGCACGGTGTCGAGGAGGAGACCTACGATCGCGCCATGGACCTGCGCAAAATGGCGCGGGGCAACCTGTAAGCCCTATCCCGGCCGGGCGCGGAACGCAAGCGCTAGGTCCTATCCCGGCCGGCGCGAGCAAGCGCCCCGGCAACATGCGCGAGCACGATCATCGGCTCGTACTTGACCTGGTCTCGGCTGACCCGGTTCGGATCGTAGCCAGCCTGCCTTAGAACGAGGTCCTTGCGGCGGTCGCGGTCGAAGGCGCGCCGGCCGGTGTGGAACCCGTAACCGTCGATCTCGAACACCACTCTCTGCTCCCGCCAGAGAAAGTCGACCCTGTAGCCAGCGAGTCTGACCCCCGACCCCCGCGGACCCCCTTGCGTTGGGTCCGTGGTGTCCGGTTGGGGATGACCCATGCGCGGAGAGTTGCATCGACCAGCGGCCGCCGTGGCTCTTCGAAACAACCTTTTTACGGAGTCGTAGTTAGCCTCCCACAGATGCCAGCCCGTCCCCTCCTCGCCGTCGACGGCCCGTTCGTTCTCTACCGCTCGTTCTTCGCTCTCCCCGAAGCGATCAAGGGCAGCCAGGACCGTCCCATCAACGCCTTGCTTGGCGCCGTCAACGTGCTGCTCCGCGTCGCCGCCGACCGCGACCCACGCGCGATCGTGATCTGCTTCGGCGCCGAAGCGGCCCATTACCGGGTCGAGCTGTACCCGCGCTACCACGCCGACAGACCGGAGGTGCCCGACGCGCTGCAGTGGCAGTTCGACCAGGCGCCCGCGCTATTCAGGTCGTTCGGCTGGTCGGTCGAATCCGTCCCCGAGCTAGAGGCCGACGACCTTCTCGGTTCGCTGGCGACGATCGAGGCGGACGCGGGCGGAAACGCACTGATCCTGACCGGTGACCGCGACATGTACCAGTGCGTCTCCGCGCAGGTGGCGGTCCTTTATCTCAAGCAGGGAACCAGCGGGTTCGAGCAGCTGGGCCCGAAGGAAGTCAAGGGCCGTTACGGCATCCCGCCGGCGCTCGTGCCCGACTTCATCGCCTTGCGGGGCGACCCGTCGGACGGCCTGCCCGGAGCACCCGGCATCGGACCGAAGACTGCTGCCGACCTGCTCAAAAGCCACGGCTCGCTCGAGGCCGCGATCGAGCATGCGCACGAGGAGCGGCCGAGGATCAGGGCAGCGCTCACGGACCACGCCCAGGAGCTGGTCTCCTTCAAGGAGATCGCGCTGCTGCGGACGGTGGTGCTCGACCGGCCAGACGACCGCGCAACCAATCTGGAAGGTGGCGCAGCCGCCGCCCGCCGGTACGGCATGAACCGCCTTGCCGAGCGCCTGGAGCAGGCGCACACCGTCTCAGATTTGTAGACCGCCGCGCATGTGCGCTCGGGCTGGCCGCGCGCTCGGCGTCCGGCCTCGCTTCTTTGCGCGGCGCCCGAGTCATCCGGCTCCCGGCCGAGCGTGCTCGGCCGGGAAGGCCGGGCGCATGCGCCCGGCCGATCCCTGCTATTTGCCCTTCCACTCCGGCGTGCGCTTCTCGGCGAAGGCGTTGGCGCCCTCGCGCGCGTCCTGCGACGCGAACACCGGGCCTGAGATCTCGCCCTGTCGAGCGAAGAACTCGCTCTCTGGCCAGTCGGCTGACTCGAGCAGGATCCGCTTGGTCGCCTGCAGCGCCAGCGGACCGTTTGCGGCGATGGCCTCCGCGAGCGCCAGTGCGGTGTCGATCGCCTCGCCGGGCTCGCTCAAACGGTTGACGAGACCGAGTTCGTGCGCCCGCTGCGCGCTGATCGGGTCGCCCGTCAGCGCGAGCTCCACCGCGACGTTTCGAGGAAGGACTCTGGGGAGACGGAGCAGGCCGCCGCCGGCCGCGACCAGCCCCCGCTTGACCTCGGGCAGCCCGAGCCGGGCGTCGTGCGCAGCCACGATCAGGTCGCAGGCAAGCGCCACCTCGAGTCCCCCGGCGACGGCAAACCCCTCGATGGCGGCGATCAGCGGCTTGCGCGCTGCGCGTTGGGTGATGCCGGCAAAGCCGCGGTCGCCCACGTGCGGCACCTCCCCCGCGGCGAACGCCTTCAGATCCATGCCGGCGGAGAATCCCTTTCCCGCCCCGCTGAGCACGCCGACGGACAAACCGTCGTCGTCGTCGAGCTGATCGAGGGCCCCCGCGATCCCCTGGGCGACGGCGGCGTTGATGGCATTGCGCTGGTCGGGGCGGTTGATGGTGATCGTCAGGATCCGCTGCCGGCGCTCCGCCAACACGGCGGGCTCGTTCATGCCGATGGCGTGCGCGTCGCCGCCGCCAGCTCCACGGGATGGCCCTCCTGAGGTGCCTCAGCGAGGACGCGACCAGCTCGCCACGACCACCGCATCCGGCGTCTGAACGACTTTGGACAATCGGCGTAAACCCGCTCTCCGAGCGCGATCGCCTCGGTCTGAAGCTCGTCGCGACGGTGATCGATCAACTCGACGACCGCGTGGACATCGACCGGAACGGGCATCGTGTTCGGCGCCAGCTCCTCGCGCAGCAGCGCGAGGTCGTGATCGTCTCCCAAGAGATCCGCCAAGCGGTGCGCATCCTTTGCCTGGCCGCGGACTCCGGGGCCGCAGGTCGGGCTCAGCAGGCGCTGCTGATACCAGAGGTCTTTGACGCGCTTGCGCCAGGCGTGCAGATTTTCCACCGACCTCTCCCCGCGGGCGCGCGCGAACGCCTTGCGGCCGCCGGTGTATGAGTGCAACAGTCCACTCTCAATCCCTTTCCAACCCCCTCGGACGAGCTTCCAATCGTCCACACGTACCCGCAGCGCTCCCAGCTCCTGGACCGCTCGAGCTTGCAGGGCCGAGTCTGGGCGGTGTTCGCTCCGCGATCGCAATTGCGCTCGAATCGCGTCGAACGCTTTCGCGGGAACCTGGCCCGCGAAACGGTCCGCGAGGTCGTCGAGCGTCGCAGTCATCACGTCCGCATCCCGTGTACCAGAAAGCTCGCGCGCCGCTTCGCGCAATGCCGCGTTCTCGCGCCGGCGATCCTCACTCGCTATGACTCCCCTGGCCAGGCGCAACAGCGAGCGCTCCTTCTTGATGGCCTTGCGCGCATTGTGTACGGCGCCAACCGGATCGTCATTGATCCTCTCGCTCAGCTCGCTGATGGCGCGGTCGAGTTGCTCGGCGGCGCAACGTACTACCTCCGCCCGCACGGGCTCCTTTGCGTCGAATTTGTAGGCCACGGTGTCTCTCCTCGTTCAGAAGGTCCATCCAATTGCCTACCCAGCACCGTGAATCGATAACGCCCACTGCACTCGCGGCCCGCGAGTATCAGGCTGCAAACAGCGTGAGGTCGGGCTCGCGCTCGCCGCGCAGCAGCGCTAGGTCGACCTCCACCCAATCGATTCCCCTGGCGCTCGCCAGCACGCGCGCCTGGGGCTTGATCTGCCCAGCGGCGAGCACTCCGCGGCAGGTCGCAAAGGCCGGATCGAGACGGATCCGTTCGAGATAGCGGCAGAGCTGCTCGACCGCTTCGATCCCAGCCACGCGCTTGATCTCCACGGCAACCCAGTCCTCTTCGCCGCCGCGGCACATCAGATCGACCGGGCCGATGTCGGTCGGCCACTCGCGGCGAATCAACCGCAGCCCCTCTCCCAGCTGTTCAGGCTGTTCGGCCAGCAACTCTTGGAGGTGAGCCTCGACGCCGTCCTTGGTCACCCCGTCCCCTTCGGAGGGAGGCGCCATGTCCAGTGTCATCTCGGAGAGGACCTCGAAGATCCCGATCTCGAGGCGATCATCGCCGCCGCCCCGCTTGCGCACGACGATCCGGTCAGGCTGCTCCTCGATCACGGTCGGCGGCGTCATCCAGTTCAGCGGCTTGTACCCGCCCGCGTCGGCGTGGATCAGCACGGAGCCGTCCGCCTTGACCATGATCAGCCTCACGGCCTCCCGCAGCCAGGCCTCGAGCCTTCCCGTGTAGCGGACCTCACAGCGGGCGACGATCAGGCGCATGCGGCTGACACCCTAGGGTGAGCACCGGATGCTCGGCTCTTAGACGATCTCCCGCGCGACAAGTCTCAAAGACCGACGCCCGCAGCCCCGCACCTCAATCGTCACGTGCACAGAAGGGGGCAGGGGAAACCGCCTGGCCCCAGACACCATCCGTGACCTCAGTGTTCTAGCTGTTGCTGCAGGGGCGACCCGTGAAGTCGGCCTGCGACTGGGCCAGGATCACCGCTACCTTGCCGGCCAGGTCGATCTGGACCGCGCGCTGCGTGAGTGAGTGCTTGGTTTTGATCGTCCTGTTGAGCCAGATCGTGGCGAGCGGCCCCAGCGGAATCTTCTCCGGCGTGGTGATGATCGGCATCTTCTTGCCGTCGATCTTCAGCCCGGCGACGCTCGACTTGCCCTTGCGAACAAGCTTCAGTCCAGATCCGCTCTTCACACAGCCCTCAGTGACCTCCGAGCTGATGGCGCGGACTTTGACGTTGTGGCCCGGAACCGCCCCGATGATGGCTTTGGCCACCTTTGCGTCGGCACCGGCCCTGTCGCCCGCCTTGGCCCGCTTCTTGAGCAACCTGGGCACGGTGTTGGTCTCAGACTCGACCGCTTGAGCTGTGACCTTCAGCGACGGCTTGCCGCTGACGAAGGCGATGCTGGCGTGCTCGGTCTTGCACGGGCTGTCCATGGGGTTCGACACTGCAAACGTGAGCGTGAGCAGCGTCGCCCCGGTTCCCTTACAGGAGAAGGTCCCCGCGCGATGGCCGTGGGCCGCGGCACCGGACGCAGTCACGCCGAGGGCGACCATCGTCACACCAGTGAGGAGAACCGTTCTCCAGACCCGCCCAACCGCGGGCAAACCACACAGCTTCCCCTTGCTCCAGCGTCTCTGCCGAGATGTAGCCGTCATTCGCTTCCCCTTCGGTAGCCCTTCGAGCCTCCGAACGATGGACACAGACCCGGCATTCCTCGAGCCGCTCCCACCGCCCTCTTATCTAGCGCAAATGACAATAAACGGATTTGTGGTGGAATGCAACCTGGAAGGGCGGGCTACGGATACGACATTAGGAGCAGTTGACGGAAATTCCGTCGAGCGCCCACCCGGGCGGACCACTCCCCCCGGCGACGGCGCACGGCGGACGTGAACAGCCTGTGGTGCCCCTAACCTGTAGCGCATGCGCCATCAGCTGAGGCCCCTCTTCGATCGCATCGTGATCAAAGAGCTCGACCCCGATCGCGTGCGGCGCTCCGGCTTGCTGGTGCCGCCGGGCACCGACGAGCCCCCGCCCCAGCAGGGGATCGTGCTCGCCGTCGGTCCTGGTCTCGACTGGTGGGACCACGTCGGCGTTCGCATGCCCGTCAAGAGGGGGGACCACGTGGTCTTTCCCGCGGCGGCGGGCGCTTGGGTCGAAGTCGAGGAGGAGCGGCTGCTGGTGTGTCGCGTGGGAGAGCTGCTCGGGGTGCTCGAGCTGGTCGAGGACTGCCCGGAGTGCAGTGGTCGCCTCCTCCAGGCACACGAGACCTGCCCGGTCTGCGGCCGGGAGGGCTCGATCGCCTGAGGTCAGGGCCGTGGGCAGGCCGACCGGCGGTAGGCGCAGTCGTTGAACGACTGGCCATCGGGTGCCAGGGCCGAGGGCTTCGCTTCGTGGGTGAGGATGATCTTGACCGGATGGCCACCGGCGATCACGTGCCCGGCTCCCGCCGCGGTGTACCTCGAGGTGGGGCCAAAGTGGACGGTGCCGACGGGTGCCAGATTGGTCTGGGCGCTGCCGATGCTCGGGGCTTCCAGGATCCACTCCGCAGAGGAGCGCGAGGAGCTGTAACTCACGCTCTTGCTCCAGTGCCAGTGGCCTGAGTTCGTCATCGAGATCATCCAGCGGTTGCCGCCGACTTCGCGAACCGCGACGGAGATCCGGTTCCCAGGCCGGACGCGGCATTTTGGGTCCCCGATGCATTTATGCAGCTGGCGCTCGCCCGCCGGTAGCAACTCGTACCAAGCGAAGTACTGCTTGCCGTACAAGCCTCCCGAATTAGAGTCCTCGGCGGTCCCCGCCTGAATCAGGTCGCGGGTGTTGTAACCCCCGACGCCCATCCACGTGGCGGCGAACCCAAATGGGGCTGTGCCGGTGACCTTGGGGACCACGAATGAGCCGGTGACGGCGGTGATGCGGTGACGCTTGGAGATGACCGCGTATCCCGACCAGTTGGTGCTGTGGATGGTGTGGCCCTCTAGGGGAAGGACCTCTCGGGGACTGGAGGGGATAAGGACGCCCGCGCGTTCATTCCCGCTCCGTGCCCGCGCGCCGCCCGAGACCGCGAACGGCGCGCCCGCGGCGCATGCAGCGCATGCGGCGAACCCGCACAACGCACGCAGAGAAGGCACTCCCCTCATAGAGCATCCACCAGTCTACGAATCCGATCCCGTCGTGGCAGCGGACTCGCTCCGGGGTGCACCGCCCGCGCTACGGTGCCTTGCAGGTTTGGGAATAGGCGCAGTCGTTGAACGCCTGACCACTCGGACCTAGGGTCGAGGGGGTCGCCTCGTTGATTGCGCCCCCTGGAGACAGCACGATCTTCGTGGGATTCCCCTGGGCAATCCTGTACCTGTGCCCTCCCGCTGTATAGGTCGAAGTTGGCCCGAAGTGAACGGTGCCCACGTTCGCCAGCAGGGTTTGCGCAACCAACGTGGGCGCCTCCAGAATCCACTCTGCCGACGACCGCGTGGACTTGTATTTGACGGACTTGTTCCAACTCCAGTGGCCGGCGTTTTTCATCGAGATGTTCCACTTGTTGGCCGACGCCTGGCCTATATGCACCGTGATGTGGTCGCCGGGATTGACGGTGCAACTCGCGTCGCCGTGGCAACCGCTCAACTGGGTCTCGGAGTTGGGCAACAACTCATACCAGGCGTAGTACTGAGGGCCTGACAGGGGATTGGCGGGAGGCGACTGTTCGGCGGTCCCCGCTTGAATCAGATCCTGAGTGTTATAGCCGCCGATACCGGTCCAGGCGGCGGCGAATCCGGGCGGGACATCGCCGGCTGCGGGCACCTTGAACGTGCTCGCGACAGCCGTGACCTTGGACCTACGGGGCGTCACCGCATAACCCGACCAGTTTAGGCTGTCTACCGCGCCGCCGTGGAGCGGCAAGACCTCGCCTGGATTGGTCGGTATCAGCGCTCCCGGTGGGCGATGTGCCGTGGCGCCGGGAGCGGCGATAAGCGCAAACGCGGCGACGCTGGACAGGGTGAGGGCGACACGCGTGATCGATCGGGGCACGGGTCCTCCATTGCTCGCTGGCGATCCGCTCCCTAGAGGAAGCGGCTTTGGGCGGCCAGAAGCCACCACCTGGATAACCGGAGTGTATGTACCCGGCGCCGAGCGCCGCAACCTGCAACCGACCCGCAGCCCTAGAGCTGACGACTCGCTATGGGGTTGAGCAACTCGTTTTCCACGCGCAGTCGTTGAACGACTGGCCGTTCGAGGCCAGGGCCGACGGGGTCGCCTCGCGGCTCCCGGAATTGGTCACCATGAGGATCTTGTTCGGGTTTCCCTTCGCGATCGTGTGGCTCGTGCCGTTGGTCACGTATGTGGATGTCGGCCCGAACTTCGTCGTGCTGAGCCCCGGCAGCTTTGTCTGCGTACCGCCGACGGTAGGCGCTTCCAGGATCCACTCAGCACTGGAGCGGCTCGAGTTGTAGCTGACGGTCTTGTTGAATGACCAGTGACCGGCGTCGGTCAGCGAGATCTTCCACTTCTTTGAGGAAGTCTGAGCGACCGTGACGGTGACCTTGTCGCCGGGAGAGACGGACTTGTTGTTGATCGGGACCGCCGAGTTCGGCAGCGCCTCCCACCACGCGAAGTAATGGGGTGTCGCGGACTGCTCGGAGATTCCGGCCTGGATCAGCGTGTGGTCTCCGCGGTTGAAGCCGCCGATGCCGACCCAGGTGGACGCGTACCCCGAGGGCGGAGGATTTAGCTTGGGTACGACAAAGGTCGAGGTCGCGTGAGAAATCGCGTTGTTAGAAGACGTGACTGCATATCCCGACCAGTTCGTGCTCTCGAAGGTCCCGCCCGCAGCCGGCACGCGCTCGTTTGGCGTGGCCGGGATCAGAACACCGTTGAGTCCAGACGCCGCGGCACCCGAACCACCCAAGGCAAACGGTACGGCGCTCGCCGCAACCACCAGACTGCACAGAATTCGACGCATGTACGCCCCCCTCGGTTTTCCCAGAAGCCAGCGCTTCGCGGGGCGAGCCTACCAGGGCTCGGCGACGTGCTGCGTCACGCGGCCGTGCGCTGCGCGAGTCCCGCCATGTCCGCGCTGGGCAAGGTCCTCGGGTCGAGTCCGCGTAGCCGCTCGAGCAGCTGCTGGACCTCGACGTCCTCGCCGAGGGCAAGCGCCCGCTCACACGCCCGGATGCATTCACCGATTCGATCTGTGCGCGCCAGAGCGTGCGCATAGCGCGACCACGCTACGGGCGAATCTGGATCCAGCCGCGTTGCGGCTTCGCTTGTAGACACCTCGCCGCCGAGGTTGCCAGCGAGCTGATACGCGAGCGCAAGATCGAGGAGCCCCTCGACCGAGGGATCGAGATCGCGGGCGCGCTCGAGCGCCGAGATTGTTCCCTGACGGTCCATCAGCCTGAGCCGCAGTCGGCCCAGACGCTCCCACGCCGAGCCATCATTCGGGGCCCGGTGGACTGCCCGGGTGGCGGCGTCGGCGGCGAGATCGAGCGCTCCCATGTCCTCGTAGATCCGCGCCGCGAAGCGCTCAGGCGTAGGCCGCTCGCTCTCGACCCGGGCCCAGTCGCGTACCGTCCGGGCGGCCGCCGGCAAATTGCCGGCCTGCCAGAAGGCGGCCGTCAACAGCCGCAGCACCACCGCATTGCCCGGGTCGGCGTCCCGCGCATAGATGAGGCGCTGGGCTGCCAGCGCGGCGTCGCCCTCGGAGAGTGCGTGCTGTGCAGCGGTCATGAACCGCTGCACGCGATCGGCCGCGGCGTCTGGCTTGGAGAAGTCGACAAACTGCAGCGAACCGGCGGGCACGGTGCGCACGCCTACGTTGAAAGACATCCGCGCCCACTGCTTAACATCGTCGCCGTCCCCGGAGAAATAGATCCCGGTGACCGTGCCCACTCCCCACTCTGGGTACGACAGGCACCTGGCATAGCGGTGGACGACCGAATGATCCGGCACCCGCGCGCCAAAGGGGTCGTGGCGTACGCGGTCCTCCTCGGCGGCGCGCGCCCGCTGCTCCTGCTCGTAGGCCCGGCGTCCGGCCTCGGCGCGCGCCTTGCGCGCCGCGGCAGCGGAGACCTTGACGGCATTGCGGCTGACTCGCCCGCCCCGTGACGTCTCGGCCAACTGCTCGAGCTGGTCAGCGGCTTCATTGACCGCCTGCAGGTGGCGCTGATGCTCATGGCGCCGGGAGGGTGGGGCAATATCGGGATGCCAGCGCTTGGCCATACGGCGCCGCGCCAGCTGGACGTCACGCTGCTCAAATGGAGCGTCGAGCTCCAGCAGCACCAGTGCCTGTTCGACGTCGAGGACTTGCACCATGGCCGGGCATTAAGGTAGCAGCGAACCGGCATTTGGAGCGAAATAGTGTCAATTAGACTTGATTAGATACTCAGCCTAACTCGCAGTCGAGATCGCTTGTCTAATCAGCCGCAGCGTCAGCGATGGCTCGTCGAGATAGATGGCGTGCCCGCTTCCGCGGGCGATCACCATTGCGCTTCTAGTCGAAAGACGCAGCCACCTCTGCTGGCCCTCTGCCCAGATGGTCTCCAGCCGCTTCGCGTATCTCCCCACGCCATCGAAGATGGGACGGCCGTGGCGCACCACGGTCAGTGGGACGTTTCCGATCGCGGGCATGGGCGCCTCGCCCAGCAGCAGTCTCTCTGGATTACTTCCGGAGGCGATCGCAAGGTTCACGGTGCGCATCTCGCCCGAGGCTCCTGTGGCTTGCGGCGGTATCAGTTTCCGCACCTCGCCTGCGAAGCCGACGGGCGTTGCATCGAGCAAGACGAGGGCCTTCACCTGCTGGGTGCGCCGATATTGCGATGCGTACTGCGCGGCGATGGTGCCACCCAGGGAATGGCCGACCAAGATGATCCCGTGAGATCCAACGCGAAGGGTGGACAGCAGGTCGTGCAGAAGCCTGGCGCTGCCGGCAAGCGTTTGCTGCGCCTTGGGCTCAGGGCTACTGCCCTCTCCGGGCCGATCGTAGGAGCAGACCCTGGTCACACCGCTTAACCGGTCCTGGATAAAAGTGAACGTGGTCAGAGGTTCTGTTAAGCCGGCAAGCAGGACAACGGTCGGTGATGTCCCCCTGGCGGCCCCGGTGCATTTGACGGTTACCGAATAACCGTCGACGCGAACCGCATGGGGAGAGCCGGCCGCGCTGCGATTTGAGGCGTGTGATGCGGAACCACATCCTGCCGCACACCCCGCCGCAACCAAGGCACAAGCCGCGATAGGCCGCCACCACGAGAGCCTCGATCGATGCCACGGTCGGGGGTGCAAGGTCAGTGGGCTCGATCCGCGACGTTCAGAGCGACCGCCGCGACGAAGCAGGCCAGCGCCAGGAGTCGCACGATCAGCCCGGCACGTGCACTCTGCCGGCCCGTCGCCATACCGGCGATCGCGACGACAAGAAAGACGGCCGCGACAACGGCAAAAACGATCGCGAGCACATGCAGCACAACATGAAATTAAACGCGCCCGCCGAGCGACGCCTGGGCGCAGCGAATCACCCCCGCCGAGCGATGCCTACCATCGGGGCGATGCCCGCGCAGTACATCTTCACGACCTACCGGCTCTCGCGCCGCTTTCCTCCTGACCGCGAGGTGCTCAAGGACATCTCTCTCTCGTTCCTACCCGGAGCAAAGATCGGCGTGCTCGGCTACAACGGCGCCGGCAAGTCCACGCTCCTGCGCATCATGGCGGGACGCGACCCCGAGTTCGACGGACACGCGCAGTTGGCGCCTGGAGCCAGCGTGGGCCTGCTGGAGCAGGAGCCCCAGCTCGACCCGGACAAGGATGTGCGTGGCAACGTCGAGGATGGGATCGCCGAGACCAAGGCGCTGCTCGACCGCTTCAACGAGCTGTCCATGAATTACTCGGTGGAGATCGCTGACGAGTTCGCGCGCCTGCAGGAGCGAATTGATGCGGTCGACGGCTGGGACCTCGACACGACGCTCGAGATCGCGATGGATGCTCTGCGCTGCCCACCGGCCGATGCGGATATCTCGACCCTTTCGGGCGGCGAGCAACGTCGGGTCGCGCTCTGCCGGCTGCTGCTCAGTCAGCCGGACCTCCTGCTGCTCGACGAGCCCACCAACCACCTCGACGCGGAGTCGGTCGCCTGGCTCGAGCGCCATCTCCATGAATATCCCGGCACGGTCGTGGCGGTCACCCACGACCGCTACTTCCTGGACAACGTGGCCGGCTGGATCCTCGAGCTCGACCGCGGCCGCGGGGTGCCCTACCAGGGCAACTATTCGGGGTGGCTCGAGCAGAAGCGGGCGCGGCTCGAACAGGAGGCCAGGCAGGAGGCCGCCCGACGGCGGACCATCGAGCGCGAGCTTGAGTGGGTGCGCCTGAACACGGGCGCCCGCCGAAAGGCGCCACGCGCCCGCCTGAACGCGTATGAGGCTTTGCTGGCCCAGGATCGCAACGTCAAGCTGGATCAGGTCCAGATCCACATCCCCGCCGGACCACGGCTCGGCGAAGTGGTCGTCGAGGCCGAGGGCCTGCAGAAGGCTTACGGCGATCGCCTGCTGATCGACGATCTCTCGTTCTCGCTCCCACGTGGGGGGATTGTGGGCATCATCGGCCCGAACGGCGCGGGCAAAACCACCTTGCTGCGGATGGTCACGGGCGACGAGCAACCCGACGCGGGAACGCTGCGGATCGGAGAGTCGGTCAGCCTGGCGTATGTGGACCAGTCACGCGCTGCGCTGGACCCCTCCAAGACAGTGTGGGAAGAAGTCTCCGGCGGCGCCGACCAACTCGCGCTGGGCGAGCGGACGGTGGCGAGCAGAGCCTACGTGGCGGCCTTCAATTTTCGCGGGCAGGACCAGCAAAAGCCCGTCGGCAAGCTCTCCGGCGGGGAGCGCAACCGCCTGCACCTGGCAAAGCTGCTGCGATCGGGCGGAAATCTGCTCCTCCTCGACGAGCCCACAAACGATCTCGATGTCGACACCCTACGGGCGTTGGAGGAGGCGCTACTCGCATTTGCCGGTTGCGCGGTGGTGGTGTCGCACGACCGCTGGTTCCTCGACCGCATCGCGACCCACGTGCTGGCCTTCGAAGGGGACTCTCGAGTGCGCTGGTTCGAGGGAAACTTCGAGGCTTACGAGAGCTTTCGGCACGAGGAGCTTGGCGCGGACGCCGACCGCCCCAAGCGGATCACGTACAAGAAGCTGGTCAGGCGCTAGCCGTCTGACGCCCCGGGGCGCCTCCGGTCCCGGCCGCCTACGGCTTCAGCACGATCTTGATCGCACCGTCCTCCTTCTTTTGGAAGATCTCATAGGCATGAGCTGCCTCGTCAAGCGCAAGCTTGTGCGTTGCCAGATCTTCCGTGCCGAGCGGGTCCCCATCGTCGGTCAGCAGCGGCATGATGTCGTCGATCCAGCGTTTCACGTGGGCCTGGCCCATGCGGATCTGGATGCCTTTGTCGAACAGCTGCATCATCGGCATTGGATCGAGCTGGCCTCCGTACACGCCGGAGATCGAGAGCGTGCCGCCGCGACGGACCGTGTCGATGCAGTTGATCAGCGCCTCGAGGCGATCAATCGCGTACTTCTCGGTCACGACCGCCGCCAATTTCTTGGGCAACAGTCCGGTGGCCTTCTGCGCGAACTCGCCCACGGGCGCACCGTGAGCTTCCATCCCCACCGCGTCGATGACCCCGTCGGGTCCCCGGCCGTCGGTCATATCGCGGATCACCGACGGCACGTCGTCGTGTTCTCTGGCGTCTACGGTCTCGGTGCCGTTGCGCCTGGCCATCTCCAAGCGCTCGGGCACGATATCGACACCGATCACGCGCTCCGCGCCACGATGCCGAGCGATGCGCGTGCACATCTGACCGATCGGGCCCAAGCCATAAACGGCGACACTTCCGCCCGCAGGAATCTCCGCGTACACGACCGCCTGCCAAGCCGTCGGCAGGACGTCAGAGAGGAACAGGAAGCGCTCATCTGCAAAGTCGTTGTCGGGCACTTTGATCGGGCCGAAATGGGCCTGGGGTACACGCAAGAACTCGGCCTGGCCGCCGGGAACCTGGCCGTAGAGCTTCGTGTATCCAAATAGCGAGGCGCCCTTGTCGAGTTCGCGCACCTGCGTCGTCTCGCACTGGGCAAACAGCTGTTGGTCGCACATGTAACAGTGGCCACACGAGATGTTGAAGGGGATCACGACTCGGTCGCCCGGCTTTATGTGGCCGACCTCAGCGCCAACCTCCACGACGATGCCCATCGGCTCGTGGCCGAGGATGTCGCCCTCGTCGATGAAGGGCGCGAGCACTTCGTAGAGATGCAGATCGGATCCGCAGATCGCGGTTGACGTGATGCGAACGATGGCGTCGGTCGGCTCTCTGATAGCCGGATCAGAAACCTGGTTTACGCGCACATCGCGCCGGCCGTGATACGTGACTGCTTTCATCTCCGATCTCCTTTTCCGGATCCTCGAGCCCACAATGCACTGCTGTCGTGGTGCCCGCCCAGACCGCATCGGAAACGGCCTAATCCAACTGGTACGGTTGCCTCGTCGAACAACTGAAGGGACCGGCAGTGCGTTTGATTCGGGGATCTGCGCTCGCAGCGGTATCAGCGTTCTGGTTGTCCGCTGCGGCGGCTACGGGGACCGTTCCGAGTCCGAGTGACAACAGTTTGTTGAAAGGCGCCGCCTGCGCCAAGCCCTCGAACTGCTGGGCGGTCGGATCGTTTCAAACGACGACGGGGGGCGGCTTCAACCAGGCTCTTCGTTGGAACGGAAAGCATTGGAGGCAGGCGAAGATCCCGCAGCCGGGCGGGAAGCTGAGCACCGAGAACAACGCTCTTGATGCGATCTCCTGCCCCGCCGCCTCCGACTGCTGGGCGGTCGGGTCGTACAACAAAGACGGCGCGAAGAACGAGGTGCTGCACTGGAACGGAAAGCGGTGGTCGAACGTAAGGGTGCCGCAGCCTGCGGGCCACGGCAGCGGGGCGGTCAACCTGCTCGATGGCGTCGCGTGCACCTCGCGCTCAGACTGCTGGGCCGTGGGGGTGTTTACGGGTAGATCCGCGGCCTTCCTCAATGAGACGCTGCACTGGAACGGCGCGAGGTGGTCTCAGATTTCGGCTCCCAACCCGGGCGGGACGGGGACCGACGCCTTCAACATCCTCGAGGGCGTCTCCTGCGTCTCGCCATCTGACTGTTGGGCCGCGGGCGATATCGAGACGAGCGCCTACTTCAACGTCGTCCTGCACTGGAACGGAAACAGATGGGCAAAGACCAAGGTCCCGCAGCCGGGACACAACTCGGGAAGCAACCTCACCTCCATCTCGTGCCCATCGGCTTCGGCCTGTTTCGCGGTAGGCGAATTCAACACCAGCGGCGGAGCGACTCTCAACGAGGCTCTGAGCTGGCACGGAAAGAAATGGGTTCGCTATAGGACGCCCCAGCCCGGCGGGAGCGCATCTAACCACCAAAGCCACCTCACCAGCGTGAGCTGCACGTCGAACACGAGGTGCTGGGCGCTGGGCTACTTCGCCAGAGGATCCTCCGCGGCCAACCTGAGTGAGGCTTTGCGCTTTACCGGCGAGAAGTGGAGACGCGTGAAGACCCCGCAACCGGGAGGCAGGAACACGGGCAACGACACCGAGCCCATGGGCGTGTACTGCGCCTCCGCGTCCGCCTGCCGGGCCGTCGGGATGGTCGGCAACGGCACAACGCTGCTCAACCTGGCCTTGCGCTGGAACGGAAAGGACTGGGCCACCAACTAGGTGACCGCTCGTCGCTCCAGATTGCGCTAGCGGGCACTAGGAGCGCTAATGGGGGCCAAGCGGAGCGCTAATGGGGGCCAAGCGGGCTACGAATCCGTAACGTTTCCGGAACGTACGGTCGCTTAGATTGCGGCCGATGGGAGCCGAGGGGATCGGGAATCAGGACGCGATGGTGAGAGGGGGTGGCATGCGAACCGCCGAGCGGCGACGGCTGCACTCCATCGGCGCGCGCTTCGCAACCCCTGGTACGGCGGTCGGCGTCGGCGCACTCGACCTGCTGGTGCTGGGCGCCGGATTGTTTTTGCCGCGCAGTTCCAACCACTCAACCTTTCAGCCGATGCAGCCGGCGTCGTCGCGGTCCTCTCGTTCACGAGCGTCGGCACGGTCGTCGCCTACCGACGTCCGGACGTCGCCATGGGCTGGATCATGCTGGCCGTAGCTGCGCTGATCGCGCTCAACACGCTGGGTATCGGCTACTCAGTGTTTGCGTACCGGCTGCACCACGGTCATGCGCCGCTCGGAGTCGTCGGGCTCGTGATCGAGCCGCTATGGCTGCCGTCATTCGTGACGCTGCTGCTGGCGGTGGTCCTTTTCCCGGACGGCCGACCACCCTCATCCAGGTGGCGTTGGCCGCTGCGGGCGTTGGGCGCCGTCGCGCTGGCGTGGGCGGTCGCAACCCTCGCCCTAGTCGTACATGTCGTGATCGCAGGGACGGTCAGGGTCGAGTCCGGCGGAGACCTCTACCAGTTCGACAACACCCGCGGAGCTTGGACAGCAGTAAAGCTCCTGACCGCGGTGGTCATCGGCATGGTCGCGCTGGGGTTCGTGTCGTGGCTGGTCAGCCAGGTGCTTCAGTATCGCCGGCACGAGGGCGAGCGGCGGGTGCAGCAGAAATGGATCATCAGCGGCGCCGTGGTGGCGGCCCTGGCGATGGCTACCAACCTCCTGCCGTATCCGTTTTCAACCGACGACGCAAGGGTGACGATCTCCGACTTCGCGACAATCGGGCTCGCCGCGCTACCGGTCTCGATGGGGGTCGCCATTCTGCGCTATCGCCTTTACGACATCGACCGGGTCATCAGCCGGACGCTGTCCTACGCGATCCTCACGGCTCTCTTGGCCGGCACGTTCGTCGGGTTGGTGGTGCTGACGACGGACGTGTTGCCGTTCTCGTCGGCAGTGGGGGTGGCGGCGTCGACGCTGGCGGCGTTTGCCTTGTTCAACCCCTTGCGCAAACGGGTCCAGCAAGCCGTCGACCGCCGCTTCAACCGCGCCCGCTACGACGCCGAACAGACGGTCGCGACCTTTGCCGCACGGCTGCGCGACGCAGTCGACCTCGACGCCGTGCAGACCGAGCTACTTGACGCCGTCAAGTCAGCCGTGGCGCCGACGCACGCGACCGTTTGGCTGCGACCCGGGCAGCGGTCATGACTGCGATCCGGAAACGGTCGTGGGGCGGCGCGCCGTGTCGGTGCTGACGCGGATGGCCACGCCGGCCGTCGCGACGGTCCTCGGCGCGATCTCTCTCCTTTCGGTGGCGCAGCCTCAGGTCTTGATGCGGGCGAGCGACCCGCTCTACGAAGTGGGGATGGCGCTGGGCGGGCACCGTCAGGAGGATCAGCATTGGATCCAGACGCTGCAGTCGATCGCGGCGCATTTCGGCGTGGAAGCGGAGGTAGAGGTCGAACGCGTCTGCGTGGACCGCCGCCGCGAATGGTCGCGCTGTGGGAACGTCTGGCAGAACGCAGGGATACGCTCGGGGCTGCACATGATCGGCACTCCGTTCAGAGCCATCCGCCCGCGCAAGCGTGAGCACGATTGATGCGGTGGTCGTCGGCGCCGGCCCCAACGGGCTGGCGGCGGCGATCGAGCTGGCTCGCGCGGGACGCTCGGTGCAAGTGATCGAGCGAGCCGACGAAATCGGCGGAGGCTGTCGTACGGCGGAGTTGACCCTTCCTGGCTTTCACCACGACGTCTGCTCGGCTGTGCATCCGCTCGCGGCGGGCTCGCCGTTCCTCCGCGGACTCGCGCTCGAGCGTTACGGCCTCGAGCTGATGGCCCCGCAGCTCGACGCGGCGCACCCCCTCGACGACGGGACTGCGGTGGCCTTTCGCCGCTCGTTGACGGAGACCGCTGCAGGGCTCGGCGTTGACGGCAGCCGGTATGCGCGCCTGCTGGGCCCCTTTGCCGACAGCTGGCCCGACCTCGCTGACGCCATCCTGGGACCGCCACGGATCCCGCGGGATCCACTGATTGCCGCTCGCTTCGGCCTGTTCGGAGCGCTTCCCGGTGCCGTGCTCGGCCGCACGCTGTTCTCAGGCGTTCGTGCCAGAGCCTTGCTGGCGGGGATGGCCGCCCACGCGATCAGGCCGCTGAGCGCACCGGGCACGGGCGCGTTCGCACTGGTTCTGTTGGCGCTCGGACACGTCGTGGGGTGGCCGATCGTCCGCGGTGGGTCGCAGGCCCTGGCGTCCGCGATGCGAACCCTTTTGGAGTCATTTGGCGGCCAGGTGCAGACCGGGCGGGAAATCCGCTCCCTGCGCGAGCTTCCGCAAACGTCGGCTGTTTTATTCGACGTATCGCCGCGACGGCTCGTCGAGATCTGCGGCGAGGCCCTCCCGGCGCGCTATCGCCGGGCGCTCGGTCGGTACCGCTACGGCCCCGGCGTGTTCAAAGTTGACTACGCGCTCGCTGGACCAGTGCCGTGGCGCGCGCCGGACTGCGAACAGGCGGGAACCGTTCACCTCGGCGGCACCCTCGAGGAGATCTCCGCCGGCGAACTCGCGGTTTCGCGTGGCTCACACCCCCAGCGACCTTTCGTTTTGGTCTCCCAACAGAGCATCGTGGACGCGACGCGCGCACCGACGGGCAAACACACCCTGTGGGCCTACTGTCACGTGCCTAACGGATCCGACGTAGACATGACGGGCGCGATCGAAGGACAGATCGAGCGGTTCGCCCCCGGGTTCTCCGACCTCGTACTGGCCCGTACGGCCAGAGGCCCGGCTCAGCTCGAGGCCGAGAATCCCAACTACGTCGGCGGAGACATCAACTGCGGCGCCGCCAGCTTGCGCCAGGTGCTCGCTCGCCCGGTGGCTCGGATATCGCCGTATTGCACCCCCAATCCAAGGGTCTTTTTGTGCTCGGCGGCCACGCCTCCGGGCGGTGGAGTTCACGGCATGTGCGGCTACCACGCGGCGCGCGCGGTCCTGCGGCAGCGCCTGAGCTGACCGGGCTCTCCTGGGCGGTCGTCATGGTCGCTCAGCGAGGGGGGATCACGCGTATGGGCGCGTTGAAGGCGAAGTACCGCTGAGTCATGAAGTGCGCAGCGGTAATCATGCGCATGCTCATCGGGAGCATCGTGCGCAGGTCGATGCGCAGCCGAAACCAGAAAGGGAGCCCCGTGGTGGGCGCGTGGATGTCGGCGAGCGCAATGTCAGCAACGGGCCGGGCGTTTGCGTTCGTGAGGTCGAGCAGCCTGATTCCAAGGCGGTGCGTCCACCACGGCATCAGCTGGCGCGTGTCGAGTGGGGGTCCCGCCGACTGTTGCCAGGTGCGGTTTGGCGCGAGCACCCACGTGCGGGATCCGATCCCGATCGTCTCGCCGAAGCGGGCGCTGTGATAGGCGACCTTGTAGCGGTAACGGTCACCGATCCAATAGTGGCTGACCGCGGCCGGGCCGCCGAGCCCGGTATGCAGGCGCTCCGCGATCTGCCAGGAGCGCATGCGGCCTATGGCGGCGACCGATTGTCGAAGGATGCGCTGAGCGTGCGCGCTGCCGGTCGGTCTCCAGGCGATAGCAATGTTCGCAATTGACGACTTCCCGCCGAGCCGGGCGATCACCCGCAGCGATCGTCGCGCCGACGCCGTGGTGAACGTCAGGCAGCCGGAACCACAGCTACGGGTCCGCGCTCCCGGGATCTCCATCCGTGCCGGCACCGGACGTATCTTGTAGTTGAGCAGCCTCACCGTTCCACTCGCAAACCTCGAGGCAGGGTTGACCCACGCCGCGGCTATCCATGGTCCGGCCTCCTGAGCGAGCGCGAGCTGAGCTGAGCTCGGGCGCCGCACCGCGGCCGCCGCGACCTTCGGCGTCTGTGCCCCTGCCCGCTCGACCAGTCCTCCACCCGGCAGCGCGAACAGGGCTAGCAGCGCGGCGGCCACGAGCACAACCACGGCCACGGGTGGCTCGCTGAACAGCAGGCGCCAGTGCCTGCCCTCCGTAGCGACGTAGCGGCCGCTCGGTCGAGTCAGCCGGGGGCGCAGCACGAACGCGTGCGCGTAGCTCGCGACGAGCAGCAGCCCCACGAAGGCCATCTTGACCATCAGTACGCGGCCATAGCCGGTACTCCACAGCTCGTTCACGCTGCCTAGCTCCACAAACGCGTTGAGCAGCCCCGCCCCAACGACCGTTTCCGCGGCCGGCAAGGCGACTCTGCCGAATCGCTGCAGCACGTCAGTCATAACTCGCTGACGTTCCGGGAGCGCGAGGCGGGAGATCGCTGGCCCCCAGGTCGCTGCGATCTGTGCTATCCCGCCGACCCAAATTGCGGCCGCGACCACGTGCAGCCAGTTGCTTAGGAGAGCGATCGCGCGCGGCGACGCGGCGTTGGCGTGGCCGCCGACCGCGAGTGCCGCCAGCGCCGCCACCAGCGCGACGGCCGCGAGACGACGCGCCCGACCTGCCAACAGCGCCGCCAGCGCCACCAGCGCGACCGCTGCGGCCCGCGCGCCCCCCGACACGGTAGAGAAGAGATAGGCGTCGATTGCATGCCACGACAACGATCCCGCGGCATCCTGGGTCTGCGCCAACGCGAGTCCAACGCCGGCCGCAAGCGCCACCCAACCCGCCGCGCGTGTCCTGCGCCAGATCCGGCGCAGCGCGGTTTCCGGCCGTCCTCCCGGCGCCAAGGCGTCCGTGCCCTCGCCCGCTAGCAGCCAATTCGCGGGCCCCGGACGCGAGCGGACCACCAGCGCGCACAGCAGTCCGCCGCCGAAGAAGAATAAAGCCGTGTACCACACCGCGCTCAGTGCCACCCGCATCCATCCTGCGTGAGCCAGTGGGCTCTCCTGAAGCGGCGCGCCGCCGAGCGCAGCGACGCGCACGCCGAACGCGAACGATCCGTCGAGCGCGTGACCGTCAAGGATCGAGACCGAGTGCCACCTGACCGCATATGACGCCGCGGGCAGGCGATGCGCGGGACGCAACACCAGTTCGTTGGGAGCACCGAACGTGGTGCGGGCATTTACGCGGCGCCCCGAGCGTGCGTTGAACAGCGCGGCCGTGGTCAACTGGCGGTTCACCGGCTCGGTGAACGCCATCGCGACTCGCGCGGGCGGCGACTGGAGCCTCGCTCCCGGCGGTGGGTTGGCGCGCTCAAATTCCGCATGCGCAACGGCTGCCGCAGGCGCCGTTGCCAGAGCGGCCAGGCTCACCGCAACGGCGCCGACCAGCCGGGCCCACAGGCGGACCGACACAACCGCGCTAGCCCAGCCCGCGCCGCCGCAGCCACTGAAGGCCCAGGCCACTGCCGGTCAGCACCAGCCCCGCAACGACGAGCGCTACGACGCTCACACCGGTGAGGGGCAAAGAGCCCTGGCTATTGCCGGCGGAGCCTTTATTAGCGTGGCTCGCTCCCGTCGCAGCGCCGTTGGACTGAGTGCCGCCGTTCGCCGCGCCGCCCGAACTACTTGAGTGGCCCGCGGAGCCGGAACTCCCAGGAGAAGAAGTCTTGGAGTTGGCCAGCACCACAACGGTCCCGTGCATGAACGGGTGGATGGCACAGTGGTAGGCAAATGTCCCGGGCGAGTGGAACGTGACCGAGGCGCTTTGGCCTTTCTGCAACACGCCGGTGTTGAAGCTGCCGTTGTCAGCGGTCGCGGTGTGGGCGCTGGGGCCATTGTTGAACCACTGCACCGTGTCGCCGACGTGCACCGTGACCGAAGCGGGGGTGAAGCTGAAGTCGGCAATGGTGACGCGGGGATCGGAGGCGCTGTTGGCGCTCGCCGTGATCGAGTGCTTCGCTCCCGCGACCGCTGCCACATGCTGTTCGCGAGCGCGGTGAGGCCGCGGGTGCTGTTGCTTGCAGGCGCGATGATGCCGCCGGTGGTGCTTCTTGCTGGGGCCGCGGGGCCGGACGCTCATGCCGGCGCGGTTCGTGTTCGTCCGGCCCCTGTCGGTCCCGCATCCCGGCTGGCTCGGGGGTGAGCTTGTGCCGGCCGTTTGTGCGGCCGAGGTGACCACCTGGCTATTACTGGGCGCTGCCCGCACTACGCCCAGTAGCACCACCGCCAAGACGACCGCAGCGAGCGCGACAGCCCGCGATGGTGAGTCGCGACGAGGTTGCACTGCCCTCTAATGACGCCTGGCGCCGGGGATCCTTCCCGACTTACTCGCCCGCCTTCCCAACTTACTTGCCAGGCCGGAGCATGACCACGCGGCGACCGAGCGCACCGTTTTGCTCGGCGCCCGGCTCCGAGCGCCGGTTGAAGGCTCTCGCCAGGCTCGCGATGAGCACCGGCGTTAGCAGGACGATGGTCGCGCCTTCGGCGATGATCGCAAGCACCACCGGGGTGCGATATCCGCTCTCGCTAAAGCCGAACAGGCTCGAGCTCTCACTGATGAAGAGAAAGACGAGCGACGCTACGGAGATGAGCAGCGCGATCGCGGTCAACACCGTCAGACCTGCATTGGCGAGCCGTTCCGAAAACACCCGATCGAGCGGGGCGAGGAGAGCAAGGCCCACGACGCCCGAGCCGATCACATTCAGGAGGAAGAGAGCGCCGATGGCGGGGTAGAACCAAACGTTCTGGACGATGTACTGCTGAAGATGGACGGCGCCTCCCGCGAGTACCGCCACGGCGCCGAGTCTTCGCGCTGCTTGCACCATCATTACGCGACTCCCTTACACGCGATCCTGTGTCGATCGCTTCTGTCGTGGCGGTTCTTAACGACTACTGCGGGGACGAAATCCTTCCTGCTGGAGACCAGGCGTCGTTCTCGCCTGAACCCGGTGGGAAGGAAGCCGTCCCCTTCGGCGTCAACCAGGGAAATCGCGGGATGGGTATCCCGCGAGCGACAGATCGGAGGCAACATGAAGGTCGATGTCTCACGGTCAGGAGAGAGCAAAACGCAGGCGCCGAACGAGACGCCTGAGCGCGAGAACCGGTCCACAAGTCGGCGCAGCTTCTTGGCGGGCGCCGGCGCCGGAGCCCTCGGATTGAGCCTTCTGGGCAGTCTGCCCGCCGCATCGGCGAGCGTGACGCTCACCGAGGGGGACGAGTCAATTCTTCGTTTCCTTGCGGCGCTCGAGACTCTCGAGGCGGATTTGTGGCAGCAGTACAACGAGATATACGGCATCCCGGACAGCGAGGTGCCCGGGGGGAGCGGCAACAAGCTCTTCACGGCGGCGCTCGTTCGTCTCGATTCGGACATGCCGCAGTACACCCATGACAACACCGATGACGAGATCACTCACTTCCAGTTCCTAAACGCCTACCTCAAGGCGCGTGGTGGAAAGCGGGTGGATATGGAACCGTTCCGCACGCTGGCCGGTAGTCAGGCCACCGGGGCGCAGAAGACCAAGAAGCGGCTCACAAACCTGATGGAGCTCACGGTGGACACCACCTGGTGGACCCGTTACCGCAGCTCCACCAAGAATCCCGATCTCGGCGACACCTTCCCGCCCGCGGTGCCGGGGCTGCTCAAAGGCAAGTTCCCCGCGATCCCGCGGTCGGATGCGGACAGCATGCCGAAGAAGCACCGGCAGGCGATCGCAAACACGGCGGGGTTCCATTTTGCGACGATCGAGCAGGGCGGCACGAGCCTCTACCCGTCATTGGCGCAAAGGGTCAAAGACCCCGAGGTGCTGCGTGTGCTGCTCAGCATCGGACCGACCGAGACGATGCACTTTCAGACCTGGAGCGATAAGGCGGGCAACGCGCCGCCGCTGAAGGACCCGACCAACGGCCTGGTGTTCCCCGACCTGAACAAGCCACCGTTCGGCGGGCAGCTCTTCCAGACCAATCTGATCATGCCCGAGCCGACGGTCTTCCTGGACCGCAAGTTCCCGCGCGTGTCGATCATCCGGCCTACGGGGACACAAGGCGCCGCGATGGGAGCGCTCAAGTTCCTGACCGCAGACGGCCTCTTCCGCGGCCAATCCAACGCGTTTTTCGCGTTCATGACGCAACTGGCGAAGGAGGCCGACGCGGCCCGGCGATAAGCGGGGCCGCGTCGCAATATCCCGAACGATGCATGCAGGTGTCCGGCGTGGGGCCGCGCTTCGTGGCGGCCCCACGCGCGGGGGCCTGTTCGTCAGCGAGGGTTGAGCCAGAGCTCCACGGCGAGAGCGACACCGAGGCTTGCAGCGGAGTAGCGCACACGCGGCCGTTAGCAGCGGCCGCGAATTTGTCCGGTCGGCTCAATCGCCTCGAGCCGGGCGCGACGACCTGGTGACTCGGTCGCCTAAGCGGGGCTTTCCAATGGGCCGTGGAGGACTCGAACCTCCAACCTTGGGATTAAGAGTCCCCTGCTCTACCAGTTGAGCTAACGGCCCAAGGAGATGGCGATGTTAGCCGCTCGTCGCCCGCGAGCGATGCGCTGTCGCGTCGACATCCTCAGCGGAAACGAGCCAGGCTCGCCCCAAGCGGACCATCATGCAACTAGCCGCCCGTCGCCGACCCCGACGTCGCCGCACTGCTGGGGGCCGTCGCACTGGTCTTGAGCTGCTGCAGCTGTTTCTGCAGCTGCTTGCGTTGCGATTTGGGCACGAGGCCCAAGGCCTTTTGCGAAGCCAAATCACCGACGCGCGTCTCCTTGGCCTGGTAGGCGTCGCGGGCTAGGAGCTCGAAGTCGCTCGGGCTGTTGGAGTCGGCCTGGGTCACGACCAGCCAGGCCGCCGTGGCTTGCTTGAAATTCCCAACCGCCTCATAAGAGGTCGCGACCGTTCGGGCAACCACGGGGCTCGGATTCTTTGTCAGCTTGACGTAGCGCTGCCACGCGGCGCCGGCTTCTTCAAGCTTCTTGCGCCCGGTCGCCGTGCACGAGGTTCCGCTGCAGTCCTGATCGCCGGCGGCCACCCGCGCGTTGATCAGCTGGGCCCAGGCTCGCGGGCTCGAGGGATGAATCTGCGTCTGGTGCAACGCGGTCTTCTCCGCCTGCGACACGCTGGGGCCGCCGCCCGAATTGGAGTTGCCGTTGGTGAAAGCGCCGAACAGGCCTCCTCCGCCCGTCCCAGTCCCCACGCCGAACAGCACGA
>DASRHQ010000081.1:0-3691 GCA_035650455.1 Solirubrobacteraceae bacterium
CAGCGGCCCCCCTTTATCCCGAAGGGACCGGGCTTAAAATCAACACTGCGAGGCGCATTCTTTTATCCACGGTGTTCGTGTTCGCGGCGCTCGGCACGCAGGCGCTCGCAGCGCCAAATCCAACGGCGCCAAAGCCCATCATCTCTGCGTCTGAGCCCGACAGTGATATACCTCGGGCATGACGATCAGGGGCGCGCGGCGCACGGTCGTGCCGCTGGGGGCAGTTCTGGCGACGCTGAGCGCGGCGACGGCGTTGGCCGGCTCAATCCCACCGGCCGGCTCGGTCCACCAGCCATCCGGCAAAAACGGCTGTTACACCTGGGACGGCTCGAGCGCGAAAGGCCCGGGCACCTGCAAGAACATCCGGGGCGGTAATGGATCGACGACGGTGGCGATCAGTCCTGACGGGCACTTCGCCTACCTGGTCGGCTACGGGGAAAATAACTCCACTGTGCCCCCAGTGCTGTCGGTCTTCCGGCGCGACAAGAACGGCACGCTAAAACAGCTCCCCGGCAAAAGCGGCTGCTTCTCGCGTGACGGCTCGAGCGAGGATGGCCCGAACACCTGCAGCAAAGCCCGCGATCTCGATACCGGCGACGCCACCTCGATCGTGATCTCGAACGACGGGCGGTTCCTCTACGTAGCGTCCCAGTACGAACCCGCTAGCACGCCGATCGGCGGCGTCGCGATCTTCAAGCGCAACCGCACGACGGGCACCCTGCGTCAGCTCTCTGGCAAGGCCGGCTGCGTCTCGAGCAATGGCTCGAGCCAGGACGGCCCGGGTACCTGCACCCCCGCGCGCGCCGTCGACTTCGTCTCCAACTTGCACATCACTCCCGATCAAAAATTCCTTTATGCCTCCGACTATGGATCCGCCCCCACCAGCGGCATCGCAGTTTTCGCGCGCAGCGCGCAGAGCGGGACGCTGCGGCAACTAAAGGGGATGAACGGCTGCATCACCGGCAACGGCACAACAAAACCCAGCAGCACGAAGAAGGTATGCCGAGCCTGGTCCAACGTGAGCGATCCTTGGGACGTTGCGACGCCCGACAATCACTTCGTCTACATCCCGGCCGCGGATAACGGCACACCGACTGTAGACCTCGTCCAGGCGTTCAAGCGAAACTCACAAGGCGGCCTGGTGCCGCTGAAGGGCAAGGGTGGTTGCGTTTCTGACTCCGGCACGAGCCCGGCAGGGCCCTGCGTGCAAGGCCGGGGCCTGGTGCGTCCTGAGCGCGCGGTGCTCTCGAACAACAAGCGCTTCCTCTACATCAACAATTACTCGTTTGGGCCGGAATCGCCGATCGCCGTGCTCAACCGCAACCCTACGACCGGCCTGCTCTCCCAGCGTGCCGGCAAGGCGGCCTGCATCAGCGTCGACGGTCTCAGCGGCGACGGCTCGACCTGCCGCACCGGCCGCGCGCTCGACGGCGGCTACGCGGGTGCACTCTCCCCCGACGGGCGCACCCTCTACTTCAGCGAGAACGGCGCCAACGGATCAAGTGGAGCGCTCGCGGTCTTCCACGTCTCGCCGACGACCGGGGCCTTCTCGCAGCTTTCAGGGAAGTTCGGCTGCGTCACCGATGACGGCTCAAGCGAGAAGGGTCCGGGCACCTGCCAGAAGGCAAGGGCGGTCGCGGGCGCCTACCAGGTGGCGATCGGGCGCAGCGGGCGCACAGTCTACGTCGCCTCCTACACCGACAACGGGGTCGCGCTCTTCCACGCCACGCCGTAAATAGGACCGGGTGCGCGCATGCGCGCACCCGCCGGCCGGAACATGTTCCGGCCGGGGCCGGCGCACATGTGCGCCGGCCGACATGATGATTCAGCTCTTCGCGGCGGCCTTTGACTTGGCCTTGCGCGGCGCAGACTTCGAGGGCTTGCGCGCCTTGCCGTCCTTGCCGGCCGTTTCCTCACTCTCACCCTGCACGGCCGCGAGACTCGCCTCGAGCGCGGCCATCAGATCGGGCGCAGCCGCCGGCTCCTCGACCTGCGGTGGCACCGCGATCTCCTCGCCCGCCGCCTTGCGCTCGATCATCTCGAGTATCCGCTCGCGATACTCGTCGTGGAACTTGTCCGGCTCGAAGTCGGCGGAAAGGGACTCGATCAGCTGCTCGGCCATCCGCAGTTCCCGGGCTGAAGCTTCGGCCTCCTCGACCGCATCGAGCTCGTCAAGCTTGTCGGGGGCGACGACCTCGTCGCCAAAGAGCATGGTTGACAGCGTCAGCACGTCGTCGCCGGGCCGCAGCGCGCACAGCTGCTGCTTTGTGCGCAGCACCAGCCTCCCGATGCCCACCTTGCCCGCCTCCCGCATCGCGTCGAGCAGCAATCGATAGGCTTTGGCCCCTCCGGCGGCCGGCGCGAGATAGTAGGAGTGGTCGTAGTAGATGGGATCGATGTCCTCGAGGTCGACAAACTCCTCGATGTCGATCGTCCTGGTTGCCTTGGGATCCAGCGACTCGAGTTCCTCCGAGGAGATCAGCACATAGCGGTCGGGGCCGATCTCGTAGCCCTTGACGATCTCGTCGTAGGGGACCTCTTCGCCGGTGCTCGGATCCACTCGTTGCTGGCGGATGCGGGTTCCGGTCTTGCTCGCGATCTGGTGAAACCGGACCGACTTGGGCGAGGTGGCGCTATAGAGCTTCACGGGAACATTGACTAGCCCGAAGCTGATGGCGCCGCTCCAGATTGCACGGGGCATAGCAACCTGTATATCGAACCGCTCGCGTTAGGCAAGCGGTGGGCGGGCCATTGCCACCGCCTACTTGTTGACGCCCGACATGTCGGGATAGCGGGCGCCCGCGGTGGCCCCCACTGGCGCCGCCTCGTCGAGCCGGCGCAGATCCTCCTCGCTCAAATCGATCTCCACGGCCTCGGCGTTCTCCTCGAGGAAGGCGCGGCGCTTGGTCCCGGGGATGGGCACGACATCCTCGCCCTGGTGCAGAACCCAGGCGAGCGCGAGCTGGCCCGGGGTGCAGTCGTGCTCGGCGGCGAGCTCCTTGACGCGCCCGACGAGGCGCAGGTTCGCGTAAAAGTTCTCGCCCTGAAAGCGTGGGTTGTTGCGGCGAAAGTCGCCTTGGGGAAAGTCGTCGGGCGATTTGAAGCGACCCGTGAGGAAGCCCCGGCCGAGCGGGCTGTACGCGACCAGGCCGATCCCCAGTTCGCGCAGGATGGGCAGGATTTCATCTTCGATGTCGCGCGTCCACAGCGAGTACTCGC
Source organism: Solirubrobacteraceae bacterium (assembly GCA_035650455.1). Lineage (GTDB taxonomy): Bacteria > Actinomycetota > Thermoleophilia > Solirubrobacterales > Solirubrobacteraceae > Palsa-465. The sequence continues at coordinate 3,220 of DASRHQ010000081.1, forward strand.
TCTGAAGGGCGGTGATCGGGTGGACGGCGTGGGCCCGCCTGATCGTCTCGGCGGACGCCTCCGAGAGGCCGAGATGCCGGACCTTGCCCTGCTCGATCAGCGAGGCCATGCCGCCGACGGTCTCCTCGATCGGGACGTCGGGGTCGACGCGGTGCTGGTAATACAGGTCGATGTGGTCGACACCCAACCGGCGCAGTGAGGCGTCGCAGGCGCGTACCACATACTCGGGTCGGCCGTTGATGGAGCGTCCGCCGGGATTCTCGGGGTCGCGCACCACCCCGAACTTCGTCGCGAGCACGACCTCGTCGCGGCGGTCCGCGATCGCTTCACCAACCAGCCGCTCGTTTTCGCCTCTCCCGTACATATCCGCCGTGTCGAGGAAGATCACCCCCAGGTCGAGGGCGCGGTGGATGGTGGCGATTGACTCGGCGTCGTCGCCCTCGCCGTAGAACTCGGACATGCCCATGCAGCC
>DASRHQ010000082.1:0-3394 GCA_035650455.1 Solirubrobacteraceae bacterium
TCCCCGGGTAGGCCGTTTGGACCTATTGCGAGCGGCATGTCCTGCCGCACCGTTGGGGCTGCCGCCACGGAAGCTCATCACACGCGGCGAGGTGGGAATGAAATGGAGTCGAGCAGAAGAGCAGCCCTGAGCGCGGGCGTCCTGTTCATCGTGGCAACCGTCACAGACGTCATCGGCACGCAGCTGTCGTCGCCCATCGTCAACGGCTCCGGCTACCTCGCGAAACTGCAAGGCAACGCGACCCAGGTCACGGCAGGCGCGCTTCTCGAGTTCATCGCCGCCGGATCCTGCGCCGGCATAGCGATCGCCTTGTTTCCGGTACTGCGAAAGTGGAGTGTTGGCCTGGCCGTCGGCTCGGTCGTTTTCCGGTCGATCGAGGCTGCGATGTACTCGGTCGCGGCCGGGGCATTGCTCACGGTTCTGGCGGTGAGCAACGAGTTCACCAGCTCAGGTCTGGTGAATCGGGCGTCCTATCAAATCCTGGGCGACGCGATCCTTGCCGTACGCCAGCAGACGACCCTCGCCGGGGTCATGGCTTTCACGGTCGGGGCCATCCTGTACTACTACGTCTTCTATCGCTCGCAGCTGATTCCCCGCTGGCTCTCGGGCTGGGGGATCGTCGGCATCGTCCTCTTGATGGGTGCTTCGATGCTGGCCCTCTTCAACCACGTGCCGATGACCAACTACACCGTGCTGGCGCTGCCGATCGCGGTGCAGGAGATGGTGCTAGCGCTGTGGCTGATATTCAAAGGGTTCAGCTCGCCGGCATCGCAGCCCGCCGAGGCGGCGGAGCGTCCGGGGGTACGCGAAAGAGTCGGGATGGTTGGCGACTGATCCAGCGGCGGGTTCAAATCGAGGAGTGAGCACGTGGAAGGTATGAAGACAAAGCTTTCGACACTGTGGGTGTTCGCGACACTCAACTTCATCTATTGCGATGTCCTGGGGGTCATGAATCCGACCCTGTTGAAGGGATTCCTGGCGGGAAACGTGAACGGAATCGAGGTCTCGCAAAGTTTCCTGTTCGGGGCAGGGGTCCTGGTCGAGATTCCGATCTTGATGGTTCTGCTCTCGCGGTTCCTGGGGTATCGGGCCAATCGCTGGGCCAACGTTGTCGCAGGGTTGACCTTGACCATTGTTCAGCTGGGGTCGCTCTTCGTCGGAAAGCCGGCCCCCTACTACATCTTCTTCAGCGTTTTCGAAGTTGCGGCTACAGCGACGATAGTGTGGCTCGCGTGGAGGTGGGCGGGCGAAGAGCGCGCGCTCACGGCAACCCCGAAGGTGTTGGCCACACATCCGTAGCCGTCCAGCGGTTACCGCCTCGAGTGCCGACCACGCTAAAGGTGCGTGTGCGAACGCCCAGCGCGGCTATGCGCAAGCGGATCCATACGTCAAACGGCTTGGCAGCAGACGCTGACCGAGCGGATCACGATTAGGGGCGGACAACTCGAAGGAGTAGAGCCGAAGCTTGCGTACCGCAGCCGTTGGTGTACTCGCCCGTCGCCTACAGCTCGAAGAGTCACCAGCCTCGGCACCGGATTCACGTTACATTTCGGCCTGACGAGACGTCAGATGTACGTGCGTTACCTGGTGCTGGCGTTACTACTGGTCAGCGCGTGCGGATCCGTGCCAAACCAGGGTAGCCCGCCGCTGCCAACGCCTCCTACTGGTGTCCTGGCGAAATGGAACGACTTTCCGGCCAACGCCCACCCGCGGCCGATCATCCTGTTCGGCGATACGGTCGAGCACATCCAACCATCGGGTTTCAGCGCAGACCCTCCTCGCAAACTCGCGTGGACCTGCAACAAGCTTGCGCTTGGAGCCGATGTGTTGCTCTCCACTGTCCCACCCACCGCCACTACGACCAGCGCGGCGACCGCCTGGTCGCAGTTGATGAACGAGCGCTCGGCCAACGAGAACAAGTCGCCCGAGTGCGCCCCGATGGCGCCGTTCATGGTCACGGCCGCGCGTCTGACCGAAGCGGGCTTCCCGACCGACCGGGGTACGACGCAGATGGCGGCCTGGCTGTTCGATGTCCCTGAGATCGGCGGCTACGTCGGGTATGTGGCGCTGGAGGCCTCGTCGTTCTGGGGCGGGGCAGTGTCGGCTCAAGGGAGGGGCGCGCGCGTGAGCGGCGACGGGTTGACGCTGAAGGTTCCGGTCGGCAATCCCGGCACCGGTCCCTGCGATACCCGGTACACGGCCTCGGTCGCGGAATCCGGCGTGGCGGTTGCAGTGGCGGTCAAGGGCACGCCAAACGCGCCCGCCGACCAACCCGTCGCATGTCCATTAGTCCTGCGCCTCGGTTACATCAGCGTCGCGTTGAGAGCTCCGCTCGGCGGCCGCGTGCTGCTTGACGAAAAAGGGCAGGTTGGAATGGTCTGCCCAGAGACAGGCGACTGCTAGGCCGTTCGGCGGTCGCCAGGCGGTCTAGCTGGCGGCGCATTCTCCACCTGCGGTGAGGTTTGCTCAGGCGCGCACGAAGCTCATCAGACCCGCGATCTGGCGCAGCGTCACGGTTTGTCACGACCCTTGAATTTGATCCGGCCCGGAGCGGCCAACGCTTGGCCGGAAAGGTCGAGCACCGAGGCCATGGCCCGGTACAGAGCGGCCGCGGGGTGCGCCGAGATTTCCGCGCTCCGCCAGGCCACATGCCCGTCCGGCCGCACGAGCACCGCACCCTGCTTGCCCAGCCCGTAAATCTGGGCCCAGCCCGGGTCAGCGATCACCTCGGCCCGGAACGGCACCGCGAGCCTGGCAGCGACCTCGCACCACGCTGTGCGCCACATCTCGGACGGGCTGAGCAGGACGAAACGGCCGTCGAAGAGGTCGATGGTCGAGACCGAGCCGCCTTCGCGCGTCAGCCAGACGTGAGGCGCCCGCCGCCCGGGCCGGGCAGAGGGCGCGTACTCGGCGATCGGGTCGCCGATCAAAGGCGCCGGCGTGCCGTCGGGGACGAAGGCGCCGGCCTCGTAAGCGCTGCCCAGGATGTGGCCGAAGGTGTGACTGGCCGCTCGCCGGTGCTGACCGTTGAGGCGGTAGGAGAGATCTACCGTCTGCTTGGTCCAGGGGCGCCGCTCGGCCTCGTAGCTGTCGAGCAGCCCCGGCCCGGCCCAGCCCAGCAATACCGCCGCCAGCTTCCAGGCCAGGTTGTGGGCGGTTTGGATGGAGGTGTTCATCCCGAACGCGCCGGCTGGCGTGACGCGGTGGACGGCGTCGCCGGCCAGGAAGACGCGGCCCTGGCGGAAGTGGTCGGCCAGCAGCGTCGCGCGCTCCCACTCGCCGGCGGCCAGGATCTCGATCTCCAAACCGGGATCGTCTGCGCAGAGCCGGATCAGCTCAGTGCATCGCTCTGGCGAGGGGTTCTCGAACCAGGGCGTGATCAGACTCCACCGCA
>DASRHQ010000083.1:0-91175 GCA_035650455.1 Solirubrobacteraceae bacterium
GCGAGCCCATCAAGACAGCGAGTTGCTAGCCCCTGAACCTGCCCGGCGACATTGTCGATACCCACGTCCATCAAAAGAGCAAGTCCAGCCTGCGCCGCGACTATGCCAGGCAAATTGGGAAGCCCGAGTTCGTAGCGTCGGGCGTCAGCTGACACGCTGGGCATTCGGTCACGGGGCCACTCTGCACGTGAGCCTTCGAGTCCGAGGTAGCCAACATCGAGCACCGGCGCGTCGGCGAGAATATTAGGCCCCAAGTACAGAAATCCAATTCCCGGCGGCCCCAATAGCCACTTCATAGCGGTCGTTACGAGAATATCCACTCCTTCGCGGCGCACATCGATTGGCACCACGCCCGTTGACTGTGCAGCATCCACCACGAGCACCGCATCATGTCTATGCGCCACCGTCGACAGCGCGCTAAGGTCATGGCGCCGGCCGGTGAGGGGCGCGACATGAGATACACAGACTGCCACCGTGTCATCGTCTATGTGGGCGGCGACGGCACCAGCTGGATCGTCACTATCGTCAGTCTCAACGAGACGGGATGTATAAGCACCATTTATGTACCACGGATACAAGCTCGATGGGTAGGTACTATTGTCCACGACGACATTATCTCCCGGTCGCCTCGCCAGCGCGCGGATTGCGATATTGGCCGCCCGGGAAGTGTTGTCTGTGATAGCAACGCCCGTCGGTTCCGCGGCGATCAGTTTTGCAAAACTCGTCCGCAAGGAATCACACGACCCGCGTAACGCATCAGGCGTGTAGACGGAGTTCGGGTCCTCACGCCACGCGTTCGACCAGGCATTCCAGGCGGAGAGCACAGGTTCCGCTGCTGGCGCGAGCGCACCGCTGAAAAGATATGAGCGGGACCGCGTAATCGGGATCTGTGATCGGAAATGTGCTAGTTCAAATGACGATCCCACTAAGGTCTCCGCATCGCCTGAGTGTCAGGGCAGTCATACCGGCGGCACCACCACCTGAGTCCTAGCCTACGTCGCCCCATGATGGGGCATCCGATCGAGGCAGAAGATGTATAGAAGCCGCGAGGTTGTATAGCCTGCGGCGGATCGCAAAGCTCACGCTGTTCGTGAGCGCGGAGCATGCTTGCCTGGGCGTGCGGCAAAGTGATGTGTCGCACGAGACGAAGTGAAAGGGAGACTCATGGTCGACGGCAATACTATAACTATCGTGACCGGTGGCGCGAGCGGCATCGGACTTGCCACTGCCCGCGCGCTCCTTGCCGCGGATCCCGTTGCGCACGTTGCGGTCGTAGACGTGGATAATTGTGATGTGCACGAGGTGGACAAGATGGCACATGGCCACCTGCACCATCATCACTGTGATGTCACCGACGCCGCACAGGTCGCTAACTGCGCGCGAAGGATTGCACAGGCACATGAAGTGATCGGACTTGTCAACTCGGCCGGCATCGTGTTGGCTGCCATCCCGTCGGAAGAGTTATCACTGCAGGATCTCAGGCGTATGTTCAGCGTGCATGTGGAGGGGGCGCTGTTGTGGTGCCAGGCGGCGAAGCGATTGTGGCAACGCGACAGGCGGGGCGGCGCGATTGTGAACGTTGGTTCAGTAGCTGCCCGGTTTGGGTGGCCTGGGCGGCTGGCGTACGGTGCCGCGAAGGTTGCGATCGAGTCGATGACTCGAACATTGGCGGTGGAATGGGCTGATTCTGGGGTGAGAGTCAACGCCGTCTGTCCAGGATATGTTGACACGCCCCTACAGGACGACCAAAGACGACCTCCAGGTCTGCCGACGCTGGAGGACGCGGCACGACGCCACGCGGTCGGACGCGTTGCGGGAGCGGAAGAGATAGCTTCAGGTATTGCGTTCCTGCTTTCCGAACAGGCGAGCTTCATTACTGGTGAAGTACTTATGATTGACGGTGGCTTTTCAGTAATGAAGACGTAAAGTGCCCTACGATTTCCGAGAGGCATGCGAAGGGCGCGTCTCTCACATCAATGGCTCTCATTTGCTCGGCGTGAAGCGCGTACGCCGCTGCTGTAGCCAGCGGGTCTTTCCTACCTCGCCGCTTACCGGTTCCGAGGCGCTCGTGCCGTCGCGAGGGCGGTCTCGACTTCGTCTATGACCCTTGGAACCATCTCGTCCCATATCAGTCGACCCTTTTCGGCCGTCGCCTGTGTTGCCTTCCACAGCGTGCCCGACGGCGCAATGAAACTCTTCGGCGGCGGCACGATGTCGTAGGGAGGGTGGGTCGGCGAGTTGTCATCAACTGCGCGATCCATCAAAACCAGCTCCGGCCGCAGGTGGAGCATCAGCGAGGTCTCAAAGATCGCGGCGTGTTCGGCGTCCCAGCCCGGAAACTCCCCATGGAACAGCTCCTCCATCGTTGCTTCGCTGGGAGCACCGGCCGGATCGTCGTGCACCATCACCCGAGCGTCGTCTAGGCGCGCGTGCTCGATGGCGAGCGCCGCTGCCTCATAAGTGAAGTTGCTGTTTTCCATGTGCCAGCTGAACACCGCGATTCGCCGAAAGCCTTGGCACAAGAGCTCAGAGAGCACGTCCTCGAGGACAGACATGAACGTCCGCGCCGAAAGCGAGATCGTGCCCGGGAAGGATTGGCCGCCCCCGGATAGGGGGCGCGAGCGGCAGCCGTACATCAGCGGGGGCGTGATCAGAAAGTCGAGCGCCCCGGCTACGGCTCGCGCGAGCTCCGTGGGGAGAACGACATCAGTTCCGATCGGCAAATGAAAGCCGTGCTGCTCGGTGGCACCGACCGGCACGATGACCCCGGCATCGCGAGCAACGGCGTCGCGTACTTCGGGCCAAGTAAGCGACTCGATCTGGCAACTCCGGTGTACCGAGGATTCGCCGCCCATGCGCGCTCAGCAGCAAAGGTATCGGCCGAGCACTGAAGCGGCTTACAAGGGGGACTCACGGCTCGAGCCATAACCTTGACCCGAGAACGTCGAGAAACGGAGCGAGATATGACCACGACAGCAGCCACAGCAGCGGCGCGCCAGCAACTCCTGATCGCCGGGTCATGGCGCGACGCTGTCTCCAATCGCGAATACGAGCAGCGCTTTCCATACACCGGTGAGGTCGTGGGCACCGCAGCGGCCGCGGCGCGCGAGGACGCGTCCGCCGCGGTCAAGGCCGCACAAGAGTCCTTCAAGGACTGGTCTAACAGCGCGCCGGGCGCACGCCGGGCGATCCTCTCAAAGGCCGCAGACCTGCTCATGGAGCGCCAGCAGGAGGTTGCCGGCATCGTCACCGAGGAGACCGGCGCCGTGTTCGGGTGGGGCATGTTCAACGTGGAGTTGGCCGCCGGGATGCTGCGCGAGGCCGCGGCGCAGGCCTACGCGCTCGGCGGCGACGTGATCCCTTCCGATGTGCCGGGCAAGCTGGCCATGGCCGTGCGACAGCCGGCGGGAGTGGTGGCGGCGATCGCGCCCTGGAACGCGCCCGTGATCCTCGCCACCCGCGCCGTGGCCGCACCACTCGCGTACGCGAACACGGTGGTACTGAAGGCGTCGGAGATCTGCCCCCGAACGCACGCCGCGGTTGTGCGTGCGCTCAAAGACGCCGGCCTCCCCGATGGCGCAGTCAACCTTCTCACCAACGACCCCGCCGACGCCGAGGACGTCGTCGACGAGCTGATCGCGCACCCGGCCGTCCGCCGGATCAATTTCACCGGCTCGACTCGGGTGGGCCGGGTGATCGCGGAGAAGGCAGGTCGCCACCTCAAGCGGGTCGTGCTCGAGCTTGGCGGCAAGGCGCCAATGGTGGTTTTGCGCGACGCCGAGCTCGACCGGGCGGCGGCTGCGGCGAGCTTCGGAGCGTTCTTTCACCAAGGCCAGATCTGCATGTCGACCGAGCGCATCGTGGTCGAACGGGCCGTCGCGGACTCCCTCGCGACGAAGCTTGCCGCGCGGGCCAGCGCCCTGCCCGTGGGGGATCCACGCGAGCCCGCCACAGCGATCGGGCCGCTTGTGAGCGCCGCTGCCATAGAGCGCGTGACCGGTCTCGTGGACGACGCCGTCGCCAAGGGAGCAGAGGTCCTATCGGGCGGGGAGGCGAGCGGACCGTGTTTCCCACCGACAGTGCTCAAGAACGTCACTCCGGAGATGCGCGTGTATGGGGAGGAGTCGTTCGGACCGGTGGTGGCCGTCGTCCCTGTCGAAGACGCCGAGGAGGCCGTACGCGTTGCAAACGACACGGAGTACGGTCTTTCATCGGCTGTCTTTAGCCAGAACGTGCCTGGCGCACTCGAGCTCGCCCAGCGCATCGAGACCGGCATGTGTCATGTCAACGACACCACCGTCCACGACGAACCGCAGATGCCCTTCGGTGGGGTCAAAGCCAGTGGGTGGGGCCGCTTCGGCGGCCGAGCTGCGCTCGAGGAGTTCACCGAGCTGCGCTGGATCACCGTCCAGGAGCTCCCGCGCGAGTACCCGATCTAGCGAGCGCACGCTGCTGCGCACGCGGGTCGGTATCGCCGGATGATGCGCACGCAGGTCGGCATCGTCGGGGCCGGGCCGGCAGGACTCACGCTCGCGTTGCTGCTTGCCCGTGCGGGAATCGAGGCGACCGTCCTGGAGGCTCGCAGCAGGGAATACATCGAGCATCGGGTCCGGGCCGGGCTGCTCGAGCAAAACACGGTCGACCTCTTGGGCGAGCTCGGGGTGGGGGATCGGCTCGCGTGCGAGGGGCTCGAGCATGAGGGGATAAATCTCCGACATCAAGGCCAAACACTGCGCATCGCGATCACGAGTTGACCGGACGCCACGTCACGATCTACGCACAGCAGGAGTTGGTCAGGGATCTTCTTGCCGCTCTGCTTGACCGCGGGGGAACGATGCGCTTCGAGGTCTCGGACGTCAGGCTCCACGGTCTCGACTCCGAGCGCCCGACGATCAACTACACGAGCGAAGACGGGGATCAAGAGCTCCAGTGCGACTTTGTCGCAGGTTGCGACGGCTCGCACGGCTGCTGCCGGCCGTCGGTTCCTGCAGGCGTCCTCACCGAGCACGAGTTCGATTACCGCTTCGCCTGGCTGGGCATCCTGGCCGAGGCTGCGCCCGCCACCGACGAGCTCATCTATGCGTGGCATGAACGGGGCTTCGCGCTGCACTCGATGCGCTCGCCGGGGGTCAGCCGCATGTACCTCCAGGTCTCCGTCGACGAGGAAATCGAGCGCTGGCCCGACCAGCGAATCTGGGAGGAGCTGCAGGCTCGCCTTGCGAGCCCCGGCTGGCAGGCCAACGAGGGTCCCATCATGGACAAGGGCCTGACGCCCATGCGGACGCTCGTATGCGAGCCGATGCAATATGGGCGCCTGTTCCTCCTCGGTGATGCGGCACACATCGTGCCCCCCACCGGCGCTAAGGGACTCAACCTGGCCGTCAACGACGCTCGTCTGCTCGCCGCGGCCCTGGAGGATTGGTACACGGACGGTTCGAATGCCCGGCTCGAGCGCTATTCCGAGACCGCGCTACGGCGGGTTTGGCGCGCGCAGGACTTCTCCAACTACATGACTGCACTCCTGCACGACCTCGGTGGCGGCAGGTTCGAGCGCAAGCTCCAGCTCTCGCGCCTGGAGTACCTGTCGCGCTCGCGGGCCGCGGCCGCCAGCCTGGCCGAGAACTATGCTGGGCTGCCCGCCCGGGAGGACTTTTGAGTAAAGGCCCACGCAGCACCGAGAGACGTCCGATTTACGGCCCGGTGACAGACACGCCCACGACCTACGTGCGCGAGCCCCAGGACGCCCACCCCCCGCTCGACTACCCGCCGTACAAATCGACGGCGCTCCGGCATCCCTCCGAGCCGCTCGTCTACGTGCCTCACACCATCACCGAGGTCACCGGTCCTCGGCTCGGTCCCGACCGCGTCCGAGGCGATAACGACTCCGACCTCACCCGCCAGCACGAAGGCGAGCCGATCGGCGAGCGGATCATCGTCTCGGGCCGGGTCCTGGACACCGAGGGGAAGCCGCTGCGGGGCACGCTCGTCGAGGTGTGGCAGGCGAACGCCGCCGGCCGCTACCACCACAGGTGGGACCGCTGGCCCGCGCCGCTTGACCCCAACTTTTCTGGTGCCGGGCGGTGCGTGACCGACGTGGAGGGCCGCTATCGCTTCACCACGATCAAACCGGGGCCATATCCCTGGGGCAATCACTACAACGCGTGGCGGCCGGCACACATCCACTTCTCTCTCCTCGGTCGCGCGTTCGCCCAGCGACTGGTGACGCAGATGTACTTTCCGGGCGATCCTCTGTTCCCGTATGACCCGATCTTCAACTCCGTTCGGGACGAGGCTGCACGCGAGCGGATGATCTGCCGATTCCAAATTGACCAGACCCAGCCGAATTGGGCCGCGGCCTACCACTTCGACATCTATCTGCGAGGCCCCGCGCCGACGCCGCTTGAGGAGGCGCGGTGATCCTTGCCGCCACGCCGTTCGAGGAGGCGCGGTGATCTTCCTCACCACCCCGTCGCAGACAGTGGGGCCATATTTCACGATCGGTCTTCCGTGGGATGACGGGCCCAACGCCGTTTACCCGGGCACGCCGGGCGCGATCACGATCAGCGGTGTCCTCTTCGACGGGGCGGGCGAACCAATCCCGGACGGGTTGATCGAGACGTGGCAGCCGGACTCCGAGGGCCGCTTCGCCGACATGCACGGCAGCGGCGGCGGCCCCGAACCCGACGCCTTCCGGGGCTTTGCCCGCGCCGGCACCGACGACGACGGCCGCTACGAGATCGTGACCGTCAAGCCCGGGCGCGTTTCAGGTGTCGGCGGCGAACCGCAGGCGCCGCACATCGCCGTGTCCGTGTTCGCCCGCGGCCTTCTGCACCGCTGCGTGACCAGGATCTACTTCGCCGACGAACAAGAGTCCAATGCGCGTGACCCGGTACTCAACACCGTGCCGCCGGAGCGCCGAGAGACTTTGCTGGCCCAGCCCGCAGGCGATGGATACCGGTTCGACATCCGTCTCCAAGGCCCCGGCGAGACGGTCTTCTTTGACCTGTGAGGCTCTCGCGCGCGCGTGCGCGCGCGAACAAGAGATTCCCGAGCAGGCGGCCGCGACATCGCGGCGCCGTGCTCGAGCTTGCCGGTCCCGAGCGGCTCGAATTCGTAGAGTCTGGCCCGAGCACTGACCATGGCCCTGCGCGACAGTCCACCGTTCCGCGCCGACCACGTCGGCAGCCTCCTGCGCCCGCCCGAGTTGTTGACGGCGCGCGAGGAGCACGCGGCGGGACGGATCGATGACGCCCAGCTTCGAGCGGCCGAGGACGATGCGATCCAAGAGGTGGTCAAGCTCCAGCGCGAAATCGGCCTACGGACGGCGACCGATGGTGAATTTCGCCGCGCCTCCTGGCACATGGATTTCATCTACTCGCTCGACGGCATCGGCAAGGCACCCGGCAATCTGGCGGTCAGGTTCCACAACGACCAGGGCGACATCGAGTTCACCCCTGCCGCCTTACGGGTCGAGAGCAGGCTGGGCGTCTCGCAAACCATCTTCGGGGACGCCTTCGAGTTCCTGACGTCGTGCGTGCACCCAGAGCAAACTCCCAAGCTGACGATTCCGTCGCCGAGCATGGTCCATTACCGCGGCGGCCGAGCCTCGATCGACGAATCCCTCTATCCCGACATGGACGAGTTCTGGTCGGATTTGACCGCCGCCTACCGGGAAGAGGTGCGCCGGCTCGGTGACCTTGGCTGCACCTATTTGCAGTTCGATGACACGAGCCTCGCGTATCTCAACGATCCTGAGCAGCGCGAGTACTTGCGGGGGATCGGCGGGGACGCCGAGCACCAGCACGAGGCATACATACGGCACATCAACGAGGCGCTTGCCGAGCGTCCACCCGGCATGTCCGTTACGACGCACATGTGCCGTGGCAACTTCCGCTCGTCGTGGGTCGCGCAGGGAGGCTACGACTTCGTCGCGGAGGCGCTTTTCAACCAGCTAGAGGTCGACGGCTTCTTCATGGAGTGGGACGACGCCCGCTCGGGAGGCTTCGAGCCACTGCGCTTTGTGCCAGAGGGAAAGGTAGTGGTGCTGGGGCTCGTCACCACCAAACGTGGCGAACTCGAGCAGCGCGAGCTTTTGCGCCGCCGCATCGACGAGGCCTCCCGCTACGTCGACCTCGAGCAGCTGTGTCTCTCGCCGCAGTGCGGCTTCTCCTCGACCGTGGAGGGCAACGTGCTCACGCGCGAGCAGCAGGCCGACAAGCTCAGGCTGATCGTGGAAGTTGCAGAGGAGGTCTGGGGATAGTGGGCCGCCCGACCAGCGCCGGTCCGGCCCCGGCCACGTCTGATCAGCTGTACGCCCTGGCACTCGCGTGTCTTCCAGGCGGCAACTCCCGCACGACCTACTTTGTCCCGCCCCATCCTCCGTACGCGGTCCGCGGCGAAGGCTGTGTGCTCATCGATGCCGACGGACATGAGGTCCTCGATTTCCAGGGCAACTACACGACGCTCGTACATGGGCATGCACGCCGCGAAATCGTCGAGGCAGCCTCCAGCGCGATTCTCGAAGGGGCGTCCTTCGGCCTCCCCACCGCTCACGAGGTTGACCTCGCGCAGGAGCTGAGCAGGCGGCTTTCAGGCGCCGAGCGATGGCGGTTCGTCAACTCAGGGAGCGAGGCCGTAATGATGGGCCTCCGGCTGGCGCGATTTCATACCGGCCGGCCGCTGATCTTGCGCTTCAACGGCTGCTACCACGGCACCTACGACGGTGTGCTGGAGCCGGGCGCGCCAGGTGTCCCCGCCGCGGTCGGCGAGCAGGTAATCAGCGTCCCCGGTGGCGACAAAGACGCCGTGCGACGGACGCTTGAGGACCATGGCGAACGCATCGCCTGCGTGATCTTCGACGCAATGCCCAACCGTGCTGGGCTCGTTCCGGCAGCGGCGGAGTTCGTGCGGTGGCTGCGCGAGGAGACGAATCGCCGTGGCATCCTGCTGCTGCTTGACGAGGTGATCACGTTCCGGATCGCGCACGGCGGAATCCAGAGCCTGTACGGGTTGCGACCCGACATCACCGTACTCGGCAAGGTGATCGGCGGGGGCTTTCCGATTGGTGCGGTCGGTGGTCGCGCCGATGTCATGGGCCGATTCGATCCTCGGACGCCTGGTCACCTCGCATATGGCGGAACGTTCTCGGCCAATCCTGTGAGCATGCGGGCAGGGCTCGCCTCGCTCGAACTTCTGACGGCAGCGGAGATCGAGCGCATCAACGGCTACGGCGATCGTCTACGCAACGAACTGAGCGAACGAGGCTGGGCCGTCACCGGTCGTGGATCACTCATGAGAATTCACACGCGGGATCCCGTGGCGCTCTGGTGGCGTCTGTACGGAGAAGGAGTGATGATCGCGGCCAACGGCCTGATGGCGGTGTCGACGGCAATGGACCACTCCACGGTGCAACAAGCGCTGACTGCCTTCGACCGCTTGCGGAGCGATGGCTAAAAGCACGCGAAAGGCGCTCGCTCACAACGTCGCACCACCGACGGAGCGCGGCGTACTGGTTGCCGTTGCGTGTACGAATTGTTGAGGTCGCAAGAAGGCGAGAACCGACGCCCCGCACCGGCGCGGGTTGCCGCCCCAGAGCGTCTAGAGGGCATCGCGACAGCCTGATACGATCGCGCGCACCCAAGACTGGGGGCCGTGAGAAGAGGTGTGGAGATGGGTTCTAGCCGGGTCGTCGCTTCCGCCAGGGAGGCGCACATGATTTCGTCGTGTCGGCGGCGCTTGCGCGTCCCGCGACGCCCGCTGGTGGCGGCCCTGTTGCTGACCATCTCCGCGGTCGCGCTGAGCGCTTGCGGCGGCAGCAGCGGCAGCGCCAGCATCTCGGTCACCCAGAAAGGGCTGTACGGCAAGCTGCCACCCTCCGGCCAGGCGACCCATGGCGGCACGATCACTTACGGGCTGCTGAACGGCTCGACGACGCCGAACTACATCTTCCCGATCACGCCGTCGGGGAATGCCAGTACCAGCAACTATTCCTTTCAGCAGACCATGTACCTGCCGCTATACAACAACATGGCCTTCGGCAGCAGTCCAGGGGTCCAGTACAAGCTGAGCCTCGCCAACAAGCCGGTCTTCAGCGACGGCAACAAGACGGTGACGTTCCAGCTCAAGCAGGGGTACAAGTGGAACGACGGCCATCCGGTCGACGCCCAGGACGTGCTGTTTGACATCGCGCTGATCAAGGTGGCCGTGTCGGAGAGTGCAGCCAACTGGGCCTCCTTTACGCCTGGCTATTTCCCCCAGAGCCTCGCGAGCATCAAAGCGACCGGGCCGTACACGGTCGTCATGCACCTCAAGAAGGCCTACAACCCGGGCTTCTTCCTCAACAACCAGCTCGCGTATCAACTCTACCCCTTGCCGAGCCGCAGCTGGAACGTCACCTCGCCCCACGGTCCGCATCTGAACTGGAAAATCCCCGCCAACGCCAAGAAGATCTACGACTATCTGGGGAAGGCGGGCGGCCAGGAAGGGACTTTCTCAAGCAATCCACTGTGGAAGATCGCCGACGGTCCGTACAGGCTCCAGAGCTTCAGCCCCGTCACCAGCTCGTTCACGCTGACCGCCAACCCGAGCTACGGCGGGACTCCGAAGCCGTACGCGCACACGATTCAGGGCGTCTCGTATACGGGGATCACGCCGATGCTGAACGCGATGCGAACCGGGAGCCTCGACATCGGATCGGTTGACTTCTCGCAGCTCGCCGACGTGCCAAGTCTCAAGTCCCAGGGCTACAGCGTGTTCGGGCTACCCGACTTTGGTTGGGCCGGCGTGATCTGGAACTTCGAAGACAAGACGGGGCACTACGACAAGATCATCCGCCAGCTGTATTTCCGCCAGGCGATGGCGATGCTGGTGGACCAGCCGGCGATCATCGCCGGTATCTATCACGGCGCCGCCGGTCCTGCCTATGGGCCTGTCCCGTCGGTCCCCAAAACGCCCTACACACCGACCAACTCCGTCAAGCCCCCGTATCCGTACAACCCGGCAAAGGCGGTGGCGACTCTGAAGGCCCACGGCTGGCACGTCGTTCCCAACGGACAGACGACGTGCGCGCGCCCAGGCAGCGGCGCCAACGAATGCGGTGCCGGCATCCCCAAAGGCACGCCGATCTCGTTCACGTGGTACACCGAGACCGCAGCATCGGGACCGTACGTGGCGCTCACTGACGAGGCGGTCACCTCGGAGGCCAAGAAGGCGGCTGGGATCAACATCGCCCTGCACGAGAAGACGTTCAACTACATCGCCAGCAACTTCAACGACCCAGATCCGTCGGTGGCGAAATACAAAAACACCTGGGGTGTGGAGAACTTCAGCGGCTACGCCAACCAGCCATATCCGACGCAGAACTCGATCTTCAACTCCGGCGGATCGTTCAACAGTGGCGGCTATAGGGATCCCAAGATGGACCAGTTGATCCACAACTCCGTTTTCGGCACCGACCCGAAGGCTGTGACAAAGGAAGCGTCCTATGAGGCGGAAGCGCTCCCGGCGCTTTTCCTCCCCAACTACGACTACATCTGGGCTGTCTCGAAGAGAGTCGGCGGTGACCCGAAGGCGTATCTCAGCGAAACGCAGTACGCGTTCTGGCCCCAGTACTGGTGGGTGAACAAGAAGTAAGCGCGGCTCCCGTGACCAAGCCGCGCCCCCGGGTCCCGTGATCGGATACATCATCCGGCGCGTCCTGATCGCGATCGTGATCACGATCGGGATCGCGGCGATCACCTTCGAGCTGCTGCACCTGATTTCGGGCAGCCCGGTCCATGAGGTCCTTGGCCGAGGGGCAAAACGTGCGGCCATCCTGGCCTGGAACAAGCAGCACGGGTACGACCGGCCCCTGATCGACCAGTTTGGGACCTATCTCGGAAACCTGGTCCAGCTCAACTTCGGCTACTCCTACAAGCAGGGTCAGAGCGTGGCGACGCTGTTCAAGGAGTACGCAGGGCGCAGCATCTACCTCTCGGGCTCCGCGCTAGTCCTCTCGCTGCTGATCGCGATGCCGATCGGCATCGCGCAGGCGATCAAGCGCAACACCCTCGGCGATTACACGGTGACGACGATCACCTTCGTGCTCTATGCGATGCCGCCGTTCTTCCTGGGGATCATCCTGATCGACGTCTTCGCGCTGCACCTGCACATCTTCCCGCCGCTTGTCCCGTCCTCGCAAACGTCGACCGGGGCCGCGCTGACCCACCCGCGGGACTACGTTTTGCCGATCGCCACGCTGACCGCCGTAAACATCGCGTCGTTCAGCCGCTACATGCGCTCCGCGGCGCTCGACAACCTCGCCCAGGACTACATCCGCCTCGCCCGCGCCAAGGGCCTCTCGCAACGAAGCGTGCTCTACCGCCACCTGCTGCGCAACGCGTGCCTGCCGATGATCGTGCTCGTGGGCCTCTCGATTCCCGATCTGCTCGCCGGCAACCTGCTCGTCGAGGTGCTGTTCAACATCCAGGGCCTGGGATTCCTGTTCTTCAACGCGCTTCAGAACGGCGACTATCCAATCTTGCTCGCGTACACCGTCCTGGGCGGGATCCTGACCGTGCTCGGCAACCTCATGGCCGACATCGCGGTGACCGTCGCCGACCCGAGGATCCGGATTTGACCAAGCCCGACCTCAAGCCGCTGGTCCAGGCCGCCGTGCCGTTCAGCCCCGACGATCGGCTCTCGACGGGGACGTTCGCTGAGGGCGGCGAGGTCCTGGCGATCGCGAGCGGGTGGAGGCTTGCTCTCCGCGAGTTCGCCGAAAACAAGGTGGCGCTGGTCGGCCTGGGGATCATCATCTTCTTCGTTCTTTTCTGTTTCCTCGGGCCGCTCTTCTACCACACAAACCAGACGCTGACCCAGCCGCTGCAGGCGAATCTGGCGCCCGGCGCGGCCACCCCCTCCGGCGGCCATGCGGGGCTCCTGGGAACCGACGAGCACGGATTTGACGAGCTCGGGCGGATCATGGCCGGGGGCCAGACGGCGCTCGAGGTCGGGTTCTTCGCCGCCGTGATCGCGACCGTGATCGGGACGCTGTACGGCGCGGTCGCGGGCCTGTCGGGGCGCCTCATCGACGGCATCATGATGCGTTTCGTCGACATCGTGCTCTCGATCCCGTTCCTGTTCATCGTCTTGGTGCTGGCGACGAAGTACTCAGCGACGGTCCTGGCCATCAGCCTGCTGCTCGGCTTCTTCTCCTGGCTCATACCGGCACGCCTGGTCCGCGGGGAGGTGCTGACGCTGCGCGAGCGGGACTTCGTCGCTGCTGCACGCGTGATGGGCAGCGGTCGCGCGCGCCTGGTCTACAGGCACCTGATCCCCAACGCACTGTCGGTCGTGATCGTCAACATCACTTTCCTGGTCGCGGACTCAATCCTTGCGCTGGCTTACCTTGGCTTCCTCGGCTTCGGCCTCCAATACCCGACGGCGTCGTGGGGCGACATGCTGGGCAACGCCGATACCTACATCTCGAGCGGTCAGTGGTGGCTGGTGTACCCGGTTGGCTTCTGTCTGGTGGCGGTCGTGATGGCGTGGAATCTCGTGGGCGATGCTTTGCGCGACGCCTTGGACGTGCGGCTGCGGCGGCGGTAGCGGTGGACGCGGGGATGACAACCGGTACAGCGCGCGCGCTCGAGGTGACCAACCTGAGCACGCACATAAAGCTGACGCGCTCGACGGTCAAGGCGGTCGGGAATGTCGATATCGGGATCGATGCCGGCGAGACGCTCGGTCTTGTGGGCGAGTCGGGATGCGGCAAGTCGATGCTCGGGCTGTCGATTCTCAACCTGCTGCCAAAAGGCGGCAACATCATCGAGGGGTCCGTGCAGCTGGGCGGCCGCGAGCTCGTGGGCCTGCGCGACTCGGAGCTGCGCAAGCTGCGCGGCAACGAGCTGGCGATGATCTTCCAGGATTCGCAGTCGTCGCTAAACCCGACCAAGAAGATCGGCGAACAGGTGGCCGAGCCAGTGCGCCTGCACCGGGGGGTGTCGCGGACGGAGGCGAACGACCGGGCGCTCGAGGTGCTCGAGCTGGTGGGACTGCCCCGGCCACGGGAGCGCATGGGCAACTACCCCCACCAGCTTTCGGGAGGGCTGCGGCAGCGGGTAATGATCGCGATCGCGCTCGCGTGCGAGCCGAAGGTCCTCCTCGCCGACGAGCCGACCACCGCCCTGGATGTGACCATCCAGGCGCAGATCCTTGCGCTGCTCGACGACCTCGAGGCCCGCCTGGGCATGGCGACGCTGCTGGTCACGCATGACATGGGCGTGGTCGCAGGCAGGGCCGATCGGGTCAGCGTCATGTATGCAGGGCGGATCGTCGAGACCGGTCCAACCAAAGAGATCTTCGGCGCCATGCGGCATCCGTACACGCAGGCGCTGCTCGGTTCGATCCCGAAGCTGAGCCAGGACAACCGCGAGGCGCTGGTCAGCATTCGCGGGCTACCGCCCGACCTCACGAACCCGCCCGCCGGCTGTCGCTTCGCGCCGCGCTGCCCGCGCGCCACCGACCAATGCCGACAGGAGGAGCCGCCGCTCGGCGGGCCCGACCCGACACACCGGTTCGCGTGCTGGCATCCCGTCGATGGGCCGGTCGTCGAGCTGCCTAAGATCGCCGCGGTCGCAGCCGACTCCAGCACCGTGACCGAGCCGGGTGCTGACGGCGGGCTACTCGAGATCGCGGATGTGGTACGCGAGTATCCGGTCACCGCCGGTGCGGTCCTCCAGCGCAAGGTCAACTCGGTAAAGGCCGTCTCAGGGGTGTCGCTGCAAGTCGCCGTCGGCGAGGCGCTCGGTCTCGTAGGGGAATCCGGCTGCGGCAAGACCACGCTCGGCAAGCTGATCGTCGGGATCGAGAAACCGGACAAAGGCCGGATTACGCTCGAGGGGCGCGAGGTCTTCGCGCTGCGCGGAAGGGCGCTGCGGATTGCGCGCCGCGACCTGCAGATGATGTTCCAGGACCCCTATGCCTCGCTTGACCCGCGCATGCGCGTGCAGACGATCCTGCGCGAGCCGCTCGCCATCCAGAAGCTGGGCAATCGCAAGGAGCAGGATCAAAAGATCCGGCAGATGCTCGACGAGGTGGGGCTGCCTCAGAACGCGCTCGAGCGTTATTCGCACGAGTTCTCAGGCGGCCAGCGCCAGCGCATCGCGCTGGCGAGGGCGCTGATGCTCGAACCCAAGGTGATCGTCGCCGACGAGCCAGTCAGCGCGCTCGACGTCTCGATCCGCTCGCAGGTCCTCAACCTGATGAAGCGCCTACAGGCCGAGCATCAGCGGGCGTCGATCGTGATCTCCCACGACCTCGCGGTCGTCAAGTACCTCGCCGACCGGATCGCCGTGATGTATCTCGGCAAGGTCGTCGAGCTGGGAACCGGCGATGACATCTACCGGCAGCCCGCCCACCCCTACACGGAGGCGCTGATCAAGACGATCCCGCTGCCCGATCCCGCCGCGGAGCGCGCGAAGACGGACGTGGGTATCCGGGGCGAGCTTCCCAGCCCAATCGATCCGCCCTCAGGATGTCGCTTCAGGACGCGCTGTCCGCGTGCGCAGGAGCTGTGCGCTCACGAGGAGCCGTTATTGCGCCCGTTCGGGCCGACGCAACAGGCGGCCTGCCATTTCCCGCTGCGGGAACCCGACGCAGATGCCGCTCTAGCGCAATCACGGGGCGGGCAGCCTGGCATGGATCGCGAGTCCGCGGTAGCGCCCGGCGATGACCGCCAGCGGATGTGAGCGATAGTCGCGGTAGCTCAGCACGACGGTGGCGCGCCCGCTTGGCCCCGTCACGGTCAGCCGGGCGCTGATCCGCCCAGCCTCTCTGTTCCAGCTTGCGCGCCCACTGACCCTCGAATCCGTCGTCCAGCGGATGCCGTGAAAGCTGATCCGCGTTGCGGGTGCCGGCCCGGCGAAGTGGCACGTACCACCACGCAGCCCCCACCCATGCACGCCGTCCCCGTAATACCAATGCCAGACCGCGTCGCCGGTCGCGGCCGCGGCAACCGCTGCGAGCCGCAGGCCGGTGAAGCCCGCCTTGTTGCCGGCCGATGGGGTCGCAGCTGTCACCGCGGCGAGTCGTTTCGGGAATGACCCGACTACACGCACCTGCGGTGTGTGTGTCGCACAGGATGCATTGAGCTGGGCAAGCCGGCCAGGGTCTGCGACGAACCGACGGACGAGGCCCGAGGCGCAGCCGAACGTATCGTCCATGGCATTTACGTGAGTGTCGTTATGGATCAGGATCCACCGTGCCGACGGCCCCATATCCCGCGCCGCCCGATGCCCCTGGGCCGGCGTGGTCAGCGAGTCCAGATCCCCGGAGAGGACCAGCACCGGGAGCGATCTGGGGGCGTACGGGGGCGGCGTCGTGATCGGCGGATCGGAGCGCTGCGGCCTGGGCCAGGTGAGGCACGCGTCAAACTCTTCCTCGGGTTCGGTCACCCATTCGTGGACCGTGAACGGGGCGAACTCCGAGCGCGGCAGCGAAGCGACCGCGTGCGCGTACTCCCGGCGGCGCGCGGCGAAGCTCGAGCCATAGCTGAAGGGCTGCGGGTAGTCCAGGCAGGTGGTCGCCTCGTAGAGCCCGGCGTTGAATTGGCGCACGGGTCCCGACGTCGCCCTCTTGTTGATCTCCTGCCTGGTCAGCCGCAGCAGCGCGACCGCGTCGTGGTGCCTCAGCAGCGCTCGGATCGCCGGGTCGAGTTCCCGATACACGCCGGAGTCAGCCCCCGCAAGGTTGACCAGCTCGATCAGCTCGTTCACCCCGATGGTGTAGCGGACCAGCCTACCCCTGGGCGTCCTCGTGCGGCCGGTCACCGGATGTGCGCGCAGGTATCGCGCCGCCGCGGCGATCCTCGTCCAGGACGGGCCCAGAGCCGCTCGCCTACACGCGACACTGCGCCGACAGGCAAGGTTGAAGGCCCGGCGAGCCGTCCGGATCGTCGAGTGATAGAACGGATCCTTCTGCGTGACGGGGTAGGCGGAGTCGAGCGTCACGGAACGAAGCAGCTGGTGAAAGCGCGCGGTAAGCACCTGACCGAAGAACGTCCCGTACGAGTCGCCGTAGAAGTCCACCCGGCCGGTTTTCAACCGACGGAGGAGAGTTGCCACGTCACGCGCGGCGTTCGCGGTCGTGTACAGATCGCTCGCCTGCACGTACCCGGGTCTACCGGCCAGTCTGCGGGTGTGGTTGAGCTGGCGGCCGCATGCGCCGGTGTCACGCGTGTAGGCGGCGATGCTGTTCTTCAACGTCCAGTTCTGAAGTCGCTTGCACGTGAACGGCGATGAGTTGCCGGTACCGCGGAGGTTCACCAGCAGTAGGTTGTGCGACGCCAGGAGGTGGGGCCCGAAGACCGCCCGGTACTGGCTTGCGTAATCCGTAGTGGGGTAGCCGGGGCCTCCCTGAACCGCGAGGATGGTGCCGGTCACCGGCCCACTGGTAGCTGGATACCACTGAAAGCCAAGCCGGATCGTGCCCGCCGCGGAGTCGAAGTAGTCGTAGGGCATCTTGATCGTGGTGCACCAGGCAAGCCCGGAGGCCTTGCATGGGGGTATCAGCACGTTTCCCACGCGAATTGGCCGGCGATGACGGGCGGTCCAGCCTCCGCCCGATGCCGCCGACGGCAGCATCGCCAGTACCCCCGCCATGATCCCGACAATCAGTGCGCGCCGCGCCACCCTACGACCCTATTCCCATTGCGTGCAGGATGAACGCCTGGATCTCGGCTTCGTAAGCGAGCCGAGCGGTACGGCCAGATGGACCGCCGTGTGCCCCGACCCCGACCTCTGCCCGGAACAGGGTGCGCGAGCCTGCGGTATCAGTCTCCCGCAGCTTCGCCACCCACTTGGCGGGCTCGTGGATCCCCACCCTCGCATCATTCACCGCACCGGTTACAAGCAGCGCCGGCCGCGGTCCCGAAGGCGGATTGTCGTAGGGAGAGTAGGACCGCATGCAGGCATAGTCATCGGGATCTCGCGGATCGCCCCATTCGTCCCATTCGTTGATCGTGAGCGGGATCGAGGCATCGAGCATCGTTGTCACGACATCGACGAACGGCACCTCGGCGACCACCGCCCGCCAGCGGTCGGGCCGCATCGAATAGACGGCGCCCTGGAGCAGCCCTCCCGCGGACATTCCCCGGGAGACGATCCGGCTGCCGTCGACCAGGCGGCCGGCGAGCCAATCGGCGACCGCGATGTAGTCGGTGAACGTCGTCGGCTTGGCCCTCAGTCTCCCCTGGTGCCACCAGTGCCGTCCACATTCGCCGCCGCCCCGGATGTGAGCGACCGCGTAGACGACTCCGCGGTCGAGCAGCGAGGGCAGGCTGCGATCGAACTCGGCGTCGAGGGGGTCCTCGTATGCGCCGTAGCCATAGAGCAGGCAGGGAGCGCTGCCATCCAAGGGCGTGCCTCGGTCGTATGCCAGCGTGACGGGGATCGGCGTTCCGTCCTGTGCCGGGGCAGCGGTGCGCTCGGTCCGATACCACGTCGGATCGTGACCGGGAACCTCCATTTGCTTGAGCGCGTGCTTCTCCGCAGTGCAGAGATCGAGCTCGTACCACGTGGGCGGCTCGATCAGCGACTGCATGGCGATGATCACCGAGCCGCGGTCGTAGTCCTCCGCGTGCTCGACGCGGATGGAGCCCGCGCTCACGCTGGGCAATATCTCGCGGACATTGCCGCCCTCGTGATCTGTGATCGCGAGCAGCGGCCCGCCGTCCCGGCGCAGCGTCAGCACCAGGTGATCACGCAGCACGTCACAACGGATGAGCCTCGTATCGGTCCTCGCCGGCGCGATCGCCGCGCAACTGACGGGCGTCCACCCAGTCCGGGCAGGCGAGGCGAGCGACGCGCGCATCAGCGTGAACTCCGTCTCCCCGGCGTCCGTGACGAGGTAGAGGGTCTCGTCGCGTGCGTGATCGACCCGATATTCGACGCCACCCCGGCGCGGCTCCACGAGCGTTGGGTCATCGAGCGGGGTGTTCAGCGGAATCACCCGTACCTCGGTCGTGTCCCGGGACTCGGCGGTGATGATCGCCAGCTCACCGCTACGGGAGGTGCTCAACGTCAGCTCAAACCGCTGGTCGCGCTCCTCGAACACGAGCGCGTCGGTGCCGGGCTGCGTGCCCAGCCGGTGGCGCCACACCTGGTAGGGGCGGTGCAGGTCGTCGGGCACCAGGTAGAAGAGATAATCGGACGCGGCTGACCAGGCCACTCCCGGATAGCTCCTCGCGATCGCCTCCGGCAAATCCTCTCCCGTCCGTAGATCCCGGATGCGAAGCTCGTAGGTCTCCGCTCCGCTCGTGTCGGCCGACCAGGCGAGCAGCGCACCGTCCTGGCTGGGCTCGCGCACCCCGACCTCGACGAAGCCCGTCCGTGCGGCGAGGACGTTCTCGTCGAGGAGCACCTGCTCGCCGGCTTCCAACGGTCGTGTCTCGGCGGCTTCCTCCGGCCGCGCTTCGCCCGCTTCCTCTGGCCGCGCGCGAAGCAGTTGGGCGTTGTCGCTGTTCTCCGGCACCCTGGTGCGATAGACGAAGCCGCCTCGGGGCCAGGCGACGGAGTACTCCGGGCCGGCGGGGATCCGGGCGGCAGCCTCAGCCGCGAGCGCGCGGGCGAGCGCGTCGAACTCCTCGCGCTGAGCGTCGTAGAACGCACGCTCGCCGATCAGATAATCGTGTAGTGCCGAGTCGTCCGGGTCGCGCATCCATGCGTAGTCGTCGGTGACCTCTTCGCCGTGCAGCTCGCGGACCGACGGTACCCGGCGTGCCGGCGGCGGCCCGGTCTGGTGTGGTAGCTGTTCACGCATGGCCCGCAGCCCTCAGCAGCCGGCGCACCTGATCGGCGGGCAAGCCAGGGGAGGTGTTGCCGTCCCGGCCGGTCACGGTGGGTGCCGCGAGCATGCTGTTCAGGACGGCTTCCTCGGTTGCCTCTACCACCGCGGCGAAGAACGGGTTCAGCCCGTCCGCCTCGATCTGTCCGGATCGCGGTTTGCTCCCGGCGGTCGGCGGGCTTCGCAGCCCGGTGGCGAGGGCCAGGAAGATCTCTCCGCTCCCGTGACCCGCTATCGAGCCGGCGCGCGCGAGGCCCAAGCCGGCTCGCCTCGCGAGACGGACGCAGGCGGCGGAATCCACCGGTGCATCGGTCACCACCACGACGATGCAGGAACCGGCAGGGGGTGGGGACTGTTGGGGAGGCTGATCCGCCGGCAGCAGCCGGCCGACCGGGACCCCGTCGACTGTCAGCCGCTCGCGGCGTCCGAAATTGGAGAGCAGCAATACGCCCACGGTGTGCCCGGATGGCGTCATCCGCGACGCCGTGCCGATCCCCCCCTTGAAGTCAAAGCAGGTCATTCCGGTCCCGGCGCCGACGGCCCCCTCCGGGGGGGCGGGGCCGCCAACCGAGTAGCGGGCTGCCCGCAGGGCTGCGGAGACATCCTCCTTGGTCACCTGCATCCGGCGCGCGTCGCTGAGGAAGCTGTCGTCACACTCTGCGACGACGGGAATGGTCACGTTTTCGGAACCGATTGCGGGCTCCTCCGCCATCAGCAGTTCGCACGCGGCGTCGTAGACGCGCCCGACCTGCATCGTGGAGGTCAAGAACACGGGGGTCTCCGCAATGCCCCACTCACTGATGGCGACGAAGCCGGTGCACTCGCCGGCCCCGTTGAGGACGGCGCCTCCGGCGGGCACCGGACTACGGAACAGATTTCCGCCCGGATCGACGACGGTCACCCCGGTCCGCGCGGCGCCACGGCCATCCGGCGGGGGCGGCTCGTCGCGCCAGACCGTTGCGTGGCCCACGCCGACACCCGGCACGTCGACGATCGACGACGTTGGGCCACTGGGCAGGAATCCGATCTTGATGCCCAGGTCTGTCGTGCGAGGCACGTCGGGATGATCTCATGACTGCCCTTGCCGGAATGCCCGTCGTGTGGCACAGCGACTGTCTGTTGCACCGGCCGGAGGGCGAGGTCTGGCTCGGGGTCTGGGAGGCCGGCACCGAACTGCCCGAGCGCGCCACGGTGCTGCTCGAAGCGGTCACAGCCGCCGGCGCCGAAACCGTCTCGGCGAGCGCGCACGACGATGACGCGATCCTGGCCGTCCACGACGCCGCTCTCGTCGAGCACCTGGCGACCGTATGGGAGCAGTGGGACGCGGGCGGCTACGTGTCCGAGCACGGCCGCCGCCGTGTGGTCCCCTATGTCTTCCCGACTGACGCGCTGTTGTCCGGGCAGCCGCTGCGCTCGCCGACCGCGCTGCATGGACGCGTGGGGAGGTTCTGCTACGACACGATGACCCTTGTCGGCCCCGGCACGTGGCGCGCCGCTAGGGCCGCTGCCGACGCTGCGCTGACCGCTGCCGATCTAGTGTCAGGGGGCACGCGCACGGCGTACGCCCTGTGCCGCCCGCCCGGTCACCACGCCGGACCCGCCGGCTACGGCGGCTCGTGCTACCTGAACAACGCGGCCATCGCCGCGCAGGCGCTGCGGCAGTCCGGCGCCGCGCGCGTGGCCGTCCTCGACCTGGATGCCCACCACTGCAACGGCACGCAGGCGATCTTCTACGACCGCGGCGACGTGTACGTCGGCAGCCTGCACGTCGATCCCGGCGCGGGGTGGTTCCCGCACTATGTCGGGTTCTCCGGTGAGCGCGGCAGGGGGGAGGGGCTTCACGCAAACCGCAACGTGCCGCTCGCGCCGGATACCGGCGACGCCGCGTGGCTCGAGGCCGTGGAAGTGCTGTGCGAAGATGTTGCCGCTCACCGCGCCGAGGCGGTTGTGGTCTCGCTTGGACTGGACGCAGCCGCTTCAGATCCCGAGAGCCCGCTCCGCGTCAGCGCGGAGGGGTACCGCCGGGCGGCCGAGCGCGCAGCCCTGTTGGGCCCCGCGGTGGTCGTACAGGAGGGTGGATACGATCTGGCCGCGCTCGGCGAACTTGCCGTGGCGGCTCTGGGCGGCTTGCACGCAGCGTCATCCTGAAGAATCCGGCGGGACGAGCGCGTCGACCATCCACGTCAGCAGTGCGTCGTTCCAGGTGGCCGCCGCCCGGGCGCGCTGGGTGAAGCGGTGCAGCGGATACTCGAGCGTGAATCCGATCGCGCCGGTGACCTGGTGGCAGGCCGCGCACGCGTCCGCCACGGCAGGGCCGGCGTAAGCGAGCGCGTCGCCGTCCGGCCCAGAGCCCGCGAGCAGGACCGCCCCGCGCACCGCGGTTGCCGCGCCCGCGAGCAACTGCTGCACCGGCGCCAAGGAACCCAAGGTGCTTCCGAAGGCGCGGCGCTGGCGGACGTAGTCGACGGTCAGGTTGAGCGCGCCCTGCCCCAGGCCGGCCAGATATCCGACCCCGGCCGAGAGCCAGGCTCGAGTTGCCGTCCGCAACGCGGGCGTGTCCACCGGCACGGCCTCGCCGAGTTCGAGCACGCGATGGACCTCCAGGCCGTCGGGCGAGGGGAGTCGTTCGGACCGAAGCACTGGGCGCCGGACCGCCACGCCGCCCTCAGCCATCAGCGCCGGACCCTCTGAGCGAAGCGACCGGACGAGGTCTCCGGCCATGGGACTCCCGCCGAGCAGACGATCGATGTGGTTCAGCGGGGCAAGCCCTCGGCCCAGCTCGACCGCGGCGAGCCCGGCGCAAGCCGCGAGGTCCGGCTCCCACGAGAGTGTCAGCCACCCAATCTCGTCGAGCGCAGCGGTCAGCTCGGACGGCCCGACCCGATCGACCACGCCCGCGACGCTTTGCGCGAACGCAACGGACTCATCGCTCGAGTTCACGGATCACCTCGTCGGTGTGCTCGCCCAGGGCCGGGATCGCCCGCCGCGGCGGTGTCACGAGGCCATCGATCTTGAACACCGAGCCGAGCAGCTTCACTGGCCCGACGCCGTGCTCCAGCGTGTGCACGAGGCCGTTCGCCCTGACCTGGTCGTGCTCGAAGAGCCGGTCCAGCGGGCGGACCTCGGACGCGGGCACGCCGGCCGCGCGAAACTGTTCCACCCAGTGCCCTGTCGCCTCGGTGGCGATGCCGCGTTCGAACTGCGCCACCAGCGCCAGGCGTTGCGCGCGCTCGGAATGGTCGGCGGGAGGCGCCTGCGGGTTTGCCACCCACGGATCCTCGATTCCCAGGATCGCGCCGGCAGCGACGCGCTGTCGTTCGTGCAGACAGGCAAGGACGAGAAAACCATCCGCGGCGCGGTACGCGCGATAGTAGGGCTCGAGCTCGTCGTGGCCGCGACGTACGCGAGCTAGCCGCTGGAGGTCGTCGGAGGTCGCAAGGGCCCCACCGTCCCGGCCCGCGCGCGACGCGCGGTCGAGTGGCTCGACGGAGACGAACCTCTGCGCCTGGACCGCGAGTGCCGCGCCGAGCAGGGACACCTCGAATCCGCGGGCGCCATCGCGAGCTCGGCCCAGCAAGCCGCCGAGGACGGCGATCGCCGCCAACAGCCCGGCGGTGAAGTCGGCCATCGCGATGCCGCCTGCGCGCTCGGGGACGGAATCCGTTTCCCGCGGGTCGGCGAGCAGCAGCCCCGAGAGTGCCTGGGCGACGAGGTCGAACGCGGTCAGTTCAGCCTCAGGGCCATCGCTTCCCAGCGCCGAGACGCAGCACCAGACCGTTCCCGGATTGGCCGCGCGGACGCTTTCGCGGTCAAGCGCGAAGCGCCGCGCGCGATCGGGCGGCAGGTTGTGCAGCACCACGTCGGCCGTCCGGATCAGTGACCGGCTCGCTCGCAGGCCGTCACGGTCCTTGAGGTCGAGCACGACCGAGCGCTTGTTGCGGTTCAGCGCGTAGAAGTAGCGGCTCTCGCCCTCGGCGAACGGCTCATACCGACGCCACGCGTCGCCGGCCGGAGGCTCGATCTTGATCACGTCGGCCCCGAGGTCGGCGAGCAGCATGCCCGCGAAGGGGCCGGCCACGTACTGGGCGTACTCGAGCACGCGGATCCCCTCCAGCGGGAGCGGTGTCGGGGTCGTGGCGGACGGCATTGCCGTCATCGCGCCGTCAGGCCGAGCTCGCGACGAGCGATGACCGAGCGCTGGATCTCGCTCGCGCCGCCGGAGATTGTCGTGGCCACGGTCGCCCGCTGAAACGCCGCCACGCGACCCCGCAGCGTGGCTGTTCCCTCCTCCAGCAATCCCTCGGGCCCGAGGAGGTCGACGGCAAATGAAGCCACGCGTTGCATCAGCTCGGCGACCGACAGCTTCGCCATCGAGCTCTGGGCGCTCGCCGGACGGCCCGCTTCGAGCAGCTGCGCGGCTCGTTGTCCATGCAGGCGAGCGGCCTGGGCGGCGCCGCGCAAGCGACTCAATTCCCTTCGCGCCCAGCGGTCCGCGGCGAGCGGAGCCAGGGCATCAAGCAGCCAAAAGATGGTGCCCACCTTCTCGCTCGTCACGCGCTCATAGTCGAGCGTCGCCATCAGGACCTGCCAGCCTCCGTGCAGCTCGCCGACCAGCTGATCTGCGGGGACCTCGACCTCATCGAGCTCGAGCTCTCCGAGCGTGCCTCCTCCGAGCGTCCGGTGGACAGAGACGCTGATCCCTGCCGTGTTGATGTCGGCCACAAGTACCGAGAGTCCGCGGTGGCGCTCAGCGTCAGGGTCGGTGCGCACGGCCAGGTAAACCCAATCCGCATACTCGGCGCTCGAGGTCCAGATCTTGCGGCCGCTGACGATGAAGTGATCGCCGTGCCGGCGCGCCCGGGTCCGCAGCGAAGCCAGATCCGAGCCGGCATCGGGCTCGGAGAACCCCTGACAGAAGAGGAGCCGACCCGCCGCCACCTCGGGGACAAGCCGCTGCACGAGCTCTGCGCCGGCGAATCGCAGCAATGCGTTGCCAATCGTCTTGACCGAGAGCAGGTAGCCAGACAGCGGCAGCCACCGATACCCGAATCGCTCCTCGCACGCCAGCGTGTGCAGCGAGCTGAGCCCGCGGCCGCCGAGCTCCCGCGGCCAGTGGATCCCGATCCAGCCGCCCTCGCCCAGCGCGCCATAAACCGCGCGCGAATCGCCGTCGGAGGGCATCCCCTGATGGCGCAGGTGCGGATCCGCGGGGAGCGAACGAGCGAAGGCATCGGCCGCCTCGGCGAGCTCCTGCACGCCAACCGTCATTGGCGAGCGCTGGGGACGCTGAGCTCGGCTGCGGCCTGGAGCAGGCGCCGGGTGAGCCGGTCGCGGAACTCGGCGCTCGCGCGCGCGGCCGGCAGCGAGACGTTTATCGCTCCGGTCCCCGGGCCGTGGAGCCATCGCACAGGTACGGCGACTGAGACGAGTCCGATCTCGTATTCCTCCTCTGAGACCGACACACCCGCCTCGCGGATCGCGGCCAGGTCCTCGGCGAGCGACGTCCAGGTCGTCAGGGTGCGCTCGGTATGCCGCTCGTATGGCTCGTCGCCAAGCGCGACGCGGGCGACATCTGCGGGCAGCTGCGCCAGGAGACACTTGCCGAGCGCCGTGCAGTGGGCGGGCAATCGCATGCCGACCGTCGCCTGGGAGGTGAGCAGCCGGTCCGCGCTCTCGCTCAGCACGTAGACGATCTCACCCCCCTGGAGGGTCGCCAGATTCACCGTCTCACGGAGATCGGATGCCAGGCCGATGAGGCGCGGGCGAATGAGCTCGGGCAGCCTCATCCCACCGACGAGCGCAGGCACCAGGCGCACCATCTCAATGCCGGGCCGAAGCCGGCGCGAGGCGGGATCCCGGTCGAGCCATCCGCGCTCGGTCAGCAACGCGACCAGACGGTGAACCGTCGGCATCGGCAGGCCCAGCGTCTGCGAGATCTCAGTCTGAGAGAACTCGGCGCTCGCTGAACCGAACAGTTCCAGCACATCGAGGCCCCGGGCGAGCGTTCCGACCGAATTTTCATTGATCGAAACTTGCTTTCTCATATTGGCAGCAGGTACTGTACGGTCGGAATGAGCCCGCGTCAATCGGCGGAACTCCAAGGTGTGCAACCTCCACGGACGGTGCGCGTCATTGACAACCAGTGGATCGAGCTCCCTGACGGGGTCCGGCTTGCGATTCGCCTGTGGCTTCCCGAGGATGCAGAAACGAGCCCAGTGTCGGCAATCCTCGATTCTGTGCCCTACCGCAAGAGCGACGGCACGGCGATTTGGGACGCGACCTGGGGGACGTACTTTGCGGCGCACGGCTTCGCGTTCGCGCGCGTTGACCTGCGCGGGAGCGGAGACTCCTCGGGAATCCTCGAGGACGAGTACACAGAGCAGGAGCAGCTCGACTCAGAACGGGTGATCGCATGGCTCTCCGAGCGTTCCTGGTGCACCGGCTCGGTTGGAATGATCGGCATCTCCTGGGGCGGCTTCGCGGCGCTACAGATGGCCGCACGTCACCCCGAGCAGTTGCGCGGCGTGGTCCCGATTCACGGCAGCGACGACCGCTACGCGGATGACGTCCATTACATCGGCGGCTGCGTGTCTTGCATGGACATGAGCCAGTGGGCGACGTCGATGTTGGCCTACCTCAATCAGCCGCCGGACCCGCAGGTGGTCGGCGCGGGGTGGCGCCAAGCCTGGCTCGAGCGCCTAGGCGACGCGAAACCGTTCATCGAGCCGTGGCTGACGCATCAGCGCCGGGACGCGTATTGGCAGCAGGCGTCAGCCTGCGAGGACTACGACGGAATCCGCTGCCCGGTGTTTGCAGTGGGGGGCTGGAGCGACGGCTACCGGGACATGGTCTTCCGCGTACTCGAAAACGTCCGCGGCCCGGTGCGGGGACTGATCGGACCCTGGGGCCACAAGAGTCCCGAGGACGGCCTCCCGCGACCGGCGATCGGCTTCTTGCAGGAGTGCGTGCGCTTCTTCGCCGCCAGCCTCGATGGAGCGGAGAACGGGTTCTTCGATGAGCCGCGGCTGATCAGCTACATGCAGGAGTCCGTGGCGCCGGACGGCTTGTACACCGAGAGGCCCGGCCGATGGGTCGCCGATCCATCCTGGCCGTCGCCCGGGGTCGCCGCGTGGACACTCGCGGTGGGCGAGAAGTCGCTACACGACGGCCTCGATCCCGCGATCGCAACCCGCAGCCTGCGCGGCCTGCAGGCGACCGGCGCCGACGGTGGGGTTTGGTGCGGTGAGGGCGCACCGGGTGACTCGGCGCTCGACCAGCGTCCCGATGACGGCGCCTCGCTGTGCTGGGACAGTGACCCTCTGGCCGAGCGTGTCGAGTTGCTCGGGGTGGGCGAGGCAACGCTCGAGGTGAGCGTCGATCGACCGTGGGCGCTCGTCGCGGTCCGCGTCTGCGACGTCGCGCCGGATGGGGCCTCGACGCTCATCGCGCGCGGCCTGCTCAACCTGAGCCGCCGGGACGGCGCTGATAGCACCGTCCCCATGCCCGTTGGTCAGCCCGTGCTGGTCAGGGTTGCGCTGCAGTCGACGGCATACGCGATCCCGCCCGGGCACCGGATCCGGCTCTCGGTGTCCAATACTTACTGGCCAATGGCTTGGCCGTCTCCGGAGGCGAGCACGTTGACGATCCACTGCGGGCCGCGCAGCGTGCTGTTACTTCCGCGGCGGCGGCCGAGCGAGCTCGACGACCAGCTGCGGCCGTTCGCAGCGCCCGAGACCGGCACGGCGCTAGCGACCGAGGCGACGCTGGTGAGCAAAGGCGGACGGCGTCTCTGGCGCGACCTCGCGACCGGGGAAGTCGAGGTCGAGTTCAATTGGCGCCCGACGGGAATCCGGATCCTGGCCACCGATACCGAGCTTGGGGAGGAGAACATCACGAAGTACCGCATCGTCGAAGGTGAGCCGTTGTCGGCCTCGGTGCTCTGCGAGGTGGACGTGTCGCTCGTGCGGCCGGGCTGGAACACGCGCACCCGGGCCACGAGCACGATGACCTCCGACGCCGAGCGATTCGTCGTGACCTCGACGCTCGAAGCATTCGAGGACAATGTCCGCGTCCACGCTCGCACGTGGACACATCGCTTCCCACGGGACGGAACGTGAGCACGGTCGGCCGTCCCACGGTGCCGTGGTCCTGGTACTCGGATCCAGCGATTCATGCCCTGGAGATGGGGCAGATCTTCCGTCGCTCTTGGCAATACGCGGGCCACCTGGGCGAGCTCCAGGGCCCCGGCAGCTACTTCGCATCGGAAACAGGGCCGGTGCCGATCGTCGTAACCCTCGACGCGGACGGTGAACTGCGCGGGTTTGTGAACGTCTGCCGCCACCGCGGTGCGATCGTGGCGACGGACGCCCGCAAGCGAGGCACGATCCAGTGCCCCTACCACGCCTGGACCTACGGTCTGGACGGTTGCCTTCGTGCTGCTCCGCGCGCAGACGAGGATCCGGACTTCGATTTCAGTCAGAGGGGCCTCTTGCCGGTATCGGTGCAAACCTGGGGCCCGTTTGTGTTCACCAATCCGGACCCCGATGCGGAGCCCCTCTCCGAGGCCCTCGGCGATTTGCCCGAGGTGGTAGCCGAGCACGGGCTCGACATCGACTCGCTGAAGTTCCACCGCCGGACGCCCTACGAGATCAAAGCCAACTGGAAGATCGCGATCGAGAACTATCTCGAGTGCATTCACTGTCCCGTCAACCATCCAAGCTTGCTGGAGGTCATCGACGAACGCCGATTGGAGATCCGGGCGGAGGGTCGGCGGGCCAGCCAGTTCAATCCCGTCCACCCGCACTCGCTGGATGGTCGAGGGCCCATCGACGCACATGGCGAGCTGGGCTCGGCCCAGTTCCACATGTGGTTTCCGACTATGAAGTTCAACGTGCTACCCGGCCACGCGAACCTTTCGATCGGGCCGTTGTGGCCCACGAGTCCCGTGACCTGCGCGGCCTATCTCGACTACTGGTTCGCCGACACCGCCGATCAGAATTGGATCGACGACGTGCTTGTCCTCGACACGCAGGTCGGTGCCGAGGACACCGGGCTGGTCGAGGCGGCCCAGCGGGGGGTCTCGTCGGGAATGGTCGACCGGGGTTGGGTGCTCGGCGGTACCGAGGATCTGATCGGCCACTTCCAGGATTACGTGCGCGACCAGCTCGGGCTGGATGCGTGACCACCGCCTGGCCGGCGCCACCGGGAGCTGCGGCCACACATCGGAGACTCGTGAGACGGGGAATCGTCCGTGAGTAAACGCGCGTCCCGATATGACGTCTTATTCGAGCCGGTGAAGCTCGGACCCGTTACGGCCCGTAACCGGTTCTTCCAAGTGCCGCATTGCAACGGGATGGGGCGTGTACGACCAGCCGCGCATGCCGAGATGCGCGGCGTCAAGGCCGAGGGCGGCTGGGCCGTGGTCTGTACCGAGGAGGTCCAGTGTTACTGGGGAAGCGACATAGCCCCGTTTGTCGAGGGAAGTCTGATCGACGACGACGACCTCCCAATGCACGAGCTCATGGTCGAGAAGGTGCACGCTCACGGTGCGCTGGCGGGTTGCGAGCTGGTCCACTCCGGGCATCACACGGCCAATCTTGAGATCCGAACGCCGCCCCTGGGGGTTGCGGCGATACCCGTCAGTGATATCCACCCGGTTCAGGCGCGTGCGATGACTGCACGGGACATCGCTGACCTGCGCCGCTGGCATCGCCAGGGAGTGCAGCGCGCGATTCGCGCCGGCTATGACCTCGTGTACGTCTACGCCGGGCACGGGCTGAGCACGCTCCAGGCATTCCTTTCGCGCCGGTTCAACAAGCGCAACGATGCCTATGGAGGGTCGCTGGAAAATCGGGCGCGATTGCTCAGAGAGACACTCGAGGACACGCTCGAGCTGGCTCAAGGCCGCGTAGCGGTTGCCTGCCGCCTCTGCGTCGATGAGCTAGTCGGAGCGGACGGCTTGGAGCGTCCCGAGATCGAAGAGCTGCTCGGAATGGTCGGCGAACTACCAGACCTCTGGGACTTCATGGTCGGGGACTGGGATTTCGATTCGATCACCTCGCGTTTCAGCGACGAGGGGTCGCAGGAGCCGTACGTGCGAGGGTTGAAGGCTCTGACCTCCAAGCCGGTTGTTGGGGTTGGCCGCTTCACCTCGGCGGACACGATGGTGCGGATGATCCGCGAAGGCGTGCTTGACATGATCGGCTCGGCCAGGCCCTCGATCGCGGATCCGTTTCTGCCGAACAAGATCAGGGATGGGCGCTGGGAGGACATCCGCGAATGCATCGGCTGCAACATCTGTGTGGCCGGGGACTGGACGAACACCTCGATGAGGTGCACGCAGAACCCGACCATGGGGGAGGAGTGGCGGCGAGGGTGGCATCCAGAGCGCATTCGCGCGAAGGAGAGCAGCGCCAAGATTCTGGTGGTGGGAGCCGGGCCGGCTGGTCTCGAGGCCGCGATGTCCCTGGGACAGCGCGGCTACGAGGTTGTGCTCGCCGACGCGGCGCCGCGCGTGCTCGGCGGTCGCGTTGCGCTTGAGGCGCGTCTACCGGGCCTGGCAGCTTGGATCCGGGTCGTGGACTATCGGCTGGCTCAGCTGCGACGCCTGAAGAACGTGGAGCTTGCACGAGGAAGCACGGTCACTGCCGGAGAGGTTCTCCGCTACGACTTCGATCACGTCGCCGTTGCCACGGGGGCGCGCTGGCGCGCCGACGGGGTGGGGCGCGCGACGCTCAATCCCATTCCAATAGCCGAAGGGCTCGAGGTGCTCACGCCCGATGATCTTTTGCGCGGAAGGCTTCCGGCGGGAGACCGGGTGGTGCTCTTCGACGACGATCACTACTACATGGGGGGCGTACTCGGGGAGCTTTTGGCAGCCGCCGGCAAAGACGTAACGCTCGTCACACCACAGGCGGTGGTGTCCGCGTGGACGGACAACACCATGGAGCAGCCCCGAATACATGCCCGGCTTGTAACCGCCGGCATCTCGATCGTTCTGTCTCATTCGCTCATCTCCGCGAGTTCGGATGGGATTCGGTTTGCCTGCGTGTACACGGGAGGCGAGAAGGTGCTCACGGCCGATGCTCTGGTGCTCGTTACCGCGCGTACGCCCTGCGACGACCTGGCGACCGAACTCGCGGAGGCGGGGCAGGGCCCGGTCGTGCACGCGATCGGCGATGCGCTGGCTCCCGGGACGATTGCCCATGCTGTCTGGGATGGACACCGCTACGCCGAAGAGTTCGACGACCCAGCCGCTCAGGACCAAGACCGAATTCCGTTTCGGCGCGAGATCATCGCCGTCGCGCGCGCCTGAGCGCGCATAGGCCTTCGAGCCGGCCTTCGAGCCGCTCGTTCGGACCCCTAGCCAGGGTTCTGCGGTCATGCTACGGTGGCAACACAATGCTGCTCCGAACGTGACTCCGTCCCCCCTCGAGCCGAGCACCGCCTCGGCTGCTGAGTCCTGGTCACGTCGTCTTTTTAAGGAGCAACGTTGTTCGCCGTCGAGGTATCGAAACTAGAGAAGCGTTTTGGCCGCCGCCGCCGGGCCGTGGCCGCGCTCAGCGACGTCTCGTTCACGATCGACCGGCGAGAGTGCGTGGCGATCCTGGGCCAGAACGGCTCGGGCAAATCGACGCTGGTCCGGGTCCTGTCGACCTTGCTCCTCCCCGAGGGAGGACACGCGGCCGTGTTCGGCCACGACGTGGTCACGGAGCTGGCGGCCGTCCGTCGGCTGGTAAACCGCGTCTCGGTCGAGGCGTCGTTCTTCAAGAAGATGTCGGCGATCGAGAACCTGTCCTATGCGGCGCGGTTCTACGGACTGACCCCGAAGGTGACGCGCATGCGGATTCCCGAGATTCTCGAGCGGGTTGGCTTTCCGCGCGGCCGGTCAAGCGAGCCGATGGAGGACCTGTCCCGAGGGATGCAGCAGAAGGTCGCGCTCGCGCGTGCCCTGCTGACCTCTCCGATGCTGCTGCTGCTCGACGAGCCGACGACCGGCCTTGACCCGCGCTCCAAGCGCGAGGTCCAGGAGTTCATCGTCGCCATGCAAGCCGAGCACGACACCACGGTGCTGTTGTGCACCCATGACCTGGCCGAGGCCGAGTCGCTGGCCGAGCGAGTGGGCATTCTGCATTCCGGCCGGCTGCTCGCGCTTGAGCCGGCCTGCGAGCTCAAGGCGCGTTACGGCGCCAGCACGCTCGAACAGGCGTTCTTCACCGCCACCGGCTCGGTCCTGGAGGAAGAACCCGAGGAGGTGACGGCGTGAGCGCCCTGCGCGCGCAACTGATCGGGCTCGGCGGCGTGGTCGAGCGAAACAGCTACCTGATCAAGCGATACGGGTGGTGGGAACTGGCGTTCTTCGTCTGGACGGTGGCGAACACGCTCACGATCGCGTTCATCGCCAAGGGCGTGAGCGCGGGAGGCGGACACCTCAACGTGGAGCGCGAAACGACCTCGTTGCTGATCGGCGCCGTGATCTGGTCCTACCTGGGGATGATCTTCGAGATCCTCACGGAGACCGTCGCCTGGGAGCGCTGGGAGGGGACGATCGAGTACACGTTCATGGCCCCCCTGGCGCGGGCAGTGCACCTCGGCGGCATGGGCCTGTTCGCGGTCCTTTACGGCGTGATCCGCACGGCGCTGCTGTTCGTCGTCGTGGCGCTGTTCTTTGGCCTGCACTTTCACGGCGCGGACTTCGCGACCGCGCTGGTGCTGCTGGCCGTGGCCTCGGTGTCGTTCGTCGGCCTCGGGATGATGACCGCCGTACTTCCGCTCATCTCCCCGGAGAAGGGGGCGCAGCTTGGATTCATTGCCCAGGGTTTGCTGCTGGTCGTCTCGGGCGTTTACTACCCGATCAGCGTGATGCCGCAGTGGATGCAGGCAATCGCCACCATCTCGCCCGCGACCTACGCGCTGCACGGGATCCGGGCCGCCGTCCTCGACGGATCGGGACTGGCCGGCGTGTGGGGCGATGTGTGGCCTCTGCTCGTGCTCGGCGCGGTGACGATCCCGCTCGGGCTGCTCGTGTTCCGTGCCGGTGAGCGGTACGCCAAGCGCCACGGCAAGCTCAAGCGGTCGGGGTAGTCGATTGCGACTTGGCGGCCCATCACTTCATCGACACCAGCGCTCAAACATCCCCCATACGACCCACTGAAGTTTGAGTAGGTTGCGGCTCATGGATTTCGACGCGCTTCGCGATGAGGCCACCGAGCTGCTGCGCGCGCTGCTGCGGGTCAACACGTCCAACCCTCCAGGGCACGAGACTCCGGCCGCCGAGCTCCTGCGCGACTACTTGGAGGCGAACGGCGTGGCCTGCGAGCTCCGCGCGCGGGATCCGAATCGGGCGAACCTCGTGGCGCGGATACCCGGCAGCGGCTCCGGTCCCTCGCTCATGTTGCTGGGCCACACGGACGTCGTACCCGCCGACGCGGGCGACTGGACGCACCCGCCCTTTGCCGGTGTGCTCGACGAGGCGGGATACGTGTGGGGCCGCGGGGCCTGTGACATGAAGAACGAGACGGCCACGCGAGCGGTCGCCGTGTCGGAGATCGCCCGCTCGGGCATGCCGCTGTCAGGCGACCTCGTATTCGTCGCCGAGGCCGATGAGGAAGATGGGACCAATCGGGTCGGCATGTCGTGGCTGGTCGATGAGTGTCCGGAGCTGGCGACCGATTACGTGTTGAACGAAGGCGCGGCCGAGCGGCTGGTGCTGGAGGACGGCCGGACGATCATTACGCTCAATGTCGGCGAGAAGGCCGCGGGAACCGTCCGGGTGACCGCGCTCGGCACCCCGGGCCACTCCAGCCGGCCCTACGGGGTGCCACATGCGGTGGCGGCACTGGCCGAACTGATCCGTCGGCTGGTGCGCTATCGGCCCCGCCGCCGGCTGTTACCTGCCACCAAGGCGACGCTTGAGAGCCTCATCGGCCCGCTCGGCGAGGATCTCGATACCGACATCGCGCGCGCGGTTGCACTGCACCCCGCCTTCCTTGATTTCGTCGAGCCGCTGTTCGCCACCACCATCGCGCCCACACGGCTGCATGGGTCTGACGCTCTCAACGTTCTGCCCGCGCGCGCCACCGTCGACTGCGATTGCCGGGTGCTGCCGGGCACCTCCGGCGAGGAGTTGCTGGCCGAACTCCGCGACGCGCTGGGCAGCGATGTGCCCTATGAGCTCGAGGTGCTCGAGCCGTTGACGGGGGGGACGATCTCGCCGGTGCAGTCCGCGCTGTTCGATGCCTGCCGTAGTTTCACCCAGGCAAACGACCCCGACGCCATCCTGCTGCCGACAATCAGCAACGGATTCACGGACTCGCATTACTTGCGGGCAGCATTTGGCTCGGTGGCATACGGATTCTGGCCGGTGAGGACAACGCCGTACGAGATCGCCGCGGCTGGAGTGCACGCACACGACGAGCGAATTCACGTAGACGATCTGGGCTACGCCACGATGTTCCACGTCGAGGTGTGCCGCTCGCTGCTGGCATAAATTAGAGTCGCGGTCGGTGTCCGCTGAGCTCATGACGAAGGACATCACCGCGCAGGCCGCGCTGGTCGGTGGCGGTGAGGTGTCGGCACCTGAGCTCGTAGAGGCCGCCATCGCACGCTTGGAGGGCGCCCGCGAGCTCAACGTGCTGGTCCATGAGGAGTTCGAAGCCGCGAGGGCTGCGGCCTCTGCACCCGGTCTGGGCGGCCCGCTCGCAGGGGTGCCGTTCCTTCTCAAGGACCTCGGGCAGCCTCAGGCAGGACTGCCTGAGTACATGGGGTCGCGCGCGTTGCGCGACCACGTCGCCGCCGAGACGGCGTGGACGGTCGAGCGCTACGTCGCTGCGGGGCTGATCATCTGCGGGCGGACGAATACCGCTGAGTTCGGCAACCATTGCGAGACCGCGCCCGCGCTCTTCGGCCGCACGCAGAACCCCTGGAAGGCCGAGCTTTCACCGGGTGGGTCGAGTGGGGGGTCTGCCGCTGCGGTCGCCGCGGGTCTCGTCGGTGCGGCGTCGGGGAGCGACGGGACCGGCTCGATCAGGATGCCGTCGTCCTGCTGTGGCTTGGTGGGGCTCAAGCCGCGGCGGGGACGGATTTCGTTCGCGCCGTCGGCCGGGCAGTCGCTCGACGGCTTGTCGATCAGTCATGCGCTCACGAGGACGGTCCGCGACAGCGCTTTGCTACTCGACGTGATCGCTGGCAGCGCCCCCGGAGATCCGTATTCGACGGCGCCGCCCGCACGGCCGTTTGTGCAGGAGGTCGGCGCCGATCCTGGCCCGGTGCGCGTGATGCGCCTGGAACGTCCACCGTTCCCGGGCGCGCCAGATCCCCGGATCCAGGAGGTCGCCGACGTTGCGGCGCTGACGCTCGAGGAGCTCGGGCATCGGGTGCAGCCGGGCCTGCTCTCGTTTGACCCCGAAGTGATGCGCCGGTCGATCGCGGTCGTCCACGCGGTTGACAACGCGGCCACGTTCAAATGGCTGGTGCAGGAGCTCGGGCGTCGGCCCGAGCCCGACGAGCTCGATCCGGTGACGTGGGACATGGTCACTGAAGGACAAGAGCTGACCGCGGTGGATCACGTCTCTGCGATCGATGACCTGCACGCTCAGACACGACTGGCCGCGCGCGCATTCGCGTCGGCTGATGTGCTGCTGTGCCCGACGCTCAACGTTCCGCCACCACCGCCGGGCACGCTGTCAGCCGAACGCGGCACCGTCGATGCCTTCTTCGACGTCGAGTTCGCGGCCACCGGCGCCACGGCCGTGGCAAATGTCGCCGGCTGGGCGGCGATCACGCTCCCACTCGGCGAGGTCGAGGGCCTACCGGTTGGCGTGCAGCTGATGGCGCCTGACGAAGCGATCCTCTTGCGGCTTGCGGCTCAACTCGAGGAGGCGATGCCGTGGTCCGATCGTCATCCGCCCGGCTTCGGATGAGTCAGAGCCTCAATCCTCGGGCCTCCCTCGCCTGAGAACGGTCGTGGCCACTCTTATGCCGAGGCGCCCAGGTCTGAGCGCGATAGCCCATACCTGATTGACCACACCGCCGCCGGGGATCCCGGAACCAGATGGTTTTTGGGTTCGCCCAACCGCGCGCGGGCCCGGTCACCCGGCCGGTCGTGACACGGGCGTCGGGCTACGTGCGGGCTCCGTCGCGGGTCTTCGCTGGCGGGCGGGCAGTCGCTGCGCCAGCCGACGGTTGTCTCGCAGCCGAACGCGTGCCGGCTCCGCGTCATCGAGGGGGACGCCGCCGGGCCCTGGGCCTCGGGGAACTCGGGGCGAGCCTCCTCCTCCACCCCCGTTCGAGGATGGATCGGGAGGCCCCGTCGAAGAGAAGAACCGGCGCAGCAAAGTGGCAACCAACAGCGCCGCTGCGAACAGAAGCAACATGTACAACAGCGCAAGCGAGGGCGAGACGACGACATGGCTCCCCTTCGGGGTCGGCGCCTTCAGGAAGCCGGAGAGGTAGGTGTCGTGGATGGTGCTCGCGCCGATTGAGCAAATTTAGCGCTACGAATAGCGCCGCATGCTCACTCCCTCGGTGGGTGTTCGTGGATGCGGATGAGGCCACACCGTCTCTGTAAGGATGCGCGGCTGAATGGATACGACATGAATCAAGTCGGAGACGAACTGGTCGCCTTCCTCTACGCGGATGCGGCAGGGCTCAGCCGCGGACGCGCGGTGCCGCTGCGGGACTTGGAGCAGCGGCTCGGTGGGGGCGTCGGGTGGGTGCCGGCAGATCAAGCGATCACCCCCCTTGGACCGCTGGGCGAGCCGAACCCATGGAGCTCCCTCGGGGACCTTCGGCTCGTGCCGGACGTCGCGACTGCGACCCGAGTCGATATCTGGCCAGGTGTGCCCGCGCTGCATTTCTACCTCTGCGACGCGGTCACACTTGGCGGCGAGCCGTGGGAAGCGTGTCCCCGTGCCCTGCTCAAGCACGCACTCGAACGTCTGGGCTCGGAGACAGGGCTGACACTCGTCGCCTCGTTCGAGCACGAGTTCATGCTGCACGGCCACGTGGACCACCCGGCGCCCGCATTCTCGATGGAGGCGCTGCGCATCGCAGCACCGCTCGGCGAGCACCTCGCCGCGGCTCTCCGGCTTACCGGACACAACCTCGAGACTTTCCTTCCCGAGTATGGAGCCAACCAGTTCGAGGTGACGTGCACCCCTCGCGAGGGCCTTGCTGCCGCGGACGAGGCGTCGATTGTGCGCGAGCTGGTACGCGAGGTAGCCCGTCGGCTCGGTTGGCGGGCGACCTTCGTTCCAATGATCGATCCCGATGGCTCGGGCAACGGCCTGCACATACACCTCAGCTTCCAGGACCGCGCCGGCCTGCCGGCGACCTACGACCCCGATCGTCCCGGCCGCCTTGCACTCGTCGCCGGCCGGTTCGCGGCGGGCGTGTTGCGGCACCTCGGGGCGATCTGCGCAGTCGCGGCGCCCACGACCATCTCCTATGCCCGGCTGGTGCCTCACCGCTGGAGCGCCGGCTGGGCGTGCGTAGGCGATCGCAACCGGGAGACGGTGTGGCGGATCCCAGAGCCCATTGACTTCGGCGGCACCGACCCGGCGACGCAGGTGCATCTCGAGTTCCGGGCGGCCGACGGGGCTTGCTCGCCCCATTTCACGCTCGCACTGGTGGTGCTGGCCGGTCTGAGGGGGATCCGGGAG
This sequence comes from Solirubrobacteraceae bacterium, assembly GCA_035650455.1. Taxonomy (GTDB): domain Bacteria; phylum Actinomycetota; class Thermoleophilia; order Solirubrobacterales; family Solirubrobacteraceae; genus Palsa-465. Next base: position 37,482 of record DASRHQ010000083.1, read on the forward strand.
CAGCTTGATTCACCGCCCGTGATCGTCGGCAACCCAGAGTCCCTCTCGCCGACTGAGCGCGACACGCTCGGCGTGCGCAGCCTGCCGGGGTCCCTGGGCGAAGCGCTCGATGCCTTCCAGGACGACCCGCTGGTAGCTGCGCAGGTCTCCCCCCAATTGCGCAATGGCTACGTTGCGATGAAGCGCACCGAGATCGAGCTGCTGGAAGGCGTGCCGACCGTGGAGTCGTGCGCGAGGTACACAGCCGTCTATTGATCGAGAGACGCGCCTATGCCCTCACGGCCGCAGCGCCCTTCCGATCTCGACGAGCCCTCACCGCCGCAGCGTCCGCTCGATCTCGACGAGCGCTCGGTCGATGTCATGCGTCGTCAGATCCAGGTGAGTGACTGCGCGGATGCGCCGGGCGTCGAGTGGCTGTAGGTCGACCTCTGGTGCAAGCCGCCGCGTCAGCTCCTGGGCATCGTCGACTTCGAACATCACGATGTTCGTCTCGACCGTAGCCGGGTCGGCGCGTACCCCATTGATCGTCGCAAGACCTTCGGCCAGACGTCGAGCGTTGGCGTGATCGTCGGCCAAGCGCTCGACATGATGGTCTAGCGCGTACAGACACGCGGCGGCTGCGATCCCAGACTGGCGGAATGCGCCGCCCAGCATCTGCTTGAAGCGCCACGCATCCTCGATCAGCTCGCGGGAACCGGCAAGGACCGCGCCGATCGGGGCTCCGAGACCCTTCGTGAAATCAAGCCAGGCAGTATCGAAGCCGCTCGCGAAGTCGCTTGCGGCTACCCCGGACGCGACGACGGCGTTCAGCAGCCGAGCACCGTCGAGATGGGCGCGGAGGTCGTATCGCCTCGCGGTCGCCACGACCTCCCGGATTGTGGTCAGCGGCCAGACTCGTCCTCCGCCGATATTCGTGGTCTGTTCCACCCACGCAAGGCGCGACCGTGGGGTGTACCGATTTCCGGCGGGTCGAACGGCCGCCTCCAGCTGACCAGCGGTGAAGATGCCACCCTCGCCGTCGAGGGTTCTGATCATCGCGCTCGCCAGCGTCGCCGGGCCACCGGCCTCGTGGTTGACGGGGTGGGCCGACCGGTCTATTACGACCTCATCCCCTCCGGGGCGGATGTGGACGAGCAGGGCGACCACGTTGCACATGGTTCCGCTGGGAAGGAAGACGGCCGCCTCGTGTCCCAGCAACTCGGCGACACGCTCCTCAAGGAGGACGGTGGTCGGGTCGAGCCGCCGCTGCTCGTCCCCCACCTCCGCACGCGCGATCGCCTCGCGCATACCGGGAGTAGGGCTTGTCTGGGTGTCGCTGTGGAGGTTGATCGTCATTGTTCGCGAGTGACCGCGGAAGTTATCCTGTCGGGCGTGAGCGAGATGCGGCTTACGCTCGTCGGCGGTGCAGAGTCCCTGCTCGAGTTGCACGCGGCGGAGCTGCCGCAGAAGAACGAGTTGTGCGGGGCGTTCTGGGGGATGCTGGCGCTGCGCAACGCCGGAGTCACGCTCGACGACGGACCTCTTGACCAGGATGCGGTCGGGCTCGCCGCTGGGAGCTTTATCTCCGCGGTGCAGGACACCGACGATCTACCCCCCGGGGAGCCGGGTCGGACCGACTACCGGGTCTCCTTCCCGACCGTGGATGACTCCTCGGTCTCGGGGACGTCCGCCGGCGGACTGGTTCGTGCTCTGGGTGAGCTTTCTGGCGATCGACTGGCGGTCGTTCCGGTGGCGGGTCCATGGAATCCCGCGGCGGTCCGAGCAGTGCTCGAGGCAGGTGCAGGGTGCACCCAACCCTGCACCGTGATCGCCAACCTCGCCACCAGACATCTCTGGGGCAGCCACCCTGACCCAGCGACGCTGGTCGCCTACCTGGTGGCTGGCGACCGCGACCTTGGGCCGCCGCCCGACTGGGACGTCGGGCACTTCGTATCCCTGCTGGGCGCCATCGAAGGGCCGCGGGGAACACTGGTCCTGGTCGCCGATACGTATCGCGCCTTAGGGTGGGCGGGATTGCATCTGCAACCCGTGGAGGGACTCGCTCATGCCCTGCAGCGGACCGGCTCGGGCCGTCCTTCGGGGGTGATATTCGTAGCTTCGGCGGATGACGGGCCTGCTCTCGGAAAGCGCATTGACGACGCCGGCCTGAAGGTCGACATCTGGGACAACGGGTCGCGCGACCTCGTTCAGACCAGGTAGCCGGTCCGGGGCCCGGACAAGCGCGCGAGGTGCAACGGGGATGTTGAGTTCTGATGAGCTGCTCGAGCTCCTGCTCGCGCGCCTCGATCATGAGCTTCCGTCAGCGCGACGACTTCGGCAGCAGATACATGCCAACCCGGAGCTGGCGCACAGCGAGCATTCGACGGCCGCCGCGGTCGCCCAGGGACTGGAGCTGCAGTGCAAGCGTGCGGGAACAGGCGTCGTCGCGTGTACCCGCGGCACCGGGCAGGCGGTTGCCGTGAGGGCGGAGCTCGACGGACTTCCCATCGACGAGCGCACGGAAGCTCCGTTCGCAGCCGTTAACGGCGCGATGCATGCGTGCGGCCACGACGTGCATGCAGCGGCTCTCGTCGCGCTGCTACGGGCCGCGCGAACGCTCGAGGAGCAGCTACCGGTGCCACTCATGGGCGTCTTTCAGCCCAGCGAAGAGGCCTATCCGTCGGGAGCAAAAATGCTCGTGGATGAGGGTCATCTCGACAGCGAGGTCAGAGCGATCGTCGCCGTCCATGTGCACCCAGACCTGCCCTGGGGCTGGATCTCGGTCGGGCAGGGTCCGATCAACGCCGCTTGCGACAACCTGAAGATCACTGTCGAGGGACAAGCTGCTCACGGCGCCTACCCGCATTTAGGCCGGGATCCGATACTCGCGATCAGCAGCATCGTCATGGGTTTGAACACGCTCGTCTCGCGCCGGGTCGATCCACTTCATTCCGCGGTGCTCACGGTGGGTGAACTCCACTCCGGCAGCGCCGAAAACGTCATTCCCGCCCAGGCAACGGCAACGCTGACCTTGCGTACATATGAGGCCGCGGACCGCCGAACTCTCCGTGCGCTCGTCGAACAACTCGTGACCTCAACCGCTCAGGCATACGGTTGTACGGCTCGGATTGAGACGACTGAGGGCGAGCCGGTGCTTGAGAACGACGGCCGCATCAGCGACCGTGCCGCGAAGCTGGCCGCAGCCGCCGGATTCCGGCTCGCCGATCCGCCGCGATCGTGTGGCTCGGACGACTTCTCGTTCTTCGGCGTGATCGCTCCGATTGCCATGTGCTTTGCGGGTCTCTCGGGTGCGCCGGGGTTTGAGCCGCGACCTCTGCATCACCCAAAGTTCCTTCCGCCAGACGAGGCGGTGGCCAGCGTCGCGCGGGCGCAGGCCGTTCTCTATGCAGCCGCCGCGTACGCATGAGCAGGCTCACCACACGCGATCCGCTCGGTCTCGCCGCCGATGCTCCCCTGCTGCGGGCCTATTTCGCGGCCCTGGATCGCCGGGCCGCGGGTGAGCATCCCTTCTTTGCACCGGGACATCACGGCTCGACCGCGCTGACCGGGATCGTCGCCGACGACACGGCGCTCGCCGGCAACGTCGACACGATCAAGCTAAAGCATGGATGGCTGCCCGCAGCGCAGCAGCGGGCCGCCACGCTGTTCGGCGCCGATCTCTGTCGCTTCTCGGTTGGCGGCTCCACTCACGGCAATCAGGCGCTGGCGCTTACGGTGGCGAGACCCGGCAAGACCATTGTGGTGGCACGGACGGCGCACCGTTCAGTCCTGCTGGGATTGGTGCTCGCGGGGCTGACGCCGGTCTGGGTCCAGCCCGACGTAGACCCGGTAACAGGCCTGGCGGCAGGCTTCTCGACGGAGCGAGTTGCGGAGGCGCTTGCGGCCAACGCGGATGCTACGGCGGTGTTCCTGGGCGATCCCTCGTACGTGGGGACCTTCTCCAGGCTCTCGGAACACGCGCGTGTTGCTCACGACGCCGGCGTACCGCTGCTGGTTGACGCGGCCTGGGCCGCTTACTTCGGCTTTCACCCCAGCTTGCCTGAACACGCGCTTGCGGCGGGCGCGGATGCCATGGTCACCAGCATCCACAAGACGCTGCCCGCTTACTCGCAGGGAGCCGTAGTCCTCGCCCGTACCGAGCGGATCAGCGCCGCCCACCTGGACCGGGCATTCGAGGCGACGCACACGACGAGTCCCTCGGGGACGATCATGGCGAGCATCGATGGTGCTCGGGCCCTGCTCGAGCACCACGGAAGACGGCTGCTCGACGGCCTGGTGCATGCCGTAAGCGACGCCCGGGAGAGGCTACGAAACGTCAACGGCTTGCACGTGCTCGAGGGGCCGGGCATGGATCCCACGAAGCTCACCGTCGGCCTTGCCGGGACCGGAGCCAACGGTGTTGAGGTGGAGGCAGATCTCATCGACGCCGGCGTTCCTGTGGAGATGGCGGACAGGGATACGATCGTTGCCGTCGTCACCGTGGTGGACGATGCTGAATCCCTCGAGCGGCTGACCGACGTCCTCATCGCTTCGATAGAGCGCAGACGCGGAAGGCCTCGGGAGATTGCCAAAGCGGCCTGCTGGATCGTGGAGCCAGAGGTGGTGATCTCACCCCGTGAGGCGTTCTTCGGTGAGGCGGAGACGGTTCCCACATCCGAAGCGGTGGGCCGCGTCAGCGCGGATCTGATCGCGCCCTACCCTCCCGGCGTCCCCACGATCGCCCCCGGCGAGCTGGTCACGCCCGAGGCCATCGCGGCCCTCACCGAGGCGAAGGCCACCGGACTACGCGTCGCCTACGCGACCGACCCGAGCCTTCAAACGCTCGAGGTCTTGACCTAGGTGCAATCAAGCCGCAGCGTTCGCGCCATCTCATTGGTCACGATCGACAACCCTTCGTCTACTCCCATGCCCGGCTTGGCCAGTATCTGGTCGGCATGAGTAGCCATCGCCACGTGAGCGCAAACCCGCGCCGAGCGGTCGGTCTCAGAGCAGGATCCACCGATGTGGGCGAGGACGCCGTGACGCTGACAATCGAGCACGGCCTCCACGGAATGGTGCAGGCCGCCGAGATCAGGGGTTTTGATCTGGATCATGTCTGCAGCTCCGCTCTCGTTGAACTCATGAATCTCGGCGAGGGTATTGGCCCACTCATCGGCTACGAGCTGCACCGAGCTGTCCGCCTCACGCAGCCTTGACCGCAGCTCCGCCATCTGCTCGATCTGCGCGGCGCGGCTGCCCGCGTCCAGTGGGTGCTCGACCCGCAGTCGGAACGGGGCCGCCGCCTCCTCCATGCGCAGCAGAAATTTGACCAGCGGCTCCAGCCGCATCTCCATCACCAGCCCGAGCAGGCCGTAGACGTCAAAGTGGAGTATCGGGCGATAGCTCCGATCACGCCGCAGCTCCTGCACGCGGCGGCTGACCCATGCCACATAGTCGAGGAGCAGGGCGCCGTCCGGGCCGATCAGTGCCGGGCTGTTGATCAACCCGTGCGGTAGCGAGTCGACCTCGCGCAAGATCATCTTGTCGACGTTCAGCTGCCGCGCCTCGCCGCATTGGGCATATATCGGCACACGTCGCAGGCGGCCATCGAGGCCCCATTCGGCCTGAATGGTGTGGGCCATGCTTGCGTCGCGCGTGTGTGCGACCGCGTCGAGCATCGCCTGAGATAGCCCGTAGGCGGCCGCAGTGCCGAATCCGGGAAGGGCGCTGAGCGGATCGAGGCGCCCGCTGAGTTCCCGAAACGACTGCGTCGGGAGACCCCTCATCTCCGCGGCCACCTCGTGCTCGAGCAGTGAGGCGAGCTGCTCGCCGTTCGGCACGGGATCGCGGCCACCGACACCGCTGTACTGGACGGCGACGCAGTCCCCGTGCGCGACATAGCCGTCGCTGAGTCGGAGCATCACCGAGACTGCTGTGGCGGGCTGGCGAACAGCCTCGTAGCCGGGGGTCAGCGGCTCGCCGAGAAATGCAAAACCGTCCCGGGCAGCGCCATGCCTGACCGCGAGTTGATCGTCGAAGAAGAAGGCACCGACTCCCGCGGCGGCGACGGTGTCGGTGATTTTGCAGTCCCTCACGCCGGGTGCAGCGACTGCCGACGGTCCGAGACAACCTTCAGCGCCTGCTCGAGGATTTCAACCGCCTCGACGATCTGCTCCGATGTCACGACAAGCGGGGGCGCCAGTCTCAGAACGTTGCCCTCTCTGATCCCGGGCCGGAGCCCGCCGACGATCAGCCCCTCGTTCATGCACGCGACGCAGACCTCGGCTGCCACCTCCGGTGCCTCGCTGCCGTCAGAGTGGACGATTTCAAGTCCCTGGATCAGGCCGATGCCACGGGCATCGCCGGCGATCGCGAATCGCTGCACCAGACGGTTCAGATGGGAGCTCAGCAGTTGCCCCTGCCTGATCGTATTCCGAAGCAGGTCCTCGGATTCAATGACCGCGATGTTCGCCAACGCAGCCGCGCATTGATAAGGGTCCCCCTGATGTGAGGCCGCCTGGATGAACCCGCGCTCGATTGCTGCGTCTGCCACCCGGCGCGAAGCGATCACCGCCGCGGCGGGAACGCCCCCGCCGAGCGCCTTCGACGTGACGACGATGTCCGGCTGCACGCCGAAATGCTCGAACGCAAACCACGACCCGGTGCGACCGATACCCGTCAGGGCTTCATCCGCGATCAGCAGCGCTCCTTGTTCGTCACACCAGTTTCGGATTGCCTGGGCCCATGCTCGAGAGCCCGGAATCACACCCCCGCCGCCCAGCACGAACTCGATGATGACCGCCGCGGGCTCTCCGGCGGTGGAGCGCTCGAGCATCCCCACCGAGTAGCGCCAGCAGCCGGCGTCACACTCGGCCCCGCAGCCAAAGGGACAGCGGTAGGAGTACGGCGGGGCCACGTAGCCCATCCCCGGTACGGACGGTCCGTAGCCGCGGCGCATATGCCGAGCGGAAGAGGACAGCCCGAAAACGGCGGAGCTGCGGCCGTGGTACCCGCGCGCAACCGAGATCACCTCGAACCGCCCGGTGGTCAACTTGGCGATGCGCAGCGCGGTCTCGTTGGCCTCGGAGCCCGTGCTGCAAAAGAAGGTTCTTGGCTGCGGCAGCCCCGAGATGTCCGCGAGCCGCTCGGCAAGACGGATCCGCGGGCGGTTCGTGAAGCGGTTTCCGATCTGCATCAGTTCCCCGGACTGCTCTCGCAAGGCCGCCGCGACCGCGGGATGGGAGTGACCCGTGCTCATGCAGAACTGACCGGACTCGAAGTCGAGATACCGCGTCCCCGCCAGATCCCACAGCTCACAGCCGCTCCTGCGCTCGATCACAAGCGGCGCCGGATAGGGCGACTGGCCGACGCTTTCTCGATCTCGCCGCAGCCACTCGGCCTGATCGTCACCACCGAGCCGCGGCCCACGAGACCCGGAGGCCGCCTCCTTCATTTCAGAGGAACGAGGCATGGCGAGCGCATGGTGACAAGAGACGTCAAAGCCTGACATATATCCTTGCTCGCGAGGATGACCTCTGTCCTAAGTTCAGACCGTCGGCTGCACGCCGAGTTCAGCTGGGCTGCACTCGAGCATGGCGGGGGGACTCCTGTGTTCGGACTACACATCGAGGGGTCCCGCATCGCGGCCGCGTCGGGCAAGCGGTATGCCTCTATCAATCCCACAACGGCTCAGCCGTGGGCGGAGTTCGCAGACGCTGGTTCTGAGGATGTCGATCACGCTGTGGCGGCAGCGGGTCGGGCCTTCGCGAGTGCCGACTGGCAAGACCTTTCGCCCACACGGCGCGGAAGGCTGCTCATGCGCTTCGGCGATCTGATCGCCGAGCACGCGGATCGCTTGGCGGCGGTGGAGACTCGCCAGAACGGGAAGCTCTTCCGAGAGATGGCCGGGCAGGCGAAGATGATCGCTGAGTGGCTCTATTTCTTCGGTGGGCTTGCCGACAAGGTGGAAGGCCGGGTGATCCCACTCGATCGACAGAGCGTCCTCAACTACACGCTTCGCGAGCCCCTCGGCGTGATCGGGGTCATCACCCCATGGAACTCGCCTCTGTTTCTCACGGTGATGAGCATTGCGCCCGCGCTGGCAGCGGGCAACGCGGTGGTGATCAAGCCGTCCGAATTCACCCCGGCGTCGATCCTGGACATTGCGATCCTCGCTGAGCAGGCGGGCATTCCACCCGGGATCATCAACGTGGTTACGGGGGGTCAGGCCGCCGGCGCAGCGCTCGTTGAGCACCCGGAGGTCGCAAAGGTGGCATTCACCGGGGGGACCGCCACGGCCCGCGCGATCGCCCAGTCAGTCGGCGCGCGACTGGGGCGCTACACGCTCGAGCTTGGCGGCAAAAGCCCCAACATCGTCTTTGCAGATGCGTCGCTCGACGCGGCGGAGGCGGGCGTGCTGGCGGGTATCTTCGCCGCGGGTGGCCAGACCTGCGTAGCTGGGTCGCGACTGCTCGTCGCGCGCCAGGTATACGACGAACTCCTTACTCGGCTCTGCGAACGGGCCGAGGCGATCAGGCTGGGCGACCCCATGGATAAAGAAACACAGATGGGCCCGATCGCGACAGCGCAGCAGCTAAAGCGCATCGAGTCGACGGTAGATGCCGCGCGTGGGGCTGGAGCGCAGATCCTGGTGGGTGGCCGTCGGGCCTCCATCCCGAGCCTTCCGGACGGGCTGTTCTATGAACCCACGGTAGTCGCCGGAGTCGGCAACGATGCCGACGTTTCTCAGCAGGAGATCTTTGGTCCCGTACTCGCCGTGATCCCCTTCGAGGACGAGGAGGAGGCCGTCACGCTTGCTAACTCGAGCCCCTACGGGCTCGCTGCGGGAGTCTGGACGCGCGACATAAAGCGAGCGCACCGGATGGCGAGGCGGCTTCAGGCCGGGACGGTTTGGATCAACACCTATCGGGCGCTGGCCTTCAACTCGCCTTTTGGCGGCTATAAGCAGAGCGGCATCGGTCGCGCGAACGGGATCGAAGCGATCGGCGAGTACCTCCAGACAAAGAGCGTCTGGTGCGAGCTCGGCGAAGAGGTCCAGGATCCCTTCGTGTTGAAGCTCTGACCGGCGAGCGCTTGGGGCCGCGGGCGATTTGGGGCGACGACCAGCCATGAGCAGCGACCATGCGCCCGTCGCTGCTCCGACGCGGGTCCCGGTGCTCGATTGGCAGGCGGACATCGCCACGGCGATCCGAGGCGCGGACGTCGGCGCGGTTGCGTATGTCCCCGACGCCCGGCTTCGTGGCATCGTCGAGGCGCTTGCGGGAGCGGAGCCGGAGGTGCGCACGCTCACCCGCGAGGAGGAGTGCGTCGCCTACGCGTGCGGACACCTTCTCGCCGGAAGTCGAGCAATGGTGCTTATGCAGTGCTCTGGGCTGGGCAATTGCTTGAACGCCGTCGGCTCCCTTTGCGTTCCGTATGGGATCGGGGTTCCCATCATCCTGTCGATGCGAGGCACTCTGGGCGAGCGCAACCCCTCGCAGGTCCCCATGGGACGAGCCACGCCCGCGCTCCTCTCCGCCCTCGAGATTCAGGCCTTCCCGGTCACCGATCCGGAGCGGGCGGGCGCGACGGCGGCCGGAGCTTTGGAACTGGCATTCAGCACAGGCACTTGCGCAGCCGTGGTGCTCGACGCGTCACTGGGAGGAGGCCGTGAAGCCAGCTGAGGCTGTAGCCGGAGCACTCGACGAGACGCCGGGGGCGCTGTTCGTCTCCTCGCTCGGAACCGCCACCTCGGCGCTACGCCTGGCGAGCGACGACGGCCCGCATCTCTACCTGGGGGGAGCTATGGGGTGTGGGCTGGCCGTGTCCCTCGGCGTAGCCGAGGCGCGGCGCGATCGCGAGGTCGTGGCAGTGGTGGGCGACGGGGATCTACTGATGGGCGCCGGTTCCCTGTGGTCGCTCAGCGGGCTGCGACCCGGGAACCTCATCGTCTTGGTCCTCGACGATGGACGCTATTCGATCACTGGAGGCCAGGAACTAATCGCGTCTGACGCGCTGGCTTCGGTCCTCTCGGGTCTGCCGGCTGTATCGCTAGAGCGCGCGACCTCCCGACCAGAGGTGGCCAAGGCAATCCGCGCGATTCCTCGCCCCGGCGTGGTGCTCGCCAGGATCGATGAACCGACATGGCCCGGTCCAAGCCCGTTCGTCGACCCCACGCGCGTGCGCAACCGCTTCGCGAGCTACGCCTCTGGCGAGGGCTCTGGACCCGCATAGGTCGCTGGCCTCCAATGTCAGACATCGACATCACGCGGCGCTAGTGGTATAAGACGCCCTTGGCCGTGGATCGAGTTGATCCTGCCCAGCCGCGCACCGAGGCGTCGAGCGGGGAGTCGCAGCAAGCAGCGCACGCATACGAGGCGCTGCTCGAGCGTGACGGCGTGAAGGTCTCGAAGAGTCCGTGGGGCCCCGACGACGAAATCGGGCGGATGAACTGGATCACGCCTGATTCACGCCGAGCGGTTCTCGAGCACCTCGATGGGTCGAACCTGTTCGATCTGGGCATCGAATACTTCTTCGGCATGCCCTCATGGACGGCTGCGCATGACCCGAAGTACGAGATCTGGATGACCCATACACCCCAGGGATCCGTCAACGACAACCTCTCCGGCGCAGGTCCACCGGTGCACGAGAAGTACAGCTACTGCGGGGATTCGATCCACATGTACATCCACACCGGGACTCATCTGGACACCTTGAACCACCTGGGCTACTTCGGCATGTTTTGGAACGGCTGGACCGCGGACAAGGATCTCGGCAGCCGGGTATGGCTGAAGGGTGGCGCCGAGAAATATCCACCCATCATCGCGCGGGCGGTGCTGCTCGACATCGCGGGACTACACGGCGTCACCTGCCTGCCTGCAGGCCACGTGATCACCCCCGATGACCTGCGTGCGGCCGCCCGAGAGCAAGGATGCGAGCTGCGCCCCCACGACGTGGTGCTGTTGCGCACCGGCCGGATGACGTGCTGGCCGGACTTCGATACCTACATCCCTGACAACCCGGGACTGGGGCTCGCGGGCGCCAGGTACCTGTGCGAGGACGCCGGCGCCATGTGCATCGGAACGGACGCGGTGAGTATGGATGTCGCACCACATGAGGAACCGAACTCATTCGTGCCCGTCCACTGTTACATGTTCGCCACGGCGGGGGCCCAGATCATCGAGGTACTCGACCTCGAGGAGATCGCCGCGGAGAAGGTTTACGAGTTCGCGTTGATGGCTTTACCGCTCAAGCTGCGGGGTGCCACCGGCTGTCCTATTCGCCCTGTGGCGATCCCATTGCGGTCCTGAGGCACCGCGGTCCAAAGCTGGTCTGATGCGCGTGGCACTTGGGCAGTTTGGGGCGCAGCTGGGGAACGTCAGAGCCAACCTGGACACGATGCGGGCCATGGTGGCCGATGCTGCCCGTGCCGATGCCGAGGTTGTCTGCTTTCCGGAACTCAGTCTGAGTGGCTACCTGCTCGACGCTGGTGCCTACACACCTCAGCTGATGCGCGAGGTGGCGGATGCTGTGGATAAGCTTGCCGCCGCCAGTTCACGCCATGACCTGACGTTGGTGTACGGGGCTCCGGAGCGGGTCGACGGCGCTCTGCGCAACGCTGTGATCATGCAGCTACCAACCGGGTCTCGAATCACCTATGCCAAGACGCACATGGACGCCGTCGAACGCGCTGTCTTTCACCGTGGCGATAGGTTCGTGGTTGACCAGCGCGGAATCGGCGTGGCGTGTTGCTACGACCTCGCGTTCCCCGAGCCCGCACGCGCGGTCAACCTCCTTGGTGCCCGTGCGCTCGTGGTCCCGATGGCATGGGAGGCCAAGCGAGGATTCGTAATGGCAAACGTCGTTCCAGCGCGCGCGGTCGAAAACGTCTTCTATGTGCTGTGCGCCAACCAGTGCGGCGCGGTCGGCCCCTTCACCTTCCGAGGGGGAAGCTGTGTGGTAGACCCACTTGGCGGGATGTGCGTCCGCCTGGGAGACGACGAGGGCCTGGCGGTCTCCGATCTGGAGCTCGACTGGGTCTCACGACTGCGCGATCGCAGAGACGACCGCAGCTATCCATTGGTGGCGGATCGCCGACCGGAGCTCTACGAGATCCTGACCTACGAGGGCTCCGAGCTACGCAGGAATGCAGGTAGCGCGGTCAAAAACGAAAGTGGACAGATAAGTCAGACGTTTATAAGATGAGCCGGGAAATCTGGGAGCGCGGGGCGCGCTCGCGCACCGACAACAAAGGGACCTGAGCTGGTGCATCCCGAGGGAGGACGCAGATGGCGACTCAACCGGCGGTAAGCGGGGATACCACCGCAACCAAACCACAGCGGCTTCAGAAAGGCCAGCTGTCACTTCCTAACTGCTTCGCGCTTTCGGCTGCGCTAATGGCGCCGGTGATAGCCGTGATCCTCAATGCTCCAGCCGCAGGACCGAACTCCCAGGGAGCGCTGCCGCTGTCGTTCCTCGTCGCATTCGTGGGGACCCTCTTCGTCGCCAACACGGTGGTCCAGTTCTCACGGCGGCTTCCTTCAAGCGGGCTCTTCTACAACTACTGCAGTCATGCCCTCGGCGGCGGTGCCGGTTTCTACACGGGGTGGCTTTACTTCGCCGCCTTCATCATGTTTGCGATTGGGCTCTTTACCGCTAACGGCATCTTTCTCCACGACTTTTTGGCCAGCCATAGCGTCGATATTGCGTGGTGGATCCTGAGCCTCGCCCTGATGAGCCTCGTGCTTGGGCTGTCGTACAGGTCGATCAAAGCATCAGTCCGCGTGGACCTTACGCTGCTCGGGCTCGAGATCCTTGTGTTTTCTGTGCTGGCGGTCATAGCGATCGCCAATGCCGGCCACGGCAACACCCTGCACTACTTCACCCCCGGCGCGTCCTCAAAGGGGGTCGGCGGCGTCGGGCTTGGCGCCGTGTTCGGAATCCTTTCCTTCGTCGGATTCGAGTCGGCTGCGGTGCTCGGCGAGGAGACCCGCAACCCGCGTCGCGCCATACCGCTAGCCGTCATAGGCGCGACCGTGATCATCGGCGTCTTCTATGTGTTTGAGATGTACGCCCTGGCGGCCGGTTCCCACCTCAACACCCAGCACGGGCTTAATGCCTTCCTGGCCGATCCAACGCCGTTCCCCACGCTGGCGCACCGCTATGCGAGCTGGATGACCAACATCATCGACATCGCCGCCGTTTTCGGACTATTTTCCTGCTTCCTGGCCGTGCAGAACGCCACCGTCCGGGTGATTTTCTCCATGGGACGTGACAAGGTTTTGCCCGGCGTATTCGGAAGCGTCCACAAGCGGTTCCACTCGCCCTACACCGCGATCTACGCTGTCACTGCTCTCTCGATCGGAGCCGGCCTCGGGCTCAGCGCTTGGCTCGGCTCAAGCCTCACCGACGTCTACGGTTGGACCGGATCGTTGGGGACGGTCGCCGTAATCCTCGTCTACATGCTCGGGAACGTCGCGCTTATCCGCTACTTCTGGCGCGACTCGGAGCGCAACATCTTCAAGCACATCGTGGCCCCGATAGTTGGCATAGTCGCGCTCGCCTATCCGCTGTGGAACACGGTCAAGCCAACGGGTCAGGCTTACCCCTACAACCTCGTCTTCTGGATTGTCCTGGGCTGGGTGGTGGCCGGCGGTGTCGTGTACTACTACTTCCGGTCTCGCTCGCCTGAGAAGCTCGCGGCGGTCGGCCGAGTGCTGGCTGAGGACGAGGAGGACTTGGCCGAGGGCCATCTTGCGTCAGGTCCGATCCACGCCACGCCAGCGTGATTGAGGTCAACGGGAAGCAGGTCTTCACCGAGCTCGCTGAGCTGGTTGACCCACGCCACGCCGCCTTGGTCGTGGTGGACATGCAGCGTGACTTCTGCAAGCCCGGCGGCGCGTTCGAACGGCTGGGGGTTTCACTCTCCATGTACCCCGAGATGATTCCGCGACTCGCACACCTGGTCGAGGGTGCGCGCGCCGCCAAAGTATTGGTCGTTTACGTGTTGATGACCGTCCTGCCGGGCCGCGCGAGTGAGTCTCCGGCGCAGATCCGCTTCAACATGCGAATGCATCTCTCGGAGGCAGAGGGGGAGCCGATCGGCTACACCGAGGAGGGCTCGGAGGGTCAGAAGCTCATTCCGGAGCTGACCGTCGAGCACGGCGACCTCGTCGTCCAGAAGTACCGGTCAAGCGCTTTCTGGGGCACCAATCTCGACATGCTGCTTCGCAGCAACGGCATTCAGACTGCCATCGTGGCGGGTTGCACCACCGAGGGCTGCGTCGAGTCGACCGCCCGCGACGCGATGTTCAACGATTACTACGTCGTGATCGCGCACGATTGCGTCGCCAGCGACGATCGCGAGCAGCACGACGCGTCGATGCTGCTCATGCGCAATCGCTTCGATATAGCCGCCTCTGAGCAGATTCTTTGCGAATGGTCAAAGAGCAATTCCGCGGCGGCAGCGGCGTAGTGGTCGCCGCGCCAGGGAGGAAACGAGCAAAGTGAACAAGTTGCGCGATCGCGTGGCGATCGTCACCGGTGGTGCCAGGGGCATCGGGGGTGCGATCGCAACTGCTTTTGCCGCCGAAGGGGCGGACGTGGTGATCGCCGATGTCCTCGGCGAAGACACAGCGGCGCCGGTCCTGGAGGCAATTGAAACGTCGGGGCGTCGCGGGTTGCACGTACATACGGACGTCAGCGACGAAGCCGACGTGCGGGCGATGGTCCAGCGCGCCCAGGAGGAATTCGGCGATATCGACATTCTGGTCAACAATGCCGGCACCTTCGGGCAGGTTTTCTTCCACGAGTTGACTCCACAGGAGTGGGATCGCGTCGTGAACGTCAACCTTCGCGGCTGCTTTCTCTGTACGAGGATGGTGATTCCCCGCATGCTCGAACGGGGCTACGGCAAGATCATCAATGTCGCCTCCCAGTTGGGCCAGATCGGCGGAACCGAGATGGTCCACTACAGCGCCAGCAAGGCCGGCATCATCGGCTTCACCAAGGCGCTGGCGCGGGAGGTGTCAAGCAGAGGGGTACACGTCAACGCCATTGCCCCCGGGCCGATTCTGACCGAAATGATGGCTGAGGAGACCGAGGAGTGGGCCAACAAAAAGCTCTCTGAGCTTCCCATGAGCCGCTTCGGCGAAGTCCACGAGGTAGCCCCCACCGCAGTCTTCCTCGCCTCGGACGACTCCTCCTATTACGTCGGCCAGACGCTGGGTCCCAACGGAGGCGACGTGATGCTGTGATGGCAAACCAAGCGCGGAAGGGGTGCGATGTTTGAACTGACCGACAGGGCCGCCGTCATAACGGGCGCGGCGTCTGGTATCGGGGCGGCAACCGCCCGCGTATTTGCTCAGGCCGGTGCAGACGTCGTCCTGGGCTTCTACCCAGGTGACCCGCACGATGTAGAGCCCGTACGCGAAGCGGTGGAGGCAGCCGGCCGTTGCGCCGTGGTGGTTCCCGTCGACGTGCGAGATCCCGACCAGGTCGACGCTCTGGTGCAGCAGTGCGTTTCAGAGCTGGGTCGAGTGGACATCGCGGTCGCAAACGCCGGCATCGCGCGTACGGTGCCGCTCGAGCAGCTCGACGATGACGCCTGGTATGCGACGCTGGATGTCGACCTGACGGGTGTGTGGCGCGTGTTTCGAGCCGTCCTGCCGCACATGCGCCGGGCCGGTTTCGGGCGTCTGATCGCGACGTCCTCAGTGGCCGGAACCGTGTCCGCCTGGCCGCAGCATCCCCATTACGCGGCTGCCAAGGCCGCGATCGTGGGTCTTGTCCAGAACCTGGCCGTCGACTACGGGCCAGACGGGATCACAGCCAACGCCGTCGCGCCCGGGGTGATCGAGACACCCCAGGCACTTGACCCGGTCAACTCACTCGGTCCCGAGGGGGTGGCGGCCGTCGCGCCGAAGGTACCGCTGCGCCATCGGGTCGGGCAGGCAGAGGACATCGCCTATCTCTATGCCTTCCTTGCCAGTGCGGAGTCCGAGTATGTGACGGGTCAGCTGATCGTGGCTGACGGCGCTCGTTCGCTGGCCGGCCTTGACTGAAGCCGGCGGGCTGATGATGAATTTCGATCCGCAGTTTTTTCAGAGTCGAGATTTTCCGGTGGAGGGTCCGCGGCGTGAGTTGGTGGGTTATGGCGAGCATCCACCGCGGGTGCGTTGGGAGGGTGAGGCGCGGGTCGCGGTGCAGATCGTGATCAATTACGAGGAGGGGTCCGAGAAGACGTTCGCGATGGGCGACGGCGTCAACGACATCCTCTACGAGTTGCCGTTCGCGCTGGAGGGTCAGCGTGATCTTGCGGTGGAGTCGATGTATGAGTATGGGGCGCGGGCGGGGATTTGGCGGATTTTGCGGGTATTTGACGCGGCGGGGATCCCGGTGACGTGGTTCGCGGCGGCGGTGGCGCTTGAGCGCAATCCCGCGGCGGCTGAGAAGCTCGCGCGCCGCGGTGATGAGGCGGCCGGTCATGGGTATCGCTGGAGCAACCATTTCGAGATGACCCGCGATGAGGAGCGAGAAGCGATCCGCCGCGCGGTTGAGTCGATCACGCGCACCACTGGGTCGCGGCCTGTGGGGTGGTACTGCCGCGAGATGGGGGTAAACACCCGCGAGCTGGTGGTCGAAGAAGGCGGGTTCGTCTATGACTCTGACTGTTATAACGACGACCTCCCCTACTGGACGCGGGTGCTGGGCCGCGCGCACTTGGTGGTGCCCTACGGGCTGGTGGTAAACGACGCCCGCTACGTCGTGGCGCAGGGCTTCGCCAGCCCCGAGCATTTCTATGAGATGGCCAAGGCGAACCTCGATCGCCTGCGAAACGACGGCGACGACACCCCCCGGATGATGTCGGTCGGGCTGCACCCACGGATCACCGGCAACCCAGGCCGGGCGGACGCCCTCGCCAGATTCATCGACTACGCCCAATCCCTCGGCGACGTGTGGTTCGCCCGCCGCATCGACATCGCCAACACATTCATACAACAACAACCCGCAGACAACTGGCTCTAACGGCGTGAACGCCCGCCATCGTGTGGAGGTGACTGGCGGGACAATCGCCGAACTGGTGGCGACCACGATCGTCGAGCGGGCAGCCGATCGCGTGTTCGCTTTCCCGGGTGGCGGCAGCAACCTAGAGGTGATTGACGCCTTAGAACGGCTTGGTGTCGCTGTGTTGTTGACCCGGTCCGAAGGTGGCGCGGCGCTGATGGCGGCCACTTACGCCGATCTCACCGGCAGGCCCGCAGTGGTGCTCGTTGGTCTCGGACCGGGTGTCTCAAGCGTCGTGAATGGCCTCGCCCACGCGCTGCTTGACCAGAGCTCTGTCATCGTGATCAGCGATCGGTTCGGCGGCGCGGAGCGCGACAGCACAGGCCACCAGGAGCTCGATCACATAGCGCTGCTTGCGCCTGTTGCGAAATGGCAAGCCGAGCTAACGCCCGATTGCGCTGCCGCGTTGCTGGAGCGGGCCCTGACGATGGCAACGACACCACCTCGCGGGCCGGTGCATCTGGAACTGCCGCGCGACGCCGCGCTAGCGCCCGCGCAAGACATCGACGTCGGGTTCTCTCTGCAGCCGTCGGAGGACCCTGCTCTCCCCGAGCGGTCTCCGCTGACAACCCGCCTGGCGGCTGCGCGCCGTCCCATCGTGCTGATCGGAGATGAGGCCCTCGAGGCGTCGCAGGATGATCTCGTGAGAGCGGTCGAGCGCGTGGGTGGGCCTGCGCTCAGCACCTACAAGGCGAAAGGCGCTTTCCCGGAGGACCATCCGCTCTGGTGCGGCATTCTGACCAACGCAGCGCTCGAACGGCCGCTGCTCGACGAGGCCGACGTAATCCTCGCCATTGGACTCGACCCCGTCGAGCTTTTGCCCGCTCCGTGGGCGGTGGGCGCACCGGTGGTCGCTTTGAGGCGGCATACAGAGCACGTCCCGGGATATAGCCCACAGCACGTCCTGGTCGGCGATCTCTCGCCCATGCTAAAAGCGCTCGCTGCCGAACTCAGAGGCAGCGAGTCGACGTGGTCGCACGCAGAAGTTGCGGCGCGACGCGCGCGCCTATTTGAGGCTTTGCGGATAGGTTCTCCCGAGTTCCTGACCGCGATGGAAGTCGTGGCCTCGGTTCAGGCGGTGGCGCCCGAGGGGACCACGGTGACGGTGGATGCGGGCGCGCACATGTTCGCTGCAACGTGGGGATGGCGGGCCTCTCGCCCGCGGGGATTCTTGATGTCCAACGGGCACGCGACGATGGGCTACGCGGTCCCTGCCGCCATCGCGGCAGCCCTGGCGCGCCCGGGCGAGCCCGTGATCGCCTTCACCGGCGACGGCGGATTTCTCCTTCACGGAAATGAACTAGAGACTGCAGCACGGGTCGGAGCAAGGCTGGTGGTGATCGTCCTGAACGACTCCGGTCTCAGTCTGATCCGTACAAAGCAGGAGGAGCGCAGCTACCGGCGGACCGCCGTCGACTTCGGCCCGGTCGACTGCGCCAACTTTGCTCGGTCTCTGGGCGCTGCTGGAGCGGTCGTCAGCACCGTGCCGGAGCTCCGGGCGGCGGTGATCGAGGGACTTCGCGAGCCCGTTCCGACGGTCCTGGACGCGAGGATTTCGGGGGACGAGTACGGTGAGCTGCAGCGCGTCATCAGGGGCACCGGCGCCTCAAAACGACGGAGCGAGGAGTGCGTGTGCACGGGGTAAACTTGCAACAGTCCGTGCGCGTAATGGTGGTGCAAAACGCACCACGACTTGGAGATGTCGCAGGCAACCTCGCGGCGTGCGTCTCGCAGCTGGATCGAGCGGCGGCGGCTAGGAGCGATCTGGTGGTTTTCCCGGAGTGCGCTCTCAGCGGCTACATGCTGAGTGATGAACAGTCCGCGCGTAACTGTGCGGATCGCATCCCCGGAGACATCACCGAAACGCTGGGTGCAGCGTGTCGGCGGATGGGGATGCATTGTGTGGTTGGAATGCTCGAGACGGAAGGAGGTACGCTCTACAACACAGCGGTACTGATCGGTCCCGACGGTGTCATCGGGCGCTACCGAAAGTCACACATAGCGTGCATCGGTGTCGATCGCTTCACCGCTCGGGGAAGTGAGTCCTACGAAGTCTTCGACACTCCCGTCGGCCGTATCGGTCTGCAGATCTGCTACGACTGGCGCTTTCCCGAAATCACTCGTGTGTTGGCGCTCGAAGGCGCCGAGATGATTATTCATCCGACCAATTCGCCGGTGCCGGCGCGCGAGATCGCCGAATACATCACCCGTGCGCGAGCGGCTGAGAACGCAGTCTTCTTTGTCACAGCTAACCGGTGCGGGAGCGAGAGCGGCACCGCATTCTTCGGATGGAGTCAGATCGTCGACCCACTGGGTCG
The DNA here is from genome assembly GCA_035650455.1 of Solirubrobacteraceae bacterium. Lineage (GTDB taxonomy): Bacteria > Actinomycetota > Thermoleophilia > Solirubrobacterales > Solirubrobacteraceae > Palsa-465. The sequence goes on from DASRHQ010000083.1 coordinate 56,843, forward strand.
CCGAGTGGTGGAAGCGGGCGCCGAAGAGACCGTGATTAGCGCTGAGCTTGACCTTCGGCTCGCGCGCGACAAGATCATCGAACCGCATCAGGGCGGCTACAACGTCGCATTGTTCGAAGACCGCCGTCCAGAGCTCTACTCGCGCCTCGTTCAGAGCGAGCCGTAGCTCGCAAGAAGACGCCGTTTTATCCGGGTGTGCGCGGCTTTCGGTGAAACCTGGTGCTACGCTGCGGGTGTGCGGGGTGCGAGTCGCGGAGCTGTCCCAATCCGTCGGGTACGCAAGGCCTACGAGCAGGTCGCCGACCAGCTCCGCGAGCTGATCGTCTCGGGTCAGCTCGGTCCGGCCCAGAGGCTCCCGAGCGAGGCCGAGCTTGCTGCCGAATTCGGAGTAAGCCGCCCCACCGTCCGCGAGGCTCTGCGGCTGCTGTCGGCGGATTCACTGATTCGCACGGCCAAGGGCGCGAGCGGAGGAAACTTCGTGACGCTGCCGACCGTCGATCATGTCCGTGAGTCCCTGAGCACGAACATCGGTCTCTTAAGTCAATCCGAGCACGTTTCACTCGCCGAGTTTCTCGAAGCCCGGGAACTTCTCGAAGTTCCTGCGGCGCGACTTGCAGCCCGGCGTCGGAGCGCTTCGGACCTCGAGACCTTGCGCGCGGCCATCCCGCCACAGCCGCTGGATCTCAGCTCGGAGAAGCAGTTCTTCTACAACAAGGACTTCCACTCGGCGATCGTCGTGAGCGCTGGTAACACCTTGCTGTCGATCGCCACCCACCCAATCTTCTCGGCGTTACAAGCCAATTTGAAGCGCTCGGCGCTGGGCCGACAGTTTCACCAGCGCGTCAACGACGACCATCGTGGGCTTCTGGCAGCGATCGAGGCAGGCGACGAAGCGGCTGCGGGCGAGCAGATGCAGGAGCACCTGGGGTTCCTACGCCCGATGTATGAGGAGGTATGGCGGTACGGCGAACCGGAGCCGTACCAGCCGGGTGCTGAGGAGTCCTCGACACCGGCAGACGAGGCCACCCCTTCAGAGAGCAGGCTGCCGGCCCGCGGCGACGGTCGAGGCTGAACGCCTACCGACGGCGAAACCCGGGCGTCGGTAGGACCTCAAATGAAACGCCTCGGTCTACTTGGCGGGATGAGCTGGGAGTCCTCCGCCGTCTATTACCGCCTGATCAACGAGGCGGTACGCGACCGGTTGGGCGGGCTGCACTCCGCCGATCTCATATTGCGGTCGATTGACTTCGCCGAAATTGAAGCGATGCAGCGGGAAGGCGAGTGGCGGATGGCCGGTGAGCGCTTGGCACACGAAGCCGGTCTGCTGGCAGGGGCCGGTGCGGAGTTGTTGGTGCTTTGTACAAATACATTGCACAAAGTGATCGACACGATTACCTCTCGTGTCGATATTCCGTTGCTGCATATTGCCGACGCTTCTGGTGAAGCGATGGACGCGGCGGGGCTTCACACAGTGGGATTGCTCGGCAGCGCGTACACGATGGAGCACGACTTTTATACCGGCCGCCTCCGAGACCGATATGGGTTGACGGTCCTTGTTCCGGATCACGACGACCGCCGAGTGGTGGATGACATCATCTTTCAGGAACTCTGCCTTGGCGAGCTCAGGGAAGAATCCCGAGAGGCCTACCGCCGAGTCGTCACCGCCCTCGTCCAGCGCGGCGCCGAAGGGGTTTTGCTCGGCTGTACTGAGATTGGGCTGCTGCTAGGTCCTGGCGACGCGGACGTTCCGCTCTTCGATACGGCGCGCCTCCATGCCGAACGCGCGGTGGAGCTGGCGCTGCAGACCCCCGCCGGCGCGCTGCAGACCCCCGCCGGCCGCTGAGCTCGCGAACGATGTCCATCTAGGACCACCTGTCGGACCGAAAGAGACATGGGCCGCGCCCCCAAGCTTGGCCCTGACCTGCGTGACGAATCGAGCTGCGGCTCAGGCGATGGTGTCTTGCGCCATCGCGCGCTCGAGCGCCTTCTGCGCCCGCAACGTCTGTGGCCCAGGAGCCTCCCGAAACGTCACCTCACCGATTGCGGCAGCCGGCTGAACAAGTCGCGCGGTCGAGGCCAAGAACGCCTCAGATGCCTGGAGCGCGTCCTCGAGCTGGAAGCTCCCTTCCTGGACAGAGAGGCTCTCCAGAATCGCCCGTCGCGTGATGGACGCGAGGATGCCCGTCTCGATCGCGGGCGTCCGGATCTGCCCCTCCCGGACCCAGAAGATCGCGGACCTGGGACCCTCGAGCACGACGCCGTTCGAGCTGACCAGAAGTGCCTCGTCGTAACCCGCGGCGATGGCGCGGCGGGTGGCCATCACGTTGGCGGCATACGAAAGCGACTTAACGCCGTTGAGCAACACCGAGGGGTCGTAAACCATCGGCAGCAGACGTGCCGGCTTGGTTAAGGCCTCCGGATCGCCCGGTGACTCCAAGCGGCAGATCCGGTGGCCACCGCGGGTGAGCACCACACGGATGACCGTGAGGCCGGCAGGAGCATGCGAAAGCAATATCTCGATGTCGGATTCGAGTTGCGCACGCGGGCACTCCAGAGCCATCGCCCGGCAGGATCGCTCGAGACGATCGAGGTGCGCTGCGCGCGCAAAGGGCCGCCCATCCTTGACCGGAAAGGCGTCAAACGCGCCGTCGCCCCGGATCAGCCCATCATCTCCCACGGGGATCATCGCCTCGCGCGCGGGCATCAGGTCGCCGTCGAGGACCACCGGCCAATCGTCGGACTTTGTGCAAGCCGCGTTCGCGACTGGATCTGCTGTGCGGTCTGTGCTCATCGGGCGCTGCTGAACTCTAGATCTTCCGAGCGATGTCCGACCTATGACATCGAGAGGCGCAGCGGGGGAGTTCTTCGGTACGAGCTCGAATCGGTGAGATATCCTGCGGCTGTCCCGGTACTCGAGACATCCTTTGTGCTCGCCCCAGCACTCGAGTCGAGACCGATGAATCGAATCACCCCGCACCGGCTCGTGCGCGCACAGGGGAGTTAGCGGAACGAGGAGGTTTGAGGAAAGTGGCTACTGCGGAAACGGTTTATCCGCCGCTTGAGACTTCGCCGGAGGATGACCCGAGGGCGTTGGCTGAGGCCGCGAGTGAAGATTTTTCGCTCCATGTGGTGCCGAATACGTGGCGGATGACGCGTAGCCGGTTGATGTTTGCATGGTGGGGTGTGGCGACCGCCTTCTTTTACATTTACTTTGCGGCGTTCGCGGCGCTGGCGTATGGGACGGTGAATACGCTGATCGGGCTGGGGATGACCGTCATCTGTTACACGCTGATCAACTGGGTGATGGTTCGTGCGGCGTCGCGCAGTGGGCTGACAGTGGCGTTGTTCTCGCGCAGCATGTTCGGGTACGTGGGGGCTTCGATCGCGACGCTGATTTTTGGGGCCACGTGCATCTACTACTGGGTCTTCGAGGGCTCTGTGGTCTCGGTTGCCGCGCAGACTTACTTCGGCGGACCGCTGAAGCTGTGGTATGCGATCGTGATTGCTCTGACGATTCCACTTGTCTGGCGGGGTGTGCGTAAGTGGATGGATCGCTTCAACGGGTGGATGTTGCCGTTGTTTGTTATCGGCATGACGGCGGTGATCACGTGGACGTTGGTGGACAAGGGCTATCACGGCTTTTTGCCCAACGCCAAGGCGGCGCCGGGCACGACCCTGCCGTGGTTGCAGGTGTTTTCGGCGTATATGGGCGTGTGGATCCTGATGATGTTCACGTTTGACTTCGCCCGGCTGGCGCAGCCCAAGGACGAGCGTTTTCACGTTACGGTGACGTTTGGCCTGGCCTATTACGTGATGACCTTCGTGATCAACGGTCTGATCGGGATCTTGCTCGTGTCAGCGTTTGGAATCTCGTTCACCGGGTTGGCGGGTAAGGAGAGCGCTCTGCCCGTGGACATCGTCGGGGTGACCGGCCTGCTGGGGGTCTTGTTGATCGCGATCACGCAGTTTCGCATCAATGTGGCCAATGCCTACCTGGCTTCCACCAATCTGCAGAGCTTTTTCTCGCGCCTGTTTCGGCTGCATCTGCCGCGCGTGTTTTGGCTCGTGGTCGCTGGGGCGATCGGCTTCATCTTGATGCTCACCAACATCTTCAGCTACGTCAACGATGCGCTTGCGTACCAGGGGATCGCGATCGTGGCGTGGGTCGCGATCGCGCTTGCGCATATCGGATGGACGCGCCTGCAGGGCAAGCGGGTTGATCAGCAGGAGTTTCGTCCGGGGCGAGTACCGGCGGTAAACCCGGGTGGGTTGTTGGCGTGGGCGGTCGCGACCGGTATCGGGGTGTACATGAAGGTCGGGCTCAGCTCGACCAGCCAGTTTTTCGCGACGTGGGGGTTGCCGATCACCTTTGGGATCGCGTTTTCAATCTACGTCGCCTCGCTGTGGCTGGCGCGCTCCAGTTGGTTTGTGCTGGACCGACCGGGCGATCCGGTGCGCGAGATTGATGATCCGTGGGAGGTGCGGATTCGCTGCTATCGCTGCAAACGGTTCTTCCTGGGCCAGGAAACCGACCGCGACCCCACCGCCAATCACGAGCCCATCTGCGCCGAGTGTGCCACCGGCATGCACTTCTACTCGGCCGCCAGACGTGAGGCCCACGAGGCCCACACACAAATGGCCGCTAGCACAACTACCACCACACCATGACCGCGCTCGAAGCCCGCCGCGGGGTCAAGCGGTGGTCAGCCTGATGCCCGCGGCAGCTCTCGACATAAACGTCGACATGGGGGAGAGCTTCGGGCGCTGGCAGCTCGGCGATGATGCCGCGGTGATGCCACACGTCTCCTCGGTCAGCATCGCGTGTGGTTTTCACGCGGGCGATCCCCGGACGATGCGGCGCACGGTGCGCGAGGCGGTTGGGCAGGGCATACAGATAGGCGCGCACGTGTCACTTCCGGACCTTCTGGGCTTCGGCCGGAGACGGATGGCCGTCGCGCCCGAGGACCTGCGGGACTATTCGGTCTACCAGATCGGCGCGTTGAAGGCGTTCGTGGAGGCGGAGGGCGGATCGCTGGGTCACGTCAAGCCCCACGGCGCGCTTTACGGGATGTGCTCTGTCGACCCCGAACTCGCTGGGGCCATCGCGCAAGCAACGGCGGATGTCGACCCGCAACTGCTCCTCCTGCTGCTGAACGATAACGTGGCCCCCGCGGTCCGCGAACACGGGGTGAGGCTCGTGCCTGAGGCGTTTGTCGATCTCGAGTATGAGCCTGACGGCAAGTTGATCATTGAGCCGGTGAAGCTCGCCTGGGATCCGGAGCGGGTCGCGCAACGCGCCGTGCGGCTGGCGCGCGAGGGGAAGATCGACTCACAGGACGGCGGTGAGCTGACGGTCAGCGCACCGACTATTTGCCTACACGGGGATGCGCCTAACGCGGTTGAGATCGCGCGGACTGTCAGGCACCGCCTCAACGAGGCGGGCGTCGAGGTGATCCCGCTTCACAAGATCGTCGCCGACGAACAAGCGGTCACCTCTGGCCGATGAGCATCGCCTCATCTCCAATCGTCGAACGCCGGGAACCGGCCGGCGGACATCCGGCGATCACCTACCGCCAGGCCGGTGATCGCGCCCTACTGATCGAGTACGGCGAGATGGAGTTCGACCTCACTCTGAACTTCTTTGTGCTCGCCGTCGATGCCGGCCTGCGTGAAAACCCGATAGATGGGCTCGTCGAAACGGCACCCGGATTTCGTTCCATGTTCGTCAGCTACGACCCGCTCAGGTTGTCCCGGGAGGACCTTGTTGCTCACCTGGGCGGCATTCATGAGGCGCTGCCCGCCGAACGCGACATCGAGATACCCAGTCGCCTCATCGAGTTGCCGATCGCGTTCGACGACTCGGAATCGAGCGCAGCGGTCGAGAGATACATCCGCAGCATTCGAGCCGACGCCCCGAACTGTGAAGGAAACAACAACATCGATTACATCGTCCGGTACAACGGCTTCGAGGACCGGGAGCAGTTCTACGAGGCTGCGCTGGCCACGGAGCATTGGACGGCGTTCATCGGGTTCTTCCCGGGCCTCGGGTTCATGTTTCCAGTCGATCCGCGACAGACCGTCGTCGTTCCGAAATACAACCCGACGCGGACCTGGACAGCCGAAGGCGCTGTGGGCCTGGGGGGCCCGTGCTACGCGATCTACCCCGTCGAATCGGCAGGCGGCTATCAGCTCTTTGGCCGAAGCCTGCCGGTCTATGACCTGAAGGGCCGCAATGAGGCGTTCCGGGACAACCCGCTGCTACTGCGCCCCGGTGACCGAGTGACTTTTCACCGGGTGACCGAAGACGAGCTAACGGAAATCTTCGACGACGTCCATGCCGACCGCTACCGCTATCGGATCAAGGAGCAGCCGTTTGACGTGGGGAACTACCTGGACTTCCGCGACAGTGTCTGGGATGAGGCCGAGCGCCAGCGCCAGCGGCGCGAGGAAGCGGCCGCGTCCACCCCGGTGCCCTAAGACAGCGAGCGCACGGGTATGAGCGACGAGCAGCGGACGATCGAGATACTGCAGCCGGGCCTGCAGGCAACGGTTCAGGACTACCCCGGGCGTACCGGAATGCTGCGCCAGGGCTTCTTTCCAGCCGGCGCGATGGACTCCCTGGCCTTGAGAGCTGCGAACCTGCTCGTCGGTAACTCGCAAACGGCCGCCGGGATCGAGGTCACCCTGGGCGGGTTTGCCCTGCGGTTAGAGGCGGACGCCTTGGTCGCGGTCTGTGGGGCGCAAGCCGACGTGACCATTGACGGAGATGCGCTGCCCCGCTGGGAGAGCCGTCTGGCCCGCGGCGGCTCCGAGCTCAGAATTGCGATCTCGCCGGGACCGGGTTTTCGGCTATACGTCGCGCTCTCGGGCGGCATCGATGTGCCGGAGCTCTTCGAGTCGCGCTCGACGTACACGATGGGAGGACTGGGCGGCTTTGAGGGCCGGCCACTGGCCTCGGGCGATCAGGTCCCGCTGGGTTCGGCGGCGACGGACGGTCGGCCACGCCGCTTCCGGGAGGACGCTCGCCCGTCCTACAGCCGAGAGTGGGACGTCGAGGCGATGCGAGGCCCGCAGGCCACTCCGGATTTTCTGACGGAGAACGACATGGAGGAGTTGTTCAGCCGCTTTTGGCCGGTCGATCGCAACTCGGACCGCAGTGGGATCAGACTGCAGACCCACCGATTCGAGTGGGTGCGAAGCGGCGGCGGCGTCGCTGGAGGCCATCCATCGAACATCCTCGATAACCCGTATCCGGTCGGGGCGGTGAATATCAACGGAGACCTGCCGGTGATACTTGGGCCCGATGGCCCCACCGCAGGCGGCTTTGTGGTCGCAGCGACAGTGGTGCACGCCGCGCGGTGGAAACTCGGGCAGTTTCGACCAATTGGAGATAAAGTCCGCTTTCGCGAGGTCACCCTGGAGGAGGCAGCCGACGCCGAGCGCGATCTCTCCACGCGGCTCAGCGAAAAAAGCCTGGAGGACGCGGCGTGAACAACTCGATGTGGGAAAAGGAGCCATGGCCGACAAAACCATAGATTCGCCCATGCCCGGGACGTTTTACCGGCGGTCCAGTCCGGACGCCGACCCGTTCGTCGCAGAGGGCGACACGGTACAGGCGGACGACGTCATCGGCTTGGTCGAAATCATGAAGAGTTTTCACGAAATTAAGGCCGGAGAATCCGGGGTGGTGCAACGGTTCCTGGTCGAGAACGAGGACGCCGTCGAGGCCGGGCAGGCACTGGCCGAGCTTGCCGATTAGCGGAGCGCTGCTGATCTCATCCGACGCGCTGCCGCGTCAAATATTCTGTGTCGTACCTGCCTGCGCCGAATCCTGAATCACTCAGTAGGCGAAGGTGAAACGGAATCGTCGTCGGTATGCCCTCGATCTCGAACTCCTCCAGCGCGCGGCGCCCGCGGGCGATCGCATCATCACGATCCCAGCCCCAGACGATCAGCTTGGCTACGAGGGAGTCATAGAAAGGGGAAACCTCATATCCCTGGTAGAGGGCAGAGTCGACCCGGACGCCGGGACCCCCCGGAAGCCCCAGCGATGTGACCCTGCCTGGAGAAGGGTGGAACTCGTCATCAGGATCCTCAGCAGTGATGCGAAACTCAATTGCCGCCCCCCGGGGCTGGATTTCGTCCTGACCTAGCCGCAACGAGTCCCCCATCGCAACGCGCAGCTGCTCCTTGACGAGATCGACCCCGGTGGTCATTTCCGTAATCGGATGCTCGACCTGAATGCGGGTGTTCATCTCGATGAAATAGAAATCTCCACTGTCGTCGACCAGAAATTCCACCGTACCCGCGCTCGCGTATCCGGCTGCCTTTGCCAGTCGGACCGCCGCGGCCGTAATCCTGTCGCGAGAGCTTGAGTTAAGCGCGGGTGAGGGGGTCTCCTCGAGCAGCTTTTGACGGCGCCGTTGGATGGAGCATTCGCGCTCATAAAGGTGGATCACGTTTCCGTGACCGTCTCCCAATACCTGGACTTCCACGTGTCGAGGCCGGGAGATGAGCCTCTCGAGATACAAGTCCGGGTTTCCGAAAGCTGCCTGCGCCTCACGAGACGCCTCGCTGACTCGTTGTTTGAGCTCGTCCTCGTCTTGCGCTATGCGGATTCCGGTTCCTCCCCCGCCGCCTGCTGCCTTGATCATCACCGGATAGCCGATCCGTTGGGACAGCTTCTCAGCATCGCTGGGCATCACGGTGCCGTCGCTTCCCGGCACGACGGGGACTCCCGCCTCGCTGGCGAGTTTGCGCGCCAAGGCCTTGTCGCCCATCTTCTCTATCACGTCGGCCCGGGGACCGATCCAAACCAGTCCGGCGTCGTCGCAGAGGCGCGCGAATTCGGAGTTCTCCGCCAGAAAGCCATAGCCCGGGTGCACCGCGTCGGCATCCGCCTTTCGAGCCGCATCTACGAGCGCCTCCGCGTTGAGATAGCTGTGCCGTGCGGGTGCCTTGCCAATGGAAATCGCCTCATCGGCCCTGCGCACATGCAAGGCCGTCTCGTCTGCGCTGGAATACACCGCCACGGTCTCCAGCCCGAGCTCCCTGCATGCGCGAATCACCCGCAAAGCGATCTCGCCACGATTTGCCACGAGCACTCGTCGCATCAGTCCACGCCGCAAACGCTCACGATGCCGCCGGGACAGCGGCGTCGACGGGGCCGACGCGGCAGCCGGCGTCTTCAATGGCTCGGCGGGCTGCTCGGACAACCTCAAGAGCATTGGGTCCGTCACCGTGGATGCACACGCTCTCCGCGTCGACGGCAATCGGCGTTCCGTCGAGAGCCTCCAGGACTCCTTCTGCGAGCCAGCGCCGTACCTTCCGGTACGCCATTTCCACGTCGGTCTCGTGCTTGGCTCGCTGAAGTATGAGCGTCCCGTCCGGACGGTAGTCGAGATCCGGGTAGATCTCACCCACCACACGGATCCCGTGCTTCTTCGCGGCTGTTGGCAATGCGGCGTCGGTCGGCGCCGGCCAGTAGAGCATCTGATCCATTCCGAAGTCGGCGATTGCTTGGGCCACCGGTTCGGCCAAGTCTGCGTCCGAGTGCACGATGGAGTACATGGCCCCGTGCGGCTTGATGTGGTGCAGCGATTCGCCGAGGGTCTTGAGAATCCCTTGGAGGGCGCCGGCCTGGTAGAGGACGTAAGCGTAAGCGTCGTCCGGGGTGATCGCCATCGTGCGGCGCCCAAAACCGAGCAGGTCAGGAAGGCCCGGATGTGCCCCCACCGCCACTCCGTTTTGCCGGCATAGCCTGACCGTATCGAGCATGGTTACAGGATCCGACGCGTGAAAGCCACAGGCAACATTCGCGGTAGTGATCTCGGGAATGACGGCCTCGTCATCACCCATCTTCCAATTTCCAAAGCTTTCGCCTAGGTCGCTGTTGATGTCGATCGTGCGCATCCCTGCGTTCTCAGAGATCAAATCGCGGCGCCAGCGAACGCCGGCATAACCTCGCGCGCGAACAATTCGACTGACCGCAGGCATTTGTCACCCGGCAGGCCCGGCAAATGCATCCAGCTGATCAATTCCGTCGTTCCGAGCTCGCGCCGGTAGCGTTCGATTTCGGCGCACGCATAATCGGGGTCGCCGATGATGTACCGGGACTTGAAGTGTTCAAAGTCGACCATGTCTTTGGCTGTGACCGTCTCCCCGGTATCGGTGCGCAGCTCCCGCTCGCCGGCGGCCGACTTGGCGCCGTAAAGCTCGCGGAAGAGGTAATCCACCGCCGGCGCGGCAATTTGCTCGGCCTTTTCCTGCGTGTCGGCGATAAAGACCTCACGGATTAGCGGTCGCTCCGGGATCTCGAAATTGACATTGGCGGCCTCGTCTTCGTAAATCGCATAGTGCTCCTTGAGCTCGGCGAGCCCATGCCGAGGTGACGCGATGAGCGTCGCCCGCCTTCGCGCCGCTCGTCGCAGCGATTTCGGGCCGGAGACCCCATACCAGATCGGGGGATGCGGGCGCTGGACGGGCTTCGGCGTCAGCTGAGTCTCCGGCTGCACTCGGTAAAAACGACCAGAGAACGAGAAGCGATCATTGGTCCAGGCGCTCTGCATGAGATCGAGCGCTTCCTCGAAGCGAGCATGGCGTTCCTCCCGGGGAACATTGTGAGCCTGGAACTCCTCGGAGACATACCCTGGGGCCACGCCGAAGATAAAGCGCCCGTTTGAGAGGACGTCGAGCACCGCGACGTCCTCCGCGAGCTTCATCGGCGCATACAGAGGTACGAGCAGTACGCCGGTGCCGATTCGCATCCGGTCAGTGACGGCCGCCGCGCCCGCCATCGCGACAAGCGGCGAGGGACAGAGGCCATCGGGCTGCACGTGGTGAGAGACACAGAGCGCGGAGCTGTAGCCAAGCTCTTCGGCGCTCGGGAGGCATCGCAGCATGTCGTGGTATGGCTCGTGCCAGGAGATGCCCGCCTCGGGTGGGTTCTGGAACGCAAACAGAAGCCCAAATCTCATGGTCAAGTCAAGTTGACGAGGTGGTCTGGCGCGGCATCTCGCCTGTCCTTTCTACCAACGGAACTGGCCGGTCAAACGGGGAATGCCGGTCGCGGTTCGCCGCAGCTTTAGCGATGGCGAGCGCCGCCTTTCGGCACTGGTGGTCGGTATGCGCCGCCGTCACCACGGCCCGCAGCCGCGAGGTACCGCGCGGAACCGTTGGAGGGCGGATCGCCTGGACGAAGACCCCCTCGGTCAGGGCCTCCTCGCATATGGCGAGCGCGACGCTGGGCGCACCGAAGATGAGCGGAACGATCGGCATCTCGCTCTCGGCAATTTGGAACCCGCCACGCGCCAGCGATCCTCGCAGTAGCCGTGCGCGATCCCACAGTCGGCGCACCAGCGCGGAATCTCCCGCCAGCAGGCGTAGCCCAGCGAGGGCCCCGGCCACGGTCGGGGGAGGAAGCGCCGTCGAGTAGATCAGGGTCCGCGCCCGATTGATGAGGAATTCGGCGATGTGTGGCCCGCTGCAGGCGAAGGCGCCGTAGCTGCCAAGAGCTTTGCCGAGGGTTCCGATCACGACATCCACATGATCGTGGAGCCCCAGCGCGGCGACGAGCCCCCGTCCCCCCGGTCCGACCACTCCCGTGGCGTGTGCCTCGTCCACCACCACTCGTGCTCCGTGGCGTTGGGCCAGCTCGGCGATGCCACGGAGTGGAGCGAGATCGCCGTCCATCGAAAAGACCGCGTCGGTGACGACGACGGTATCCCGGCCGCGGGCCTGCCTCAGGCCATGCTCGAGCGACTCGAGGTCGGCATGCTTGTACACGATGGTCTCCGCGCGCGACAGGCGGCATCCATCCACGATGGAGGCGTGATTGAGCTCATCAGACAGGATCACGTCGCCGCGTCCCGCAAGCGCGCTGAGCACGCCGACATTTGCCAGAAAGCCCGACCCGAAGAGGACGCAGCGCTGGTACCCCTTGAAGTCCGCGAGCTCCTGCTCGAGTTCGGCGTGAGGCGACATATTTCCCGACACGAGCCGGGACGCCCCGGCGCCGGCACCCCAGCGCTCGGCTGCCGCCGCCACGGCGTCTCGCAATGACGGATGGCCGGCCAGACCCAGGTAGTCGTTTGAGCACAAAAGGATTACGTCGCGTCCGGCGAGCCGCACGGTTGGACCCTGCGCGCTCTCCACCACCCGCAGCTGTCGGTACAGACCGTCGCGGCGCAGATCGCGCATGGTCGCCTCTACGTCCGTCATTCGGCTGGCACCGGCCCGCACTTCACGCAGCGTGCGTTCCATCCAAACGGGAGCACCTGGACAAGCAGTTTGCGGCCGCAAACAACGCAGAACCGTGGAGGATCGGTTGACGCGCGCCGCGCTCGACAGGGCCCGTGGCCGGCTTCCGACATCAATTCACCGCACGCGTCACAGTGTCGCTGCGTCGTGGGTTGCGCACATCTCTGTCCCGGCGAGATGGAGCCGTCCGCGCGCAGCTCAGATGGTCTCCGACAACGCCTTAACCGGCATCGAGACGTCTTCCAGCAAAGCGAGGTCCTCACCTGCGTCTCGACCGAGCGTCGTCAAGTAGTTGCCGACGATGATGGCGTTGATCCCGCCCAGCATCCCCTGGCGCGTGCCGAGGTCGCCGAGCGTCAACTCGCGGCCACCCGCAAAGCGCAGCACCGTCCGAGGCAGCGCGAGCCGGAAGGCGGCGATCGTCCGAAGCGCATCCTTGCCGTCGACGGATGGCAGATTGGCGAATGGCGTGGCCGGGCGCGGGTCAAGGAAGTTCAACGGCACCTCATCGGGGTCCAGCGCCGCGAGCTGACCCGCGAATTCCGCTCGCTGCATGACGGACTCTCCCATCCCGATGATGCCCCCGCAGCAGACCTCCATCTCGAAGTCACGCACCAGTTGCAATGTCGCAAACCGCTCTTCCCAGGTGTGCGTGGTCACGACCTTGGGGAAATGAGAGCGCGCAGTCTCAAGGTTGTGGTTGTAGCGATGGACGCCAAGCTCGGCGAGTTCCTCGGCTTGGGCGTGTGTGAGGATCCCCAGCGAGCAGGCGATGTTGATATTCACCGCTTCCCGGATCGCGGCGACGGCCTCGCGCACCTGGGCCAGCAGCCGCTCGTCGGGACCGCGGACCGCGGCCACCAGGCAGAACTCGGTGGCACCGGTCTCCGCTGTCTGCTTGGCCGCCTCCACGAGGGAGGGGATGTCAAGTCGCACCGCTCGCACGGGCGTCGGGAAGCGCCCCGATTGCGAGCAGAAGTGGCAATCCTCGGGACAGCCGCCGGTCTTGATGGAGACGATCCCCTCTACCTCGACTTCGGGGCCACACCATCGCATGCGCACCTCGTGAGCCAGCGCGAGCGCCTCGCCGACGCGATCATCCGGCAGTGCAAGCACCTCGATCGTCTGCGGCTCTCTGAGCCCCTCGCCGCGTTCGAGCACCTGTTCCCGAGCGACGGCGAGGATATCCCCGTTCCTCACGCAAACACCTCCTGACCGAACCTCGTTGCCGTGGATATCACTCGCCGCCTCCTGCTGTCGCGGCCGCTACCACCGCCCTGCCGATCCGCTCCACTTCCTGATCGCTGGCTATGTACGGAGGCATCGTATATACGAGGTCGCGGAAGGGCCGCAGCCAGACGCCGCGCTTCACCGCGGCGGCCGCCGCCGCGGCGACGTCTACGGGAGACGCGAGCTGCACGACGCCGATCGCTCCCAAGACGCGCACATCGGCCACGCCGGGCAACTCGCGCGCCGGTTCGAGACCGACGGCCAGACCGCGCTCGATCCGTACAAGATCCTCGGACCAGCTGCCATCAGACAGGAGCTCGAGCGAAGCCAGCGCGGCCGCACAGGCCAACGGGTTTCCCATATACGTCGGTCCGTGCATCAGCGCGCCTCCCTCTCCCGCGCTGATGGCTTGCGCCACGTCGCGAGTGCAAAGAGTCGCGGCAAGCGTCACGTAACCGCCGGTCAGCGCTTTTCCTACGCACATCACGTCGGGAGCGACGCCGGCGTGGTCTGCGCCGAAGAGCTTGCCGGTACGGCCGAACCCGGTCGCTATCTCGTCGAGCACAAGCAGCAACCCGTGCCGGTCGCATAGCTCGCGCAGCAGCCGGACGACCTGGGGATCGAAGAACCACATTCCGCCTGCGCCCTGCACCACGGGCTCGAGGACCACCGCCGCAAGCTCGTCGGCGTGGAGCTCCACCAACCGCCGGAGCTGCTGCGCGTACTCCGCGGAGAGCTCGCGCGGCGGGCGCTGCGCAAATACGTGCTGCGAAAGAGCGCCAGCGAACAGGCTATGCATCCCGTCGACGGGATCGCAGAGTGCCATGGCTCCGAACGTGTCACCGTGGTACCCCCCGCGGACCGTCAGCAAGCGACGGCGGCCCGGGCGCGCCTGCAGCACCATCTTAATCGCCACCTCCACTGCGACCGATCCCGAGTCAGCAAAGAAGACGTGCTCGAGACCCGGCGGCGTCATCTCGACGAGCCGGGTGGCAAGTCGCACCGCCGGCTCGTGCGTGAGCCCTCCGAGCATGACGTGGGCCATGCGATCGATTTGATCACGGACGGCGGCATCAATCACGGGATGCCGGTAGCCGTGAATGGCGCACCACCATGACGACATGCCGTCGATGAGGTCGCGCCCGTCGGCGAGACGAAGCCGTACTCCGCTTGCAGAGACGACGGGCAACTGCGGTCCGGCGGCAGGGACTGGGCTGTACGGATGCCAGACGTATCGTCGGTCTCGTTCGAGTAGCTCGAGCTGGCTGGGCGCGGGGCCGACTTCATGAACTGCAACGGTGCCGTCCATTCGGATTGAGAACGAAAATATCTCGAATCGACTGGGCCCGTGCCCCCGAGAGCAGCGAGGGCCTACAGCGGATCGGAGGTCTTCACGGCTGTCTCGTAGGAAACCGGTGTCGCATACCGAGGGTCGCTGTGGGCAGCCCAGTACTCACTCAGCAGCTGTCGGGTGACGGGACCAATTGATCCATTCCCGACCGGCTGTCCGTCGAGCCTAGTGATCGGCATTACTCCGCCCGCCGTGGAGGTGGCGAACAGCTCCGAGGCTTCGTAGAGGAGGCTTGCGCTCAACCGCCCTACGGCTGTCTCGATTCCGCGCTCCGAGGCGAGCTCGAGAATTGTCCGCCGCGTGATGCCCTCGAGCACGCCCGAGGCGGGCGTGATCAGACGTCCGTCGACAAGCGCGAAGACGTTGTATCCGGGGCCTTCACAGACGTCGTCATTGGCATCCAGCGTGATCGGATAGCGGGCGCCACGGTCGTAGGCCTCGTACAGCGCTCGTGTGAGGTCGCCCCACATGAAGTTCTTGACGCGCTGGTCAAACGAGTCCTGGGGGATTCGGCGCACCGACCGAGCGACAATGACATCCATGCCCCGCTCGCACTCCTCCGCCGGAAGCAACCAGACGTACGGGACCGCATAGGCATAGAACCGGCTCGTGAAGCGTCGCGGGTCTCGCTCTCCCCGCTCCGCCACCCCTCGGGTGCAGATGACCTCGACATAGGCATCGCGCAGCCCCGAGGACGCCACCAGCTTCTGCAGCGTGCCGATGATCGCCTGGCGATCCAGCGGCAGCTCCAGCCGAAGCTCACGGCACCCCCGCTCGAACCGCTCGAGGTGGTCGTAGAGGCGAAAGAAGCTGCCCTCCCAAACCGCCACCACGTCATAGGTGGCGTCCGAGCGCAGGAAGCCCATATCGGTGATGGGGATACGGGCTTGCGCGATCGGAACGACATCCCCGTCGATGAACGCCGTACCGGCGGCACCGCCGGCTGACCCAGACATCTCGGAATAGAGTCTATGCAACGGGGGAAGCTTCGCTTTCGCGCCGACGAAGCGCCCGTGGAAGCAGGCTCCAAGTAGGCTTCCAAACGCGATCGTTGGCTGAAGTGGACGGTTTTGAGAGTGCCATCCCGAGCGCATACTGACAGCACCATCGCCGCCGTGGACGTCGGGGGAACCTTCACCGACGTGTGCGTGTTTGAGCGCGGCAGCGGGGAGCTCTGGGTCGCCAAGGTGCCTACGACGCCCGACCCGATCGACGGTGTTCTCGCGGGGCTTGCCGAGGCCGAGGTCGACCTCGCACGCACCGCTCTGTTCTGTCACGGGACCACCGTGGCGACGAATGCGTTGATCACACGGCGCCTGCCGCCTTCGGCGATGGTCACGACCAGTGGGTTTCGGGACGTGATCGAGATCCGTCGCAGCAATCGCGCGGACCTCTGGGATGCATATAAGGACGTCGCGCCGCCCTACATCCGCCGCCGAGATCGCCTTGAAGTGAGCGAGCGTGTCGACTACGCGGGCAATGTCGTGGAGGAGCTCGATGAAGACGAGGCTCGCGAGGTGGCGCGCATCCTCAAACGTCGTGGCATGGAAGCGGTCGCGGTGTGCTTCATCAACTCCTACGCAAATCCGGCCCACGAGCAGCGGATGTGCGAGATCCTCGCCGAGGAGCTGCCCGACGCCGCTGTCTCTTCCTCGAGCGACGTATTGCCTGAGATCTTCGAGCACGAGCGCTTCTCGACGACGGTCGCCAACGCCGTGCTCGGCCCGCTCGTTGGTAGCTATGTGCGTCGCCTCGGAGGCCGGCTTCGGGAGGCGGGGTATCGCGGCGATGTTCTGGTCCTGCACTCGGGCGGTGGGGTGATGACCGACGAGGCCGCGTCTCGGCTCGCTGCGCGTCTGGCGGGATCGGGGATTGCGGCCGGCGCAATTGCCAGCCGCGAGGTCGCCAGGCTGTGCGGGTACGAGAACGCGATCGGGCTCGACATGGGCGGCACCAGCGCCGACATCTCACTCGTTTACGGCGGCGAGGCCCGCGTCACCACCGACTGGTTTGTGGAGTTCGGCTATCCGCTGCGCTTTCCAAGCATCGAGGTGCTCACAATCGGCGCCGGTGGTGGCTCGATAGCGTGGATTGACGAGGCTGGCTCGCTCCGGAACGGCCCGCAAGCCGCGGGGGCGTTCCCGGGTCCCGCGGCGTACGGGAACCAGGTGGAGGACCCGACCAATACAGACGCGAACCTGCTGCTCGGCCGTCTGGGCGACGACCTGGTGGGCGGGGCGATGCGACTCGACAAGGCGGCCGCCGAACGGGCGATCGGCTCTAAGGTCGCCGAACCGCTTGGGCTCGATCTGCAGGCCGCTGCGAAGGCGATGATCCGAGTCGCCAACGCGAACATGTCCGATGCCGTGCGCCTGATCTCGCTCCGAAGGGGCTATGACCCGCGGGAGTTCGCCCTGGTCGTGTTCGGGGGCGCAGGGCCGCTGCACGGCGCCGAGTTGGCCCGCGAGCTCTCGATCCCCACGGTCCTGATTCCCCCCAGCCCGGGGATCTGGTCTGCACTTGGCTGCCTGCAGGTTGACATCCGTCACGATCTGTCGGTCATGCTGCTGGGCTCGGCGGCCGAGGTCGATCCAGCCGAAGTCGAGCGACACTTCGCGGAGCTCGAGGCTCAGGGGCGCGAGCTGCTGCAAGCCGAAGGCGTATCCGAAGACGGGATGGCGCTGGAGCGCTCGCTGGACATGCGCTACCTCGGTCAGTGGCGCTCGCTGGCGGTCTCCGTCGGCTCGCCGGTGAGCTCGTTGGAGCCCGCAGTGGCCCACTTCCACACCGAACATGAGCGCGTCCATAACTACCGTCGCGACGACGCGCCGGTTGAGATCTACCGCCTGAACCTGCGCGCGCTCGGGTCAGTGGAAAAGGCTGCGCTTCCGCGCTATGACCTGGATGGTGCCTCCCCGCCGACGGAGCGCGAGCGTCGCCAGGTGCTTTTCGACCACGTCGACGAGGCCGTCGATACGCCGGTCTATGACCGTTCCAAGCTTTCGGCCGGCGCGGAGTTCGAGGGCCCGGCCGTGGTTGAGCAGCTCGACTCGACCACGGTTGTCCCTCCGGGCGTTGTAGCGAAGGTGGACGAATGGCTCAACATTCGTATGACCCTGCCGTCGAATTGAGGAGTGGCAGCCAAGTGAACACCCGGTCCCGTCTCGACCCCGTCACGTTGGAGGTACTGAAGAACGCGTTCATCACGATCGTGGACGAGATGGCGGAGCAGATCCTTCGCACCTGCCACTCCTTCGTGATCTACGCGCGCGACTTCTCGTCGGCCCTATGCGACCGGCACGGGAACACCATCATGCAGGGCAGCCAGGACATCGCGGTACACGTTGGGACGCTGCATCTGACTGCGCGCGCGGTACTCGATCGCTTCGGCGAGGACATCAGACCGGGTGACGTCTTTGCCATCAACGATCCCTACCTGGGGGGCACCCACTTCAATGACGTCCGCATCGTCCGCCCGGTCTTCGTCGGCGACGAGATGATCGCGCTGGCGCAGTCAAACGGCCACTGGGCAGACGTGGGTGGCAACGTTCCAGGCTCCTTTGACGTCAGCGCCCGCGAGCACTTCGGGGAGGGATTGCGCATTCCCCCGGTGCGGATCATCGACGAGGGGAAGGTGCGGCGCGACCTGATCGAGATGATCAGTTCCAACACCCGTGCCCCAAGCGATGTCGAGGGCGACTGCGAGGCGCAGATAGAGGCAACGCTTGTGGCCGAGCGCGAGCTCCATCGACTGATCGACAAGTACGGCAAGGACACGATTCTGCTCGCGTTCGAGGAGGTCCAGGACTACGTGGAGCGCCTCACGCGCCAGCGCGTGGCCGAACTGCCCGACGGCGCGTGGGAGACCGAGGACTACATCGATCTCGATCCGAATGAGGGCGAGGGGCTGGTTCCGATCAGGGTTCGCCTCGAGATCGACGGCGACACGATCAAGTACGACCTCTCCGGCTCGCACAAGGCGGTCGGCAGCTTTCTCAATGCGGGGTTCGGCACGGCCTTCTCTGGGATCGTCGGCGGCACGAAGACCTTCTTTCCCGACGTCCCGCTGAATTCGGGCTTCTACCGCATGATGGAAGTGGAGCTGGGCCCAGAGGGGACGGTCGTCAATGCGCCGTGGCCGCTTGCGGTGACCGGTTTCTGCTCGGGCCCATACGAGAAGATCATGAACGCGCTTTTCGAGCTTTGGTCCCAAATCATGCCCGAGCGAGCCATGGCGTGCTCATTCAATCTCGAGTACCTGCTGGTCGGCGGACATGACGCCCGCGTACCCGAACACCCGATATTCATGTGGTACGACTGGATGGCCGGAGGCTGGGGCGGCCGCAACGGCAAGGACGGCGAGAATGGGACCGCGCCCGTCTTCGGCGCCGGACTCACCGTTCAGCCATGCGAGGGTCAGGAACGACTCACCCCTGTGCTCACCACCACGCACGAGATCATGACCGACTCGGCAGGCCCGGGGCGATTCCGAGGCGGCTGCGGGGTCCGGAAAGGGGGACACCTCACCGCGGTTGACGGATCGGTGATGTCTTACTGCTGCGATCGGGCCCGATCGGTGACGTGGGGCATCAACGGCGGGCTCCCGTCGGTCCCGCACGGCGTGTGGCTCCGACACGACGGGGAAGATCGCTTCCTGGGCGCCGCATTTTCCAATGTGCCGGTCGCAACCGGCGACCTGTTCTGGCGTCCGTCAGCCGGTGGAGGGGGCTTCGGCGACCCGCTCGAGCGCGATCCGGAGCGGGTTCGGGAGGACGTGACCGACGGCTACGTCTCGGTCGAGCGCGCGCGACTCGACTACGGCGTGGTGGTGAAGGAGGTGGATCGCGAGCTGGCCGAGTACGAGCTCGATCCGGCCGCGACCGAGCAGGAGCGAACGGCGATACGCAGCCAGCGCGAGCAGTGGTTGGACGCCGACCCCGAGCAGATCGCCGCCGGCTACCGCGCCGGGGAGCTCAGCGTGCTCGACCTCGTCCGGCGCTACGGCGTGATTCTCGATTGGGGCCCTGGGGAGCTCTTGCCGAAGACCACGGAGCAGTTCAGGGGGATGTTGCGACGGCGAATGGCTGCCCATTGGGGCGACGCGGAATCGCCGGTGGCGCAAGCGGAGCCCGACCGTGTCGGCGCAGCCGGGGCGTGACTCCCTCACCGGCTACTCGCGTGCGTCGGACGTCAGACGAGATGCCCATCGAAAATTCCGATCCGCAAGCGGTCCGGGCAGAGCTCGAAGCTCGCCGGGATGCGATCCGCGCGCGGATCGGGTCGCTCACCAAGCGTCCTGAGCGCGGTAGCGCGCTGGGGTTCGGCAAGCGGATCGGCGACGGAACGACCGAGGCAATCGACCGGCTCACGGACATCGGCGTCGGCCAATCGCTCGAGCAATCGCTGGCGCGGACAGAGCGGGCCCTGAAGAAGCTCGACGAGGGGACGTACGGGTTTTGTGACGAGTGCGGCGAGGCGATTTCACCCGGCCGCATGCGTGCGCTGCCTGAGGGCGTCCTCTGCCTGAAATGCGCATCGAAGGCGCCCCGACCGCGCCCGCCGGGTCGCCGCTAATCGCACACAGAACAACTGGAGGAAACCGATGCCTGAAACGATCGCTGTGGCCGGGGCGGGCAACTTCATCAACGGGGAATGGGCACCGAGCCAAGGTGGCCGAACATACGAGCGCCCCAACCCTTGGCGGCCGAGCGAGATAGTCGGCGAGTTTCCCCGTTCGGATGCGGAGGACGTGGCGGCCGCTGTCGGTGCGGCTGAGCGGGCATGGCCGGCATGGGGGAGGCTGCCGGCGGCAAAGCGCTGTGGGTATCTCGCTGATGCAGCCGCCGTGATCGACCGAGACGTCGAAAAGATCGCAAGCGACATGACGCGCGAGATGGGCAAGCCGATTCGCGAGTCCCGTCTCGAGGCGGCAAGGGCCGCTGCGATCTTCCGGTTCTTCTCGGGTGTCGGCTGGCAGGCGCTGGGGCAGTTGTACGAGCAGTCGGCAACGGGCACAGCTGTGTACACCCGGCGTCGATCCCTGGGAGTGGTCGGTCTGATCACGCCATGGAACTTTCCAGCGGCAATCCCTGCGTGGAAGACGGCGCCGGCCCTGGCGTATGGCAACACCGTGGTGCTGAAGCTTGCCCAGGATGCGCCGCTTACCGGACTTCACTTGGCTCGCGCGCTTGAGGAGGCCGGACTCCCACCGGGTGTGCTCAATATCGTCATCGGACGCGGGTCGGAGGTCGGTGAACCACTTGTCACCGACCCGCGTGTGCGTGCGATCTCATTCACAGGATCGGTGCCCGTCGGACACGGCGTGCGTGAGGAGGCGGCCCGTGCGGGAAAGCGCGTACAGCTTGAGCTGGGCGGTCACAACCCGGTAATCGTCACCGCGGACGCCGACCTTGACCGCGCAGTCGAGGCCTCCTACTCAGGTGCCTTCTGGTCGGCGGGACAGAAGTGCACTGCCACCCGCCGAATTTACGTCGAAGACTCGGTCTATGACCGGTTTCGAGAGGGGTTCGTACAGCGGATCGCCTCCGGCCGTGTGGGGGACCCAGCTTCCTCCGATACCGAGGTCGGCCCGATCGTCAACGAGCAACAGTTCGAAGAAGTGCTCGAGGGGATCCAGCGAGGACGTAGAGAGGGCGGCACGATCGTCGCCGGCGGGGATCGCGGCGACCCGGAGGGCTACCTGATCGAGCCAACACTGTTTGAGGATGTTGCAGACGAGGCGTTCCTATCTTGCGAAGAAGTCTTTGGACCCGTGACGTCGCTCTATCGGTTCCAGACGCTCGACGACGCGATCGAGCGTGCGAATGCCGTGCGGTTCGGCCTCTCCGCGGCGATCTTCACCGGCAGCCTCGAGGCGGCGGAACGGTTTGAACACGAGATCCAGGCCGGCATTGTGCACATTAACTCCCAGACTCCGGGGGCTGACGTCCATGTGCCCTTCGGGGGGTCGAAGAGTTCTGGCTACGGCCCGCACGAGCAGGGCCATGCGGCGGTCGAGTTCTACACGGAGGAGATGACCGTCTACCGGGACGTTTGACGAACGTCGGGCTCCACGTCACCGGCAGCTAAGCTCGCACAGAGCGCAGGTATAATGTACAATTGTACCTAGACTGCCAGCGGAAAAGGTCACGTCAGAGGGAGCGGGTTCGTGAAGGTCACGGGGGTCGATGTCCACACCGTCTCGGTTCCCTTCACCCATCCGGAGACCTGGCGGTTCGGGCGGATGTGGGGTCTGACAAACGCAATCGTCGAGGTCCACACCGACGAGGGCGTGACGGGGATCGGAGAGGTGCCCGGAAGCCCACTGATCGGGCTCGTGCGTGATGCCCTGGATGCCACGATCCCGTGGATCGTCGGTGAGGATCCGCTGCGAATCACCCAGTTTCTCCAGCGGGCGCAGGACAGAGGCTGGCACCACTATCCCTACCTAGGCAACGGCGCCGTCGCCGCGATCGAGATGGCACTCTGGGACATCTGCGGCAAGGCCTATGGGTGCCCGGTCCACCAGTTCTTCGGCGGGCTCGACACCGAACGCGTTCCGTTCTATTGGTTCGTCGGAGTGGATGACCGGACGCCCGCGACGGCGCGAGCGCAGGCCGCCGAGGGTGCGGCGCGCGGCTTCAAGACGGTCTACATCAAGATCGGCTTCGAGCTCGAGAACGACCTGGCCCTGGCGCGTGCGATCCGTGAGGAGGTCGGCGACGCGGTCGCCGTGCGGGTCGACGCGAACGAGGCGTGGTCGGTGTTCGAGGCGGTGCAAGCCCTGCAGCGCTTCGAGCAGGTCGGCGTCGAGTTTGTCGAGCAGCCGATCGACATGCATGACATCGCGGGCCTGGCCGACCTTCGCTCCAAGTCGAGGGTCAGGATTGGCGCAAACCAGTCCGCCTGGCTGCCGTGGCAGGTGCCGGAGGTGATCAGGCAGCACGCCGCCGATGTGATCGTCACCGACCCGCACCAGCTCGGGGGACTGGTGCCGTTCCACAACGCGGCTGCAGCGTGCCAATCGGCCGGCATCCCAATCTGCAAGCACGCGTTCGCGGACCTCGGCATCACGACGATCGCCGCCTCGCACGTGCTCGCCACGCTTCCTTTGCCCCAGCTCGGGCACCAGCAGTTCCTCACATTCCTCGTGCACGATCTGCTCGAGGAGAAGGTCGAGTTCGTGGATGGAGCGATTCCCGTTCCGACTGGACCGGGCCTCGGCATCAAACTCGACCGCGAGGCGCTCGAGTTCTACGAGGGGATCTACGAACAGTACGGCGAGTTCGAGGGTTACGGACCGGTCACCCCAGAATCGCCATTGCCGGCCGAGCTGCATGTCGCCCGACGCTGATGCAGACGTTCACCCCCGACGACCTCAAGTACACATACAGTCCCGCACACGAGCCAATCGGGATGGTCGAGCCGGGCGAGACCTTCACGGTTATCACCGAGGACTGCTTCACGGGCCGTTACGCGACTCCGGACGGCTTCACCGCCGAGTCGGCCGCGTGGGTGGAGGAGAACCTCAACGGCGTGACGGGGCCGATCGGCGTGCGCGGTGCTGAGCCCGGACAGGTCGTCGCGATCGCGGTCGAGGAGCTCGAGGCGATCACTCCAGGAGCGGTGGTCGTCAGCCGCTGTGAGGCCCATTCGCCCGCCGATTGGTGGCACGAGGAGGACCACGTCGTGAACCTGGACATGGTCGACGGTCAGATCAGTCTTGCGGACGACTGGCTGGTGCCAGCTCGACCCCTGATTGGATGCCTCGCAACGCAGCCGTCCCGGGAGACGGTCCTCAGCCGCCACGAGGGTGACTACGGCGGCAACGTTGACTGTGGGGAGATCACGGCCGGAGCGACCGTCATTCTCCCAGTGACCGTTCCCGACGCGGGGCTCTACTTCGGTGATTGCAAGGCTGCGATGGGCGACGGTGAGGTCGTGGCGGCACCCGAGATCGGTGCGCGAATCGTCGCATCGGCCCGTCCAGTCGCTCGCCCCCGGACGATGGGTACGCCACGGGTGATCACGTCGCAAAGGCTGACGACGATCGCCTCGGACATCTCGCTGGCGGACGCTTGCCGCATCGCGTTCAAGGAACTGAAACTCTGGCTCGAGGACGAGTGGCAGCTGAGTTCGGAGCAGACGGCCGTGGTCATGGGAATCGGCGCGCACTGCCGGATCGGCCAGATGAGTAATCAGCTGCACACCGGCAAGTGCTCGATCGATCGCTCCCTGCTGCCGGATATTGACGAAAGGAGAGGTGCGCATGGCTAGTCCTCCGTGGCACGGAGTGCTCGTAGCCAACCCCGTCGCGTTGGACAGTCGTCTCGAGGTCGACTACGACAGATACGGCGAGCATGTCGCCTGGCTCGCGGAGTCCGGGTGCGACGGCGTCACCCCGAACGGGTCGCTCGGCGAGTACCAGACGTTGAGCGAGAACGAGCGCACCCGAACCGTCGATACGGCGTTCGAGGCCGCGCCGGACGGGTTCGCGGTGATACCGGCCGTTGGCGCATATGGTGCGCATGAGGCAGTCCGCTGGACCGAGCGAGCGGCGCAGCGCGGCGCTCCGGCCGTACTGGCACTGCCGCCGAACGCCTACCGGGCCGACGAGCGGAGCGTATTCGCGCACTACCGCGCAGTGGCGGCCGTGGGGCTTCCGGTAATCGCCTACAACAACCCGTTCGACACCAAGGTCGACCTGGTTCCGGAGACCTTGGCCCGACTGCATGCGCAGGGCTTGATCGTGGCGGTCAAGGAATTCGCGGGCGACCCCCGGCGTGCGTACAGGGTTCATGAGTTGGCGCCCGAGCTCGACGTCCTGATCGGATCCGACGACACCCTGCTCGAGTTCGCCCTGGCCGGCGCGAAGGGATGGGTGTCGGGCTTCACCAGCGCCTTCCCCCGCGCGTGCGTGAGGCTCTACAACGCAGCGGTCGCTGGGGATATCGAGACGGCCCTGCCGCTTTACCGCGTACTGCATCCCCTGCTGCGATGGGACTCAAAGACCGAGTTCGTGCAAGCAATCAAACTCTCCATGGACATCGTCGGCCGCGACGGAGGACCCTGTCGTTCACCCCGTGTTCCATTGACGGCGGATCAGGAGGCCGAGATTCGCGAGCTGACGGAGCGCGTCATCTCTTCCGGGATCGAAAGCGCGGCCTACAGCACGATCGCGTCCCAGGAAGTCTGATCAAGCCTCTTCGTGGCCCACCCACAGGCCGCGCACATGCTTGATATGCGAGCCGATCACCCGTTCGGTCGCGGCCGCGTCTTTTGTCCGCATCGTCTCAAGGAGCTCTTGGTGCTCCTCTGCCGATGCCACCAGCCGACCCGTCTCGACGAGCTTGCCGAGGCCGTATAGGCGAGTCTGTAGTCGTAGACGGTCGACCAGCTCTGTCAGCCTGGCGTTTCCCAGCTGCGAGATCAGCGCGACATGAAAGCGCCGGTCGGAATCTAGATAGTCGATCAAGTCTCCGCGCGCCGCGGCTGCGACGATCTCGTCGGCGATCGCTCCTACGCGCTTCAAGTCGCTCGCCGAGATGATCCTCGCAACCTCGACCGTGCTTGGCACCTCGAGCAGCACGCGGATCTGCGAGATCTCGTCCAGGTCGGTCTCGGACATCTCGACGACGCGAAAGCCACGGTTGCGTTCGGCGACCACGAATCCATCCTTCGCCAGCGCGAGCATGGCCTCTCGAACTGGTGTGGCAGATACACCGAACCGCTCCGCCAACACGGGAGCCGAATACAGCTCCCCGGGTCGCAGCTCGCCGGCCACCAACGCCGCCTCCAGCCCGCGCCGTACCTGATCACGGAAGCTCCGGCTCTGGATCTGGGCGATGTGGCTCGTGTCGCTCGCCGCGCTAGTGGCTGAAGGCATTGGCTTTGTAGTGCTTCATCCCCAGCAGGCTATAGGCGCCGACCCGAAGGAGCTTGATCGAGGATATGACATGTGCAATGCTACATGGTACAAGCCTTAGGGCACGGCCCACGGGACTGGAGGATTAGGCGTGGCATCGACGACTGAGGTCTCAACCGGTGCACCCCAGGGGGCATCTCCCGGCGAGCCGACGCTAGCCAAGAACGAGATGGGGCTGCTCGGGTCCACGGTGTTTGCTTTTGCAGGCGCGGCGCCCGGGCAGACGGTCTCGATCGTGCTCGCGTCGCTGGTCGCGGCTTCTGCCTACGGGACGATTCTGCCGCTTGCCTTCTCGGGGCTCGCGCTGCTGTTCATCGCGATCGCCTTCCAGCGGCTCAATATGTGGCGGCAGAACGCTGGGGCGACCTATGAATGGGTGTGTCGTTCCCTGAGCCCGTACGCGGGCAACCTGGTGGGATGGCTGATGCTGGTCGCGTTTGCCGGCTTCGTGCTGATCGACGTGATCACGCTCGGCACGAGCTCACTGGCGCTGTTGGGCATTTCTCCCAGCAACCAGCTCGGGGGGACGATCGCGATCGTCCTGATCGGAACCTTTCTTACCGCGACTGCGATCATCGGGTTGCGGCCGAGTGCGCGGCTGCAGATCACCGTCGCCGCGATCGAATTCACGATCCTGCTGGTGTTCATCGTCTGGGCCTTCATCGAGGTCTACCTCGTACACAAGGCAGGCACGGTGCGCCCGACCACTCACTGGCTGAGCTTCAGCGGCACCGGAACCGGGGTGTTCAGCGCTGCGATGGTCATCGCGGTCGCCTCGATCGCCGGTTGGGACGGCGGCATCTACGTCAACGAGGAGACCGAACGGCCCGAGAAGAATCCCGGCCTGGGCGCCGTGATCGGGACGGTGGTCGTCGTCGTGATGTTCCTGCTGATGTTCGCGACGTTCCAAGGCATCGCTCCCCTGTCGGCGCTCAACGCCCACGCCGCCAACGCCGCCGCGTTCGTGGGCCAGCGCCTCGGCGGCTCCGCCGGCGAGCACGTGATCTCGTTTGCTGTCTTTTTGTCTGTGGTCGCGACAACCCAGGTCGCGATCATCGGCACCGCCCGGCTGACCTTTTCGATGTCCCGCGACAGGGTGCTGCCGGCCAAACTCGGAGAGGTCCACCCGCGCTTCCGCACGCCCGCCTTTACCACCGGGCTGCTCGGCGCGCTGACGATCGTTTTCGGTGTGGTCGACATCTACGTGAGCTCCGTCGCCACCGCGATCCTCGACCTGGTCACGGTCAGCGGTCTGCTCTACGGGCTGTTCTATGCGATCACCGGGATGGCGGCCTCGTGGTACTACCGCCGGTTCATCCTCAGGTCGTTCAAGGACGTGATGATCCTCGGGGCGATGCCGCTCGCAGGCGCCGGCCTGCTGCTGTGGGTGGCCTACAAGGCCGCGATCGGCCTTACCTCGACCGAGAGGTGGATCCTGATCGGACTCGCCGCGCTCGGCGTGACCATGCTCATCGTTGCCGTTAAGGTCTACAAGTCGCCGATCTTCAAGATCAAAGCGGAGGCGGCGACCACCACTGAGCCGCAGTTGAACGTCGGCGCCGGCTGATCAACAGCGCAGCGAAGCGAGGTACCGCGTGGAGCGTCTGGACGGCCAGGTCGTGATTGTGACCGGCGGCGCGCGCGGGATCGGCGCCGGCATCGCACGGGTGCTGCGCGACGAAGGGGCGATCCTCGTGATCGCGGACCGGGACGCGTCAGCGGCCCAGGAGCGCGTAGCCTCCCTCGATCCTGACGGCGCAAATGCCGCGGCATTCGCTGTCGACGTCACCAATCGTGACGACCTCGCGGCACTCGTGGCAGCCACGCTCGAGCGCTGGGGACGCATCGACATCCTGGCGGCCAACGCGGGCGTCTACCCACACATACCGTTCGCCGAACTGACACCCGGCGAGTTCGACGAGCTGATGGCAATCAACCTTCGCGGCGCGGTGTTTTCAACGCAGGCATGCCTGGCACCGATGCGAGATGCCGGCTATGGCCGGATCGTCCTCACCTCGTCAATCACCGGCTCGATCGTCGGTCAGCCTGGGTATGCGCACTACGGGGCATCAAAAGCAGCGATGCTCGGGTTCATGCGATGCGTCGCGGTCGAGGTCGCCGATGCGGGCATCACGGTCAACGCCGTATTGCCAGGAAACATCGTCACGCCCGGGTTCGGCGACCTCGGAGAGGAGCACCAGCGCGCCATGCTCGCCGCGATTCCGCTGGGAATGCTTGGCGAACCCGACGACGTTGGCTGGGCGGTGCGGTTCCTCGCCTCTCGCGAGGCTCGATACATCACCGGCCAGACATTGGTCGTCGACGGAGGCCAGGTCCTACCGGAGAGCGCCTGAAAGCAATCCGCCCTTCCAGCCGCGCGTCGCGGATCTATGTGCTCGCGCGCATCGCGGACTTGATGACATCGAAATCGCGGCAGGGGATCTCGAGCAGGCCGAAGCGAAACACGTAGCCCCATCGCTCCTTGTTCCTGATGAAACTGAGGGAGTCGATCAGCGGACGGATCGGGGTTTCATCGCAAGCCACAAACTCGAGGTTGCGGCGCCAGGGCATGAACCCTGGAGCCATCTCGACCTGATGGAGCTCTTCGTCGGCCACGCGACCGATTGCAGTAAACGCCTGCAGCGGTTCACCGCCTCGCAAGCTTGTCTTTGGCGAATAGAAGACGATCCAGTCTCCGGCGCTTAGCCGTTTGAGCCCAGATGCCTTGCCGTGGCCAGCCTGCGTAAAGCCTCCGGCAACGCCCGCGCGAACGTGATCACGACTGATCGTGTTCACCCAGCACTTCACGGCGTGTGGCCCTGGCTAATCGGCGCCGCAGAACGCGGCGAGGTCATCGGTGACGCCGATAACTCCGATCAGAGTGCCGTCGCCGCCTACCACCGGCAGGCGTAGGGCGGGCGTCGCGATGGCGAGCTCGTAGCCGGCGCGCGCTGGAGCGTCGGGCGCAATCGTAGGTCCGGCCGTGGCCAAGCGCGCAGCGGAATCGCTCGGGTCCAGGTCGCCGTCGAGATCGTCGCGCGTCAGCGAGCCTGCGTAGCGTCCGTTGTCGGCCAGGAACGCCATCCTCCGGTGGGAGCTTTCGGCGAACCAGTCGCGGACTTGGGCGACCGTCGCGTCCGCAGGCAATGAGCTGAAGCGCTTGTGGATGACGTCTGACGACTTGAGTTCGGCGGTCTGGAGAAGCGGAATTCGCGCCATCTCAAAGCCACCGTACCACCCAGGTCACCGACCACCGATGTCTTGATGGCGAGCCGAAGTCGGCGCATACTGGAAACCCGATGGCGAAGAAAGGGAGCTCCGACTTCGGGTCCGGACCCGAAGAGGTCCGAGTCACGATCGTCGTGGAGAAGGGGCGTGTCAGGGCCGCGCTCACCAAGCTGCAAGCGCGCGTTCCCGTTCGCGCCGGACTGGTATCTGTTGGGTTGATCGCCGCCGTTATCGCGGGGGCAATCATCGTTGCGTCGTTGGGTGGTGGTCGCGCGCCGGGGTCATCGAGCGGCTCCTCGCCGCGGCCGCCGGGCTCCGGTACTTTGGCGACGCAATTCGGCCTTCGACTGAACTGCGCGCGGCTCACGGCCGTCCTCCCCGACGGCACATATGCGCGGATCGACCTCGATCATTCCGGTCCTTGCGGGACGTTCGGCAATCAAGTGACGTTGATCTTGCACCGCGTTGACGGCAGGTGGGTGCGCGAGTTTGAGGCGTCCAGCTGGACGTGCCCGATCAGGCAACTGCCTGAGGCGGTTGCGACCGAACTGCGGCTCTGCGGCCGAATCGTCGTGCCATCCCGTCCGGCGCCGCGATCGCCGAGCGGCGTCATATAGGGCTGGCCCAATCTCGTTCCGCCGGTGAGCAGGACCTCGTAGCGCCCAGGCTACCCTCGGCGCAGTGCTCGTCGCGAAACTCCGCCCGGACCTCACGGCGCTTCGTGAAAGCCGTGACCTGCGGCGGGTGGTGCTGGGCAATGTCGTGTCCAACCTGGGCACGCAGGCGACGCTCGTGGCGCTCCCGTACCAGCTCTACATCGAGACGCACTCGCCTTTGCTGGTCGGACTGCTGGGGGCGGTCGAGCTCGTTCCGCTGATTTCGGCCTCGCTGATCGGGGGCGCGATCGCGGACCGCATGGATCGGCGCAAGCTTCTGCTGTTCGACCAGATCGGGTTGGTCCTGGCTGCGGGCGCGCTCGCAGCCGCAGCATTCAGAGGCCATCCGCCGGTCGTCCTCCTCTACCTGCTTGCAGCACTGCTGGCCGCGTTCGCCGCACTTCAGAACGTGGCCCGCTCCGCGATCATCCCCAACCTCGTCGATCCGGCCCGGCTGCGCTCCGCGTTGGCTGTCAACTACGGTCTGATTCAAGTCACCATGGTCGTGGGACCCGGGCTGGGCGGCGTGCTGATCGGCGCTTTTGGCCTCCCCTGGGCATATACGGCCGATGCACTCAGCTGTCTCGCGATGGTCTACGGCGCCTGGGCCATCGGCCCACAGCGCCCGCCGGCCGGCCAGAGCCATAAGCCCGTCCTTCATTCCATCGCCGAGGGCCTGAGATTCGTGCGCAGAAACCAGGCCCTGCTCGGATCCTTCGCGATCGACCTCGTCGCGATGACCTTCGGCATGCCCCGTGCGCTGTTCGCCGTCCTGTCGGTGAGCGTCTATCACGCGGGGGCGACCGGGACGGGCATCCTCTACGCGTCGGTCGCCGTCGGCGCGTCGGTCGCCGCGCTGACGACCGGGTGGCTGACGCACGCGCGCCGCCTGGGCATGATCGTGATCTGGGCCGTGGTCGCTTGGGGCTCGGCGATCGCGCTCGCCGGCCTGGCCGGATCGCTATGGCTCGCCGCAGCCCTGCTCGCGCTCGCCGGCGCCGCCGACTCGGTCAGCGCCGTGTGCCGGACGACAATCAACCAGACCGTAACCCCAGACTCGATGCGCGGCCGCATGTCGGCGGTCTACATGCTCGTGGTTACCAGTGGCCCCCGCTTGGGCGACATCGAGTCCGGATCCGTCGCCGGTGCGGCCGGCGCCCGCTTCTCGGTCGTGTCCGGTGGCCTCGCATGTCTGATCGGGACGGCCGCGATCGTGGCGGCTTTCCCCGCGCTCAGACGCTACGGCCGAGAACCGGAGAGCGGCGCGGCCGCTCACCGTGATCGCCGACTGGAGCCGGCGACCGATGCGCTGGAGCCGTAGGCGACGTAGCCGGCTCGCCAGGTGACTCGCCAGGGCGTCGTCGCAGGATCAATCTAATCTGGCGCGACCAATGCTTCTGCTGGGAATCGTTCTGATCGCCGCGAACATGCGCGCCTCGATCACCGCCGTCGGACCGTTGTTGTCGGAGATAACGCATGCCTACGGGTTGTCCGGTACCGCGGCCGGCCTGCTGACCGCCGCGCCCGTGCTCTGTTTCGCGGCCTTCTCGCCCTATGCCCCGCGGCTGTCGCGGCGAGTTGGCATGGAGAACGCACTGCTCGCGGCCATGGTCGCCCTGTTCGCGGGGATCGTCGTTCGCTCGCTGCCGTCGGCGTTCACACTGTTTGTAGGGACGGTCGTTCTGGCCGCCGGAGTTGCCATGGCCAACGTGCTCCTGCCGGCGCTCGTCAAGCAGCACTTTTCCGCGCGACAGAGCACGATCACCGCGCTCTACGCCAACACGATGGGGTTCGTCGCGGCGATCGCGTCGGGCGTGGCGGTCCCATTGGCTGACGTCCTCCCAGGAGGGTGGCGAGTGTCCCTCGGCGCATGGAGCGTTCTGGTGTTGGCCGGCATGGTGCTGTGGCTCCCTCGGGTGTGGGGCAGACAAGATCCCGGGCCCGCGCGGAGGCACACGCCGTTGCCGTGGCGGTCGCGCGTCGCGTGGCAGGTCACTGCCTTCATGGGCCTTCAATCGTTCGGCTTCTACGTGATGATTGGCTGGTTGCCGAGCTTCCTGCGCTCGCATCATGTCAGTGCTCGCAGTGCCGGTTTCGAGCTGCTCGCGTATCAACTCGCAGCGATCGTTGCCACGCTTTCCCTGCCGCTGTTAGCCGACCATCGGCGCGACCACCGCGCTCCCGCCGCCGCCGCGGCAGCTTGCTGTGCGATCGCGTACGTAGGGCTGCTCGTTGCCCCGCACGTCTCCCTGCTGTGGGTCATACTCGCGGGCTGCGGCAGCGGGCCGGCACTCGTGTTCGCGCTTTCGTTTATGGCACTGCGCGCACGCGGCCCGAGTCACGCCGCCGCGCTGTCCGCGATGGCGCAGTCGGCCGGATACCTAATCGCGGCCGCGGGTCCCTTCATGTTCGGCGCGCTGCACGCGCTAACCGGCAGCTGGAGCCTTTCGCTGGTCGCGCTGCTCGCGAGCGCCGTCGGATTCTTCGGCTTCAGCTTCTCCGCCGGGTCGCCCAAGGCCAGCGTGTAAGCGCGACAACCCGTTTGAAGAACGAAGGCGGTAGTGGCTTGCCGATGGCGTCGAAGAATTTCTTGCGACGCTCCTTCCTCAAGTTCTCCAGCGAGGGATCGCTCTGCGCTCGGGCAATGATGTCCGGAGAGCCGCTGACCGCCAGGTGTAGCTGAGCGATTGCATCGTCGTAGCTTCCGACAGCGGTGTCGTAGGAAGAGATGTTGTAGCGCGTGAGGCTGGTGGCGGTGGGGTCGCCCCGCAACCTCATGACCAGCGCGTCCGTAAGCTCATTGAGCGTCGTCTGCGGCAGCAGGTGCGGGGGCGCCAGGACCCGGCGCTCCAGATTGCGCAGCTTGGTGTGCAGCTCCTGAAGTTGATTTAGATCCAACGCAGGCACAGCCCTACGGATCGCCTCCGCCAATAGAACGATCGACGGCCCACGCAGCCGGTGCAGGACGGCTTCAATAGGTTCTGCGTGAGAGCGCGGGGTGTGACGCTTTTGAAGGTCGAACAACGCGCTCTGGAGCTCGGAGCAAAGGTGCAGGACCGTGTGGAGCGCAGACTCCGCCTTACGGCCCTCTAACTGCGCGACCGCCAGGTTGTACGCGGCCTGGTACCAAAGCGTATCCCGGAGTAGCCTTCTCCGCCGGTTGGTCTGTGCCTGGTTCAGTGGTTCCTCGTGGGTTCTATTGAGGAACTGCCGGAACCGTGTTGGCTCAACATCGTGCGTGTCTTCCATCACCCTTTGGAGCCGAGCCGCCGCGATCGCATGATCTCCTGCCTGAAGCTCGAGCCGGGCCAGGTTTGCCAGCGCCGGATCGTTGGAGCCATCGTCGTCAACGGCTTTGGCATACAGCATGCGAGCGAGACCAATTTGCTCACAGCGGTGGGCCTCAAGCCCCGCGCGAAACAATGCGTAGCTCCGCCATCTTGTCGATCCAAGCGCCTTGTACCGCACGGTGTTCTGCCGCTGCTCGAGCGCTGCATAAATGGTCCACGCACCGGCGGCGACGCCCAATCGCGCGACGACGTCAGAAGTGGTTGTAGCCGTTGGCCTCGCCGGTGTCTGGTCGTAGTCGCCCGCCCATAACGTCTCAGTTGCTCGAATGTCCCCGTTGCGATCGCTCAACGAAAGAGCCAGTCCCGGACCTCGGCTGCCCGCGTTGAGAAGATCACCGGTTACGCTGAAAGCATCTCGAGGGATGAGCTTGTTGATCAACCGGAGAGCCGCAGCGATCCCCTTACCCTGTGGAACATCGCGAAGTGCATCGGCCATGTCCGCCAGGAGTCCCGCCGATCCGAGAGGTGTGGTCACAAGCCAACTGGTTCCGGTTGCGGGCGTAACGCCTCCGGCGCCGAGTACAGAACGAACTACTGCGTTTAACTGGTGGGCGGTGGCGTCCTGATCGTCTGAGGCTTTGAAGTTCTCGACGCGAACCCGGAGGCCAACGAGCCACACGAACGAACGCACGAACATTCGTGCCAGTGGCTTCCAAAGCCATCGGGACAGACGAGGCGTATAGAGGTCGACTGCCGAGAACCGTCGCTGAGAGAGCCAGCGTGCGGCAGCTGTAATTGGTGGGAACCGAAGCAAGATCACGGCAGCGAGCAACGCCGCTGTAATGAAGCCGAGCAGCGCCAAAGCCAGTAGGCCTATACCTCCGAGCACGCTCAGAGCGTCGTGCCCCCATCGCTGCAGAGTTGTGCCCGTTCCCGCGACGGCCGGCAGCCCTCTCGCTGCCGCCGGATTTGCTCGCGCCAGCAATAGACCCATCACGACAATCAGCGCGAGTCCGCACCGTGCACGCCCCGACCTGTACATCGCCCTCGATGCGCGAGCCTAACTGACTTGTACCGGCGTGACAACTTCTCCAGGCACCGGAGCGGCCTCCTGGATGGCGCGCACGCCGCCACGGGGGCCCAGGGTGATTAGTCGGAATTGCGTGCGGGCGGGGCGGCGGTCGACGGGGACCAGGTGCGTCCGTTCCAGGATCCGCGCCAGGACGATGCGCATCTCGGTCAACGCGAAGCTCGCCCCCAGACACCGGCGGGTGCCTCCGCCAAAAGGCAGCCACGTGTAGGTATCGGGCGCATCGGCTCCGAGGAAGCGTTCGGGTCGGAAGCTGCGCGGTTGGGGATAGAGGTCGGCGCGACGGTGGATCGTGCGGATCGAGGG
>DASRHQ010000084.1:0-135241 GCA_035650455.1 Solirubrobacteraceae bacterium
TCCGCAAACGCCTCGTCGGGGGGCAAGGTCTCCGCAAACGCCTCGTCGGGGGGCAAGGAGGCCTCTCTCGGCTATCCGCTGCTGGTTCTCGTCTGCGATCAGGACACGCAGCGCAGGAGGGGACTTAGATAACAGCCGAGAACCGCGTCCAGATGTGCTTGGCGGCGGGTCCATAGCAGTAAACAGACCCGTCGCGATGGGATCCTGTGCGGTCGCATGTGATCAAGTAGCGGACGCGCGACTCGCCCATGTACAGATGAACGCGGCAGTGGCGCGCTTCATGACAGACGTTCACATAGGCGTCGATGATTTTCCCCGCGTACTGGCACGTGGTAGCAGCCGATGCAAGTAGCGGTGGTTGTCCTTGCCGACACCAATGCATCCCTCGCGTCTGCGCGCTGGACGCCGGCGCTATCGCGGCTATGAAGCCTGCAGTCAGTAGAAGTGTCATCAGAGATTTACGCATGCGAGGATCCTTTCGTCACCTGGAGGGCATCACCTCCGTGTCGAGCGGCAGGTCGCCTGCGTGAACTACTGATGACGGGCACGGGACAAATCCGGTCGGAGATCGTCCCGGTGCTTTGGACGCGAGGCGGTTTCACCGCGCGGGCGTGAAGACGTGTCACGCGCTACGGAGGTATACGGATGCCGGGAACGGCTCCGGGAGCCAGACTGAACATCGATTATGAGATGTTGCGCGAGGCGACCGGCGGAGGAACGATGAGCGAGCAGCACGAATCGCAAAAGGTCGACGAAGATCGACAGTTGGTGAGGCTCGTCAACAACGTGCTCGTCGATCCGAACCTCCACACCGATCAGCGGCTGCGCCTTGCCCATGAGATCACTGGGGTGCTGCGAGCAGCGCACGAAGCCGTGTACGGACCCGAGGGGAGCGAGGCACAGCGAAGGGCGCACGAGACACGCGACGATCACGTTCCGAGCTTGGTGGAGGCAACGCTAGTGGATCCCAACCTCCACACCGATACGCGCATGCACCTTCACCAGCAGATCTCTGCCATCTTGTCTGGCCACGTGACCTCCGCCGGCGCACAGCAGCGGCGCACGGCCGTGTAGGCCCCCGCATCGAAAGCCAGCGTGCGGCTGATTGGCTGGTTGGTGGGCGGTCCGCGGTCAGACGCGAGTAGCGAGTAGGGCTCCCGGCTCAGGGATCCTGGGGGCGCCAGAACAGTCGCGGCATCAGGCGATCGTCTGAACCGGCACCTCGTAGAACTCGACTGAGGTGCGACGCTCACTGGCCCCGGGGCTCATGGCGTTGAGCGCCTCGTCGCCGCGGCGCATCGCCTCCTCGCTTTCGAAGAGAGTGATGCCGACGCCTCTGCCGGTCTCCCGGTTGACAAGCATCATCATCTTCGCGCCCTTAAGCTCGGGCGGTGTTTCACCTGAATCAACTTCCCCGCGAACCATGTCGATCGCGTTGTCTACATTGGCGGGGTCGCTCTCAAATGTCGCTACTCGCGCGTACAAGGCTCCTCCTTCAGTTGAGATAACGCGAGCCAGCTTACGACGACTCGCGCGCGGAGAAGGAGTCGCGGATCGTCGGCTGTCCCGCCTAGCTGGGGCGTCTTCACCAGTCTCCACGCCTTGCCATTCCAGCGAAGGGCCTGATTGAGCGTGGCGCCGGCGGGGTTGTAGTGATCGCCGACCGCTCAGGCATGTTCGCCTGGCATCTCGCCCAGGTGTCGGTGCTCGCCTCCCTTCATCGCCTGGCCGATGGTCTCGTGAGCGACTCGGTGCTGGGAGCGATGCTGGGCGCCTGTAGGCTGAAAGTGCTAACCGGCTAGCACCCAGCCGCCGTCTACGTGGATCACCTGACCGGTAATGTACCCGGCCCCGTCCGAAGCCAGGAACACGACCGTTTCGGCGATCTCCTCCGGCTTGCCGAAACGCTTCAGCGGGTTCATCGCAATTGCCTCCTCGATGTGCTCGGGCGCGACTCCCCACTCAGTCTCCCACTCCCCCGAGATCGGGCCGGGAGCGACCGCGTTAACACGGATTTCCGGGGCTAGGTCCCGGGCCAGGGTGGTGGTGAAGCCGCGGATTGCTCCTTTCGCGGTGGAGTAGGTGACGGGAACAAAGTTGATCGCGTTCTCGGGGTTTGTCCCGTTCCCGTAGGTGCTCGAGAAGTTGACGATGGCACCGCCGCCACTTTCGAGCATCATCGGCCTTACGGCGTGACACATCCGCATAGTTCCGATCACATCAACCTGAAACAGGGCGCCCGCTGCGGCCGTGTCCAGTTCGCTGAACCTCACCGTGTCGGCCTCGTCGAGGCGACCAGCGGCGTTGACGAGGACGTCCAACCGGCCGTACCGCTGCCCGATGTCGGCCACAAACGCGTCTACCGAGTCCTGATCCGTGATGTCGAGGCGGCTGGAGTGAGCGTGCCCGCCGCGGCCCTTTAGTTCCGCCACGACTTCCGCGGCCTGCGAGCGAGAGGAGCGATAGCCGAGCGCGACCGTGGCGCCCTCTGAGCCGAAGCCTCGGGCAACAGCCCCACCTAGCGTCCCCCCGCCCCCGGTAACCACCGCCACCCTTCCCTCGAAACGCCGCCCATCATTCCATTTGGCACTCATGTCCTCTCCTCGGTCCGCGGCCTATATGCACCAGGCGATTAGATCAGAGGCCGGCGGAGCCGACGCGCAGGCGGAGTGAACATGACCGAGTCCACCAAGTCCCACGGCCACCTAGCTACTCCAAGGGAGCCGTTGCTCCTTCGCGCTGACGGAACACCTTGGACCTCCTCGCCGCGGCCTGTCGCAACGGCGCTACCTGCAACAGCGTTGTGGTGTGCCGAATTAACCCCTGCAGCCGGGCTGGATGGCCATCCCGACTGAGCAGTGGCGCGCGCATCAGCAGGAGCTGACCCGCGGCGAGGAGTGGATCTCGAGGGGAACAACAGCTCGACGCTTGACCTGCGCCTGAGCCGAGCGGACACAGTCATCGCGCACGCCCGGCCCGCTGGCGATGCATGCGGGGAGTGCTTCACCGCCGGCTGCGTAATCGTGGCCGCTCGATCCAAGCCACCGGCTGTCCCGAGCGACTCGACCCTGCGTTCCTTCGCTGGGTATCGGCGCACCCTGGTCGCCGCGCCCGCCCGCCTACGGGTCCTGGTGCTCGTAGGCGCCGATGTCGCACCTGCGCTCGTGGTGATCGGGCCGGCGCTTGCCGCGCTGATCTATCTTGGGACACCTCGCAGCGGGAACCCGGTCGATCGCTGGGGAGTCCTTCCCGAGGGCCAACGTGTCGGTGGGGCCCCCGTTGTCTCGCAGCTGGCCCAGCCTGGGATTGACCTTCTGCTGATCGGTGGGTTTGGTCAGCCCGCAGTCGACTGTGCCACCGAGGTTGTAACCCGCCGTCATGTACCGAAAGGCGACGGGTCCGTCGCAATTCGTCTGAGATGCTGGATTCGCCTTGCTTCCCGCCCGGTGACCGTTATCGAGGTAGCCGAAGTTCTCGGCGATGATGCTGTTAGTGAAGGTGAAGTCACCGTTGTAGAACGCACCACCGCAGGTGGAGCCGTTGAAGCACCTGTTGAAAGCGATCGTGCTGTTGACGACGCTCGCTGGCTTATCGTCAGTCTCGATGGCCCCGCTGACGCCGTTGTCGCCCACGGTCGCGCTACCCGCTTGGTTGTCAGCCACCGTGCTGTTGATGAGCTCGAGCGTCGACTCGGCCTCGGCGGCGCCGCCGCTATAGCCGAGGTTATGAGCGATCAGACTGCTGCGCACGACGAAGTTCCCGGAGACCTCGATGCCCCCGCCGTTCTCAATCTGGTGGTTGTTACCGGCTCGATTGTCAACAACGGCGACGCGCACCAGAGTAAGAGCACCGGCGGTTTCGACGCCGCCGCCGTCACCCCCCTGAGAGTTTCCGTTCTCGACGCTCAGATCCGACAAATACAGTTTCGCCGTCGCAGAGGTGTCCTCGATGACGCGACTCGTGCCGGTTCCGTCGATGAGCGTCTTGCGTGCCCCGGCGCCGGATATGTGCAGCGACACATCGGTCGAGAGCTCACCGCTCGTGAGTCGGTAGTGCCCGGCCGGGACCTTGATCGTCTCTCCGTCCACAGCATTCGTGACGGCGTCGCGCAACGAGCCCGGGCCCGAGTCGTGCGTATTTTTGACTACCACCCTCGGCGCCGGGGTGCTGTTCGCGCGAGCAGGGAGAGCCACCACGCCAATCGTCACGACCGCTGCCGCAACGGTCACGGCACGCAAGGGGCACAGGCGAGCAACCATGGAATCCTCCGTCGGGTAGGTAGTTACCGGCGAGTATCTCGGACAGAGAGTCGTCTTCGCCCCAGGGACGCACCCGAGGTTTTTCAGCTCAAGTCATCGGGCTACCT
Organism: Solirubrobacteraceae bacterium; assembly: GCA_035650455.1. GTDB lineage: Bacteria > Actinomycetota > Thermoleophilia > Solirubrobacterales > Solirubrobacteraceae > Palsa-465. The sequence goes on from DASRHQ010000084.1 coordinate 4,367, forward strand.
TCACCGAAAGCACGATCCTCGTCGCCGGCAGCGGCACCCTGGTCCGCACGCTGCTCGCTGCACGGCAACGGGTTTGACGCGGCGGCCAAAACAAACGGCTTTGGACTTGCCGGCATGCGTGAGCGCGCGGAACTGCTCGGAGGCACCGGGAATCGCCCCGCAAAGGATCAGTAGCAATCCCGGTGGCTCGGGTGCTCAGGCCGCGTACGTAGTCCTGCCAGCTGCAAGAAGTCGCCGCTCGAACCGCGACGAGCACGCCGGGCGATGCGCAGGCTAGGGCGGGCGTCAAGCGGTTCGGCGACGCAGCGTCGCCGCCCCGAGCACCAGCGCGCCTGCGGCGAATACCAACACGATGGCTGCATCCGCCACGACGACCCCGCTCGCGCCGCGCTCACGCGTCAGGTGGTGCATCCCATCGACCGCGTACGAGAGCGGCAGCGCATCGGAGACCGCATGGAGCGTGCCGGGCATCTTCTGCCGCGCGACCAACAGCCCGCACAAAAGAAACTGTGGCAGGACGATCAGAGGAAAGAACTGGACGACCTGAAACTCGCTGCGTGCGAAGGCACTCGCCAACAGGCCGAGACCTGTGCCGAGCAGCGCAACGCACACAGCCAGCACCACGAGCAGACCAACGGCACCATTGATATGCAGGCCGAGCGGCCCGAGCGTCAGAGCGATCACGATTCCTGATTGCAACCCCGCCAGCAGACCGAACGAGAGCGCATAGCCGCCCAGCAGCTCCAGTCGCCCCAGTGGAGTGGTCAGGAGACGCTCAAGCGTTCCGGTCGAGCGTTCGCGCAACAGAGCGATGGACGTCACGAGAAACACCGTGGTAAGCGGGAACAACGCCAGCAGTGGCGCCCCCACCTGATCGAGACGGCCCGGCGGTGAGCGTAGATCAGCCGCAGGAGCGTTTCCAGTGCGCAGGGCACGAGCAGGAGCAGGGCAATGGTCCGCGGGTCATGGCGCAGTTGCAGCAGCACACGTCGCGAGGTGGCGAGCGTGCGCCGCGCGCTCATCTGCCCTCGATCAAGCGGATGAAGGCCTCATCGAGGTCTTCAGTCCCCGTTCTGGCGACGAGCTCGGCCGGCGTGAGTTGAGCGACGATGCGTCCTTCCCGCAGCAGGATGACTTCGTCGCAGCGACGGGCCTCGTCGAGTACGTGGCTCGAGACAAGGAGCGCCGCTCCTTCGTTCGCGAGCTCCCCGAACAGACGCCACAAGTCCCGGCGAAGCAGCGGATCCAGACCGACTGTGGGTTCGTCCAGCAACAGCAACCCCGGCCGGCAGACAAGGGCAGCCGCAAGTGATACCCGCGCCCTCTGCCCCCCGGAAAGGTTGCGCACAAGCTGATGGGCTTGGTCGCCGAGCTGCACTCGCTCTAGCACGTCGCCGATCTGACCATCGCGGATGGCCGCGAAGTAGCTGACGTTCTCGCCCACCGTGAGGTCCTCGTAGACCGACGGCGCCTGCGTCATGTAGCCGAGCTGCTTACGCACCCCAGCGCTCCCCGGGGCGTCTCCCAACACGGCCAGGTCCCCTTGGATACCTGACTGCACGCCGGCAATCGCCCGGATGAGTGTCGACTTGCCGCTGCCGCTGGGTCCGAACAGGCCTGTCACCCTTCCAGCTGAGAAAGTCCCGCCAGCTCGTGCAGGACTATCCGCCCGCCGCGTCGGACCGTTAATCGCTCAAATGCGACCGCCGCGCTCACGCGTCCGCGAGGTCACGGCGCTTGAACGGCGCCACCGCGCCAAGCCCGGCGGCCAGTCCAATTCCCAGCATCACGAGCGCCGCGCCAACGCCGAAAGGTCGAGCTGGAACAAGCCCCACATGAGCGAATGGCGTCAGCTTCTTGAGCCACCCAGGAGCGCCGAGCAGGGTGCCGATGAGCTGCCACAGGTACGCAGCGATGAGGAGACCGTAGGCAATGGCAGTCCCTGCACGCGGCGCCACACCGTAGGCGAGCGCGGCGATTCCCAAAAACAGGATCGCCACCGGCAAGCAGTTGATGCCGGCTAAGAGCATTTGCGATGCCGAGATCGCCACGCCCTGCGACCCAGCACCGATCCAGGTAGAGGCGGCTGCACAGATCGAGACCGCCAGCACGGCGGCGGCTCCGAGCGCGAGCCGGCCGCTCAACCAGCGCTGGCGGCTCACCGGCAGCGAAAAGATTGTCTGAACCCGCCCGTCGGCTTCTTCATGCCGAGCGGCCGCTATCTGTGAGACAGCGAGCACGCTGATGGCGAGGACGAAGAAGCCAAACGAGAAACCGATATAGGCCTTCGGCGTCAGCCCGGAGCCAGCACCCAGCTTCGCCAGGGCGTGCTCGAGCTGTTTCGAGATTCCGAGACCCGAAACGCTCTTCGAGACCACCCCGATTACGAGGCCAAGGGCGGTGACCGAAACGACCCAGACCGCGAGCGCGATTCGCTCGCTGCGCAGCGCCTGCATGGTCGACGAGGACAAGAGGCCGAGGCGAGGCCGGGACTGCTCGTGGGCCGAGAGCATCCCCAGACCAAGGTCTCGTCGTGTCGCGAGGCGCGCAGCGGTCCAAAGCGCCAGCACGCTCGTCGCTAGCGGCAGCACCAGTACCAGAGCATGAGCGCCACTGAACGCACGAAGCTCCTCCGCCCATCCGAACGGCGTCAGCCAATCCACCCACCCGGCTCCCGGCGCTGTGTCGGCGATCACCCGCAGGAGAAAGCACACTCCCACCAGCGCGCCGCCGAGCTCGATGGCCGTCCGCTTGCTCGGCGCGAGCTGGCTGACGAGCGCGCCCACCCCAGCAAAGACGGGAGCGACGGACGCGATCGCGAGCGCGAGGTACGCCGAACCCCCGGCGGGCAACCCGCCGACGACAAATCCCGTGAACGCGGCCGCAAAGAGAAAGACCACTCCGGCTGCGACCGCCATAAGCGATGCTCCGAAAGCAGCGACCCTGCCCACACAACCCGACAGCACAAGCTCGGCTCGGCCGGCATCCTCCTCGGCGCGAAGCGCCCGCACCGCCCCCAGGAGGCCGAAGAGAGCGGCGAAGACGGCGAGGGTGCCGCCGACGCGCCAGGCGGTATAGCCGCCAACCGTGACGAGGTCATAGGCCTTGCCGTAAAGGAGTTCCACGGCCTTGTTGTGGGCGAAGCTGTGGGCGAAGCTCAAACGGTCGGCGAGCGTGGGATAGGTGTGCCGATAACCGACCGGCTGAAGGGAGGCGAGCGCGGCGAATACGCATCCAAATCCGAGTGTGCGGGCCCGGGCGTCACGCAGGGCTCGGCGCGTCAGCGGCGGGAGTGGTCCTCTGCGCGTCGTCGCGCGGGGACCACTAGCGGTCGCGACGGCCGTCGTCATGGTCGTAGTGGTGTAGGAAGATCTCCTCGAGCGACTGCTCGCGGCTCGTGAGGCTCACGACCGGGTGGTCGGCGAGCGCGGCGAGGACCGGCCGGAGAGGGCCCGAGACCTCGAGCCGCAACCCCCCAACCCCCATCGCTGCCACGGCGACTCCCGGCAACGGCGCAAGCTTCGGAGCCTTTCCATCGAACGTGACCTCGAGCGTTTGCGCATTCAGGTGACGCAGCTCCGCGAGCGTTCCCTGGTCCACGAGGCGGCCGGCTCTAAGAATTCCCACGCGGTCGCAGACCGCCTCAACCTCGGCCAGCACGTGGGAGGACAGAAAAACGGTCTGACCTCGCTTGCTGGCCTCTGCAATGCAATCGCGAAAGACGCGCTCCATCAGCGGATCAAGCCCTCCGGTGGGCTCGTCGAGCAACAGCAGCTCCGCTCTGCTCGCTAGTGCGGCGATCAGCGCCACCTTCTGACGATTGCCCTTGGATAGCGCGCGCACCTTGGTCGAAAGCTCCAACCTGAACAACTGGACCAGCTGTCGCTGATAACCGCGATCCACCCCGCCACGCAGCCGCGCAAGAAACTCGAGCGTCTCCTGCGCTGTCATCGACGGCCACAGAGCGGGTTCGCCGGCCACATAGGCGACCCGACGGTGTGCGGCGACTGGATCGCCCCAGCAGTCGAGGTCGAAGACTTCGGCGCGGCCGCCACTCGGGCGATGCAACCCCAGCAACAGCCTGATGGTGGTCGTCTTGCCGGCGCCGTTGGGGCCGAGATAGCCATAGACCTCGCCCTCGTTCACCTCGAGATCCAGCCCGTCGAGGGCGACGGTGGCGCCGTAGCGCTTCCACAGCTTCTCGGTCCGGATAGCAGTCATGGACGGCCGGCGACACCATGGCCGGCCACCGGCCGCGGACAAGCCACCGCGGGGGACGCGATCATCGACGTTCCGGTCATCTCGGCTGGCTGAGGCACGCCGAGGACCTCGAGCACGGTCGGAGCGACGTCACCGAGGGCTCCCCGGGCGCGGAGCTTGCGCCGCGGAGAAGTCAGGATCAGTGGCACCGGGTTGGTCGAGTGAGCGGTGTTCGGGCCGCCGTCGCTTTCGAGCATGTGCTCCGCGTTGCCGTGGTCGGCGGTTATGAGGCACACGCCGTGCGACGCGTGCACGGCAGCGATCAGCTCGCCCAGGCACCGATCAACGGTCTCGACCGCCTTCACCGCGGCCGGGATCACACCTGTGTGACCGACCATGTCGGCGTTGGCGAAATTGACCACCGCGAACGCCGGCGAATCGTCGCGCCAAGCGCGCGCGAACGCCTCTGTGATCTGTGGCGCACTCATCTCTGGTTTGTGGTCGTAGGTCGGCACGTCTCGGGCCGATGGCACCAATATGCGCCGCTCCCCGTCGCACGGTTGCTCCGCTCCGCCATTGAAGAAATAGGTCACGTGGGCGTACTTCTCGGTTTCGGCCACGTGCAGCTGACGCCGGCCTGCGCGCGCCAACACCCCCGGCAGTGTGATGGCGGGACGTTGCGCTTCAAAGGCAACGGGATATGGGAAGTCATCTTCGTAGCGGGTCATCGTGGCGTAGTGGCCGACCGGCAGCGAGCCCCGGCGATCGACTTCCGTAAAGGCGGTCTCCGCTAGGGCACGCGTGATCTCGCGCATCCGATCGGGCCGGAAGTTAAAAGCGATGACCGAGTCGCCGGCCCGGATCCTGGCCTCCTCGCCGACCGCTATCGGCGTGATGAACTCGTCGGTCTCCCCTCTCTCGTACGCGCCCCGCGCAGCGGAAGCGCCCGTCGCGGCATGGTGGTCGGCTCGCCCGTGCACCAGCAGGTCATAGGCCCGCTGGATCCGCTCCCAGCGGTGGTCGCGATCCATCGCCCAGTATCGCCCCACGACCGAGCCAACTCTTCCCGTACCCGCCTGAGCCATCGAGTGTTCAACCGTTTCCAGATATCCAGCCCCAGATCTGGGCAGCGTGTCCCGGCCATCTGTGAAGGCATGGACAACGAGGTCGGTCACACCCAGCTCCGCGCCGAGCGCAATCAGGGCTCGGAGGTGGCTTAGGCCGGCATGCACACCACCATCGGATACAAGCCCGATCAGGTGCACTCGCTCAGCGAGGCCGAACGACTTTCGTAGAACCGGGTTGGCCGCGAGTTGGCCGCGGCTTATCGCGGCATCGATGCGGGTGAGATCCTGGGGTACCACCGCGCCAGCGCCGAGGGTCAGATGTCCCACCTCGGAGTTGCCCATCTGGCCGACGGGCAGGCCGACAGCCCGCCCCGATGCATCGAGCTGAGCATGGGGATACGACGACCACAGCTCATCGAACACGGGCGTGGTTGCCAACGAGATCGCGTTAGCCGGCCCCGCGGGTGCGAGCCCCCAGCCGTCGAGAACGACTAGTGTGGCACGCGCAACCGCAAGCGCTGGCGCCGCTATCACGAGTGGCGCCGCGGTCCCACGTTGGTTCCCGCCGTCATCTCGACCGGCCCGTACACCGCGGTTGAGCGGGCGCGGTTCACATAGGTCGCGAGCGTGGCATGCAGCTGTCGGTTCTCGGCGCGCAGCCGCTTGTTCTCGGAGCGCAGCCGCTCGTTCTCGGAGCGCAGCCGCTCGACCTGGCGTCTCAGCTGCGCGTCTGTGTTGACGGGGCTGTTTTGTTTTTCGATCGTGTCACTGAGCATGGGCATAGCATCGTGCGCGCTCGAGGCTTAGGCATCCGGACAACTCGCCCCGGCGCGGTCGGAAAACTACGTATGAGCGGGCCCGGGTCCGGCGGACCCGCACTTTGTGCTGTGCACGCGATCACGTCAGCGCGACTTCGCGCTGTGCGGCATTTGGCGTACGTCCCAGGCGTCTCTCCAGCTCGAGCACCCGGCGTGTGGTCTTGATCAACGTGTCGGGGTTGAGGCTGATTGAGTCGATCCCGATGTCGACCAGGTACTCGGCCATGTCCGGGTAGTCAGAAGGCGCTTGACCACACAACCCCGAATGGATTCGATTGCGCCGACAGCCTTCAACGGCCAGGCGAATCATCTCCTTGACGCCCTCGTCGCGCTCGTCGTAGTCGAAGGCAACGATCTCCGAGTCACGGTCGACGCCGAGCGTGAGCTGCGTGAGATCGTTGGAGCCGATCGAGAAGCCGTCGAAGCGCTGCGCGAAGCGGTCAATCAAGATGACGTTGTTGGGGATCTCGCACATCGCATACACCTCGAGGCCGTTCTTGCCGCGTTCGAGACCGTAGTCCGCCATCCGCCCAAGGACACGATCTGCCTCCTCCACGCGACGGACGAACGGCAACATCAGGATCACGTTCTTGAGGCCCATTTCGTCGCGGACGCGCTTCATGGCACGGCACTCGAGCGCAAATCCGTCCTCGTAAGCCGGGTGGGCATAGCGGGAGGCGCCGCGAAATCCGAGCATCGGGTTGGCCTCCTCGGGCTCGAAGTCCGCACCACCGATGAGGGTCGCGTACTCGTTGGTCTTGAAATCCGACATCCGCACCACCACGGGCTTGGGCCAAAACGCGGCCGCGATCGTGCCGATGCCCTCCGAAAGACGCTGCACAAAGAAGGCGTCACCGCTGGGATGGCCCCGGGTCAGCCTTGAGATCGTCTCGCGTGCTCCGGCATCGGTGACCTTCTCTGGATGCAGCAAGGCAAGCGGATGGGCCTTGATGTACTCGCTGACGATGAACTCCATCCGCGCCAGGCCGACGCCGTCATTGGGCAAGAACGAGGTCTTGAAGGCGAGGTCAGGGTTGCCGAGGTTGACCATGATGCGCGTCTCCGGACGCTCCAGGCCTGAGATCTCGGTGCGCTCGACATGGAAGGGCACCGCGTCCGCGTAGACGCGGCCGGTCTCCCCCTCGGCGCAAGAGATCGTGACCTGCTTACCGCCTGGGATGGTTCTCGTCGCATCCCCGGTTCCGACCACCGCCGGGACACCCAGTTCGCGCGCGACGATCGCTGCGTGGCACGTACGGCCGCCACGGTTGGTCACGATCGCCGCGGCCGTCTTCATGACGGGCTCCCAGTCGGGCGTCGTGGTGTCGGCGACCAGCACCTCGCCGGGCTTGAACTCCTCCAGGTACCTCAGGTTGTCGATTGAATGCGCTGGCCCTGAGGCGATCTTCTCGCCGACCGCGCGGCCCTCGGTCAGAGTCTCGCCTCGACCGTCGAGGACGTAGCTCTCAAGCATGGTCTCTCGCCTCTGCGAGGCGACCGTCTCAGGCCTCGCCTGGACGACGTAGAGCTCGCCGTCGAGCCCATCCTTGGCCCACTCCATGTCCATAGGTCGGCCGTAGTGGCGCTCGATCTTGATCGCGTAGTCGGCGAGCCTGAGAATGTCGTCGTCGCCGATGCAGTAGTTCTCGCGGTCGGCCTTGGGGGTGGGGACGTTCCGGGTGGTGTGCTTGGTCTCCCCCTCGACGAAAATCATCTTCACGGCCTTGTCCCCCAGCAGGCGGCGCAGAACCGCCTCGTACCCTTGCTCAAAAGTCGGCTTGTGGACGTAGAACTCGTCGGGGTCGACCGCGCCCTGCACGACGTTCTCGCCCAGCCCGTACGCCCCGGTGACCAGTACCACGTCGCGGAAACCGGATTCGGTGTCAAGCGAGAAGAACACGCCAGATGCAGCAAGGTCAGAGCGCACCATCTTCATCACGCCGATCGAAACTGCCACCTTGAAATGATCGAACCCCTGGTCGATCCGGTAGTGGATCGCGCGGTCGGTGAACAGACTCGCAGAGCAATGGCGGCATGCCTCGAGCAGGCTCTGGTCGCCGTGCACGTTCAGGTAGCTCTCCTGCTGGCCGGCGAAGCTGGCCGTGGGCAGGTCCTCGGCAGTAGCGGAACTCCGCACAGCAAGGCTGACGTCCGCACCGTACTCCTGCTGCAACTGTCGGTAGCCCGCGAGTATTTCGCCCGCCAGATCGTCTGGCAGGCCGGCGCCGTAAACGATCTCGCGCGCCATCTTGCCACGCCGCGCCAGATCGATGACGTCTGCGGCGTTCAAGCCGTCGAGCGCGGCGCGCAACGGCTCCACCGCGCCCGCATGTTCAAGCATGTGGCGGTAACCCTCCGCGGTGGTCGCAAACCCGTGCGGGATCTGCACCCCCTCGCCCGAAAGCTCTCGGTACATCTCCCCCAACGAGGCGTTCTTGCCGCCCACCAGCGACACATCACCCATCCCGAACTCCTCAAAAAAGCGGACGTAGCGGCTCATGATCAATCCTCCTGGTGGGTGTTCGAGCAGTCAGGCTGCTTCAAGGGCTCTCGTCGTGGAGAGTGCTGTGAACGTACGACCGGCGGCGACGGCCGTCATCAGGGTTTTCCCCCGGCTCAATGAGCGGTTGTCTCGGATATACGGCTGTTGCCTGCGCCTCTAGAGCCATCGCGCGAGGCTTCACGGCCGGGGAGGGTGAAGATGGAGCTCTCGTCCTGGCCCAGCTGCCGCTCGACGCCGCCGACGCTCACCCTGATCGGCTGCGTGAAGCCGTGCATGTGAGTCCGGACCATTAGCTGTGACCCCCGCAGCGAGACGACTATTGGAGTGCGCCTGACCTGCATGGAGATCTCCATTCCGTCCAGCGCATCGATCGGCGCGGGGTCGAAGTAAAGGACGCCGTCGCGGACCTCGGTTCCCAGGTACGCGCGCTGTACGAGGTCCAAGGTGCCGGCCATGACGCCTAGATGGATTCCCTCCTTCGTGGTCCCCTCCTGGGTGTCGCGCACGTCACTCTCCAACGCTGTCCGGAACCGCTCCCAGGACGCCTTGGGATCGATCGAAGCCAGGGCCCCGGCGTGGGTGACGAGGCTCAGCGTTGAACCATGCGAAGTCCGGCGATCGTAATAGTCGATCGTTTTGCGGGCCGTCTCGGGACAGTAGTCGTAGCCGAGTCGCTCGAACACGCCGCACAGTTCATGCTCGGTGAACATGAAGAACAACATCACCGCGTCCGCTTGCTTGGTGATCTTGTAGCGGTTGGGATCGTCGTTCTCCGCTCTCAAGATGCGATCGAGGCGCTGGACATTTCCGTAGCGCTCGCGGTAGCGCTCCCAGTCGAGCTCCTCGAGCTCCTCATATCCCTCGAACTGGCTGACGATCCCGTCGCCGTGGAAGGGAACGAACATCTTGCGGCTCAGCTCGGCCCACCTGGCGAGCTCCTCTTCGGTCACGTGCTCCCGGGCCCGGAGCACCTTCCGCCGGCTCGCGGGCAGCAGCCCGAGCACGTGCCGAGCGGTCTCGCAGATCCAGGCCACCATCACGTTTGTGTACGCGTTGTTTCGCAGCCCGCCCTCGCTCGCACCCGGATACCTGTCGTGAAACTCGTCCGGCCCCATCACGCCGTGGATCTCGTAGCGATCGCGGTCCGGGTTGTAGTGCGCGAGTGAGGACCAGAAACGCGCGATGTCGAGCATCATCTCCGCCCCGTACTCGCGCAGAAACTCGATGTCGTGGGTGATCTGGTAGTAGTGCCAGACATTGAAGAAGATCGCCGCGTTCACGTGGCGCTGCCGGTGGCTGAGGTCGGGCTCCCACCGCCCGGACAGCGGATTCATGTGCACGAGCTGGGTCTCTTCCTCGCCGTCGCTCCCGCTCTGCCACGGGAACATGGCTCCCCGAAGGCCTGCCTGCTGAGCGTTGGCGCGCGCCTCGCCGATCCGGCGGTAGCGATACATCAACAGGCCCCGGGTGATCTCCGGGAGCCGGTAGTTCAGGAACGGGTAGACATACAGCTCGTCCCAGAAGACGTGTCCGCGGTAAGCCTCCCCGTTTAGGCCGCGGGCCGGTACGCCGGCGTCGTGGTGAGGAGTGAGCAAGGAGCAGGTCTGCATTAGGTGCGAGATATGGAGGCGCACCAGAAACTGCACGTCCGGATCGCGCGGCAGTCTGATATCGCAAACCTCCCACAGCTGCTCCCATACTTGCGCGTGACCCTCAAACGCCTCCTCAAAGACGGGGTAACGCTCCACGCTCTTGCCTGCCGCCGCCAGCGGCTCGCTGATTGCGCGATCGCGTGAGGTGTAGAGCGCGACCATCTTCTCGACCCGTACAGGCTCGCCCCGGTGCACATCCAGGGTCACTACCTGCTGGATGTAGTCGGGCATCTGGTGGGTGATGCGGGCGGCCATGAGCTCCTCGCCGTTTCTGTAGGCCCGAGTTCTTGCGGCCACCGCGACGTCGATCTGCGACTGGCGTGTACGCAGTTTCAGCGAGATCACGTCGGGCGCGTGCAACCGCGGGCCCTCGGGGTCGAGGTGACGGCCCCAGAGCCGCTGGTAACGCGCCACACCCCGGTTCAGAACCCGGCCGTCGATCGAGGACACGATCTCCACGCGTCCGGACCAGTTCTCGGGTATGAGCTCCCAGTCCATCGCGGCCAGGTGCATTCTCCCCATGCTCAAGAACCGCCGGCTGGTGAGGCTAGTCTCGCGTCCGGCTCGGTCGCGGAAGCGCAGCGCCCTGGTGAGGAGTGCGTACCGCACCTCGTAGGTGTGTCGGTATGACAGAAGCTCGACGTTTTCCAGGCGGAACGGCTCCTCGCCTTCGATGCTGAGTTTGAGCGATAGCCCGCGCGGGAGGTTGACCAAATCCTCATTCGGAACGGGCCGGCCAGCGATGACCGTCGACTCGCGGTTGTAGACGCCGTGCGCGTAGGTCCCCGGGTAGTGCACGGCGTCGGCGTCCTCCCACTCGGCGGCACCGCGCATGCAGAAGTAGCCGTTGCCGGTCGACGTGAGGGTTTCCCGTAACCCCTCCTCATCCGGCTTGAAGTCGTCGTAGACGAGCAGCCAGTCGCTCGCGCCAGGTGTCCTTTCGCCGGTCACAACCGACGAATGACGCTATGGGCGTCTCGATGCCACGCGAATCAGCAATCCGCACCGTGTTAGGTGCGGGAAAGTACTGGTCGGCGGCGCCCCGGTTGGGTCAACGAGTGCGCAATCCTGCGGATAATTACCGAGGACGGCGCGGATCTGCTGGTGATTATTGGTCACCCGGTGTCCGCGCGCTCACCCCAAGCCCGGCGTTCAGAGCGCCGTCCGCCGCCACGAGCCGACGAGACCGGCGGACCGCGGCGCGACATCACTCCCCTGCCGGACCTCGTCCACGGCCGCTCACGCGCAGGGCCGGTGCGCACCGAGCGAGCGATCTACGTCGACCTCCTGCCGCCGTGCAACGGCGCTTGCCCGGCCGGAGAGAACATTCAGGCCTGGCTTGCCCACGTCAACGCCGGCCGCCACGAGGAGGCCTGGCGGGCGCTGGTGGCCGACAACCCATTCGCGGCAATCCACGGGCGCGTCTGCTACCACCCCTGCGAGACCGCGTGCAATCGCGCGCTGCTCGATGGCGCCGTGTCGATCCACTCCGTCGAGCGGTTTCTCGGCGATCTGGCGCTCGAGCGCGGCTGGCGATTGGAGGCTCCGACCCGCAGGACGGGAAGGCGGGTGCTGGTGATAGGCGCCGGTCCAAGCGGCCTCTCGGCTGCCTGCCACCTGTCGCGGCTCGGGCACGAGGTGGAGATCCGCGATTCCGGCGATGAACCCGGCGGGATGATGCGCTACGGGATCCCGGCCTACCGGCTGCCTCGCGACGTCCTCGACGGTGAGATCGACCGGGTGCACGCGCTGGGCATAAAGATCGCCAGTCGCCACCGGGTCACGGACCTCGAAGCCGAGCGCCGGGAGGGAAGCTTCGACGCGGTCTTCGTGGCCGTCGGTGCCCATCTGTCAAAGCGGGTGGACATCCCAGCGATGGACGCGGGACCGATCGTCGATGCGGTCACGTTCCTGCGCGGCGTGGCCTCGGGCGAGCCCCCGCAAATCGGCCGTCGCGTGGCCGTCTATGGCGGGGGAAATACCGCAATTGACGCGGCTCGCACGGCCAGACGACTCGGCGCAGAGGAGGCCCTCATCGTCTACCGGCGCACGCGCGAGCGGATGCCCGCCCACGAGGAGGAGGCACAGGACGCCGAACGTGAGGGGGTACGAATGAACTGGCTGCGGACGATCAAGGCGTTCCAGGGCGAGCGACTGCAGGTAGAGGTGATGGAGCTCGACGAGGATGGCGTCCCGCGCCCCACTGGCCGCTTCGAGACGCTCGAGGCCGATACCGTGATACTGGCGCTCGGTCAAGAGACAGATTCGAGCTTTATGCGTTCGGTCCCGGGCGTCGAGTTTCAACGCGACGGCACGGTCAAGGTCTCGAACTCGCTCATGACCGGGGCGCCGGGGGTGTTCGCGGGCGGGGACATGGTCCCGGCGGAGCGCACAATCACCGTTGGAGTGGGGCATGGTAAGCGTGCCGCCCGCGAGATCGATGCCTGGCTGCGCGGGGAGCGCTACACGCCCGCCCCCAAGCATCCCGTCGCCAACTTAGAACTGCTGAACCTGTGGTTCTTCGGCGACGCCATGCGCCGACAGCAGCCGGAACGTCCGCCTCAGGAGCGGGTCTCCGACTTCGCCGAGGTGGTCGGCCCCTTGTCGCAAGACGAGGCTGCATATGAGGCTGCGCGCTGCCTGTCATGCGGCAACTGCTGCGAATGCGATGGCTGCTTCGGCGCCTGCCCCGAGGACGCGATCATCAAGCTAGGCCCCGGGCACCGCTACCGCATCGACTACGACCGCTGCACCGGCTGCCGGGTCTGTTACGAGCAGTGTCCCGTCCATTCCATCGAGATGCTTTCCGAAGGAGCGGACCCGCCGCCCGAGACCTGGGTCGCTCCGCCTGAGTGGAGCGGCTTGTCTTTGGAGAAACGCTGATGCGCGTCACCATTGATGGCAACGAGGCGGCCGCCTCGGTGGCGCATCGGCTGAGCGAGGTCTGCTGCATCTATCCGATCACGCCGTCTTCACCAATGGCCGAACTGGCCGACGAGTGGTCGAACCGGGGGCGGACGAACCTGTGGGGAACGGTCCCCGAGGTCGTCGAGATGCAGAGCGAGGCGGGCGCCGCGGGTGCCCTTCACGGAGCGCTCCAGGGCGGTGGCCTCGGGACGACCTTCACGGCCTCGCAGGGCCTGTTGCTGATGATCCCCAACATGTACAAGGTCGCCGGCGAGCTGACCCCCGCTGTCCTGCACGTGGCCGCGCGCGCCGTGGCGACGCAGGCGCTCTCGATATTCGGCGATCACTCCGACGTGATGGCCGTGCGGCAGACCGGCTTCGCGCTGCTCGCCTCTGGCTCGGTGCAGGAGGCCCACGACCTGGCGCTGATTGCACATGCGTCGACGCTGGCCAGCCGGGTGCCGTTCCTGCACTTCTTCGACGGCTTTAGGACCTCGCACGAGCTCAACACGATCGAGCTGCTCGACGACGAGGATCTGCGGGCGCTGGTGCCCGATGAGCTGGTCCGCGAGCACCGGTCCCGAGCGCTCTCGCCGGAGCGACCCTTCATCCGCGGGACGGCGCATAACCCAGACACCTTTTTTCAGGCTCGCGAGACGGTCAACCCCTACTACGCGCGCGTCGCGGAGATCGTGCAGGGGACGATGGATGGACTTGCCCAGCGCACCGGCAGGCGCTACCGGCTGGTCGAGTACACAGGCCACCCGGAGGCGGAGCGAGCGTTGGTGCTGATGGGGTCGGGCGCACATGCCGCCGCCGAGACGGCGAAGGCTCTGAGCAAGGCGGGCGAACGAGTCGGCGTAGCACAGGTCAGGCTCTACCGACCCTTTGCAGCGCGCGACCTAACACAGGCACTTCCGCGGACGGTTCGCCGAGTGGCCGTGCTCGACCGCACCAAGGAGCCCGGCTCCCTCGGAGAACCGCTTTTTCTCGACGTTGTGGCCGCGCTCAACGACGCCCACGTCGAGGGTGAGATCGAGACGATGCCTCGCGTAATCGGCGGGCGCTACGGTCTCTCCTCCAAGGAGTTCACCCCTGGCATGGTGGCTGGCGTCTTCGGCGAGCTAGCCCGGGACCGACCCAGGCGGTCTTTCACGGTCGGGATCAATGACGACGTCAAGCACACCAGCCTCGCCTACGACGCGTCGCTGGACATTGAGGCCGCCGAGACGACGCGGGCAGTGTTCTTCGGCCTCGGCTCCGACGGCACGGTAGGCGCCAACAAGAACACGATCAAGATCCTCGGCGAAGCCGGCCTTCACGCCCAGGGCTACTTCGTATATGACTCAAAGAAGTCGGGCTCGCAGACGATCTCACACCTGCGCTTCGGACCGACGCCGATCGAGGCGCCCTATCTGGTTTCACGAGCCGGCTTCGTAGGGTGCCATCAGTTCGGCTTGCTCGAGCGGCCCGAGGTGCTCGACCGGGCAGCCAGGGGCGCGACCCTTCTCCTCAACACCCACCACGCCGCTGAGCGGGTGTGGGACGTTCTCCCGCGGGCGCTGCAGGAGCGGATCCTTGACAAGGAGCTCGAGCTTTACGTGATCGACGCCGGGAGCATTGCCCGCGAGGCAGGGCTGGCCGGGCGAACCAACACCGTCCTTCAAACCTGCTTCTTTGCCATCTCCGGCGTACTCGAGCGTCAGGAGGCGATCGGACGGATCAAGGCCGCGATCGAAAATACCTACCGGCGGCGCGGCCAGGAGATCGTTGACCGTAATCTCAACGCGGTCGACCACGCCCTCGACGCGCTGCACCGTGTGAAGTTGCCCGAAAGCATCACCTCTGAGCGCGACACAGAGCCGATCGTGCCCGCAGATGCTCCGGAGTTCGTTCGCACAACGGTCGCAACGATGCTGGCCGGTCGCGGCGACGAGTTGGCGGTCAGCGCGCTGCCCGTAGACGGTACATATCCCAGCGGGACGGCCAAATACGAAAAGCGCAACATCTCAGACCAGGTCGCGGTCTGGGAGCCCGAGCTCTGCATCCAGTGCGGCAACTGCTCGTTCGTCTGTCCCCACAGCGTGATACGCACCCGCTACTGCAACTCCTCGCGGCTGGATGTGTCACCGGCAGACTTCAAGTCGGCACCGCTGAACGCTCCTGGACTGCCGCAGACCGACTACATACTCCAGGTCTATATCGAGGACTGCACGGGCTGCGGACTGTGCGTCGAGGCTTGCCCGGTCTCGGTCGGGGGCGATCTCCCGCGCCGCGCGATCAACCTCGACGAACGCGAGCCGCTGCTTGAGCGCGAGCGTCGCAACATTGCCTTCTTCGAGACGTTGCCCCCGGCTGACCGCTCCCGCGTTGACTTCGGAACCGTTCGCGGCACGCAGTTCCTCGAGCCGCTGTTCGAGTTTTCGGGCGCGTGTGCGGGATGCGGTGAAACCCCGTATCTGAAGCTGATCTCACAGCTGTTCGGCGACCGCCTCACCGTTGCCAACGCCACGGGCTGTTCCTCGATCTACGGCGGCAACCTTCCCACAACGCCCTGGACGATGAACGCTGACGGGCGGGGCCCCGCATGGGCCAACTCGCTGTTCGAGGACGACGCCGAGTTCGGGTTGGGGCTCCGGTTGGCAGCAGACAAGCACACTGAGATCGCGCGCCGCCGGCTATCTGAGCTGCGCTTGGAGCTAGGCGCGGAGCTGGTCGATGAGCTTCTGAATGCCCCGCAACGTCGCGAATCCGAGCTTCGAGAGCAACGACTTCGGCTGGCGGAGCTCTCGAGGCTGCTCCAGCCCCTGGAAGGCGAAGCGGCCGACGAGCTGCGTAGCGTCATCGAGCACCTGATCCGGCGCAGCGTGTGGATCGTCGGCGGCGACGGCTGGGCCTATGACATCGGCGCCGGCGGTCTCGATCACGTGCTAGCGAGCGGCCGCAACGTCAACGTGCTGGTTCTGGACACGGAGGTCTACTCCAACACCGGCGGTCAGATGTCAAAGGCGACCCCGCTGGGAGCCGTGGCGAAGTTCTCCGCCGGAGGCAAGCGGATCCCGACCAAGGACCTCGCGCTACAGGCCATCTCATATGCCAACGTGTACGTCGCCCGCGTGGCGATGGGCGCGGATCCCCAGCAGACGTTGACGGCGTTGCGCGAAGCGGAGGCCTACGAGGGACCGTCGCTCGTTATCGCCTACAGCCACTGCATCGCCCATGGCTATGACATGCGCTACGGGCTTGACCAGCACTACCGGGCGGTGGCCAGCGGCCATTGGCCCCTGATCCGATACGACCCAATGGCGCGCGAAGCCGGAGGAAATCCGTTCCTGCTCGACTCGCCACGCCCGCGGATGCGCCTGGCCGACTACCGCAAGAGAGAGCTTCGCTTCCGTGCGCTTCGCAACGTCGATCCCGCCGAAGCCGATCGCCAGCTCGCACTGGCCCAGCAGATTGTCGACTTGCGCTGGAATGCCTATGAGCAAATGGCGGGTCAGGGAGCCGAGGGATTCCCGGCAGTTCCCGACCGGATCCTCCCTTCACAGGACGACGGTGGCATCGGATGACGGATTTGGCCACCCGCTACATGGGCCTCGAATTGCGAAACCCGCTGGTCGCCTCGCCCTCCCCCCTCTCCTACACGCTCGACGGGATCCGCCATCTGGCCGCCTCCGGCGTCGGCGCGGTCGTCATGTACTCGCTCTTCGAGGAGGAGTTGCGCGAGCAAGCGGCGAACGTGGCGAGGCTGGTCGAGGGTCCGGCGGAGAGCTTTCCTGAGGCGCTCGACTACGTGCCGGAGATCGTCAAGGAGGACCCCGGCAACCGGTACCTCAGCCTGCTGGAGCAGGCCGCCGGGTCGGTTGATGTCCCGGTCATGGCCAGCCTGAACGGCATCACTGCGGAGGGGTGGACCGGCCACGCGCGCGATCTGCAGGAGGCAGGCGCGGCGGCGATCGAGCTCAATGTCTACTCGCTCCCGGACGCTTCGCGCGTCTCCGGTTACGAGGCGGAACAGAGGCTCTTCGAGGTGCTACGTCGGGTCAAGGATGCTGTGAACGTGCCGGTGGCGGTCAAGCTGAGCCCGTACTTCAGCTCGTTCGCGAGTTTCGCACTGGCACTGGACGCGGAGGGCGCAGACGCGCTGGTGCTGTTCAACCGCTTTCTAGGACCGGATATCGACCCCGAAGCGCTGGCCGTCACAGGCAACGTCGTGCTCTCGGTCCCGGCCGAGGGCCGACTCCCCCGGGCCTGGATCGCGCTGCTGCATCGGCGACTGCGCGCCTCGCTGGCAGGCACCGGTGGGGTGACCGAGCCCACCGATATAGCGCGCTACCTGCTGGCCGGAGCCGACGTGGTCATGAGCACATCCGCGCTGTTGCGCCATAGCGCCGACTATGCGCGAGAGCTTCTCGAAGGCTTTGAGCTGTGGATGGACCGCCACGAGTTCCGAAGCGTGGACGAGTTGCGCGGCCTGCTCGCGGTCCCCGCGGACGAAGATCAGGCCGCATATGCGCGCAGTGGCTACGTCAAGGCCATCCGGGCGGCTAACGCGACATCGCCCGAGGCTTGGTAGAGCCCCTTGTCAGCCCTCACCCCATGCCAGGAGATCGATGACATCGAGCGAGGACAGGATTCCCAGCGGCAAGAGCGCCTCCGGGTGGATTACGACCAGGTGACCAAGGCCGCGCTCGAGCATCAACTCGCCCGCAGCCCGCAGAGGCAGTGCGGGCTCGACGGTGACCACAGGCTGGTGAGCAAATTCGCGTGCCCGCGACGGGTGCTCTCGCCCCTCACCAATCCCCGCGCGCATCAGGTCTCGGTCCGAGATGATTCCTGCCACCCGTGCCTGCCCCGGAGGGTGCCGCTGTGCCATGACGGCGACGCAATGCACACGGTGTAGCGACATCATTCGCGCAACTTGCGTGAGCGTCGTGCTCGGGTCGCAGGTCAGGATTCCCGCGTGCATCGCGTCAGCCACGGTCGCGTGCTCCAAGGCGGGTGGGTACGCGCCGCCATGGTGGGGCGAAATGAAAGTCTTCTGCATTGCTGACTCATCGGTCATTGAGGCTTCAAGCTAGAGGCGCCGTGCGCTCCGGCAATCCGCTGCCACTCCCCAGGCCATTGCGGTTTTTCCACATTCCCAGGTAGAGGCTCGGGGGCATACAGTGCGAGGATGACCGCCAGCCGCGTGATCGAGCGCCGCGACTTTGACCTGCTCTTCGCCGCCCTGATTCGCCGGGGATATACGATCGTCGGACCCACCATCCGCGACCGCGCGATCGTCTACGACGAGGTCCGCTGCACGGACGATTTGCCGGCCGGCTGGACCGACGAGCAGGACGGCGGCCATTACAGGCTCAAGCGCCGGGATGACGAGGCCCTATTTGGCTACGCCGTGGGCCCGCACTCATGGAAGCGCTACCAGCTGCCGGCACATGTCACTCTTTGGCGAGCACGGGTGGACGAGCGCGGCGGGCTAACCGAGGTGAGCGAACCCAGCGCCGAGCAAACCAGTTATGCCTTCCTCGGGGCGCGCTCGTGCGAGCTGCACGCCATGGGAATTCTCGATCGGGTGCTGGGCGAGACGTCGACGTCTGCGCCGGCGCCGTTCGTGATCGCCGTCCAGTGCGCACAGGCAGGCGGGACCTGCTTCTGCGTCTCGATGGGCACCGGACCCGTCGCCGATCGCGGCTTTGACCTCGCGCTGACCGAGGTGCTCGTCGACGGTAAACATCACTTCCTCGCCGAGGTGGGCTCCGAACGTGGGGCCGAGGTCCTAGCTGATGTCCCCGGTCGCGACGCGACCACAGCCGACGATGACATCGCCGCTGGGATCCACGCGCGCACGGCGTCGCAGATGGGCCGTGAGCTGGACACCACAGACATCAAGGGGCTGCTGTACCGCAACTACGAGCACCCACGCTGGGACGAGGTCGCAGAGCGCTGTCTGACCTGTGGCAACTGCACGATGGTGTGCCCCACCTGCTTCTGCACCACCGTGGAGGACGTCACCGATTTAGAAGGGGAGCACGTCGAGCGTCACCAGAGCTGGGACTCCTGCTTCACGGTTGACTACTCTCACCTTCACGGCGGCGCGGTACGGGGATCGACGCGCTCGCGCTACCGCCAGTGGATGACGCATAAGCTTGCAACCTGGTGGGACCAGTTCGGAACCTCCGGTTGTGTGGGCTGCGGACGCTGCATCACCTGGTGCCCGGTCGGCATTGATCTGACCGAGGAGGCGCAGGCGATCCGCGACAGCGAGCGGGTGTCCCGTGCAGACGATTGACCAGCTGATCTCGCAGGCCCCGATCTTCGCCGGGCTGGCGCCCGCGCACATCGCGCTGATCGCCGGCTGCGCACGCAACGAGCACGTCGACGCGGGGACGCTCCTGCTGCGCGAGGGCGACCCCGCAGAGCGGTTCTTCCTGATCCGGCGGGGTCAGGTAGCGCTCGAGCTGCACGCGCCCCAGCGCGGTGCGCTCGTGATCGAGACCCTGCACGCCGGAGACGTGGTCGGATGGTCCTGGCTGTTTGCCCCGTACAGGTGGCAACTCGACGGCCGCGCAACCCACACGTCCGAGCTCGTGTCTTTCGACGGATCCTGCCTCCGGGGCAAGTGCGAGGCCGACCACGAGCTCGGATACCAACTGATGCGCCAGTTCGCGGCCCGTCTGGTAGAGACGCTTCAGGCCACCCGGCTGCAGCTCCTGGACGTGTACGGACATGCCCGCGTCCCGGAATGACGCCGTCGAACAGGCGCGGATGATGCCCGAGCCATTCGAGCTAGTTTCCAAGCGCCGGGACACCTCTGATACCTGGACGCTCGAGCTCGCTTCCCACTCGGGCCGGCCGCTTCATTTCTCCCCCGGCCAGTTCACGATGCTCTCGGTCGCCGGTTGCGGCGAGGTGCCGATCTCGATCAGTGGCGATCCCGACAACCCCGACCGTCTCGTCCACACCGTCCGTGCCGCCGGCCTCGCCACCCAGGCGATCTGCGCCGCGGAGCGGGGTGTGACGATGGGGGTGCGGGGACCATTCGGGCGGGCCTGGCCGCTTGAGGAAGCGCAGGGCCGCGACATGGTATTCGCCGCTGGCGGAATTGGGCTGCCGCCGCTGCGCCCGGCGATCGTTGCCGCGCTGTCGCGGCGAGAGCGTTACCGGCGGCTGGTGTTGCTGTATGGAGGCCGCACGCCCGAACAGCTTCTCTATGCCGACGAGCTGGCTGCGTGGAGCGAGCGAGGAGTGGAGGTGATGGTGACCGTCGACAGCGCCGGGCCAGAATGGCCCGGACAGGTGGGAGTCGTGACCCGGTTGGTTCCCAGAGCCGGGCTCTGCGCCGAGCGCACCGTGGCAATGTGCTGCGGGCCCGAGGTGATGATGCGTTTTACCGTCGTGGCGCTTCGGGAGGCCGGCGTTTGCGCGAATCGGCTCTTCGCTTCGGTGGAGCGCAACATGCAGTGCGGCATCGCGCGCTGCGGTCATTGCCAGCTTGGCCCGACGCTGGTGTGTCGAGACGGTCCCGTATACCGTTGGACAGACCTCGAGCGCTGGTTGGCGATCCGGGAGCTGTGATGCACCGCCCAAAGCTCGCTGTGTGGAAGTTCGCGTCCTGCGACGGCTGCCAGGTCAGCCTCCTCAACCTGGAGGACCAGCTGCTGGGCCTTTCCGACCGTCTTGAGATCGCCTACTTCCTGGAGGCTTCGTCCTCGCCAGTCGAGGGTCCCTATGACATCTCGCTGGTGGAAGGCTCGATCACCACCGCAGAGGACGCCGAGCGGATCCGGGCCGTAAGAGCGAGCTCGCGGGCGCTGATCACCATCGGTGCGTGTGCGACCGCGGGCGGGATCCAGGCGCTTCGCAACTTCGCCGAGGTGGAGGAATATGTGCGTCTGGTGTACGCGTCACCGGCGTACATCTCGACGCTCGATACCTCTACCCCGATCGGCGCGCATGTCCCGGTCGATTTCGAGTTGCACGGCTGTCCTGTCGATAAGGAGCAGCTGCTCGAGGTGATAAGCGCACATTTGAACCGGCGCAGACCGCGAATCCGGCCCCACAGCGTCTGCGTCGAGTGCAAGCGTCGCGGCACCGTGTGCGTGATGGTGGCCCAGGGCACGCCCTGCCTCGGACCGGTCACGCAGGCTGGTTGCGGGGCGATCTGTCCGGCCTACGGTCGCGGCTGCTACGGCTGCTTCGGTCCTCAGGAAACACCAAACACCAACTCACTCGACGCCTGGACAGGATTAGCCGACGGCGACTTGCTCCGCGTCTATCGAACCTTCAATGCCGGCGCCCCGTCGTTTCGCGCGGCGAGTGAGGCTCACAAGCCGCATGCTGGAGAGCGGCCGGGGACCTGAGGGTGACGTCCGCGGAGCATACGCGGATCATCCGCACAGACCAGCTCGCGCGGGTCGAGGGCGAGGGCGCGATGTACATCAGGCTGGAGGGCCGAGAGGTGCGTGAGGTCAAGCTGCGCATCTACGAACCGCCCCGCTTCTTCGAGGCCTTTCTCCGTGGACGCGCCTTCACTGAAGCGCCCGACATCACCGCCCGCATCTGCGGGATCTGCCCGGTCGCGTATCAGACCAGCGCGGTACGGGCGCTGGAGGACGCGTGCGGAGTCGCGATCGACGAAGGACCGATTCGCGATCTCCGCCGGCTTATCTACTGCGGCGAATGGATCGAGAGTCACAGCCTGCACGTATTCATGCTCCACGCCCCTGACTTCCTCGGTTATCCCGGGGCCGTCGAGATGTCACGCGATCACCGCGAACTGGTGGAGCGGGGCCTGCAGCTCAAGAAGGCCGGCAACGCAATCATGACCCTGGTCGGAGGTCGCGCCGTTCACCCGGTGAATATGCGTGTCGGTGGCTTTTACCGGGTGCCCTCCCGGGTGGAGCTGCGAGCGCTTGTCGATCCCCTGGAGCGGGCACGAGAGCTCGCGCTCGAGACCGTGCGCTGGGCCGCGACGTTGCCCTTTGCGGATGTAGAGATCGAACCAGAGCACGTCGCCCTCCATGACCCTGCTGGCTATCCCATCGACCGCGGGCGGATAGTTTCGGACGGCGGTCTCGACATCGCGCCGGTCGAGTTCGACCAGCACATCGTGGAGCACCAGGTCGAGCATTCAAATGCGCTGCACGCGCGTCTTCGCGACCGCGGCAGTTATCTGACAGGGCCGCTGGCGCGCTACAACCTGGCCGGACATGCGCTTCGTCCGGCCGCGCTGGCGGCGTCACGCGAGGCCGGCCTGGGTCCGAGCTGCCGAAACCCATTTCAGAGCATCGTGGTGCGCGCGGTCGAGTTGGTGCAGGCCAGCGACGAGGCGCTTGCGCTGATCGACCGCTACGAGGAGCCGGACACGCCCGCGGTCGAGGTGGCGCCCCGCCACGGGGTCGGACACGGGGCGACGGAGGCGCCCCGCGGCCTGCTCTACCACCGCTACGAAATCGACGAGCAGGGCACGATCCGCGACGCGCGTATCGTGCCGCCGACCTCACAAAACCAGCGCGCGATCGAGGAGGACCTCCGCGCGGTCGTCGAGCGCCACATCGAGCTTTCGGACCAAGAGCTGCGGTTCCGGTGCGAGCAGGCCATCCGCAACCACGATCCATGTATCTCGTGCTCGACTCACTTCCTCGACCTTACGGTCGACCGCCGGTGACTGGGGCGGTTGACCGCGAGCCCAGCGGAGGGGTCCTCGTCGTCGGTCTTGGAAACGACCTGCGCGGAGACGATGCCGCCGGCATTGAGGTCGCCCGCCGCCTACGTCAATCGCGCGCGCTACCGGGCATTCGCGTCCGCGAGCACCAGGGTGATCCTGCGGAGCTACTGGAGCTTTGGTCCGGGCGCGACGCCGCCATCCTCGTCGACTGCATGCGCTCGGGCGCACCCCCAGGCACGATCCGGCGCTTCGACGTGGACCGCCAGCACCTCCCAGTCCGGCGCCGGGGATCGACGTCCTCGCATGCGATTGCGCTCATGGATGCGATCGAGCTCGGCCGCGCGCTACAACGACTTCCACGGCAAGCACTCCTCTACGCCGTCGAGGGGGGCACGTTTGACGCAGGAAGCGGCCTCTCCCCGCCGGTTGAGACGGTTATCGCCGAACTCGCAGACACCGTCTGGCGCGAAGCCATCGGACTCCGTGTTTGTCCACAATTCCAGTAGCGTGGATCCCCGATACTTGCGGATCACAGGCTGGAAATACTGATCTCTCCGCGACGGACGAGGGCTTTTATGACCACCTCCCCCACATTCGCACGCACACCCGCCGACCGCTCGACGCCACTTCGCCGGATCGCGGTCGGAGTTGACGGGCATCCCGAGGGTCGCGACGCAGCGGCGCTCGGGGGAGCGCTGGCTCGGATCACGGGTGCTGAGCTGATTCTGGCCGTAGTCGAGATCCAATCGATCATCTCGCTCCCGTACGGGACGGACTCGAAGGCCTTCCGGAAGTCGACGGAACGCGCGCTGAAGGGCCTTCGGGCAACGCTTGCGCCCAAGGCAAGAACCGTCATCGAGAGCGACGTCTCTGTCCCGCGGGCGCTACATCGCGTGGTGACGCGAGAACGCCGTGATCTGCTCGTCGTCGGTTCGTCACGTCAGGCGCCCGAAGGACACGTTCGGATCGGGAAACGCACGCGGCAGTTGCTCGGCCATTTCGAGTGCCCGCTCGCGGTCGCGCCTCGCGGAATCCATACCCGAGCACCGCTCACCATTGGGAGCGTGGGCGTCGGCTTCGACGGTGGCCCCGAGTCGCTGCAGGCCGTCGCATTCGCTGATTCGATCGCCTCGGCCGCCGGCGCCGAGCTGCGCTTGCGTGCCGTCGTCGACGACCGCGTGCCCGTGCTGATGCGCTCGGCGCTGCAAGGGCTGACGAACATCACATGGACGAACTTACTCGAGGAACAGGAGCAGAGCCTGGCGCAAGATGGCGATGCTGCCGCGCGATCAAGCGCGGCAAGCACCAGCATCGACGTGCGGCGAGGTCGTCCGGCCGATGCGCTCCTTGAGCTTTCCCACGAAGTCGACCTAATCGTCGTGGGCTCGCGTCGCTGGGGCGCCACGGCGCGCGTGCTACTTGGCAGCACGGGCGAGGCGCTCATGCACGACGCCGAATGCGCAGTCGTGGCGGTCCCGCGCCCCGCTGACGAGCCCTCAACCTGAGGCTTGTCCCAACGGCCGAGCACGGCAAGATGAGATGCTTCGTTGCGGCGGGCTCTCGAGCCTGCCGAGCGCCTCGAGTTCTCGCTCGAGCTGTTCCACGATCGCGTCTGGGTCGGGGACGATTTCTGCGTCGACCATCAGCCCGACCGTTACTTCACCGCGGTAGCTGAAAATACTGATGCTCATGCCGATATGGCCGGACGTCGGTGCCCAGACGAGCGCCGTGCGGACCGGGGTTCCGGCGAGGTAGACGGGCTCCCGTGGGCCTGGAACGTTGGTGATCACCGCGGTGCCCTTGGCGGAGAAGAGATCCACGATCCGTCGCTCGATCGGCTCCGGGGTCAGCCCCGTGGCGCTGAGCAGCGCGTACGAGACTGGCCCGTCGCGAGACTGCTTGATCCGCTCCATCCGATTGTGCACCTCCGCCAGCCGGCGGTAGCTGCCGCTTACCCCCACCGGCAGCGGCAGGAAGACCAGACCGAACTTATTGCCGAGCTCACGCGGTACCGGCTCGCTGAGAGGTCTCAGGTTGAACGGAATCATCGCCTGAATCTCGCGAGCCGGGTACCCACGCTCCTGGAGGTAGTGGCGAAGCGCTCCGCTCGTGGCAGCGAGGACCACGTCGTTGACGGTGGCATTGTGGGCACGCGCGATCTGCTTGATCCGATCCAGCGAGAGCCGTCGCGTCCAGGCCACCCGACGGCTGACGCCCGGATCGGCCTTGAGCCCGCTGGCAGGGTCCGCGCGCGTCAGCAGCAACCTCAGCACGGTCGCGCTGTCGCGCACCACGGCACCCGCGAGCCGGGTCGCGTGCGGTGGCCAGAGGACCACTTCAGCGGCTTGGCGGACAACGGTCTCGCCAACCTGGGTGGCTGCGGAGAGCACTTGCTCGCCGGCGCCGGTCAAGACCCCAGACATCCCGCGCCGGCGCGCCTCCGGGCGCGCGGGCGAGAGCGGGGCGAGCCCCGCGTCCGGCTCAGAATCAGTCAGTGAGAGCATCACGCGCGCGAGCGCGATTCCGTCGGCGATGCAATGGTGCATGCGCACCACCATCGCCGCCCCCTGGCCGAAACCGTCGACCAGATACATGTTCCACAACGGCCGGTTGCGGTCGAGCGGCATCGTCATCAGGTCGCCGACAAACTCCTGCACCGCGGCGCGGTCCCCAGGCGCGGGCAGACCGCGGCGGTGCACATGGTGCTCGAGCGCGAAGTCCGGATCGTCCTCCCACTTCGGCGCTCGCAACGGCGCACGGCTCTCCACTACGCGCTGGCGGAATCGCGGATACCGATCGACCAGACGCACCTGGATGATCTGCCTCACACGCTCCCAATCGACCGGTTGGTCGAATAGGAGCACCGAGTTGATCACCATCAGGTTGGTCGGGCGGTCCATATGCAGCCACGCCGTGTCTGCGCTTGAAAGCCGTGCGCTCATTTCATTCGGAGGTGGCCCCTTTTGCCACAGCCACCAACATCCTCAGCCGGTGCAGGAGGATGAGCTCGATGTCATCACCGGGCTACCGGAGTAGTAGGTGAAGGCCGACGTCACAGTGAACTTGTGGTTGACGCACTTACCGGCCGTGACCAGCGCGTGGTTGCCCGTGCCCCTCTTGGGGAGGTTCACCTTCAGGCTCGTGAGCGTGATCGGGAGACCCGAGGCCTTGTTGGGGATGGGGCCCACGTTGAGCACGTTCTTGGACGTAACCGCGCGGATTACCGTGTAAGCCGTCGTCGGAGACGTGACCGTGCCCACGAGGACCATGTTCTTATTGCCCGACGCGAAGGCCCCGACCTTGGCGTTGACGTTGCCCACGATCGTCTTTGCCACCGCCGATCCGGTCCCGATCTGGCTGCTCTTCGGGCATTTCTTGCCGCTCTCGATCTGCTTATTTGTCAACTTGCAAGCCGGCACCGTACCCGGCCTGAAGGTTGTACCCGTTGGGAACGTCGCGACCAGCCGTTTGGCCTGCTCGGGAGTGGTTCCCTTGGCGTGGACATTCGCGTTGATCCCGCTCGATTGGCCCGACTTGGTCGCGGTCAAAACGATCTTGCTGACCTGTGTGAACGTGGCAAGCGCCGCAGCGGGCAAGCCAACTGCCAGCCCCGCCACCGCCAGGCCCACTAGTGCTTTGCGTCTCACTGTGACCCCCCTTTAGGAGTGTTGCTAGTTGTTGAGTAAAGCCCCGAAAACAGCTCGGCGTATCGGTCATAAACGAACGCCCGCTTGACCTTCAGCGTGGGTGTCAATTCGCCAGCCGCCTGGCTGAAGTCGTGATCGAGGATCGCGAAACGCTTGACCTGCTCGATCCGCGCGAGCTTCTCGTTGACGTCGTCGACCTCCTTCTGGATCTCCGCGCGCACGCGCGAATCGCCGGCGATCATCGAGGGATCGCGCGCGATCCCCAGCCGCGCTGCAAGCTTTGCGGTCTCGTCATGGTCGAGCGTGACCATCGCTACGAGATATGGCCGGTCGTCGCCGAACACGACAGCCTCGGTGATGTAGCGACTCTCACGCAGGGCGTTCTCGATGTTCGCCGGCGAGATGTTCTTGCCGCTCGAGGTGATGATCAGATCCTTCTTGCGACCGGTGATGCGTAAGAATCCCTCTGGTGTCAATGCGCCGAGGTCGCCGGTGCGCAGCCATCCACCTGTGTCGAACGCGTCCTCGGTGGCCTCCGCGTCCTTGTAGTAGCCCTTGAACACGTGCGGACCGCGCAGCAGTACTTCGCCGTCCTGGGCGATGCGAACTCCCGTCCCGGGAAGCGGCTTGCCCGCAGTTCCAAAGCAAAGCGCATCGGGCGTGTTAATCGTTGCCGCGGCGCAGGTCTCGGTGAGCCCGTACCCCTCCAGTACCACCACGCCGCAGGCATCGAAGAATTCGAGCAGCCCCGGCGCTATCGGAGCGGCGCCCACGAGCGCAAGCTCGAGGCGCGAACCGAACAGCGAGCGCACCTTGTTCAGCACGAGCTCATCCGCAAGGCGGTATTGCAGGTCGGTGAGCAGCCCCGGAAGCCTGCCCGCTCGCAGCTCCGGGCGCGCACGGGCGCCGGTTGCGAGCGCCCGGTGAAACAGCGCGCGCTGGGCCGGCGGCCCGTCGGCAATCTTGCCGAGCACCGCTCCATGGAGCTTCTCGTAGATCCGAGGCACCGCCGGGAAGTGGGTAGGAGCGGCCGTTTCCAGCTCGTCGACGATCTTCTTCGTGTCTCCGCTCCAGAAGATCACCCGCGCTCCGACGCTCAATGCCACCATTTGAGCCACACGCGCGAGCACGTGCGCGAGCGGCAGGAATTGGTAAAGCGAATGCGTCTCGTTGAATCCCAGCTGCTCGGCGTACATGCGCGTCGTCGAGAGGAAGTTCTCGTGGCTGAGCATGCACCCCTTGGGCGGCCCCGTCGTGCCGGAGGTGTAAACGAGCGTTGCCACATCCTCCGGGGAGAGCGTCGCGAGGCGCTCACCGACGGCATCGGGTGGAACGTGGGCACCCCGGGCGCGGAGTTCCTGCAGCGTGATCGCATCCTCGCCACTGCCCCGCATGAGGACCAGCGTCTTTAGCTCCGGGCAGAGGTCGCGAATTTGCGCAATCTTGACGGCCTGCCCCACGTCCTCGCAGAAGACCAGCCGTGAGTCGGAGTGTGCGAGCACATATGCGCACTCTTCGGGCGAGTTTGTGTGGTAAATGGGTGTCACGACCGCGCCAGCGCACATCGCGCCGCAGTCGCACAGCGTCCAATCTGCGGAGGTCAGTCCGAGAATCGCCACCCGGTCCCCGGGCTCGATGCCCAACGCGATGAGTCCACGCGCTATCTCGCTTGAGACTGTCCCGAGCTCCGGGTAGGACACGTATGCCTTCCCGTCGTCTCGGGGAGACTCCAGCGCGACACCGGCATGGCGTGCGGCGACATCGAGCACCATCTCGCCGAGCGTTCTTGGACCCTGGGCCGCTGCCGGCGCTGCCGGTGTCGATTCGACCAGTCGTGAGGTGGTGGGCACGTTCATCTCTCCTCCTAGTGGGGCGCTTGATGCGCGGTACGGCGGCGGACGGGAAGACGGGGCAGCCGGTCGGGCGGATGCTTCGCCTCGGGCCTGCCAGGGGCTGGCGCGGAGGTCGGCCACCAGCCGTAGCGGCCCAGCACCGCCTGGGCGGCCGGCAGCAGGACGGGTCGCACGATCAGCACGTCGAGCAGAATCGCCACCGCGACACCGATTCCCAACGCCCGGATGTTCAAGAAAGCGGTCGTCGCGAACGGGATCAGCGCGGCAACCATGACCAGGCCCGCCCCGGTGGCCGCCGCAGCGGTCCGGCGCAGACCGGTGCGCACAGCCTCTCGGCCCCGCCCGTCCTTCACGAACGCCTCCCGCGTAGACGCCAACAGCAGCGCGGAGAAGATCACGCTGGTGCTGAATGCGAGCGTGAACACCGCGATGATCGTGGTGGGGTCGAGGTACCCGGGCCCGTCCAGCGGCGGATTGGGGCCGCCGAAGAGCAACTGAAGGACCCCGAAGGCCGCCGCCGTGGTGAGCAGTCCGAACATTGTCGCCACCACGGGCAACAGCACCGCTCGCAGCGCCACCGCGAGCGTGAGCACGATCGCTGCAGCGAGCACCGCGACATCGATCCAGATGCGCGACTGGGTGACGTGCGTCAGGTCACTTAGGTTGCCTGCCGGGCCTCCCACCGCGACCTGGGTGTCGTTGCGCTTGCCAAAACTCTGCCCGAGGTTGGCGAGGCGGGTGCCAAGCGCCTTGGTCCGGGCGTCGCTTGCCTTGTATTTCGAGACCACCATGATCTGGCCGGCCGTGCCGCCACGCAACAGGTTGATCGTGAAGGTCGCTGCGTTGCGGTTGGGCGCGGTGGCGCCTTCGATAGCTGCCAGGACGAAGTAGCCGGAGTTAAAGAGCCCCGGAGACTGGCGCTCAAGCTGCTTGAGCTGCGCTGTCGAGGGGATCTGGCCGCGGGCTTTGATAACGGCCGCTTGCATCGTGCCGAGGCCCGTGGTCAGAGTTCCGGCCGGACCGACGCCGCCGGCGAGACCGCTCGCGAGCGTCCCTGACCCCGTTGTGAGCTGGCCGAGCCCGTTCTGCAGCGCGCCCGTGCCGTTCGTCAGTTGTCCGAGGCCGGCCTCGAGCTTCCCTGCGCCGGCTGTGAGCTGGCCGAGCCCGATCTGCAACGCGCCTGCGCCCGCCTGAAGCTGGCCGAGCCCGGCCGTGAGCTGACCGCCTCCCGCGTTTAGCTTGCCGAGGCCGGTCGCCAGCTGTGCGTTGCCGTTGCGGAGCTGGGCGATGCCGGCGCTGAGCTGGCCCGCGCCGGCTTGGAGCCGCTGCAGCCCATCGACAAGCGCCGGCGCCTGCTGCCGGAGGTACTTCGCGTCGGCGGCGGCGTTGTTCGCGTCATAGGCGGCGTTGCCGAGCGCGGTCTTGACGGGTCCGCATTGAGCCGGATGCGTCGTGCATACCTTCATCGCGTCGAGCGCCTTGGTGGCGCTGCTGATCTGCGCCGCGGTGCCGGCGGTCACGCTCGCCAGGCCCTTTAGCGCTGTGGTGCTCAACTTGGCGCCGCTGGTGGCCTGGCCGAGCCCTGAGACCAGGCGCTGTGAGCCTGACAACGCCTGCCCGGCACCGCTCTTGAGTGCGCGAGCGCCTTGAAGCGCCTGCGTCAGCCCGGCCGCCAGCGTGGCGGAGCCGGCGTGGGCCTTGGCCAACCCCGCACGTAGGAGGCCGGCGCCCGACTGCGCCTGGCTGGACCCCGCCTGCAGCTTTCCGGCTCCCGCCTGGGCCTGGCCCGATCCGGTGTGAAGCTTGCCTGCCCCGGCCTGGGCCTGGCCCGAGCCGCCTTGCAGCCGGCTAGCGCCCGCGGCGGCTTCCGCGAGCCCGGCCTGTATCTCTGCCGAGCCTGTGCCCGCAGCGCCCAGGCCGTTAATCAGCTTGAGCAGCCCGACCTTGCTCTGCTCTGAGACCTTTGCCGAATGCTTCAGCTGCGGTCCGAAGGTCGATAGCTGCTTGGAGGTCGAGTTGATAGCCCCGGGCCCCGTCACCGAGTCGACCGTGGGGTCCTTGGCGATCCGCAGTTGGAAGCGGTAGAGGCCGGAAAGCAAAGCCGGAGTTGTCAGCGGACGGTTGTTGGCGACGACGATCACGTTGTAGGGCGTCGCCCAACCCGGACCCATGACGCGCGAGACCTCCTCAAAGGCAATCCGCGCCTTTGAGGAGGACGGAAGCTGGCTTATGTCCGACGGGCCTGAGTTCAGGGCGAAGGCCGGCACGGCGATCGCCGCCAACAGAGCGGTCGCGGCGATGCCGGCAAAGACCGCATAACGGGTCACACAGTTACCACCGCTGACCACTGCCGCCCAGGCTCGCGAAAGGAAAGTCGGTGCCGGGAACCGCAACGCGTCGATCCGGCGGCCAAGCAGCACCAGCGCGGCGGGCATGACCACAACCGCGCCGCCGGTCGCGAACATTGCGCACACAAGGGCCCCGGTCCCCACCGAGACCATCAGTTGCGTTGGACCTATCAACGCCACAAGCGCGAGCGCCACAACCACCGCGCCGCCGCCGACCAGGACAGCTCGTCCGGTCGTCTCGAGACTACGGGTCGCGGCGGTCGCGGCACCCCCCGCGGAGTCGTCGGCAACTTCGCGTTCACGGCGGAAACGATCGAGGACCAACAGCGCAAATGCGACCCCGAGTGCGAGCCCGGTCATCGTCCCCGCGGCGACCCCGACAGGATCAAGCGTCAGCACATGCCCGAGCAACGCGACCAGGCCGAAGCCCGACAGCATGCTGATCCCCCCCACGGCCGTGACTGCGAGCGCGGCCACGGGCGCTCGCAGGCCCACGAGCAGCAGGAGGAAGACGATGCCCACGGCAAGCAGCTCGTCGCGGCGCAAGGTGGAGATCGAAGCGCTCCGCTCTGCGCGGTCGATCGACGGTTGACCTGTGATGTACGACTTGACCGGCGCCGTTATCTTCTGGGAGACCAGATTCTCGATCTGGGGCTGGTCATAGCGAACCGCGTTCTGCTCGGAGCGGTCGACCGAGACCACGATCATCGCGGCGGTCGGCTGGGGTCGAAGGCCCGCGCTGGCGGTGCCGGCATCCCATGCCGAGAGGACACGAGTATGAGGCCGCCGGGCGAGCGCTAGGACGAGCGCCGGGCCCTGGCGGTTCAGCTGCGCGCGCGGGCCCTCAAGCAGAATCGGGACGAGCTGTGTGGGACCGAACTTGGCGTTCGCCAACCGCTGCGCGCGCGAGGACTGCGTTCCCGGCACCACTGATATTGGCGGCGAGAGCGTCTTCGCGACGCCGAAGCCGATCACGGAAAGCACGGCGGCTATCGCCAGCCACACCGCTAGCGCAGTCTTGGGCCGTTCAATTGAGCGCTTCGCAAGTCTGATCATGTCTCGACCTCCCCGTCTGCGGCGACCATGAGGCAGCGCGCCAGCGGTATCGAACTTTCGGACGCCACCCTATGCGGAGGTGCGCTTCCCTCCATCCGCCTTCCCGCGGATTCAGGGTCAGTAGTTAGGCCCCATCCGGCTGCGCGTTTCCCGCCACGCCGTCGTTGGTCTACTGCGAGGAGGGCGGCTCGCTCCCAGAGTGCGCGTGGCGATGCTGCAGATAGCCATGCTGCTGAAGCTCGTGTTCTACGGCGTGCTCGCGCGCGCTGAATTCCCGGAGTTCTCCGCTGAGCGCCCTCAGTTCCTCGTCTCCGGCCCGTTCGCGACGTTCGACCGCCATCAGCTGCCGGTTTTCGATGTCGCGCACACGAGCGTGACGCTCAGCCGGGGTCGGCTCGGCATCCCTCGCTGGGAAGGACTGCCCACTACAACCCAGCGCCACGGGGACTCGGATCATCACTCCGCTTGGCTGACCTGGCAGCTCGGGTTGGATTGACGGATCCCAGGCGGCGATGCGATGGGCCAGAACTCGGCCCACTGCTCGCCCAGGGGGCCACCACAGGCATCTGGTCGAAGGTTCTGGAGTACCGGCCGGGTTCTCGGCAAGCCATCGTTCGCGCTGCCCCGAGAGCACGGTCCCAGTCACAGCCGGCGCGCCGGGGAAACCGGCCGAGTCGTTATCCACTTCGGCGCCGATCGCAGATATCGCGGCGTCGGCCTGCTGGGCCGAGAGGGCGCTGTGCTCAAGTGCGGATGCGATGCATCCACCGGCCGCCCACACCCGCTCGCTTCCGCAGGCTCGCAGCGTTTCGTCGACCTCCACGAAGCCAGCGGCATCGTGGGTGGTTCCGGCGAGGAACGGGCCGGCCACCGTTGGCAGCGAGATCAACCGGTCGAACCGCTGGCGGGCGACCGCATCGACGCGCAGGTCGGGAGAGTCGCTCGGTCTACCACCGAGCACGTCGATCTCCTCGGCGGGTTGTTCTGGCACGGCGGTGACCTCTGCTGCGGCGGACTCGTCAGCCTCGCCCTTTGAGCCGTCGACTATTTCGACACCGGTAATGACCTCGACCTCCGCAGCATCCAGCTGACGCGTCACGCTCTCCGTCACGTCCGACCCAAGCATGCCCAGCGGTCGCCCCTCGACGGTGAGTAGCGTGACCCGTGCTTGCGACGAGGCAGCGGACCACGCCAGGATCAGGGCGAGTTCGTACGCCGGAACGGGCCAGCGGGCCCCGCGAGGAACGACGATTCCGACGTCGCGGACTTCCCCCGAAGCGATTCCCCGGAGGATCTCGTCGAGGAAGCGCGGGTCGCCGCCCCGTACCCACAGGTACCCTTGGCGCAGTGCCCGCATCGGACGTGCGCCTACGGCGAGCAACAGAAAGTCGAATGCCACTAGGTCGCCGTCGCGGGTGAGCACTGTGCGCTCCCCCTCGTGCAAGGCCCTGGCGCGATCCTGCACCCAGGTGGCACCCGCGAGGCCGACCACGTCCGCAATCGCGAGGCTTCGTTCCGCAACGGGGCGAAAGAGCGAGTCGTGACTCATCGGCCGGTAACGGAAGTCACGCTCCGGCGCGATCAGCACGAGCTCTGCCTGCCCATCCAACCGGTCGCTAGCTGATAACAGACCCTCGAGCCCCGCGGTACCGGCGCCCACCACGCAGACAGTTGGACCGGCCATCAGGCTGTCGCGACCTCCCGCCCCCATCCGCTTCCCCGACGCCGCAACACCCATTTGCGGACCTCGTCCGCGCCCCACACGATGAAGGGATACGGCAGCAGGAAGAGCACGTCGCGCGCAGGTAGGGCGGCGGTCCCCAGAAGGCTCTGAAGCGGCGGGGCATAGACAAACAGTGCGGCAAATATCACCACCCCTCCGATCGCCAACAAGAGGTAGCGGTTGCTGAAGACGCCGACCGAGCGCAGGGATGCTCGGCGGGTCCGTACTGCAAACGCGGTGCCGATTTGACCGGCCATCATGCCCACAAACGACATTGTGGTCGCCTGCAGGTAAGCATGGTGCAATGGGTGGCCGACGCCGACCGGAGCCCCAGGGTGCCACCCGGCGCTCACAAGCACAAAGAAGAATCCTCCCATCTGCAGTGCCGCGACCATCAGTCCCAAGAACAGCCAGGCCCGAACCAGCATCGGGCCACGGATGACCCCCTCGTTTGCGGGCCGAGGTGGGCGGCGCATTATTCCCGGCTCGGCGGGATCGCGGCCCAGCGCGAGCGAGGGGAGCGTCTCGGACCCAACGTCAAAAGCCAGCAGCTGAAGCACCGTCAGGGGAAGCGGCACGAGACCCCCCGCGAGCGCGAAGACCAAAAAGGGGACGACCTCCGGTGTGGCATGGGCGAAGATGTAAACGATAAATTTGCGGACGTTGTCGTAGACCCGCCGCCCGGCCTCGACCGCGGCGACGATCGTCGCGAAGTTGTCGTCTGAGAGCACCATCGTTGCGGCTTCGCGGGCGACGTCGGTGCCCGAGCGTCCCATCGCCACGCCAATATTGGCGTGACGAAGTGCCGGTGCATCGTTGACTCCGTCGCCGGTCATCGCCACCACGTGTCCGAGCCCGCGCAGGGTCTCCGCGATCCGCAGCTTCGCCTCCGGGGTCGCCCGGGCGAACACGAGCTCATCGCGGCCGGCAAGCAGCTCAGTTAGGTCGTTTTGCGGCATCGTCTCGATCGCATCCGCCATGACGGTTCGAGGAGTAGTTCGGCCACCGATCCCGATGCGGCGGGCGATCGACGCGGCAGTGAGGGGGTGGTCGCCGGTGATGACGAGAATCCGAATCCCGGCCTTGTGGCAGCTCGCGACCGCGGCCGCGGCCCCCGGACGCGGAGGATCTTCCATCGCCACGAGTCCGAGCAGCGTGAGGCCGGTTTCCACCTGCTGGCGTTGTCGTGGCGCTGGCCCATCCGGCAGCTCGCGTCTGGCGAGCGCGATCAGGCGCATGCCCTCCCCACTCCAGCATGTGACCTGTGAGGCAATGCGTTCGTTCAGGGCTGCGTCCAGGGGACGCGTCTGGCCATCGGGCTCAAGCACGCTTTCGCAGCGAGCGAGCACGGCCTCCGGGGCGCCCTTGGTGTGCAGCCATCGCGCCGAGCCGTCGCGGTCGGCGGTGGACATCAGCTTGAGGTGAGGATCGAAGTGATAAAGCACGTCCCGCGCGCGGGCGCGCGCATCGGCGTCGACGGACGCCCCGAGCGCCCTGGCCGCGAGCATCAGGCCGACCTCGGTCGGGTCCCCCACGTGCTCGCCCGACCCTTCGAGCCGCGCATTGTTACAGGCGACCGCGGCGCGCGCCAAACTCGCCAGCGCCTCATTTCCCGGCCCGTCCCGTCGTCCTGATGACCCCACCTCATCGAGGTCTGTCATCCCCGCGACGGTCCAGGCCGCGACCGGGCGCATGCGGTTCTCGGTCAGCGTTCCGGTCTTGTCGGTACAGATCACATCCGTAGAGCCGAGCGTCTCCACGGCGCTCAGTCGCTTGACCACCGCGCCGCGTCTGGCCAGGGCGCCGACCGCGACCGCCAGCGCCAGCGTGATCACCGGCAGAAGTCCCTCCGGCACATTTCCTGCCAGCAGCCCGACCGCAAACACCACCGCGTTCTTGATCGACAGCCCGGCCCCGAACACAGCCACCGGAACGAACGCGATCGCCATCGCCACGGCGACCCCAGCGATCAACCAGGCGACCCGCCGCACCTGGCGCTCGAGGGGACTGCGCTCCGCCTTTCCCTTCTGCGAGAGGGCAGCGATCCGGCCCAGCTCGGTGTGCATCCCGGTCGCGAAAACGACTCCTCTGGCCTCGCCCTCGGTACAGGTCGCTCCCATAAAGGCCAGGTCGCGGGCCTCCAGTCGCGGCACGCCGGCGTCGACGAGCTCGGCGGACCGCAGAACCGGCGCGGACTCACCCGTGAGGGTCGACACGTCCAGCTCGATCCCCCCATCCACCAGTCGGAGGTCGGCCGGTATCCGTTCACCCTCCTCGATCAGGACGACGTCACCGGGAACAAGTTGCGTGACGTCGATCGACGCGGGTCGGCCGTCGCGCAGCGCCGTCGTCCGCTGCGGCAGATAGCCAGAGAGCGCCTCCACGGCCCGCTCGGCCTGCATCTCCTGGGCCAGTGCAAAGGCGGCATTGAGGAAGATCACCAGCAGCACGGCGATGCCGATGACGCTGTTGCCCACGGCGAACGAGAGCCCCGCGGCGGCCCACAGCAGCAATGCCAGCGGGTGAGTGAGCTGGGCGGCCAATTCGGCGGGCCAGCTCGAGCCGCGGCGTCGATGCAGCTCGTTGGGCCCGTGCTGCAGCAGCCGTCGCTGCGCTTCGCTGGCGGTCAGACCGGATGGCGAGGAGCGCAAGTCGCGCAGCAGTAGAGCGACGGCTTCTTCGGGGTCAAGACGTGTGTCGTCGGATATTGGCGTGGGCGCGCGGTCGCTCGTGATCGCCACGGTTTCCGAGGCTCGCATTCAGACTGAGCATGCGCATGTGAGTTTGTCCGCGACTGGGCGCGTAGGCGCCCGCAACCAGATTGCGCGGAACTACGGGCTGTACCCCGGGAGCTCGATGCGGAAGGTCGCGCCGTGACCAGGTGCGGATTCGGCACGGATGCTGCCGCCGTGCGCTTCGACGATCGCACGCGCGATTGCGAGACCGAGGCCGCTGCCACCGCGGTCGCGCGAGCGATCCCGGTCGAGGCGGTAAAAGCGCTCGAACACATGCTCGAGCTGGTTCGGCGGTATCCCCGGCCCGCTATCGCTGATTTCGATCTCGAGCTGACGGTCGCGGGGGCCTGCGGTCACCCAGATGCGATCGCCAGAGTCGGTGTGGGCGACCGCGTTCCGCACGAGATTGCGCAGCACCTGGGTCAGCCGGTCGGGATCGCCTTTCAGCGTTCCCCGCGTGCCCTCGAACTGGAAATCGCGGTCACCGAAGAGCGGCAGATCTCGGCGCAGGTCCTCAAAGAACTCGCCCAGGTCGATCGTGCGTGGCTCGATCAACTGGCCTGCTTCGGCACTCGCCAGCGTGAGCATGTCGCCCACCAGGCGGTCGAGCTCGTCCAGTCGGCGCAACAGCGTCAGCGTCGCCTCGTGGCGGCGGGCTTTCTCGCTCTCGCGGTCCAGCAGCTCGACCTGCGCGCGCAGGACGCTCAGTGGAGTGCGCAGCTCGTGGGAGGCATCTGAGACGAAATCGCGTTGGCGTTTGAAGGCCCCCTCGAGTCGATCGAGCATGCGATCAAACGCCTCGGAGAGCACTCCGACCTCGCCGCGGGCGCCGATAGGACCCGACCGTAGCGAGAGGTCGCCTGCCTCGACCGCAGCAGCGACACGAGCGACCCGCCGCAATGGCGCGGCGATCAGACCCGCCAACGCGATCCCCGCGGCGATCGCGACCACGACCGCGACGATTGCGACCACGATGAAGGTCCGGCGGAGACTCGCTTGCGCCTGCTGGAGCGGGGTCAGAGGGTTGGCCACCCTCAACGTCCCAACCTGCTGGCGGCCAGATTGGATGGGCAGCGCCAACACCCGCATGGGCCCCGCCTCCTCAACCGGGACGGTCGCCAGGCCGTTCGGTGAGTTGAGTAGGCCCGTCGTTTCCCGATGGCCTTCGTCCCGTGCCTCCCGCGCCACCAGCTCCCCATTGTTGCTGACGGTATGGCCGCCCGCTACCTGCACGGCAATGATGAGCGCCTCCGCGTGGTAGCGCTGCGCCGCGATGAATTGGCGAGCCGCACGCTCCAATCGGGCGGACGAACGAAGGTTGCGGTGAGCGGTGAATAGGCGCCACTCCGCTTCCTGCGTGTGCAGTTGCGCATCTATCTGTGCGCGCAGTCGCGAGCTCGTACCGCTGTACAGCACGAGGAAGGTGGCTCCCACGGCCAGCAGCGTGACCAATGCGATCGCGAGCGCCAACTGCACGCGCAGGCCGCCCGGAAGCACGCGCCTAACCACGCGGTACGCGAAGCCGGTATCCGAAATTGCGGACGGTCTCGATCGGGTCTGACGTGTCGGTGGCGCCGAGCTTGCGGCGCAGGTAGCCGATGTAAACCTCGAGCACCTTCGTTCCGGGATCGAAGTCGAACCCCCAGACCGCGTTGAGTATCTGCTCGCGCGAGAGAACCTGGTCAGGGTGACGTAACAGATAGGCGAGCACCTCAAACTCGCGCGCGGTCAGCTGCACGTCGCGTCCGTCGCGCTGTACCCGGCGTGTACGCAAATCCATATGGATACCGCCCGCCTCCAAAACCGACGCCTCCCGCTGACCGGGCGCGCGTAGCTGCGCGCGCACCCGGGCCATGAGCTCTTCGAAGGAGAAGGGCTTGGTCACATAGTCGTTGGCACCTCGATCGAGACCTTCCACTCGCTGTTCGATCGCAGCGCGCGCGGTGAGCACAATCACGGGGAGCTCGGGCAACTGCGCGCGAATGCCCGCCAGCACCTGGAGGCCGTCCTTGCCCGGCAGCGTTAGATCCAGCAGTACTAGTGCATAGTCTCCCGTGAGCGCCGCGGCCTCCCCGCTATCACCGTCGTGACAGACGCTCACAGCGTGTCCCTCAGCGCGCAGGCTCTGTTCGATGAACCCGGCGAGCGTGCGCTCATCTTCAATCACGAGGATTCGCATCTCGCTGACCGACTCTAGCCCTCTGTGCAGGAAAAAATTGGTGCCGAGGGTCGGGGCAAGAGAATGCTAAACGGCGCCTTACCGGCGTCTCAATCGCAGCGCCAAGGATGGCCCCATGACCCATACAGCCCGAACCAAAATCGCAGCCGCGGTCGTTGTGTTGTTCCTCGCGGCGCTCAGCGCAGCCGGTCTGCTGTCGCACACCCTGGCGCCGGGCGCCGGGGTCACCGGTCAGGCACCGAGTGCCGTCCATGCGACTCCGGCCCCGGCTCAGACTCACCCACAGAGCTTCCAGTACGAGAGCAATGACTGAGCAAGCCACACCGAAACCGTCCCCGCGGACACCGCCACGGCGGCGCAGTGTGCGCCGCACAGTCTTGAGCCTTGCCGCGGCGGCGATCGTCGCAGTATCACTTCCCTTCTCGGCGCTGTACGTCCATGCGCTGAATCAGCACGCCGCTCTGACAGCCAATCGCATCGTGCACGTTGGCGCTGGCCCCGGGCACGCGACCACTGTCACGACGCGGGCATCGGGGGGCGTCGCGACCACGACTCCTGCGCAGGCAACCGGCCAGGGATCGCTGAGCGCGCCGACCACCGTCACCACCCGCGCATCGTGATCGCGGTCGACCCCACCCACCAACTGTTCTGGTTCGCCAGCCGCGCGACCGGGATCATCGCGATGATCGGACTCGCCGCGTCGGTCGCGCTCGGACTGGCGATGTCAGGCCGGCTCACCCGCCGGCCCGGCCTGCCGCCGAAACTCAAGCACGTTCACGAATCACTGACCCTAGTCACACTCGGACTGATCGCCGTACACGGCGGACTGCTGCTATTCGACTCCTGGCTGAGACCCGGACTGGCAGGAATCACACTTCCCTTCGCAATCGGCTACAGACCCCTGTTCACCGGCATGGGCATCATCGCCGGATGGCTGGCCGCAATCCTCGGCCTTGGTTTCTACGCGCGAAAGCGAATCGGCGTCAAGACATGGCGCTTCATGCACCGTTTCACGGTCGTCGCGTACCTGCTCGCGCTCGGTCATGTGGTGGGCTCAGGAACCGATGCCGGCAGCCCGTGGATGATCGCGCTGTTGACCGCCCTTACTGCGCCGATCGTATTCGCCTTCACCTATCGCATCCTGCCGGGCGAGCCACCGCGCCGCCCGGCTGCGGCGCCGATGTAACCAGCGGCGGGGCTCCGCACCTTCCGGGTGCACCCGGCGGGGCCCCACCGATGGTGCATCGGCGATCAGGTGCGAGGGTGAGGGGATGAGCGATGCGCTGAAGATACGCGCCTCACCCAACGACTGGTGTTATGAGCGATCTCCCGAGATCGCTGCCGCACGTTGACGATTCGCCACAATTGACCGATGGAGCAGCGCAATTTTTCGGCCGAAGACGCGCGCAGCATCGGCGAACGGATCGGCATCGACTGGACGAGCTGTCGGTTCGACGTCGAGCAATTCCGGATGGGTCTGAAGGTCGAGCTCGAACACGGACGGCGTGATCCGAGCACGAACGTCAGCGACGACGACGAGCTGACTACCGGCAAGATCGCCTGGGCGCACCTCAACGAGTTTCCCGATTACTACACGCGTCTCGCCGGTATGGAAGCCGAGGCTAAACGGTATTGGACCAAGCGCGTAGAGGATCAGCGCTCCTAGCGAGGCGATAGGGCTTCAAGCCCTCAGCCTCAGACGGAACGAGCGTTTCGAATCGGGCCGAACCGGGGCTCTTTGGACGATGGCGACTGGTCGCCGCCGGCGATCGATGGCGGGCACACAATGGGCTCGTTGACCTGGCCATTCGGCGACAGACCAGCGATCGCGCGATCACCCAAGTTTCAGGCACGCCCCCGCACTCCGGGGCCGTCAAGATAATGGGGTGTCTACTTCGCCGACGGCAGCCGGACCCGCCCTGATCTGCTTTGACGGATCGGACGACGCTGCGGCCGCAATCGAAAGAGCGGGCGGGATGCTTGCGCCTCGGGCGGCGGTCGTGTTGACGGTCTGGGAGCCGGTCCGGTCCTGGGCGCCATACGATCCTGCCACGATCCTTAGCGCGCCTTTGTCGCGGCTAGCCTCACGCGAGCTCGGTCTCGACGAGATCACGCGAGATCTCGGACGCGAGTTTCTGCAGCGCGGGCTGGAACTCGCGGCCGTCGCCGGCTTCCGGTGCGAAGGGCGCTCTGAGAAGGGCAAGCCATGGCAGATCATCTGCCAGGTCGCCGATGAGCTAGACGCCGAACCGATCGTCATGGGCGCGCGCGGCCTGGGGCGGCTGGAGTCGGCGCTTCTGGGCAGCGTGTCAACAGCGGTCATCTTCCACTCTAAGCGCCCGGTGTTGCTGATCCCGCACCACAAAGCCGGTGGAACGTAGGGAGATGCCCGCAACAATCACCACCGCCGCAGGACCGCTGACCAACCGCCCAGCGCCTTGTGCGGTGCCGCGTCAGTACCACTGCTGAACTGCACGAGTTGCGCTCTTGACGTATGACTCCTCCGCCGCTGCAAAGCAGGTCCGGAGTTCGTCCATCTCATCGCGGTGACGTGCTGACGGTTTCCTGATCTTCTCATCGTTGACTTCACCGTGCGACCGTCTGGACCGCTCGATGTAATCCAGTTGCTCACGGTTGATGTTGGCGATCAGGCCCTTGGTGATTCCGTAAAGGAAACGGATCTCAGCAGCTCGCGGAAGTAGGGAATCCCACAGGCCTTGACTGCCTCCCTAAGCGTTGCGCGGCGGCAGCCAGAGCGGGCGACCCAGTGCGCCGGCACCACCCGCGACCGGTGCGTGTGACCCAGCGCAGAAAAGTGCTACCTCACCCCCCGGATCGATCTCCTGTTGGTAAGCGGGATCTGAACGGTTCCTTACCGCGTTCTTGACCGGCAAGTTCACGCTGATTGTCCACAACTCGACGAAGGAGTGCTACATGGCTCTTGTAACAACCCTAAACGCAGTTCTGGCTTTCGCCGTGATCGTGATGGTCATCTCGCTTTTGGTGTGGGCGATCCTCACACAACAGCGTGACGCACCAGATGCTCAGCGTCGCCCGAAGCTCGTGTCCGAGGCGACCCCCGCTACACGTCGACCACTGCATGAGCCGGTTGCCAGGCTGGCTTAGGCGGCTGTGGTCACGCGTCGGTGGGCGGCCAAATCCACTACAGATCGAACGAAAACCCGAGTCTCCCCCGTCACCGATTCCGTGGCGGCGGGTGGCGGGACTCGTGCGACCTCTTCGACGGGGCGTCATCGCAATGGTTGGCCTCACGGCTCCGCATCTTTTCCGGGTGCACTCGGCGGGGCGCTACGGATAGCGCATCCGCGATCAGGTGCGATGGTGAGAGGATGAGCGAGGCGCACGCACCCGCAATCCTGCGCGTGGGGCGGGTGCGCAGACCAGGGGACCTCGGGCACCGAAACGTCCTGACTTGGTTAATCGAGCGTCGTGCTCAGATCCTTGCATCGATCGCGGTCGCCGCGCTGGTGGCGGGCGGTGCGCTGTACGCGGTGGGAGCGGGCGCGGCGGCCCAGACGCTGTGGCGCGTGACCGTAGCGCTGCTGGCAGCCGAGCTGGCGGTCGAGGTCGGGCGCACGGTCCTCGTCGAGCACAGCCTCGGCGTCGACACGATCGCACTGATCGCCATGGTAGGTGCGCTGGCGCTCAACCAGGAGCTCGCCGGAGTGGTCATCGGGTTGATGTTTTCCGGCGGCGCCTCACTTGAGGTGATTGCCTCGAGGCGCGCGCGGCGTGAGCTGACGGCGCTGGTTCAACGCGCTCCAAGGGTGGCGCAGCTGCGCGCCGGCGAGCGCATCGAAGAGGTCCCCATCGAGCGGGTGCGGGCGGGAGAGGTGGTGCTGGTGCGCACCGGCGAGGTCATCCCGGTTGACGGCACGGTGACCAGCGCGGAGGCCGTTATTGACACCAGCACGCTCACTGGCGAGCCCTTGCCCAAGACGATCGGGCGAGGAATGGCCGTTCTGAGCGGCTCCGCAAATGTCGGCGCGCCGTTTGACGTTCGGGCCGACCGTCCGGCGAGTGACAGCGCGTACGCGGCGCTGGTGCGATTGGTCGAGCAGGCGCAGACCCAACGGGCCCCCTTGGTGCGGATGGCAGATCGCTACGCAGGTTTCTTCCTGCCGGCCACGCTTCTGGTCGCAGGCCTCGCGTGGGCATTGAGTGGTGACCCCGAGCGAGCGCTCGCAGTCGTAGTCGTGGCGACCCCATGTCCATTGATCCTCGCTGCGCCGATCGCTCTGGTCTCAGGGCTCTCGCGCGCTGCACGAGCGGGCGTGATCGTGAAGGGCGCGGGGGCGATCGAGACGCTCGGTGAGGCGCGGACGGTGTTGTTCGACAAGACCGGGACCGTGACCGTCGGCACCCCGGAGGTCCGTGAGATCATAAGCCGCGACGGGTTGGAAGAGAGCGAGTTGCTGCGGCTGGCTGCCTCGGTTGATCGCATGTCCGCGCACGTGCTCGGCGAGGCGCTGGTCGATGCGGCCACCGAAGCGGGACTCGATCTGGTCATCCCTGAAGAGGTCCACGAGGAGCCCGGACAGGGGATCGGCGGGTCGGTGCAAGGCAGGCGCGTGCTCGTTGGAAGCCGCACCTTCATGCGCAACTGCGGCCTTCCGCAAGCCGACATCGCTGCAACAGCGCTTTCGACGACCATGGGATCGGGCGAGGCACACGTGATCGTCGCGGTTGACGGCCACATCGCCGGCGTGATCGTGATGGCAGACGAGCTGAGACCCGACGCCGAGAGGCTGGTGGCCCGCCTACGTTCTGAGGGCGTTTGCCAAGTCGCGATGCTCTCCGGCGACCGCCGTTCGGTTGCCGAACGCGTCGGGCGAGAACTCGGCGTCGACCGTGTCTACGCTGAGCAATCCCCCGAGGACAAGCTCGAGGTCGTGCGCAGCATCCACGCCGAGCCCTCTCTCCGACCCGTGATCATGGTCGGCGACGGCGTAAACGACGCACCCGCGCTGGCGATCGCCGACCTCGGTATCGCTATGGGTGCGGCCGGCGCCACGGTCTCATCCGAAACGGCAGACGCCGTCATAACCGTCGACCGGATCGATCGCGTGGCAGACGCCATCCACACCGGCCGCCACGCGCTCCACATCGCTCGCCAAAGCGTTCTCGCCGGCATGGGCCTCAGCCTCGTCGCGATGGCCGTCGCAGCGGTAGGTTATCTCCCACCCCTCGCGGGAGCGCTGTTCCAGGAAGTGATCGACCTGGCAGTGATCCTCAACGCGCTGCGCGCGCTCCGCGGCTAGCAGGCCGCGCGGCGCTCGGCGTCCTCTCGAACCACGTCGAGCAATCCGTTGACGAGCACATGGGCTCCCGACCCGACTCCTACCGTCCAGTAGCGGCGAAACCAGGCGTGGGCATGTTCGTCAGTGGTGGCGGTACGCATCATCGCCCACAGCAGCGTCCGCTTGTCGTCAACGCGGCGCGTACCCAGGGCATAAATTGTCTTTGCGAATCCAGGCTCAGCCCAGTCCTTGAACGCGGTCGCGTCGACCTGCGCAAACTCGATCACGGGCCGCCAGAACTTCCCGACCAGGCCGAGCGCGATCTCCTCCGGCGGCCGCTCGCCGAGGAGCACCCAGCCGCCGCCGCTCATTGGCAGCTTCGTGGTATCACGCAGCGTCAGTCGTTCGGGCGCAGCCGGTGGGTGCTCCCCGTGCAGCCGCTGCCACACCAGGTCGGGCAGAACC
Source organism: Solirubrobacteraceae bacterium (assembly GCA_035650455.1). Taxonomy (GTDB): domain Bacteria; phylum Actinomycetota; class Thermoleophilia; order Solirubrobacterales; family Solirubrobacteraceae; genus Palsa-465. Next base: position 48,451 of record DASRHQ010000084.1, read on the forward strand.
CGCACCGCGCCCAACAGCGCAACCAGCGGCCGCTGCCGCCCCACCTCGATCAGATCCACATCCATGAGCGCATCCCAAGTCGTCTGCCGATCGGCGACGACGACAGTCGCCACCTCGTCGGAGACGTCGTAGACCGGCAGAAACTCGTCCGCGAGCATTGAGCCCCTCACGCCGCGCACGCCTCATGCGCAACGGCCACGCCCGCCTCGCCCAGCCCCCCGGCGATCTGGCGCGCATTCCCGTACCTCGGCTCGTTGACGACCGGCGCGCTCACGGCTCTCTCCATATCGCTCGACATTCCTGTTCGCAACTCTTCGAGTCCGCTCTGAAGATACGCGCCTCGAAGCGACCGAGTAAGGAGCTCTTGAAGGCGCTCTTACCGCTGTCTTGCCCGGCCCTTCCAGGCTTACCCGCATCAGCTCACAGCTCATTCCTAAGGCGTACGAAAGGAGGTGAGCTCGATGGCCAAGAAAGACGACAGTCGTAGGGACGGCAAGAAGGGCGAGCGGCGGGACAAGTAGCAACTGTGTTCGCCAGGCGGTTCGGGCGCGTCGCGCCATCAAAGTCGCGGCGCGCCCGGCGACGTTAAAGGGGCTCCACGAAATCATTCGGTGTCGCCTGGCATCGATTCCGCGACGCCGGGTCGCCCGGTTGCTGCGGCCCCGCTGGCGACCACCGCACCAGCCGCCTGCGGCGCCCGAGGTAAGCGCGATCTGACAGGCCGCTTACCGCCGTCTCACCAGGGCGCCCCATGCTGAACCCATGTACCGCCCGACCGCATATGAGCGATGAACGGTCCCACTGTTCAACTTTCGGAAAATGAGCGCCGTGGTGCCTCGGTCCTACTAGTCGAGGACGAGGTCTCGATCGCCGATCCGTTCGCCACCGCGCTCGAGCGCAGTGGCTTTCGCACGACGGTGGCGCGGACGGGCGCAGAGGCCATTGCTTTGGCGAACACGGTCGATCCGGACGTCGTGTTGCTCGACCTGGGCCTTCCAGACATCGACGGACGGGACGTCTGTCGAGTCTTGCGACGAGAGTCCTCCGTGCCGATCATCGTCGTCACAGCCAGCGGAACGGTCACTGACCGGGTGGTGGGGCTGGAGCTCGGCGCCGACGACTACGTTGTCAAGCCGTTCGCCATAACCGAGGTAATCGCCCGCATCCGCGCGGTGCTACGCCGCGGACGGGTCACGCCCGATGCGGGCGAACTCAGGATTTGCGACCTCACGATCGATCTGGGCGCCCGCCGGGTGTGGCGGGCAGGGCAGGAGCTCGAGCTTACGCGCAAGGAGTTCGATCTCCTGGTCCGGCTGGCGCGTGAGGCGGGCCGAGTGGTCAGCAGGGAGTCGTTGATGTCAGATGTCTGGGATATCAACTGGTTTGGCTCGACAAAGACACTGGACGTTCATATCGCCCTGTTGCGGCGCAAGCTTGGAGATGACCCAGCGGCGCCGATCTACATCCACACGGTCCGCGGCGTCGGCTTTCGCCTCACAGACGAAAAGGTGAATTCGAGTTGAGCCTCCGCGCGCGGCTGATGGCGGCGCTGTCCTATGTGTTGCTGCTGGCGGTGGTCGCCTTTGCGGTACCACTGGCGATCAGCCTGCGCGAGCGCGTAAAAGCCGAGGTGCGCACACAGGCACTGGCACAGGCGGATCTTGTGGCCGCTTCAGCGGCGGACACGCTGCGGCCGACGACTCGGGCCAGCCTTTTGAACCTCGCGAGAATCTCCTCCGTATCGGTCCGCGGCCGGGTGCTGATTGTGGATACCCGCGGGATCGTGCTCGCCGACAGCGCCGGGCCCGGAGAGCTCGGTCGAAGTTACAAGAGCCGGCCAGAGATCCAGACGGCTCTCCGCGGCCGACAGGTGCAATTGGAGCGCGCATCGCGGACGCTTGGCCGGCAGATCCTTGCCACCGCTGTGCCGATCATCCACGACCGGCGAGTCGCGGGCGCAGTACGCGTGACTCAGAGCGTCGCGGCTGTGAACGACGCGGTGCGCCGCGCCCAGCTCGGCTTGGCATTGATCGCGGTGATCGTGCTTGCGTTAGGGCTACTGGCGGGCGCCGTGATCGCCAGACAAATAGCGCAACCATTACGGCGCCTCGAGGATGTCGCCCGGCGCGTCGCGAATGGTGATCTAGATGCCCGCGCACCGCTGCGAGGCAGTCGGGAGCAGCAATCGCTCGCGGCGTCATTTAACGAGATGACCGACCGCATTGCGCGCTTGGTACTGGCACAGCGCCGCTTTGTGGCTGATGCCTCGCACCAGCTGCGCACGCCCCTGACGGGGTTGAGGCTGCGACTGGACGGCGTAAGGGCCATGGGGCTTGACCCAGCCCGCGACGCCGAGGTGAATGCCGCGCTCGTGGAAGTCGATCGATTGGCCCGCACCGTGGACGAACTGCTTGTGTTGAGCCGCGGTGGTGAGCGTCACCTCGTCGGCAGCGCCTTAGACCTGGCAGAGCTCGCGGCCTCGGCGGTCGAACGCTGGCGTACCCTCGCGCGCACGAACGGCATGCTGCTGCGCCACCAACACACCGGGGGAAGCTCGACGGTCTGGGCAGCCCGGACGGATGTGGAGCGTGCCCTGGACATCCTGATTGAGAACGCTGTGCACTATTCGCCGCATGGCTCCTCCATCACCGTCATAAGTGAACCCGGCCGTGTGGAGGTTCGCGATCGCGGACCAGGCATTGAGGCCGACGAGCGGGAAGCTGTCTTCGACCGCTTCCGTCGCGGACGAGCCGGGCTAGCCGGACCTCCGGGAAATGGACTTGGGCTTGCGATCGCGCGCGAGCTGATCCGCGGCTGGGGGGGCGAGGTTACGCTCGACGATCGCCCCGGAGGTGGCTGCACCGCGATCGTTTCGCTACCGGAGCCTCCTGAGTCCTCACACGGTTTGCCGGTCGTTAACCCACCTGTGGATACCTTGGCGCCATGATCCGCCGCACCATACTTTGGGTGATTGCGGCAGCGCTGGGCATCGTTGCTTCAGCAGCGGTCGCCTGGGCTGCGAGCCAGCTGGCGGATCAGCGGATCGGGCTGTCCTCTGCCCCGCCCTCGGTCGTGCGCGGCCTCGCCCCGGGGAGCTCGTCAGGCGCGATGCACTCGCTAAGCGTCCTTGGAACGTTGCGATCGCCCACCAGCCGTGGCCGCGCTGGTCCTCCAGTAGACGACCCAGGCACCAGCCGCCGCCGCGCGCGTCCTCGGGGAGACGACTCAGGTGGGAGCGGTGGCCACGAGTCCACCGGTCCCGACGACTGAGCGTTTCAAGCGCCCAGGTGAGATAAACCGGCTCGCCAATGTCGTGAGCGAACGGTTGCCCGGACTTGGGCGGGCCCCCAGTTAGCGAGAGGGGGAAGGGGCGTCCACTCCCGCCCGCGCCCGACACTCTGGGAATTTGAGGAGGCGGCCAGTCGCGTTAGGGGGCCCGCAACGACCAGAGTAATCCTGAGGAGCGCGCTTCGAGCTCACATTTCCGCAGATTTGCCGCGATTTAACCGTTGCTTGGCTTGATCTTGGGAGTCGCCTTCTGAGGCGTCGGTCCGCAGCCTTCCGCGGCCGGTCTCCGGGGCGCTACGGATGCTGAGTCCGCGATTCGCTGCGATCCTGACGACATGGGCCATGAGGCTGATCCGCCGCGCCGCCTAGACCGGTGGCGCGCAGCCTCCGCATTCATCTCCGCCAAGCGGGTGTATTGGTTAGGGTTGCCGCCGGCAGGTCGAGCGCGAACTGCTCGTCGAACGCAAAACCCGCTTCTAGCGCTCTCCGGGCCGGGCACATCTGCGCGACCCGTCTGAGTCGCTCGACCTGATCGGCCGCGAGCCTCTCGGGAAGATGAACTGCGATCTCGACACGTCTGGGCGTGGAGTCCGTGTCGTACGTTACGTCCACACGCACAGCGTCGAGACGCCAATTGCGCCGCTGCGCATATAGGACGATCATCGTCGACACGCACGAGGCGAGCATGGCCGGGAGAAGCTCGTGCGGAGCAGGACCCTGGTCCGTCCCACCCAGGCTCCTAGGCTCGTCGGTCGTGATGGAGTGGCGTCCGTTGACGTCGACCTCGTTGCGCAGCGAGCCGGCGATCGATCGTGCGCTCGCAGTCAGGCTCATGATGATTCCATCATGGCCTGGCGGTTTCGGTCGCGCATCGACGCGCTCTACTCAACGGCCTCAGTAGTCGTCCGCACCGATGTGAACGGTCAAAGCATGAACGGCCCGATCCGTCCTCACGGATAGACCTGCTCGCTGGTGTCGGTGTCGACTAGCCGAATCGCGGTGCTCGGGCAGGCCTCCGCGGCCGCGAAGGCCAGCTCGTCTGGTCCGCTGCCAATGACGACTGCGCAGTCCTCGAGCGCGAATATCTCGGGCGCGATGTCGACGCAGTCACCGTGCGCCGCGCACACGCCATCATCTATTTCAACTAAGTAGCTCATGCGGTCCCTTTCGTAACCAGATTGCGTGCAAGGGGAAGGGCGCGTGGCCGATCGACCAGTAGGACGGCAACCACCCGGCCTCCGCGTGTGAAGAGCGCGGTGAAGTGACGCGAGGCGGGCTGTCCGTCAAACGTGACGCGATCGGCGAGCTCCGCGTGACCGACGTACTGGATCCTGATTCCGTACTGGTCGGTCCAGAAACTCGATAGCGAGGCTGGCCCAGGGTCACATCCGAGCATCGCCCGGGCCGCGTGTGCTCCCTGAAGGGCGGCGGCCTCCCAATGCGATCCCAAGACATGGATGCCGAGTTGCCGATCGAAGGTTCGTGCCGAGTCTCCTGCCGCCATCAGTGTCGGAATTGAGGTGCGTCCATGCTCGTCTGCGCGAATGCCGCCCTCCGCTTCGAGACCACTACTCGCTAGCCAGGCGGTATCAGGAGCGACGCCTACGGCGACCAAGACGTGGTCGGTATTAAGCCGTTGGCCGTTTGAGAGTTTCAGCGCGCGTACCCGGCCATTGCCTTCGACGCTTGTAACCGTGCAACCGGTGATTACCTCGACTCCCTCCGCGCGATGTAGCTCGGCGAACCAGCTGCCAAGCGCAGCTCCCAGGATCCGTTGCAGCGGGAACGCGGCGGCCTCAATCATCGTCACTTCTGCATCGAGCTCGCGGGCCGTAGCGGCTACTTCCTGTCCGATGAAGCCGGCCCCGATCACGGTTAGCCGCGGACGCTGGGATATCACGTCGTGTAGTTCCTTTGAATCGTCGAGCGTTCGCAGCAGCGATACGTTCTCGTAGCCGGCCAACAGCGGCAGTGTCCGCGGCCGGCAGCCAGTCGCGATCAAGGCTTGGTCGTAGTGAAGCGTGCCGTGGTCGGAGAGTCCGATCCGACGCTCGGCAGGCCGTAGTTCAGTTGCCCTGATGCCCAGCAGGACATCGATGCAGTGGCGCTCGTACCAATCGACCGGTCGGAAGGGCACAGAGTCAGTCGAACACGTGCCGGCCAACAGCTTCTTAGAGAGCGGGGGCCGGTCATACGGCCGGTGAGGTTCACCGCAGACGAGTCGGAGCTTGCCTTCATAGCCGCTCCGGCGCAACGTCTCGGCGCAGCGCTGGCCCGCCAAGCCGCCACCCACGATCACGATCCCGTCGCCTCTACGCTGGCCATTGCTTGTGCTCATGATCTGGAGCTTGGCGGCCATGGGCAAAAAAATGACTGGCTGTACCTGAGAACCAGCTCAGCTTTGCCAAAGCTTTGCCGTCGTTTGGAGGACCGCTAAACGGCTTGGCGTCACAGTGTCGGAGGCACCTCGACCTGGAGGGATGACACCGATGCGTAAGCGAGACACCCGGATCGCTGCGGTTGTCGCGACGGCTGCGGCAGCAGCGCTCGCGGTCTACGCGCTGCGACCGACCCCCGCTTCCGGTCCCACCACGGGAGCGGCCGCTAACCGATCCGCGGAAGTCCGCACGCAGGTCATTCGGCGCACCGTCCATGTCGTTCGGCACGGGACCGGAACCAGCGCGGCGAGCCCGACCGGGTCGGCGGGCTCGCCCGCACCGGCGTCTCCTCAGCCATCCGCGGCTGTGCGGACGGGCGCAAGTGGCGCGCATGCATCGGGCTATGGGAGCCCGGGCGCACTTGCGACACGCACGAGCGGTTCGCACTCCACCTCGTCGCGTGGCGCCCCGGTGAGCACGCACACGAGCGGCGGCACCCCATCCACCACCACCCGCCCGACGACACGCACAAGCGGCAGCCATGCCGGCAAACCGGTGACACGCTCAAGCGGCAGCGACGATGGTCATGGCGGCGACTAGCAAGCGGACCAAGACCGCATCGCCGGGACCCGACCGCATGAGCTCATGGTTGTTCGTGGTCGCGGCATTCTTGGCCGTGCTAGCGCTGCTTGCCTGGCAGCTCAAGTCGAGTCCCGGCGCGCCCACGGGCTCTGTGATCCTGCTGCGCCGCATCTACGAGACGCGCCTGATCGAGACCGTCCATGGACCATCACCCGGTACGCCAGCGGTCACTCAATCGGTCTCGAGTAGCGGGTCGGTGCCAGCACCATCTGCGGCGCCAACCACCTCCTCCTCTTAAAGCCGCGGTGTCCTGTGACCATCGAACTCGACTACACCTTTCACGCAATGGGCAGCGATGTACGTCTTCTGATCGGCCGGGCGCTCCTCCGCAGTGCCCCACCCCCCTTGGAGGCGGCGGACCGCGAACGAGCCTTCGTGCTCGATTTCTCCCATCGGCTCTCGCGGTTTGCCCCCGACAGCGAACTCTCGTTGTTAAACCGCGACGAGCATCATGCGGTCCCCGCCTCCAAGCTACTTCGCGCTGGCGTGGCCGCGGGAGTGTGGGCAGCGGAACGTAGCCACGGACTGGTGGAACCAACGCTGGTGCAGGCGATCGAGCGTGCCGGCTATGCGACATCGCTCGACGGGGTTGCGCCTGCGTCGCTGCGAGAGGCGCTGCTCGCCGCGTCTCCGCGACGGCCCGCCCGCCCTAACCCGCACTCGCGTTGGCGAGAGATCGTGATCGACGACGAAGAGGGACTGATAAGCCGCCCGCGGGGCGTGATGATTGACACGGGCGGCACAGGAAAGGGTCTATGCGCCGACGCAGTCGCCTACCGTCTGCGGCACTACACGCGCTTTGTGGTGGACTGCGGCGGGGACATCGCCGTGGGAGGCGTAGGTGCTCAGCTCGAGCCGTACGCAGTCGAGGTTCAGCACCCGTTGACCGGCCAATCCGTCGGGCAAATCCGCGTCGCGAGAGGCGGAATCGCGACCTCGGGTTTGAACGTGCGCCTCTGGCAAGCGCCGGGCGGACGGTTCGCTCACCACCTGCTCGACCCCAGCTCGGGCGAGCCGGCATGGACAGGCTTGATCGGCGTGACAGCACTTGGCGACACGGCCCTCGAGGCAGAGACGTTGTCGAAGATGGCTCTCCTTTCCGGGCCCGAAGGCGCCCATCGCGTGCTCACTGCCAAGGGCGGCGTAATCATCCACGACTCGGGCCGAGTGGAGGCGATCGGCCCGGTCCAAAGCCAGATCTCAAGCGCGCCCGTTCGTCTCCCCGCAGCATGAACGGCGCCGCTCCGCTCCACTACCTCTGGTGGCTCGTCAGCCGCGCCTCCGGTGTGGTGGCGCTGGTCTTGATCTCGTTATCGGTGTTGCTGGGCCTAGCGATGGCGGCCGGCGCCTTGCGGCGCAAGGGTCTTAAGCGCAACATCGCTCGCGTTCATGAACATCTGGCCGTGACGGCCCTGATCGCAGTCGGGGTGCACGGACTCTCTCTGCTCGGCGACGGCTGGTTGCGACCGGGCCTGCGCGAGATCGCCGTCCCCTTTGCGATCTCCTACCGACCCTTATTCACAGGTCTCGGCATCATCGCTGGTTATTTGGCCGTCCTGGTCGGACCGAGCTTTTACCTGCGTCGCCGGCTCGGATCGGCGCGATGGCGCAAGCTCCATCGCCTCAGCTTGCTCGTCTGGTTTCTCGCGGCCATCCACACGGTCGGCGCGGGTTCCGACGCGACGCGGCCATGGCTTCGAGCGATCGTGGTCTCACCCATCGTTCCCATGGTCTACCTACTTGTGCTCCGCGCGCTGAGGCCTTCCCGCGCGGGCACACATGGACGACGGGCTGTGCCGAAAAGCGCACAGGGTCAGGGCATGGCACACCGGGAAGCGACTGCCACCCCCGGTGTGTTCGTGGGTCGCCAGCTCGCCGACGAGACATACTGACGGGAGCGCCGCCGCGGCTGTTGGTCCGGCGCGCGACCGCGACCGGTTTCAGACTGTAGGCATGAATGTCGTCGATGCGCTGGCGCGACCTGAGTCTTATCCGTGCCGGCCGGCAGCGGTCCAGGTCCGCGAGACGCACATCTCGTGGGTGTTTCTCGCGGGCGAGCGCGCCTATAAGCTCAAAAAACCCCTGGTCCTGGACTTCCTCGACTACGGCACTCTCGCTCGTCGACGACAAATGTGCCGAGAGGAGGTGCGCCTCAACCGGCGCCTGGCTACGAACCTCTATCTCGGCGTGCGAGGCGTGCGGCTGGTGGGCCAGCACGCCGCCGAGCTTGTCGCGGAGGATGACCCCCGCGCGGTCGACTTCGTCGTCGAAATGCGCCGCTACAACGAGCACGACACCGTCGCCGCACGGCTCGAACGCGGCGAGCTTGGACTTGGACAGATCACCGCGGTGGGAGCCGCACTGGCGCGATTTCATGCCCGTGCGGGGCGCGTGCAAGCCACAGGTGCGCCGGTGCTGGCGGTCGAGCGCCGCTTCGAACGCAACCTGCACGAGCTGCTGGCCTGCGCGACGCAGCGCGGCGAAGTTGGCCGAGTCCAGGCGCTCGAGCGCTTCGCCCATGCATTCATCGCAGGCCACGCCGATACCTTCGGAGAGCGCGCTTACAGAGGGCTGATACGCGAGGGCCACGGCGACCTGCGCGCCGAGCACGTGCTCGTTACGGGCGACCGGGTGGAGGTCGTCGACTGTGTCGAGTTTGACCGAAGCCTGCGCGAGCTCGATGTCTCCGACGACCTCGCATTTCTTGTCTTCGATCTGGCGGCGCTGGGCGGGGAGCGCTTCTGCGATCGGCTGGTGGACGCCTACCGGGAGAGCGGTGGCGATCCCGGGGACGAGTCACTGATCGCCTTCTACGCCACCCACCGGGCGCTGGTCCGGGCGAAGGTCGCGCTCGTGCGCGTCGGCCAGCTGCCCCCAGGAAGCAGCGAGCTCAGCCGCGAGAGTGCGCGGGCCCGCGATTTAGTGGTGCTGGCGGAGCGATTCGCCTGGCGGGCGCGACTACCGCTGGTGGTCATCGTGTGTGGCGTCCCCGCAAGCGGGAAGTCCCACCTGGCCCACGCGCTTGCCGAGCTCTCTGGGTTGTCGTACCTGAGCTCCGATCTGGCGCGCAAGCGGCTGGCTGGCATCGAGCCGAGACAAGCAGCGCCGGCGGACATCTACAGCGCGGAGTGGAATCGGCGCACCTACGCCGAACTGGGTCGCACCGCGGCCCGCGAAGTCTCGCGCAGGCGCGGCGTGATCGTGGATGCCACATTCCGTCGTCTTGCCGACCGCGAGGCCTTCGTGGCCGCGTTCGGTGCGCCCGCGACGGCGCTGTTTGTCGAATGCCGGGCCCCCCGCGCGGTGCTCGCACAGCGGGCCAGCATCCGCACCCGGGACCCAGGACGGGTGTCCGACGCCGACGTATCTGTGGCCTTGCGCGAAGCCCGCTCGTGGGAACCCCTGGATGAGGTCCCCGCCGAAGCTCACCTCACGCTTAGAACTGACCGCCCTGTGGAGCGAATCGTCGACGATGTCATGGCACTGCTGGACGGGCGCTTGCGCGAGCTGGCGCCGAGCACGCACCCAGGAATGCCCAGTCACCAGTAGTTCTCCGCAGAGAGCGTTCGGCGTAATGCCGCTGAAGTGCAGCCACACGCGGCTTTACGCTTCCTTCCATGTCCTCCGCGGACCGGCCGCCCTTCAGAGTGCTCATTGCGGGCGGTGGGGTAGCCGCGCTGGAGGCGGCGCTTGCTCTGCGTGCCCTCGCGGGCGAGCTCGTTGCCACCGTCCTCGTCGCGCCGGAGCCGGAGTTCGTCTACCGGCCGATGCGCGTGTTGGAGCCATTCGCGTATCCGGCCGCGCGACGGTATCCGCTTGCTGACCTAGTCTCCGACATCGGCGCCGAGTTCCGGGAGGACGCGGTCAAGCGGGTCGACCCCGTCAACCGGTCCGTATTCACAGCGGGAGGCAATGAGCTCTCTTACGACGCGCTTCTCCTGGCTCCCGGGGCGACGCTGCGGCCGCGCTTCGAGCACGCCCTGACGATCGACGACAGCAGACTCGACGAGCAGCTGCACGGCCTGATTCAGGACGTGGAGGATGGCTATGTGTCAAAGCTCGCATTCGTGGCGCCCACGAGGATGCCCTGGCCGCTGCCAATGTATGAGTTGGCGCTACTGACCGCACGACGCGCGTGGGACATGAACACGGAAGTCTCGATCACGCTCGTCACCCCAGAGGACTCCCCGCTTGCGATCTTCGGCCCCACCGTCAGTCAAACCGTCGAACGGCTACTCGTGAAGCGGGGGATCTTGACGATCCCCTCGGCCCATGCCGAGACTCCCGAGCCCGGCCAGGTTTCGCTTCATCCCGGGGCGCGCCGCTTGCAGGTCGATCGCGTGGTCGCGTTGCCCGAGCTGTTTGGGCGCGAGATCCCCGGCGTTCCGAGGTCGGGAGCCGGCGGATTCATCCCCGTCGACCTGCACTCTGGCGTTGTCGGACTGGATCGCGTTTACGCCGCCGGCGACGCGACCGAGTTCCCGGTCAAGCACGGCGGGATCGCCGCGCAGCAGGCCGATGCCGCCGCCGAGGCGATCGCGGCGCTGGCAGGCGCCCCAGTCGAGCCCAGGCCGTTTGAACCAATAATGCGCGCCATCCTGCTCGGGGCCGACAAGCCGCTCTACCTGCAGGCCCACATCACGGGCGGCCACGGGTGGAGCTCGGACGTGAGCGAGGACCCGCTTTGGTCGGCAGAAGTGAAGATCGTTGCCAGGTACCTCACTCCCTTCCTGGAGACCCGCGACCGAGCCGCGGTACGGTGAGCGCAGTGACGAGCGCGAAGAACGCGACGGAGGCCAGGGACACCGCCGAGTTGCCGGAAGTCATCAGGATTGTCATTGCCGACGACCATGCGGTCGTCCGGCGTGGCCTACGCCAGGTGCTGGATTCAGAGGAGGGCTTGGAGGTAGTGGCCGAGGCCTCCGACCTCGCTGGCGCGCGCCGCTACGTGCGCGGTCACCATCCCCGCGTACTGGTGCTCGACCTCAACCTACCTGAGGGGCCGAGCTTGCCGGCGATTCCCGAACTGCGCGCAGAGTTCCCAGACACTCAAATCGTGGTGTTGACGATGCAGAAGGAAGCGGCGTACGCGCGTGAGGCGCTCGGCGCTGGCGCCCTCGGCTACGTGCTCAAAGAGGCGGCCGAAGACGAACTTGTCGAGGCCGTCCGCCGAGCCGCCATAGGCGACACCTACCTGAACCCCCGGCTCGGCGCACAGGTCGCCGCCGAGCCGCCGACGGGCCTTCCAGACGGACTCTCAGAGCGCGAGGTCGAGGTACTTCGGATGATCGCCCTTGGCCACACCAACGCAGAGATCGGCGCCGAGCTGTTCCTGTCCGTGCGCACGGTGGAGACCCATCGCGCACACATCCAGCAAAAGCTCAGGCTCGGATCACGCTCGGAGCTCGTCCGCTACGCGCTCGACCACGGCTTCCTTCAGGCCTAGCCGCCGCAAGGTCGCCCACACACCACCTGCAGCCCGCCATCTGCCGATAGTGTCGGCCGAATAGCGACGGCCACTGACATCACGTCCCCCGGGCTCACCGAGCTCGAGGCAAGACGACGTCTTCAGGCGCGCGGCACCCCCCCGCGTCAGCGCTCGAGCCGCTCCTACGCGAGCATCGTCCGCGCTAACACGCTCACGATTCCCAACGGCATCCTGCTGCTCTTCGGCGTGCTGACGATGGTCTTCGCATCATGGCGCGACGCGCTCTTTTTGGGGATTCTGATCGCCAACGTCGCGGTCGGCTCATTTCAGGAAATCCGATCCAAGCGCGCGCTTGACAGGCTTGCCGCGCTTGTTGCGCCGGCGGCCACGGTGGTACGCGACGGAGCCGATCGGCGCGTGGCGATCGACCAGGTTGTCGCGGGCGACCTCATACGTCTGTCGGCCGGCGATCAGGTGGTTGCCGACGGGAAGATTCTGTCGGCCGACGGGCTCGCGCTTGACGAATCCAACCTAACAGGCGAATCGGAGCTGGCCGTGCGCGCCTCTGGGGACACAGTGTGGTCGGGTTCTTTCGTCGTCGAGGGCGCGGCACTTCTCGAGGCGGAGGCGGTGGGTCCCGACAGTCGTGCGCAGCGATTGACCACCACCGCGCGCGCCTTCCGTCACCCCCGCTCTCCGCTCGAGCGAGCAAACGACCGACTGCTGCTGTGGCTTCTGGCGCTCTCGGTGCCACTCGCGATCGGGCTGACGGTCTCTGTATTCGCGCACGACGACACGACCATTGCGCGCGTGCAAACGCTTACAGCAGGCATCGTGAACCTGGTACCGGAGGGATTGATCCTGCTGATCAGCGTCACCGCGGCGGTGTCGGCTTTCAAGATGGCCAAGCGAGGAGCACTCGCCCAGCAACTCAACGCGATCGAGTCGCTTGCTTCCGTCGATGTGATCTGCACCGACAAGACCGGGACGTTGACCGAGCCGACGCTGCGGGTACTGGAGCTCATACCGGCCGCGGGCACGGAGAAGGAAGTCCTTGCGCACGCGCTCGCCAGCTACGCCGCAAGCGCACCCTCGCGCAACCTAACCCTGCAGGCGATCGCCGACACCGAGCTGGCCGATGTCACAGCCGCGCGCGTCGTCGCCCAAGTGCCGTTCTCCTCCCGCCGGCGCTGGAGCGCCCTGGACCTCGGTGACGAAAGGCTCGTCTTCGGTGCGCCCGAGCGATTTGCGAGCGCGGATCGCGCGCTTGCGGATCGCGCGCGGCAGGAGGCAAGTATCGGACGGCGTGTGCTGGCGATCGGAAGCACCGGCGCTCCGCTGCCCGCTGACAGCTTGCAACCAAAATTCCCCGACGACGTACGGCCACTGGGTCTGGTCGTGCTCGCGGAGCGGCTTCGCCCCAACGCGGCGCAGACCGTCAGCTTCTTTGCCAGCGAAGACGTCGCGCTGAAGGTGCTCTCGGGCGACGCGCCGGCGACCGTCGGTGCGATCGCCCATGACGTGGGGGTTCCGGGGTCGGCACCCGCCTTGGACGGCGAAGCGCTTCCCTCGGAGCCCGCTGCCCTGCGTGACGCCGTCCTGTCCGCACCCGCCGTCGGTCGTATCTCTCCGGAGGGCAAACGGGCAGTTGTGGACGCACTCGCCGACGCCGGTCGCTACGTGGCGATGCTCGGCGACGGAGTCAACGACGTGCCGGCGCTCAAGGAGGCCCGCCTCGCCATAGCGCAGGGCTCAGGAACGCAGATGGCCCGCTCGGTCTCGGACGTCGTGCTTGTGCACGACGACTTCGTCGTGGTGCCCGGCATGGTCGCGGAGGGAAGGCAGATCCTCCGCAACATCCAGCGCGTCGCGAAACTGTTCATAACCAAGGCGGTGTTCACGGCCGTGGCCGGGCTGGCGGTGGCGATCCCCACCGCCACCTTCCCGTTGCTTCCGCGACAGTTCACGATCGCCTCGACGGTAACCATCGGCATCCCGGCGTTCCTGCTGGCGCTCGCGCCCAGCTCCGGCCCCTGGCGGCCCGATCGCTTTGTGCAATCGGTTGCTCGCTTCGCGATCCCCGCGGGTCTCGCCGTCGGCATCGGCATCGTGACTGGCTACCTGCTCGCGCGTTATGGCTTCGACCTCAGCGTCACGCGGTCACGGACCGTCGCAACCGGAATCGTCGTGGTCTGCGGACTCGCGGTCGTTATGCGTCTCGAAACCGAGGGCGGCCGGCGCGTGCTCGCAGTGGCCGGGCTGTGCGTCCTCATGGCGGCGCTCTTTGCACTCGCGCTGATCGTTCCCTTCCTGCGCCACTTCTACGAGCTCTCGACCCCCACGGGCGACGCCGTAGCCGCCTGGGCAGTGGGCACCGCGATCGGGATCGGCTCGATGCTGGTCAGCGTACGGCTGCTCAGTAGTTCTCCCCGGCGGGACCCGGTGTAAGCCACGATCACTCGGCTCTGTGGGCGGCGTAGCTTGCCCTCATGGCCGCAATCTTCAATCTCAATCATCACCCCGGGTACGTGCACTGGCATTTCTTCCTGATGTCGTGGCCCAACATCATCGTGATCGTCGCGATGCTTGTGGTGTTCGCGCTCGCGATCGCGATTCCGTTCCCGCGTTCACACGAGCCCACCGAGCAGCGGCCATGAGCGTCGGGTCACATACCCCTGGGTCCCGCGAGCGGCGCTCATGGACTGTCGCAGTGCGCGAGCGCGCGGTCGGCGCTCTACCACCCGAGAAACTGCTCGCCGACAAGCAGCCCTCGTACGTCTCCTCGTGGATCTACGTCTTCGGGGTCCTCTCGATAGCTGCGCTGCTCATATGCATCGCCTCGGGACTGGTACTCACGCTGAAGGGCCCCGCTTGGTGGCACTACACCGGCGTTGGGCTCTTCTTTAACAGCATGCACCTCTGGGCGACGGAGCTCTTCTTCTTCTTCCTTGTCATCCATCTCTGGGGCAAGTTCTGGATGGCCGCCTGGCGCGGCGGTCGCTTCAAGACTTGGGCCACTGGCGCGCTCGCCTTCCTGGTCTCGATCCCAACCGCGCTGACGGGCTATGTCTCCCAACAGAACTTCGACGCGCAATGGATCTCGACGCAGGCCAAGGACGCCATGAACGCCGCGGGAATCGGTTCGTTCTTCAATCTCACGAACTTCGGCCAGATGTACAGCTACCACGTGCTCATCCTTCCCGGCGTGGTGATCTTCCTCGTGGTCGTGCACGTGCTGCTGGTGCGCAAGCGGGGCGTCGTACCTCCGTTTGAGGTGCGCAAAACGACGGCAGACGGTCCACCCGGCCCAGATGGGCGCCAAACCGAGTCTGGATTGAAGCCGTGATCCGCCGGCGTCGCAGACCACTCGATGTCGACCGCTACCGCGAGTGGAAGGGCGGGTACCGGTCTTACGACCTGATCAAGGAGTTCTCGATCGCTCTCGGGGTAGTGCTCGCGATCACCCTCCTGCTGACAGTCCTCTTCTCATCGCCAGACGCGAAGCCGAGCACGATCAGGCAGTGGTCGCGCTCGGATCCGGTCGACTTCGTTACGACAGCCGTGTCGGAACTCAACGGCACCAGCGGGACAGCAACTTACGGGCCGCCGTACAACCACAACGGGCCGGGCCAGCACGAATGGTTCATAAACCCTCAGAAGTGGCTCGGGGTCAGCCATCCGATCAACACCTCGCGCGACTACGTGCTTGCGCCACTCGCCTCGATCACCGGTCAACCGCGGTTGAAGAGCGCGATCGCGACGTACGAAGCTGCATCGTCAAAGCAGCAGACCGCCTGGACGGGCGCATACAGCAGTGCGCTTGGTAAGGCGAAGGTCGGACCGGGCGACTCGGTCACGCTTTCGCAAGGCAGCTACGGGCCCGTGCCGACGATGATGAACTCGCTGCTGACCCTGGCCCAAGCAGGAGGTCTCGATGGCGCCCTGCTGACGAGCAAGCACTTCTACCAGACCGACTACACCAAGCCATTGCTTTTCATGGCGGACGGCTCGGTGCTCGCAAACCGCGCCCAGGCCGAGCACCTGCTCGGAAACCAGTGGGGCATGATGAACGAGACCGGCAGCTACCCCGGCCAATCATGGCTCTGGCTCTACACCTTCTGGTACCAGATCAAGCCGTTTTCCACTTCCGCCAACGCGGACATTCTGGTGATGACGATCATGGGGGTACTGAGCCTCGCCTTCATCCTCGTCCCGCTGATCCCCGGCGTCAGGGACGTCCCTCGCTGGATTCCCGTCTACAGGTTGATCTGGCGCGACCACTACAGGGCGTCCGCGGGCTGACCCCGCGATCCACAGTGATTTCCCGAGGCGAGAGCGGGTAGGCTGACGCACGATGGCTCGTGCGGAAGACGGAGCCAAAGCTGTGTCACCCGAAGCGCAGGTGCGGGCCCTCTACGAGAAGGGCGAGACCGACACTGCCAAGGCATTCGAGGACTTAGTCGCCAAGCCCAGCTTCGGCCGCGTGCTCGCGCTCAGTACCGAGAACATCGCCTCGCTGGTGCGTATCGGAGCGG
The DNA here is from genome assembly GCA_035650455.1 of Solirubrobacteraceae bacterium. Classification (GTDB taxonomy): domain Bacteria; phylum Actinomycetota; class Thermoleophilia; order Solirubrobacterales; family Solirubrobacteraceae; genus Palsa-465. The sequence continues at coordinate 64,722 of DASRHQ010000084.1, forward strand.
ATTTCGCCGACCTGGTGTTGCGCAACCTCCGCATCGCGGGACGAGCCGACATGACCCGGCTTGGGCGCCAGCTGCACCGCACAGAGGACAAGCTCGAACGCGTGCTGCAGGAGGTCGAGCAGCTACGCGACGAGCTGCGGCATCAGCAGGCCGATGGCTCGGACGCCGGCCGATCAAGTGGCACCGGACGCGGAACGAGCCGCAGGCCCGAGAAGAGTCGATGAACCTGGCGCAGCAGGCCCTGCGCGCGCCGGTCTCCGCCCTCGAACTAACCAACATCCTGCTCACGACCGATGACGCCGTCGTCGGCGCGACCCCGCGGGAGGTCGTCTGGACTCACCGGTCGACCACGCTGTATCACTACCGCTCGTCGGACCGTTCGCAGGCGGTCCCCATCCTGCTGGTCTTCGCGCTGATCAACCGGCCCGAGATCTTCGATCTGCGGCCCGGCTCCTCGCTCGTCGAGTACCTGCTCGAGGAAGGGTTCGACCTCTTCCTGGTGGACTGGGGCGTGCCCAGCGAAGAAGACGCCGATACGGGCCTGGACGAATACGTATGTGACGAGCTCCACTGGGCCATCAGGGAGACTCTCCGCGCTTCGGGCGCGGAGGAGGTGACCCTGATGGGCTGGTGCATAGGCGCGACGCTGTGCGCGATGTATTGCGGGCTCGACCGGGGCTCCGAGCAGACACCGGTTCGCAATCTGGTGCTGCTGACGATGCCGGTCGACGGTCGCGGCTCCACCTATGCGCGCTGGGTCGGCGATCCGGAATTCGACGTCGAGATGGTGGCCGAGCAGTGGCGGGCGCTACCGGGCCAGGCCATCGACTTCGCCAACAAAATGCTCAAGCCCGTAACCAACTTCTTCACGACCTACCGGCGGCTGGCACAGGGGGTATTCGACGGTACCGTGCGCAAGGACGCCTACCAACCGATGGCGAAGTGGGTCGCCGACAACCCTCCGTTTCCTGGCCGCGCGTGGTCTCAGTGGATCCGATGGATGTACCAGGACGAGGCATTGGTGGCGGGTCGCATGCGCCTGCGCGGCCGACGCGTCGATCTCCGACGGGTAGATCAAAACCTGCTGGTCATCACCGCCGGCGCGGACCACATTGCACCGCGTGCGGGAACCATGCCGATTTTCGACCTCGTGGCGAGTGACGACGTGACACACATCGATCGGCCCGGCGGTCACATCGGCCTGATCGCCGGGTCCGCTGCACGCAATCAGATTTGGCCCGAGATGGCGGCCTGGCTGGCCGAACGCTCAGAACGCTGAGAGTCAACGAGAGGAGAGTGCGCATGAGCACCCACACCCAAGCCACAGAACAAGCTCCCCGAACAGTTCTCCCGCCTGAGGCTGAGAGCTTCCCGGCGGACCACAGGCGCGCGCGGATGACCGGCCGGGTCGTCTTCGTCACCGGTGGCACGCGCGGGATCGGAGCCGCGATCAGTCGCAGCTTTGCCGAGCAGGGCGCGATCGTGGCCGCCGGCTACAGCCGCGACGCGGACCACGCAAACAAGCTGTTGTCACAGCTGCAAGACCACGGCGTCAAGGCGAGCATCCATCAGGGCAATGTCGGTTCCGCGGAGGACTGCCGGCGCACCATCGCCGAGGTGCTCGACGCTCACGGCCGGCTCGACGTGCTCGTAAACAACGCCGGCATCACGATTGACAAGACCGTGCTCAAGATGTCAGACGAAGACTGGTACAAGGTCCTCGCCGTCAATCTCTCGGGCGCGTTTTTCATGAGCCAGGCCGCATTGCCCCACATGATCGAGCGCGGCACGGGCCGCATCATCAACATCTCTTCGATCATCGGCGCCATCGGCAACATCGGCCAGGCGAACTACGCGGCGTCGAAGTCTGGACTGTTCGGACTCACCAAGACGCTGGCCCGCGAGGCGTGCTTTGCGCTCGCCAAGGCAGAGAAGCTGAGCGAGGACTCGCTCGGGCTCACGGTCAATGCAGTGGCCCCGGGCTTCATCGCCACCGAGATGCTGGAGCACGTACCCGAGAAGGTGCTCGATCGGATCAAGGCACAGATCCCGGTAGGGCGACTCGGTCGTCCCGACGAGGTCGCCCGGGCGGTGCATTTCCTTGCCTCGGACCACTCCTCATTCATCACCGGTACGGTGCTCAACGTCAACGGTGGGCAGGAGATGTAGGCTCGAAGGGTATGCCGGACCGTTCCGCCCAGGCCCTCGGCGAGATCATCCGCCAACAACGCGAGCTGGCCGAGTACTCGATGCGGCAGTTCGCGGCGCTCGCGGGGATCTCGAACCCTTATCTCTCGCAGATCGAGCGCGGCCTGCGGGCACCCTCCGAGCAGGTGCTGGACGCCATCGCCCAGACGCTCAAGGTCTCCGCAAACGCACTCTACGAACAGGCCGGGGTGAAGCCGCGCGGCGCGAATGAGCACGACAGCGCGGTGCTCGATGCGATCGCGCAGGACACCCGGCTGACCGCACGGCAGCGCTCCGCGCTTCGCGAGGTCTACGAGGCATTCGTCGCCGCCTCGCCGCGGGCGTCGACGGCGTCGGGGGGCTCGCGGAAACAAGCGGCGCGCAGGCAGGCCCCCGCCAAGTGAGCCTGGAAGGCAAGGCGGCGCTTGTGACTGGCGCCGCCAGCGGGATCGGACGCGCCGTGGCCGACAGGCTCGAGCAGGTCGGGATGGGCGTCCTGGCCGTCGACCTGGAGCCCGATCCAGACGGGCCGGGCAGCCCTCATCAGGCGGATCTGACCGTCCCCGAGTCAAACGCGGATGCGATCGCCGCCGCGGTTGATCGCTTCGGCCGCCTCGACTTGGTGGTTCCGAACGCCGGCGTCCAGCACGTAGATCCCATCGAGCAGTTCCCGCTGGAGCGTTGGCAGACCATCATTGCGCTCATGCTCACCAGCCCATTCGTGCTCGCCAAGCACGCCTGGCCGATGCTGCGAGAGTCGGGATCGGGGCGGTTCATCGCGATCGCGTCCGTACATGGTCTGGTGGCCTCGCCCTACAAGGCGGCCTACATCTCGGCCAAGCACGGCCTGCTGGGGTTGGTCAAGACGCTCGCGCTCGAAGGAGCGACCGAAGGGATAAGGGCCACGGCGGTCTGCCCCGGCTACGTCCGCACGCCCCTGGTCGAGCAGCAGATCGCAGACCAGGCGCGCGCGCACGGACTCCGTGAGGACCAGGTCCTGGAGGAGGTGATCCTGGCGCCCCACGCGGTCAAGGAGATGATCGAGCCCTCCGACGTGGCAGACGTCGTGGCCTTCCTCGCCGGTCCCGCCGGGCGCTCCTTCACCGGCGTGCCGGTGACGATGGATCAGGGTTGGACGGCTAGGTAGCCGCTGGGCCGGCCAGGGAGTGGCTGCGTACGTCCGCCAGTAGTGGCGGCCAGTGGTCATGCAGCGCCTTGTGGCCCATGAACAGACCGAGGTGGCCGCCCGGAGCGAGGTGGCGCCGTACCAGCTCGGGCGGAGTGGAGGCGAAGTCGGCCACGGCGAAAACCTGGCCCGGTGGCGTTATGTGATCCGAGGCGCCGCCGAGCAGGTTGAGCGGCATGGTCAGCTTGGCGAGATCCACCAGGCGGCCGCCGATGCGCAGCTCGCCCTTGACCAACTCGTTGTCGCGAAACAGGTGCCGGACGATCCACAGGTAGAACGTGCCCGGGATGTCCTGGGTGTGCTTGAACCAATCCTCGAACTCCTGGTAACGGTCCAGGTGGGCGCGGTCGCGCACGTTGACCAGTAGCTCCATTTGGCGGGAGATCTCATCGCCCGGCTTGATCGCGATGAACCCGGAGAGCATGTGCCTGCCCCTGAATACGCCGCCGCCGGCGGCCACCACCGCCTCGTAGAAGCGAAGATCGCCTCCCGGCGACAGTCGCCGGAGTACCTCATGGATCACGGGCTCGCCCGCGTGAAAGTCGATCGGCGCACCCGCCAGGGTGAGCGTATTGACGCGTTCCGGGTTCAGCGCCGTATAGATCGCTGCCAGCCAACCGCCCTGGCAGTCCCCGATCAGGTTGACCCGGCCGCCGCAGTGCCCAACGGCGCGATCCACCACCTCGAGGTAGTCATCGATGGAGGTGGTTGCGGTCGCGGAAGTGGCGCCGATCCAGTCGAGAGACAGAGCCCGGGTCAACCCGGAGCCCAGGATCGCGCGCATCTGGCTCTGCTGCGTCGAGTAGTCGACGATGCACGACGAGTGTCCCGCTTGCGGGGGAAGCACCAGCGTGGGGACCAGCCCGCGGGGCCTCGCGGTCGAGAAATCCCGCAGGCGCGCGATCGGCGTTTCGAAGACGACCTCGTGCGGACTCGTCCACGAGGGCGGCCGCCGCGACGAGGTCAACTCAAGCCAGCGAGGAATGTCGAAGGAGTCGATCCTCCCGGTGAAGGCCGCCACCATGCACTGCGCAAAACCATTGGCCGCGGCGCTCCACCCATCCAGCCAGCTGGCGATCAGCGCCGAGGAAGGGTTCCGTGGCTGGACCGGCGGGCACTGCGAGACAGCGTCCATGGTTCGCCTATTGAAGCGAAGAGCACCGATGGATTCGCCACCGGTGCTCTTGCGCTTGAGGAGAGGGTCTACTTCAGGAGGTTTACTTCAGGAGGGTGCGGGCCGCCGTCGCGTACGAGTCGGCAACCTCGCGGGCGAAGTCCGTCTGCGCGTCGATCAGCGTCTTGAGCCATTCCTGCTGGCTCAGGCCCGCGACCTTGCGCTCAAAGTCGATCGCCCGGTCCACGGCCTTCTCATACGAGTCAACGTACAGATTGCCCGCCTTACGGGCCGCGGAAAGGAACTGCTCGTTGAAGTCCTTGGCCTGCTCGAACGCCGCATCGAAACTCGGCGCGCTGTTCTTGGTTTGCGTGGTTGTCATGAATCGGCTCCTATTGGTCTTCTCGGATCACGTGCTAACAGGTTAGCAGACCGCTGGCAAACCAGCAAGCACTCCAATCAGCGCAACCGGCGTCGATGTCCTCGCGATCGCTGCACCCGCGGGGTCTTCAGACGCCCAGACTTGGCGGGGCGATTGCCGAGGGTGGCCTCACGCTCGCGGGCGCGTTCTCGGTCCTCGCTAAGCCCCACTTCCAGAAACACCAGCCCGATGGCGATGATCAACCCGGCTCCGATCATCAAGAACCCCGCGAACTGCACGGTCCCCCCGCCGAACGCCGCGGCGCAGACCACCCCGGCGACGACCAGAAGCGCGGTGGAGCCGTAGAGAGCGATGCGCGCGCGCCGAGTCACGGCTAGCGCAGAGCGGCCTCCGCGAGCAGCTCGACCTGGCCCACGTCGGGCGAAGCGGGGAAGCAGATCATCTCGTCGCACCCCGTCGCTTCGAAGCCGGCCAGGTACTGCCTTACGGTGTCGGCGTCCTTTGCCGAGCCCATGACGATCTGGTCCGCCAACTCGCCGAGCCAGGCGTAGTAGTCACCGAGGTTTTCTTGCGCGGCGCGCTCGCCGCCGGCGCCCAGCGAGAAATACATCAGGGCGAGCGTCCGCGGCCTTCCCTCGCGGCCCGCTTCGGACCAGGCCGCGTTTAGCTGCTCGAGCGCCTTGGCGAACTGGTCCGGCGTGCCGCCGCCCATGGTCCAGCCATCGCCATATCGTGCAGCCCGCTCGAAGCCCTTCTCGCCGAAGCCGCCGATCAAGACGGTTGGTCCGTTGTTGCGTGCCGGCGCCGGTCCCACGCCCCGCTCCTGCCTCCAGACCGCCCGAAGCTCATCGAGCTGGCCTTCGAAAATGCGCCCGCGCGTGTGGAAATCGACGCCGCTGACCTCGAAGTCGTCCTGCCGCCCGCCGGGAGCCAGGCCGAGGGTCAAGCGCCCGCCCGAGAGCGAGTCGATCGTTGCCGCTTGCTTGGCGAGGAGAGCCGTGTTCGAGCGAAGCGGCGCGATCAGGATGTCGGTCACGAGCCGAACCCGCTCGGTAACGGCAGCCGCGGCGGCCAGGACCACGAGCGACTCGTAGTTCGGATAGACCACACGATCGATCGTTCCGAGACTCGCGAAGCCGGCCTGCTCGGCCTCCTTTGCCCAATCGACGATGCCAGCCCGGTCCACGCCCCGCACCGCATTCGGTAGTCCGATTCCCACGTCCATGGCCGCTCCTTTGCTGTCGGTCGCCTAGCTGCTGGTCAATCTGAAGACGGGGTGGTCCGGCGCGATCCGGAGAAGTTCGTCCTCGGGGGAATCAGGCCCGACTCCTCCGAAGAAGACTCCCACCTCGAATTTCCACTTCTTGAGGTAAGTACGCAGTAGCGGTGGCTTGTCCCCATCGGCGAGCTCGAGGGCGGTGAAGGAGTGTACGCGGCGGCCGATGCGGAGCCTGCCCCCGCCGCTGGCGCGGAGATTTTTCACCCACTGGGTGTGACCGCGCGGCGCGACCAGGTAATCGGCGTCCTCAAAGCGCAGGAGGTTCACGGGCGTTTGGCGCCACTGACCCGAGGTGCGACCACGGACCTCGAGCACCCGCGAGCCGTAGACGCTTATCCCGAGCCGCGTGAGCGCGGCGACCGAGGGGTTAAAGACGTGGGTGGTGAACCACCCGGGCCGCTGGTAGTGCTCGGCCAGAGGCTCTAATCCTATCCGCCGAACTCGTCGGCTGCCGAGTAATCGAGCCGGTCGGGCAAGCCGAACCGCTCGAACGTACCCTCGAGTCGCCGGGCATCGAAGGGCTGGTCCGGGAAGTGTTGGTAGGCCTCGGGATCGGTTGCCTCTGTCGAGCGCACGATGAACGCCGTCACATCGCTGATCTGGTTCCCGCGGAAGCTCATCACGTTCAGCGCGAATGGAAGATACGCCTGCGCGTCCCCGTCCCAGGAGTAGAACGCCAGCGCCGGCTGGCCGTTGGCCCGGGTGAGGACCGTCCGCCACCGCCACGCGCCGGACATCGGCGAATGCTGGGCCCAGGTGGCGATGCCGGCGCGAGTGCGATACCAGCTCGCGAGCGGGGGCATCGAGAACGTGGCTTCCTCGGCAAGCATCGAGGCGAACGCCTCCACGTCGCAACGCTCCCACGCGTCGATGTACCGGCCTACGAGCTCTCGCAGCTCGCTGTCGCCAAGGGATCGCAGCGTCTGCTGCTGACTTTGCTCGGGCACGCGCTCCTCCGCGGCCGCGCGCGCTCTCTGCAGGGCGCTGTTGACCGAGGCCACGCTCGTCTGGAGCATCTCGGCGGTCTCCTTGGCCGAGAAGCCGAGCACTTCACGGAGGATCAACGCCGCCCGCTGATTGGCGGGGAGGTGCTGAAGAGCTGCGATGAACGCCAGCTCCACCCCTTCGCGCTGCTCATACCGGGCCTCCGGTGCGGCGAAACCATCCTCGAGGCCGAGCGTCTCATCGGGATAGGGCTCCACCCACACCGACTCGACGATCGGTTCGCCGGGCGCGACATGTGGATCCGTCGGTGGGCCGTAGTCGATCGGCAGCACCCGCTTGGGCCGCCGCGCGATCTGGTTCAGACAGGAGTTGGTTGCGATGGTGTACAGCCAAGACCGCAGCGAGCTGCGGCCCTGGAATCCAGCCAGTCCACGCCAAGCACGTAGCAGGGTGTCCTGCAGCGCGTCATCGGCGTCATAGACCGAGCCCAGCATCCGGTAGCAGTGGGCGTGCAGTTCGCCCCGATAGGGCTCGATGAGACCGGAGAACGCTCCTTCGTCGCCGTCCCTGGCCGCCTGGAGCAGTCTCGTCTCGGTCATCGCGTATGTGCGATGGCTCGCCATGCGATCGACAATCTAGAACTTCTCGGCGCGAGGAACTGATCGGCCGATTAGTTTGCGGCCCCGCGCTGGTCTAATCGATGATGGAGTGTGCCCACTCAAGGCCGGTCGTCCATCTGGAGCTTCACACCGCAGGGCTGCCGGATGCGCGCTCGTTTTACGCACGTCTGTGCGGCTGGGAGACGCAACGCATCGAGACCGCGTCCGGCTCCTATCACGCGCTTGAGCTCGGACGCCGTGTGGGCGGTGGAATCGTCCAGTGCCCGACCGAGCGCGCTCTGTGGCTGCCCTATGTGGAGGTCGACCAAATCAACGCCATGACCGACCGCGCGCAGACACTCGGCGCGCGCGTCCTGCTGGAGCCGCGCGAGGGACCGGCCGGCTGGCGGAGCGTAGTCGCGAGCCCCGCCGCCGGCGAGTTGGCGTTCTGGCAGCCAAAGCGCTGACCGGTCGACAGACGATCAGCCTTGCCCTCGGCGACGGTCTCAACCTGTCGCAAGCCGCCGGTCGGCCGTGGCCTTCAAACGCCCGCGCACGCATAATGTCGCCGGCGGCCGGATCCCGAAGCGTTTGTAAGTCATACCCATCGCTACCGGTGGCGCCGCGGACATCGGCGACGAGAACGAGGCGGCCCGGGCCTCATACCTAAGACTGATGTCCGCGCGGCGCGCGGGCGACCAGGAACTGGCCGCCGCCGTTGTTCTCAACGGCCACCGCGAGCAATATATCAATACAGATTGATGTATCGTGCCGGGCCTGGTGTCAGACGCGTTATCGAGACGTGACCCCTCGCCGCCGACGTTTCTGAGCCTCGCTGGTCACCCCGTTCGCTGGCGTCTGCTCGGCGAACTTGCATACAGCGATCGGCGGGTCGGAGAGCTGTGCGCGCTCATCGGGTTGCCCCAGAACCTCGTCTCCTACCACCTCGGTCGGCTGCGATCGCAGCGCCTCGTTTCGCGCCGGCGCAGCTTGGCGGATGGTCGCGACTCCTACTACGTACTCGAGCTCAGCCACTGCAGCGAACTGTTGGCAGCCACCGGCGCGGCGCTGCATCCGGGCCTGCGGGTCGTACGGGCACCGGCGCGTCCTGCCGCCTGGGATGCCCGCCGGCCCACCCGCATCCTGTTTCTCTGCACCGGCAACAGCGCACGCTCGCAAATGGCAGAGGCGCTCGCCCAGCGCCTCGGTGGCGACGCAGTACATGCGCGCAGCGCAGGCAGCCACCCCAAGGCGCTTCATACGAATGCCGTGCGCGTAATGGGCGAGCGCCAGATCGATATCGGCGGGCGGCGCTCGAAACGGATGGACGAGTTCGCCGCCCAGCGCTTCGACTATGTGATCAGCCTGTGCGATCGGGTCCGAGAGGTGTGCCCCGAGTTCCCGGGCCAACCGGACCTAATCCATTGGAGCGTCCGAGACCCGGCCGGCCAAGGCCGGAGCGACGCAGAGACGTACCCCGCGTTCGTGCGCACCGCGGCCGAGCTCGAAGTTCGCATCCGGTTCCTGATCGATTTGATCAACGCCCGCTGATGGCTGACGCCGGAGCCCGTCGCGCGCCCGCGGATGCTTCGCTGGCGACGGTGGCGCGCGAGTGGACGCGGATTGGGATCACTGGCTTCGGCGGCCCGCCGGCGCACATCGCGCTGCTGCGCACGCTGGTCGTCGAGCGGATGCGCTGGATGGACGCGCGGGCGTTCCAGGACGCCAACGCCGCCTGCGCGCTGCTACCGGGCCCGGCGTCCACCCAGCTCTCGATCTTCTGCGCCTACCGGGTCGCAGGCCCAGCGGGAGCGATCGTCGGCGGTCTCGGGTTCATCCTGCCGGCCGTAATCCTCATCCTCGCGCTCTCGTCTCTATTCCTCGAGCGCTCGCCGCCGCTCTGGGTCCGCGGGGCGGGCGCTGGAGCCGGAGCGGCGGTCGCCGCGGTTGCGCTTCAGGCAGCCCGCGGCCTGATCGGACCGAGCGTTGCGCATGTCACGGGAAACCGAGCGCGGACTGCCCGGTGGGTGTGCTACCTCGCCGTCAGCGCGGCGGCCGCCGCGCTATTGGGTCCGTACCTCGTCCTTGTGCTGTTGGCGTGCGGGCTCGCCGAGCTGCTCATCCGGCGTCGCTTGGGCGTTCCCGGCCTATCGCTGGTGGTGGCACCGGCAATGGTCGCGGCCGGCGGGATTGGCGCGCTCGCGTGGACCGCATTCAAGGTTGGGGCGCTCTCGTTCGGCGGCGGTTTCGTGATCATCCCGCTGATGCAAGGGGATGCGGTGCACGCCTACCACTGGATGACCAGCCAGGAGTTCCTGAACGCCGTCGCCCTCGGGCAGGTGACTCCGGGGCCGGTCGTCGCGACTGTTGCGGCAGTCGGCTACGCAGCCCATGGGGTGGCCGGCGGGCTGCTCGCCGCGTTCGTCGCTTTTAGCCCCTCGTTCTCCTTCATCCTCTTGGGCGGGCGACGCTTCGAGCAACTGCGCACCAACCACAACGCCCAGGCTTTCCTGGACGGCACCGGTCCTGCCGCAATCGGGGCGATTCTCGGCGCGGCGATCGTGCTCGCCGAGATCCTTCAAGAAACCTGGCAATTCGCGATCCTCGCCGCCGCGGCGCTTGCACTGCTCGTGCTCAAACGCGGAGTTGTCCAGACGCTCGTCGGCGCCGGGGCGATCGGCGTGATCGCTGCCCTCGCCGGAGCCCCCCTTCCGCGCTAACCGCAGTCCTGCCTGCTGACGTCGCAATACGGCTCGCCCTATGCTGCTGAAGTGAGCGACGAACCCGCCGAGGCTCAGGTGCGTCCATTGCGTCCCAGCGACGCGGGATCCGTGGCCCGGCTACTGGATCAGCTCGGCTATCCGGCGCAGGAAGGCGAAGTCCGCGAACGCATCGAGACCTGGGCACGCGACGACCGGGGGGTCGCAATCGGGATCATCATTGACGACGGCCTCGCCGGCTGCGCGGCGATCCACGTGATCCCATTCTTCGAGCGGCCTGGCGCACGAGCCCGATTGGTGGCGCTCGTCGTCGACGCCGAGTACCGCCGGCGCGGCATCGCAAGCGTGCTGGTAGAGCACTGCCGCACCTTCGCGCGCCAGCACGGCGCCACGGAAATCGAGGTCACAAGCAGGCGCACGCGCCCAGAGGCACACGAGTTCTATCCGGGGCTAGGGTTCGCCGATGTCAGTGATCAGTCGAGGCGGTACCTCAGCGACCTCTAGGCGGCACATCGGCAACCTCTAGGCGAAAATCGCCCCCCTGAGTTGCTCCCTTTGGGGTGCTGCCGTCTTACCGGGCGATGCCCGCGCTCGCGATCAGCTCGCAGGGACCTACGAAGCCGTCGGAGGTCTCGAACTTCGCGAGCTCATGCTCTATCTCCTTCCAGGCCGCCTCGCGTTCCGGGGCTCCGAGCCCGGCCATCATCTGCGCAAGTGCTCCGAAGGATTCCCGCTCGAAGCGCACGCACTCGGCAGCCGAGCGCATGCGCAAGGGTGAGGGGATACGCCGCACCTCGACGTCAGAGAAGCCGGCCTGCTCGTAGGCCTCCTCGATTACGCCGGGCGCGCCGAAGCTGAAAGGGCCCGGCTGACCGGCGAGCGGTGGCGGGAGCGTGGCCCGGCGCCGGATGATCGACACCGGAATCGAGAAGAAGGCGTTGCGCTGCGGCGTCGAGTAAACGACCCCAGCAAGCCGGCCCCCCGGCTTCAGCGCGCGACGCATTCCGGCGAAGGCGGCCCGCTGGTCAGGGAAGTAGATGAAGCCAACCCGGGAGATGACCGCGTCGAAGAACCCTTCCTCAACGTCCAGCTCTTCGCCGTCCATCGTCCTGGTGGCGACGTTAGCGAGTCCGGCGTCGGCCGCTGCGCGCTCGGCGAAGCCGAGGATGTCTTCGGAGATGTCGGTGGCAAGTACGCTGCCCTCGGGCCCGACTCTGCGCGCCGCGGCAAGCGTCTGGCCCCCTGCACCGGCGGCGACGTCGAGCACACGACTGCCCCGGCCGACGCGTGCCATATCCAGCATGGCCTCGGTCGCTTCGCCAAGCCATGCCTCAAGCGTCGGACCCCACCGATACCAGGGTTCCGCCGCTGTCTGCCACTGCTCTCGGGTTGTCCGCTTGTAGGCAATCGGGTCGAACGTCGTCGTATTCACGGGAACCTCCGATCTGCTCACGTTTCTTCGATCCAGCCGCGGAGGTCGTGCTCGGACACCTTGTCGAGCAACTCGGGATGGTCAGTGCGCATGTGATCGCGGATCCGTCCGATCACCTCGTCCTCGGTGTCTCCGCGCGCGACATATCCGCACTCGCAATTGATCTGCTTGGCCATGTGGACCTCCTCGTTCCGCGATTTGTAGAGCTCAAGCCTTGGGCGTATCTTGGCGCGAGCTTGTCGGACCGGGTGCGAATTCAGCTGTGTGGCATGCTCACGATTGAGATTGACGGCGAGCGTCTCGAAGACCAGCTCCCTGGTCGCCAGGGCCGCCTACTGCTCACCTACCTGGTCGCGCATCGGCCGCGCTTGATCCGCCGAGACGAGCTGATCGATGCGCTGTGGCCTGACCACCCGCCGGCAGCGACCGAGGCCGCCCTCAGCGCGCTGCTATCCAAGCTGCGCCGGCTTCTGCCGTCTGAGGCTCTTGACGGGCGTGGTGAGCTCCGTCTCACGCTCCCGCCGGATGCCTACGTCGACCTCGAGTTCGCCCGCGAAGCGATCCATCGCGCCGAGTCAGCACTCGCACAGGGACGCTGGCATCTCGCGTGGGGCGCCAGCCAGGGGCCGCTGTTCATTGGACGGCGCGGATTTCTTTCTGGCGAAGATGCCGACTGGGTGAAGGAGATCCGACGCGAGGTCGACTCTCTCTACCTGCGGGCGCTCGAGTGCTATGCGCACGCCTGCCTGCGGATCGGCGGTACTGAGATCGCCGCCGCGGAACGAGCTGGGCGAGAACTGATCGCCCGTGCGCCGTACCGCGAGAACGGCTACCGGTGTCTGATGCAGGCTCTCGCTCAAACCGGAAATACAGCAGAGGCGCTGCGTGTCTTTGAAGAGCTCCGAACACTGCTTCGCGAGCAGCTGGGGGTCTCACCGAGCCCGGAGACACTCAGGCTCCATCTTGAGCTCGTCGGGGGCGCCCCGCCTTAGTCCGGGGAAGCTTCAGCCGCAGCGACTCGTCCCATGGCGCGAGACCTGGGTCCAGGGCGATCGCTTTGGGCGCCGTATACTCTCGCCCCCAGTTGTGTACGGGGCTGAGACAAGGCTGCGGCGGTGCGCCGGATTGTCGACGCGGTCAGCTAAAGGGGTGCGCGTGCTGAGAATTGCCAGGTTGTCCCGACGATCCACCGTTGCGACCATCGTCTTGGTGCTGGTAGGAGTTGCTGGTGGAGTTGCGGCTCTAGGGCGGAGCGCGCTTGCCGGGGTGCCGCCCCGTTCAGCTGACCGCGCCCAGAACGCCACGACGGGAGTCTGCGACTCGACACGTATCAAGGGCACCACCGTGAACGAGACGGGCATTCCAATGCAGGTGCTGTACGACGGGCACAATTCCACTAACGAGTGGTGTCGGGTCCCGCAGGACGAGGTTCGTGCGCACTCGTCGAACACGTGGCACATCGCCGACAGCTCCCCCCCTGTGACGATGTGGATTGTCTACCGCCTCGAAAACGGCGACGAGGTCCGGTTCCAGTCGCAGCTTCGCAAGCCCGAAGGGACTGAGACGGGCTGTTCGATCGTGAAGGTGGTACGGACTGTGCACCAATTCGAGTGCCGAGCCGAAGTCGGGATCGCTGGACCTGATTTCGCCTACGTCAAGTTCATCGTTCTGCCCCGTCCAGTTGCAGGAGCCAACTCTCGCTAGCCGCCCAGCGGCGGCGGCCAATCGCACGAGCTGGGCGGTGACGGCACGCTTTACGCAGACACTCGGGCCGGTGGGTTAGCCCCAGGCCCTTTACGTCGACTGGGACCGGGCTTTCCGTGGTGGTGCCGTCGCCTAGCTGGCCGTTGTAGTTCTTGCCCCAGCACCCCAGGGCGCTAGTCAAAAAAACAGCACGCTGCTCAACGCCCTACATAGCGCCGCCTCAACACTGACGCAACGATCGAACGTGCGACTCGGTCTTCAGCCTTTCACCCTGATGGTCGTGCCGGCTTCTCGCGTCGCGGCGGGGCCGAGGCGCGCGGTGGCATGCAGCACTGCGTTGCTGCTCGGCAGGTAGGAGGGCGGCCGCACCACGAACGTCGCCACCGGCGCCGTCGAGGGCGAAAGGACCCCAAAAACGGTGGGACCGACCGGCGTCACGGTCCACCCTTGCGGGACTTGCAGCGCGAGCCGCACGTTGCGCAGCGTCTCCCTGCCAGACCGGGTCAATGTCACCTTGATCCGGGTCGTGCGCCCTGCGGTCACGGCGCCGGGCGCCGTGACCTCGACTTGGCGGGCGGCCGGGGTGCTTGTCATGTCGAACGCACCGCGCAGCGGCAGATCCGACAGCGCCGATGAATCGCCCACATAGACCCGGTAGGTGCCGGCCGTCTGTGACCAGCCGCCCCCGGTCGACCTTCCCCCGGGCGCTGACTGGTCCCACCACCAGGTGTTCGGCGGGCTGACCGTGAAACGCAGCGTTTGCGATTCCCCGGCGCCGAGGGTGACGCGTTTATAGGCGACCAGTTGCCGGGGCGGCTCACCGCTGGCGGCCGGGTCGCCGAGGTACAGCTGAGCCACGTCGGTTCCCGCGCGAGCGCCGGTGTTGGTGATCGTGGCCGATACCCGGACGTTGTGGACACCGTCCGTCGTCTGCGGACTGACCGCGAGATTGCTGAACTTGAACCGCGTGTACGAAAGTCCGTATCCGAACGGGAACAGCGGTGTGAAGTTCTTGGCGTCGTACCACCTGTAGCCCACGTGGATTCCCTCGGAGTACCGGACGCTAACCCCGTTGCCGGGGAACTGCGGGGTGGTGGACGCGGGTACCTGCGAGAGGCTCCGGGGGAAGGTGACCGGCAGATGGCCACCGGGGTTCACGCTCCCGAACACCACCGCCGCGAGGGCGGTGCCGTTGGTCTGGCCGGGGTACCAGGCGTCGAGCACGCCCGCGACCTTGGACAGCCACGGCATCGCGATCGGCGCCCCGGCGTCGACCACCACGACCGTGTGCGGGTTGGCCGCGGCGACCCTGGAGATCAGCTCGTTCTGCGCGGAGGGCAGGTTGAGGCTGAGACGGTCGGTGGCCTCGGACTCGGTGTCGTCAGAGACGACAACGACCGCGGTCTTCGCGGACTTGGCCGCGGCGACCGCCTTAGAAATGCCGGGCGCCAGAGCGGACGGAGTACCCCAGGTGAGACTGTCCGAGTAGCCGCTGATTTGGATCCGGTATTGGTGCCCCTTCTGCAGGCGCACCGCCACCGAGTATCTGTCGACCGGAGGTTTGCTGACCGGAGGAGTGCTTGGGTTGTCGACCAGCTGCTTGCCGTTCAGAGAAAGGTAGGTGGGTGTGTAGCAGCCGCAACCGTTACCGATGGCCAGCACGTAGGTCCCCGTCTCGGGTGCTGTAAGCGTACCCGTGTAGCTGCCGCCGAATGGTGTGGGTGAATAGGCGGGGCTGAGGTCGCTGGAGGGGATGGCCGGCAGCGAGGTATCCGTCGGCAGGCCCTGTTGGTAGACGACGTGGGTGCCCGCTCCCGCCGCAGCCTGAAGGCCCTGCAGTGGGGTCACCGTCTTGGATGGGATCACATAGGCGCTGCCGCCCCCCGCATATGTGGGCGAGGCCGAGGCTGACGGCCCGACCACGGCCACCTTGCCGGCGTTCCCCGCGGATAGCGGAAGGGTGTGGCCGGCGTTCTTGAGAAGCGTCGTCCCCGCTTCGGCGACGTCATTCGACACTGCCACGTGTGCCGGTGTGGTCACGGTGGCGGAGGTACTCCCCGTCGGTGGAGCCTTGATGAAGTTGAAGCGGAACATCTCGGTGAGGATCCGCTGCACCATGGTGTTCAGCAACGCGGCGGGAACGGTTCCGTTCTGCACGTCGTTCATGAGCGCCGCTCCGTAGTAGGTATTGAAGGGCTGCTCCTGGTCGGTGCCGCCAAATACGCCGCCGAGCGTCGAGTGCAGCGCGCCGTAGTCGGAGGTGACAAACCCCGGGTAGTCCCATTCCTGCCGCAGAACGTTGGTGAGCAGGTAACGATTCTGGCAGGCGTAGCGGCCATTCGGGGCCGAGTACGAGCACATCGCCGAGGCCGACTTGGCTCGCTCAATCGCGGCCTGGAAGGCAGGCAGGTAGATCTCGTGCAGGGCGCGGTCCGAGATGATCACGTCGTCGGACGGCGTGTTGCGGTAGGTCTCCTGGTTGTACACGGCGTAATGCTTTACCTGCGACATCACGCGCTGGCTCTGGACGCCCTCAATCTCGCGAGTGGCCAGCGTCGCGTTGAGGTAGGGGTCCTCGGTGTAGGTCTCGAACGACCTCCCCCACCGGGGATCGCGGTCGATATTGACGGTGGGGCCGAGATTGACGCTCGCGCCCTTACCGCCCTCCTCGGCGCCGACCACCTGTCCGTAGCGGCCGGCAAGCGATGGATCGAAGGTGGCGGCCAGCGAGACTCCGGAGGGCAGCGCGGTCACCCCGGTGAGGCCGTCGGCAACCCCGTTAGGGCCGTCCTCCTCGCCCATGCTGGGGATGCACAGGCTTGGGATGCCGGCCATATAGAAGACGTACGGGTTTGAGGTCCCGTGGCCCTCCACCATGTCGATTTCGTCCGACAGCGTCATCTTGTGCATGACCTGCGCCACTCGTCGCGCGATCGGCTGGTGCGAGTTCACCCAGGGGCACTTCGCGTTGCTTGCGCTCCGGGCGCGGTGGGGTGCGGCGCGGTGGGGTGCGCGAGTCGTTGCCGCCGGACCCGAGGCGGGGAGTACGACCAGCGCCGCCGCCATGACGGTCGCGGCGGACGCGGCGAGGCGAGATTTGCGCGCGAGCCCAGGGTGTCGGCGGCTAGGTCGCCGGTGTCGCGGCGATAGCTGGTGACTAGCGGATGCCGGTCCGTGGACGGGTTTGGCGGGCATCGACGTCTCCCCTCGCGCTCGTGTGCCTACTACTGAGTAGGGTAGAAAACTACACCAGCTGCCCTGCCTTTTCCGCCAATGCGCCCGATCCGCGCGGCCGTGTCCGACTGCGGACAATCGTGCACGCCCGGTGTTGAGGCTCTACGCTCCGGCGCGAGCGCAATGGCAGTGGACCCCGGGCAACCGAGCTCATACGAAGCTCTCGAAAAGGGCACTCCCGTCTACAGCTCGGACGGAGCTCAAATCGGGACCGTGGCGCATGTGCTGGCGGTCGAGGAAGAGGACGTCTTCGACGGGATCGTCATTGCCGAGCACCACCGCCCGGGCGGGCACCGCTTCGCCGACGCCGACGACATCGATCGGATCTACGACCGCGCGGTCATGCTCAAGCTGGACGCGGAGGCGGCCGCGCGTCTTCACGAGCCAACCGCCAATCCCGCGGTCGTGCACGAGGACCCAGGCGCGGCCGCCAGCCGACCGCTCGCACGGAAGCTCCGCCGCGCCTGGGACTACATGTCCGGCAACTACTGACCGTTCCGGGCAGAGCGGCGCTCGGCCCCGGGGCGGAACAGCCGGCTACAACTTGACCCGCCAGACCTGACCGGTCAACTCGCCGACGTACACCTGGCCGCCGTGGGTGCCGAGGCCTACGACCGGCGCGACGAATCCGGTTAGAAGCGGCTTCACCTTTCCACCGGAAAGTGGCATCGAGTTCACCTCCGGCGGCGAACCGGCGCCGAAGTCAGTCATGTAGAGCCGCTTGCCCGCGATCGCTTCGCCCATCACATCGGTGTGCGGGCTGAAGAAGCGGAAGGGCCGTGCAAACGCGTTGCACTTCCACGCCGCGGTCCAGTTGCACTTCGGGAAGCCGTAGTTCTGACCGGCCTTGATCCGAAGCACGAAATCGGGCGGGTTCTTCGCGCCCGAGTCCTGGCCCAGATCAGACACGTAGGGCGAGTTCGAACCCGCCGGAAATGCCATCTGCCAGGGCTGGCGAATGCCTTTCGCGACGATCTGGGGCTTGCCCCCCGATGTGCTGAACGACAGAAAGTCGTACTGGAAGGGCGCGGTCGGGGGCGCGTGATCGTTGCTCGCGCCGACGTCTACCCCGACGTATAGCCGTCTGTTCGCCCCGAAGCCCAGACCATTGAAGCCGGGAAAGTGCTTGGGGGCGGTGTACAACACGCGCTGCTTGGTGAACTTCGTGCCGTTCCACCCACTCCATGCGAGCAGCTTGTTGAGGGCCGACACATAGAGCGTGCCCTTATGCCAGACGATCCCGAAGGAGACCGGTGGCGAGCCGGCAAGGCGCTTGGCGGTCCCATGGGACAGCAGGTAGACGCCACCCGGGACGGCGGCGGTTCGCTTCGAGCGCCTGATCGGTGAGTTGGATAGCGATGTGTCGGCTGCTTGCGTCCCCGCATCCGACTCGAACACAGCGCCGGCGCCGAACGCAAACGCCGTCGGCGTCCCCAGCCCCGAGGCGACCAGATGCGGCTTGTTTCCGTTATGTGAGGTCGGCGGCGGCGGCCCACCCGCCGTGGCCACGCTCGCGCCTATCAAGGCGGTCGCGGCGGCCCCAACCGCAGCGAGCTTTGCTGCACGTAATGGCATGGATCCCTCCTGTTGGTTGTACTGCCGTATCGCCGCCACGGAGCTTGCTCGAGCACCCCCCTCTGAAGCCCCTCGCTACGTCGCGTGTCGTGCCCCGCGGCGGTAGGCGAAAAACTTACCGCATCGGCCTCGGCGGCCAAGGTGAGGCTCGGCGGTCAGGGGAGCACTCGACTCGCGACTAAAAGGCTGCGCTACTGGGTCATCTTCCAGACGTTGCGATCGTCATAGTCATCTCCCCCCGGCGGCGTCAACCCGCGGCGTGCAAGCCATAGCTCGAACATCGGGTCGGTAAGCCTGGCCTTCTCGGCTTCATAGACGATGTCCGCGTTCGCCGCGAGGCTCTCGAGCGCCTTGCCGATGCTCGAGCGCTTGATTCCCACCGCAGTCGCGGTCTCCTCACTGTGCAGCGGCGCGGCCACCACTGCGAGCGCGCGTGCAACGCGCCGCTCGTTGGTGGTGAGCGCGCGCCAGATTGCTCGCATCAGCTGAACGGTGTCCGCTGCGGCGTGATCGAGCGCCTGAAGCCATGTCCCCTCGTCCGCGGCAGTCCCCCGCGCGGTGCGCTGCCAGACATAGTGCGCGAGCATCATGCTCCGTTGCGGGTGTCCACGCGTGAACTCGAGCAAGGGTGTGAGCGCGGTGCCTGCATCGCGACTTGTCTGTCGAAACCGGCGGGCGACGTAATCCCCCACGTCGGCGAGCGGGAGGGGCGCCAGATGCTTCGGAACAGCCTGGTCGAGCAAAGGCCGTTTCGGATCGGCGAACAGCTGCTGCATGACGCCAGGCGCTGAGCCGGCGAACGCGTAGGTGGCGGCCTGGTCCTGGTGTTGGATCACGCTTCTTATCTTGCCGTCGGCGCCCGGTACCGCGAGCACATCCTGGATCTCGTCGAAGACGATCAGGCTCGTCGTCCCCTGGCGGTCAAACAGGGCGGCCGGCAGTTCGAGCAGGCGGAGCAGCACAGACTCCGCGTCCACGTTCGGGTTGCGCTGCAGCGTCGCCGTGAAGCCACCGCCGCCCAACGACACCCCGATGTTCCACGCGCGCAGGAGGTTCTCCACGTGTCGCCGAATCGGTCCCTTGAGCCGTTCGTACGCTCGCTCGATGCGCACCACGATCTCCGCGATCGACAGGACATCCTGAAGGTCGACTAGGACAGTGGCCGTCCCCTCGCGTTCGGCGGCCTCGAGGACCCTGCGGAGCAGCGTTGTCTTTCCATAGCGGCGCGGGCCGACCAACCTAAACGAGTGCCTACCGTCGGCCAGCGCGAGCAGATCGTCGGCCTCCGGATCGCGGTCGATCATCTCCTCGGGCGCGAGAGGGCCGGAAAAGCGAAACGGGTTGGGATCTCGGGGCACGGGGTCAGGATAGCGGATCCTGTAGAGAAAAAGTATGCGATTCTGCCTACTTTTACTATGCGAACCCGCATACTTTTCGTAGGCGCAACGGGGTGCCCGGCGCGCGCCCGGCCTGCGAAAAAGCCCCAACCGTAGGGCTCGCCCCCGCTGCCACTTGAAAAATTGCCTGTCCCAGGCATAGTTCTGGGCGTGCTGGGAGCGGGCACGATCTATTCCATCCCCTCAGAGCTACTTAGCTCTGGGCAGCATCACGAGCTGCCGTTCAGTCTCGTCAACGCGCCTGGTGGTCAAGGGAGCGCGGGTTTTTTGGCCTCCCCCGGTCAGCGGGATGGATTCCTGCTGCTCGTCGCCTTCCTGGTGACGTTTCTGTTCATCCGCACCAGCGCTCGACTGATCCGCATGCAGGTCTCGTGGTGGCCGGGAAGCGTGACGACGGAGGGAGGCTTGCACATCCATCACCTGGTCTGGGGGATCTGGTTGGCCCTCGGGTCGGGCTTTCTGTCCATCACGCTGCGACCGACTGGGTTCTGGGCAGAAGCCCTTGCGGTCCTCTTTGGCATCGGGGCTGGGCTGACGCTCGACGAGTTCGCGCTGTGGTTGCGCCTCGACGACGTCTACTGGAGCAAGGAGGGACGAGCATCGCTCGACGCCGTGATCGTCGCTGCCATGCTCGGTGGAATTGTCGTGCTCGGTATCTCGCCGGTCGACTCCACAGGGCCCGGATGGTCGATCGTCATCGCCGGCTTGATCAACGTGCTGCTTTGCGTCATCGCGGTCCTCAAGGGGCGGCTTCTACTGGGCCTAGTTGGCATATTCGTGCCGCTGGTCTCGCTGGTGGCTGTGGTGCGGCTGGCGGCGCCTGGCTCCCCCTGGGCGCGATGGTTCTACCGGCCCGATAGTCGCAAGCTGACCCGATGCGAAGCCCGGTTTGCCCGGTCGCGGGCGCGGCATGTCCGAGCCATGGACCTGATCGCCGGCGCTCCGACACCGGTCGCGTCCAGCGCCGTGGCCCACGTCGACGAACTCGCGAAGTCCGACTGACTCGAACGACCGGGCCGCGAGCGCGCCGCGCTCAATCAAGCGGCCAGGCGTGCACCGGCTCATTTGCGTGCATGTACTCGCGGTAGCGCCGCGTCATCTCTCGCAGCGCGTCGGTGCGGTCGACGCCCTTCTCGTCGTAGAGGCGGTGAAACATCCCGCTCTGCCACGAGGCGCCGTTGCGGAGCTGCACGCAGCGCCGCTCGATATTGCCCAGCAGCCGCTCTGCGTCAGCGGTTTCCACTCCCCAGCGCTCAAGACCCTCCCGGGCCAGCGGAAGTAGTCGCCGCAGCACGAGCTCGGCGACCGGAACCTCACCCACGCCGGGCCAGTACAGGCGCGCGTCGATGCCGTCACGCGCTCCGAGGTGGAAGTTCTCCTCGGCGGCCGAGAAGGACATTTGCGACCACAAGGGCCGTTCCTCTTCGACGAGCACACGAAGCAGTCCGTAATAGAACGCGGCGTTGGCCAGGATGTCGACCACCGTGGGTCCGGCGGGCAGCACGCGGTTCTCGACGCGAAGGTGCGGTTGATCGCCCACGACGTCGTAGATCGGACGGTTCCAGCGGTAGATCGTCCCGTTGTGAAGGCGCAGTTCACCGAGGGTCGGCACGTCACCGCGCTCGAGCGTCTCGAGCGGGTCCTCGCCCTCGCAGACGGGGAGCAGCGCTGGGAAGTAGCGGACGTTCTCCTCGAAGAGATCGAAGATGGAGGTCACCCAGCGCTCCCCGAACCACACTCGAGGGCGGACGCCCTGGCTCTTGAGCTCTTCGGGACGAGTGTCGGTGGCCTGCTCAAACAGGGCGATCCGCGTCTCGCGCCAGAGTTCCTTGCCCGCAAAGAAAGGCGAATTCGCGCCCACCGCGACCTGAACTCCGGCGATCGCCTGGGCGGCGTTCCAGAAGCGGGCGAAGTCGCCCGGATCGACTTGCTTGTGTAGTTGAACGCTGGTGCACGCCGCCTCGGGCGCGATCGTGTCCGCGTACGTCGAAAGCCGCTCCACGCCGGCGATGGCTATTTCGAGATCCTCGCCGCGGGCGGCGAAGATCTGCTCGTTTAGGAGCGTGTAGCGCGGGTTGGCGCTGAACGACTCCGCGTTGAGGTGTGCGGTGGTCAGAGTGGGCAGGATCCCGATGAGCATCATGTGGGCGCCCACGGTCCGCGCCTGGCTCTCGGCATCGTTAAGGCTGCCCCGGGCATCCTGTTCGAGTGCACCGAACACCTCGCCGCGCAATAGCCGGGGCGCGATGTTGATCTCGAGGTTGAACTGCCCTAGCTCGGTCTGAAAGTTGGGATCGGCGATCGCCTCGAGTGCGGCCGCGTTGACCAGGGCCGGATCACCGGCATCGTCGGTGAGGTTGAGCTCGATCTCGAGCCCGAACGACCGACGCTCCGGGTGAAAGCGCGCCTCGGAGAGCATGCGCGCGAACACGTCCAGACAAGCTCGCACCTTGCGTCTGTAGCGCTGGCGGTCCTCGCGACTGAACGCTTTCGCGGCGACCTGCTGGCCCACACGGGAAGTATGGCCGAAACGGCCGCTCCATGGGCGAAATGGGCGGTTTCACCGTTCGCCAGCTCTATACTTCATTTTGTGAAGCACATCGGTTTTCTGTCCTTCGGGCACTGGCAAGCTGCTCCGTGGTCGCGCACGCCGACGGCGCGCGAGGCGCTCGCGCAGACGATCGAACTGGCGCAAGCGGCGGAGGCGATCGGGCTTGACGGCGCGTTCGTGCGCGTTCACCACTTTGCGCCACAACTCTCCTCCCCCTTTCCGCTGTTGGCCGCGATCGGCGCCCGTACTTCGCGCATCGAGATCGGAACGGCGGTCATCGACATGCGCTATGAGAATCCGCTTTACATGGCCGAGGAGGCTGCCGCCGCCGACCTGATCGCCGGCGGACGGTTGCAGCTCGGGGTCAGCCGTGGGTCACCGGAGCCCGCGCTGCGCGGAGCCGAGTCCTTCGGTTATGTGGTGCCAGACGACAAGAGCGACGCCGACCTTGCGCGGTCCAAGACTGCGCTCTTCCGCGCGGCCATCGTCGGCGCCGGAGTGGCGCAAGCGGACCCAGCCATGACCGGCGAGCCGGGCTCGCTTGCGATTCAGCCGCAGTCGCCCGGCCTCGACGAGCGGATCTGGTGGGGTTCCGGTACGCGCGCCACCGCGAAATGGGCCGGCGAGCAGGGCATGCATCTCATGAGCTCCACGCTTCTGACCGAGGACACCGGGGTGGCCTTTGATCAGCTCCAGGCCGAACAGATCGAGCTCTTTCGTGAGGCATGGAGGGAGTCCGGCTGGGAGCGCGAACCACGGGTCTCGGTGAGCAGAAGCGTGATACCGATCGTCAGCGATGAGGACCGTCTCTATTTCGGAGGCCGCACCAGCGGGGACCGCGACCAGCTCGGTTACCTCGATGGTGGCGTTGCTCGTTTTGGACGCAGCTACACCGGCGAACCTGATGTGATCGCAGAGCAGTTGGCGCGAGACGTGGCTGTCCAGGCAGCCGACACGCTCCTGCTCACGGTGCCAAACCAGCTAGGCGTCGGCTACAACGCGAGCATGCTTGAGACCATCGCTCGTGAGATCGCCCCCGCTCTCGGGTGGCAGCCCGCGAGTGCCACGATCGCTAAGTAAACGCCCCAGATGTACCTGAATCGGCTATTAGGGCTTTCTCACACAGATTTAATTTCCTTATAGCGGATCCACTCCAAGCTAGGGCAGACTGGGAAGAGGGTTCCCACCAACCACCATGGCTCATTCCGCTCTCACCACGCGCGATAGAGGTTTTGCGCTAGTCAGTCGCCTCAACCGTTGGCTCGCCGCCGGTGCGGTCGCGCTTGCAGGCGGCCTTTCGATCGCAGCGGCAAACGCCTTCCACGGCCACACGCGCGGTCAGAGCACGAGCACTACTGTCAGCCACAGTTCCGCCGCCTCCAACAACTCCGCTTCGAGCAGCTCGAGCAATTCCACCGGCGGCTCGAGCAACAGTGGCGCCGGGGGCGGCTCGAGCAGCGGCGGCGGGTTGCAACCGCCCGCCCAAGCGCCCTCATCAGCCCCGGCACCGTCCGGCGGCGGAGTCGTCTCGGGTGGCTCGTGAGACGGCCTGCCGCTCGATAAGCAAATGATTCAGGCTGCCGCCGTAGGTCCGAGTGCCTATTGGTACCTGACGCGGGGAACCGG
This sequence comes from Solirubrobacteraceae bacterium, assembly GCA_035650455.1. Taxonomy (GTDB): domain Bacteria; phylum Actinomycetota; class Thermoleophilia; order Solirubrobacterales; family Solirubrobacteraceae; genus Palsa-465. The sequence goes on from DASRHQ010000084.1 coordinate 88,653, forward strand.
CACTGTCGCGCTGATCTTGCTCACCCTCAGCGTCGTGTTGGGGGTCGCGAACTCGCGCCGCCTGCGAACCAAGCGGGTTCCGCGCTTCGTGGTCGACGCCGTGCACCGCAACGTCTCGTTGCTGGCGGTCGCGTTCACGGCGGTGCATGTGATCACTTCGCTGCTCGACGGCTTCGCGCCGATCACCGTGGTCGACGTCTTCATTCCCTTCACTTCGGCCTACCGCCCTCTGTGGCTCGGATTCGGCGCGGTCGCGTTCGATCTGCTGCTGGCGCTGGTGATCACAAGCCTGCTGCGGCGACGGTTCGGCTTTCGCCTGTGGCGTCTCACCCACTGGACCGCCTATGCGTGCTGGCCGGTGGCGCTACTGCACACTTTCGGGACGGGAAGCGATGTTAAGTTCGGCTGGCTGCTGGCTATCAGCGCGATCTGCTCGGCATTGGTCATAGCGGCGGTGTTGGTGCGCTCAACCGCGGGCTGGCCGAGCCGGATCGGAGTGCGGCTGACCGCAATCCTCGCGTGTGTGGCAGCGCCGCTGGCCCTAATCGTTTGGTTGCCCAGCGGTCCGCTCGCCAAGGGATGGGCCGAGCGAGCGGGGACGCCCAGCTACCTGCTGGTCTCCAGTACGGGGACGACGAGCGGCCGGAGTACTGCTAGTTCCGCTGGCACGCCATCATTCACGACACAGGTGACTGGAACCGTCAGACAGAGCGAGTCGAGCGATGGCCAAGCGGTCGTCGATCTTTCGATGAACGCGAACGGCGAGCGCCTAAACGCGCTGGATATCCGCATCATCGGGCAATCGCTGGACGGCGGTGGAGTCCAGATGACGCGTAGCCGGGTGACCCTCGGTTCCTCCGCCGATCCCGCGCAGTACAGCGGAACTATTACGTCGCTCCAGGGGACCAACATTGCGGCACGACTTCGCAGCTCCAGCGGATCAGTCGTGCAGCTCGCGGCGCAGTTGCAACTCGGGTCCGACGGCGGATCGGTCGGCGGGACGATTCGCGTGGGCCCGGCAAACGGGTAGTTGCATACCCGTATGGCGGACGTAATCCTGGTCATCGAGGATGAGCCCGGAATCGTCGACTTTCTTGAACGCGGCCTGCGCGGCTACGGGTTCACCGTACGGTCCGCTCTCGATGGGGTTCGCGGCGGGGAGATGGCGCTTCACGAAGACGTCGACCTCGTGGTCCTCGACCTGATGCTGCCTGGCCGCAGCGGACTCGATGTTCTCGATGAAGTCCGTCACGCAAGACCGATGCTGCCGGTGATCCTGCTGACGGCGCTCGGAGAGATCGAGGATCGTGTGAGAGGACTCGACGCCGGAGCCGTCGACTACTTGACGAAGCCGTTTTCCCTCGGCGAGCTCGCGGCTCGCATCCGCGCGCAGCTGCGCGTCGTCTCGCAGAGTACGAACACATCCTTGCGCGCCGGCGGGATCGAGGCAGACCTGCTGAGCCGCGAGGTGCGATATCACGGCGCACTTGTCACGCTGTCGACAACCGAGTTCGACCTGCTGGTCTACTTGTTGCGCAACCAGGGGCGGGTGTTGACGCGTGAGCAGTTGCTGCGCGCGGTTTGGAGATACGAACACGACCCGGGAACCAACCTGGTCGATGTCTACATCGGCTATCTGCGGCGCAAGCTGCGAGAGGCCGGCAACGTACGCGAGGCACCGATCGTGACAGTGCGCTCAGTCGGCTATCGCCTCGATGCGCGGGACTAGGCGTCTCGTCCCCGCCAGCCTGCGCTGGCGGCTCACCGTGTGGGTGGCGGCTCTGCTGCTGATCTCTGCCGCGGCGGTCTTCGTCGTGATTTACGCCGATACCGGCAGCGAGCTGCGGCACCAGATCGACCGAGACCTCGCCGGCGACACGGGCCAGCTCGCCGAGGCGCTTCGCGCGAGCCGTGCTCGGAACGCTCGCCAGATCTCACACGTGGCCACACGATATATGCGCGGTCAGCCGTACACGGCCAACTCCACCCTGCTGTTTGTGCTGCTGGGGAGGCGTGCGGTAAGCAACCATCAAGAAGTTTTCGGGACGCGCTCGCCCGAGGAGGGCGAGTCGCTCGCACAACAGACTGAGGAGAACCAGGCTGCCCACGAGCTGATTTCACCAAAGCCCGGATATTCCACAGCCCACGTGCCGGACGTGGGAGACGTCCGCCTTCACGAGCGCCCTCTGAAGGTCGCAGACATGACGGTGGTGGTCGCCGCCGGGCAGCCGCTCGCGTCGGTGGAGCATGCACAGCACGGCTTGGCCGGAGCGTTCCTGCTGGCCGGGGCGCTGGTGCTGGTCATCGCGCTCGGTGCGTCGTATGTCGCCGGCATGCGCGTGTCCGCACCCCTGCGGCGGATGGCGCAGGTAGCGGCCCGTGTCGATGCCGGCGAGTTGACCCCTCGTATGGACACCCGCCGCGACGGTCGCGGCGAACTTGCCGTCCTGGCCGAGTCCTTCAATCACATGCTCGACCGTCTCGCCCACGCCTTCACGCGCCAGCGCGAGTTCGTGGCCGACGCCTCCCATGAGTTGCGGACGCCCTTGACCGTGATCCGCGGCCAGATCGAGGTGCTCGCGGCGCAGCACGAACCGACCGCGACGGAAATCCGTCGTGTGGAGCAGGTTGTGACTGCGGAAGTCGGCCGATTGGGCCGGCTGGTCGAAGATCTCCTACTGCTGGCTCAGGCCGAGCAGCAGGACTTTGTCCGACCTCAAACGATCCTTTTACAACCGTTCTTATCCGAGCTGTGGCACGGTCTGGAACTGACCGCTGAGCGCCGCTTTGAGCTCGGTCCCGTACCGGACGGTTCGGTGCACGGCGACCCGGACCGGTTGGCGCAGGCGCTGCGCAACCTTGCGCGAAACGCGATCGAGCACACCGCTGCCCCGGATGGGCTGGTCCGTCTCGAGGTAGGACGGGTGGGCCAAGAGCGCATCCGCTTCGCGGTTCTCGACGACGGGCCGGGCATCCCACCGGACGAGCGCACGCGGATCTTCGAGCGCCTTCATCGCACAGATGCCGCACGCAATCGCAACTCCGGCGGGGCAGGCCTGGGGCTTGCGATCGTGCGGGCCATTGCGGAAGCCCACGGTGGCATCGTCCGGGCGGGTGAACCCGCGTGGGGAAAGGGGGCGATGGTGGAGTTGGTGCTGCCCGGCTACGAGCCCGCCATTGACACAGCGGCCCCCACGCCGCTTGGGTCGTGACTCGAAATGTCCCGCTGACATGCACGCAGACTGCGATTGTGGAAACTCTCACGCCGCTCTTAGCGCCTTCAGAGGCCCCAATTCAATACTTGCGTTCATGCGTACGACGAATCCCGCCGCGGAGCGGGGCAATCTGACTCACACCGCTCATTTCGACGCTCTCGGCACCACCGCTACGGTCGCGGTGACGCGACGCGAATGTCTCTCCGGCGCGGTGGATTCGGTTCAGCAGACGGTGGCTGCCTTTGACACGGCCTGTTCACGCTTCCGAGAGGACTCTGAGCTCGAAGCGTTGAATGCGGCAGGCGGGCGGCCGGTAACCGTCGGCCCCCTTCTGCTCGAGGCGGCCGCCGCTGCCTTGCGCGCGGCCAAACTGACGGACGGCGACGTCGATCCCACCGTGGGCGGCACGCTGATCGCGCTCGGGTACGACCGGGATTTCAGCGCACTGGACTCAGCATCTCCCGACGGCCGCTCGCCGCGACCCATTTTCAGGGAGGCTCCCGGCTGGCGCACCGTAAGGCTCGACGAGGCGACAAGCACGATTCAACTGCCCCGGGGGGCCAGGCTCGATCTGGGTGCGACCGCCAAGGCGCTCTGCGCCGACCGAGCCGCCGCGCAAGCCGCCGACATCTGCGGCTGCGAAGTGCTGGTTTCTCTCGGCGGCGATATCGCGACGGCCGGCGCACCGTCCGGCGGCTGGCCGGTGCGCGTTACGGACGACCACCGGGACGCGAAGAGCGCCCCCGGTCAATGGATCGCCCTTCCCGGCGGCGGGTTGGCCACCTCGAGCGTGGCTACCCGTAGCTGGCAGATGCCGTGGGGGCTCGCCCACCACCTCGTCGACCCGGGCACGGGAGAGCCCGCATGTGGTCCTTGGCGCACTGTGACGGTCTGCGCGTCGTCGTGCCTCGATGCCAACTCGGCGAGCACCGCGGCGATCGTGCGCGGAGACCGCGCGCCGCAGTGGCTTGAGGCTATGAGTCTTCCCAGCCGCCTGGTCGGACGCGACGGCCGGGTGCGGCATCTGGCCGGTTGGCCGACCACGGGAGAAGATGTCGGGTGACCGAGCAGCTTGCCACCCTGCAATCCACCCGGATGCCGGGGCATCCCGGACTCCCGCGCCTGCTCGCGGGATTGAAGTCCCCGGGCCAGGTCCTCACCGCAACCGACCATGAGCGAGTCCACGGTCCGGTGCCGCCCCGCAGCGGCCCGGAACTGATCGAGATGGTGGAGCGCGCCGGCCTACGCGGCCGTGGTGGCGCCGATTTCCCGGCTGCGCAGAAGTTGCGCGCGGTCGCGCTCGCTCGTGGCGGTGCCAGCGCGGTCGTGGTGAACGGCAGCGAGACCGAGCCTGAAAGCGCCAAGGATCGCCTGCTGCTTACCGCAATGCCACATCTGGTCCTCGACGGCGCGCTGCTCGCCGCTCAAGCCGTCGACGCCCGCGAGGTGATCGTCAAGGTGAGTGCGAGCGCGCACGGCTCACTTCAGTCGCTTCACAGCGCCATCTCGGTCCGGAGTGATCGCATTCCGATCCGGGTAGACACGGGCCCCGACGGATACGTGACGGGAGAGGAAAGCGCCGTCATGCATCACCTCAACGGCGGTCGCGCTGTTCCAACATTCGTGCCGCCGCGGCCCTTCGAGCGCGGCTACCGAGGCCGCCCGACGCTGGTCAACAATCCCGAGACCCTCGCCCAGATTGCGCTGATCGCCAGGTTCGGGGATCGCTGGTTCCGGGAGCTCGGGACAGTCGCCGACCCGGGTTCGGTGCTGGTCACGGTTTCTGGCGCCGTGACCAGCCCGGGCGTGTACGAGCTCGAATTTGGCACCCCCATGGTCGATCTGCTTGCCGCCGCCGGAGGGGCGACCGAGCCGCTCCAGGCGCTGCTCGTCGGCGGCTACTTTGGGACCTGGGTTCACTCGTCCTCCGCGCTGCAGATCAGGCTCTCCAGGACAGATCTGATCGGGATCGGCGCAAGCCTCGGATCCGGGGTGATAATCGCACTTGGCCAGAGCAACTGCGGCCTGCGCCAGAGCGGACGTGTGGTCAGATACCTCGCGGGCCAGTCCGCGGGGCAGTGCGGACCGTGCAAGTTCGGCCTGGCTGGGATCGCACACCTCTTCGACGCGGTCGTCCAGGGGGTCGCGCGGGACCACGATATTGATCGGCTCCATCGCTGGATCTACGAAGTCCGGGGCCGCGGTGCATGCCACCACCCCGATGGCGTCGCACGGTTCGCGTCCAGCGCGCTTGAGGTGTTCGCAAACGAAATCGAACTTCACCGCTTAGGGCGCTGCGGCGCTCACGCGGTAGCAGCCTGACGGAAGTGGAAGGCCGCTCGACATGAGCACGCGCCTGCGAGTGAACCCAATCGCGTGCGACGCACACGGCCTGTGTGCGGAATTGCTGCCCGAGCTCATTCGGCTCGACGACTGGGGCTACCCGATCATCGAACAACCTGAGGTCCCGGCCGACCTGCTGGACCTCGCCTACAAGGCAGCTGATGCTTGCCCCACGCTCGCGCTGTTGGTCGAGGCCGACCGCCCGGATCGGTCCTGACGCAGAGCGGGCTTGCGGGCGGACAGCACCCAGGCCTCGGCGACCACCGGTACAGCGCTGACCTGCTCAAACCCCGCGGTCCGGGCAATCACCTCCCAGGTCTTTGCGGGAAGCGGCTTCTCCTGCAGCCGCAGCGCGAAGCGCCACCCATTCTTGATAATGCGCCACCATCCCGCCGGTCCGCGCCTGGCGAACGCACGAACCTTGGCCAAGATGATGGCGCGGTCCTCCGGGCTGGCGCCGCGGCCCATCATCATGTCCCCGATCACGAGGTGGCCGCCAGGACGCAGCCAGTCGTAGCTCAGTCTGACCACCTCCGCCTTATCCCCGTCGCGCAGGTGGTGCAGTGCGTAGTTGGATACAACGAGGTCCACGCTCTGGGGGGTCAGGTCGAACCCCTCGATCGGCTGAGTAAGCGCATGAACGTTCGCCAGGCCCTGCTCCGCAGCACGCTTTTTGAGCAGCTCGATCGCGCTCTCACTTAAATCGACGGCGAGCACGAAAGAACCACACCGCGCAAGCGGCAGCGTCACCTGGCCAGAGCCGCAGCCCAAGTCAACTGCCACCATTCCGGGCCGGGGATCGCAGCTCTCCAGCACCGCCTCGATCACGGGAGCCAGTTGTGACGAACCCTCCTCGTCCCAGGTCGCTGCCCTCCCGCCCCATAGGAGCTTCTCCATCCGAATTGCCAACCCCTGGCGAACTGAGGTCGGCCGAGAGGCGGTCGAGACGACCTTGACATAGCCGTCCGAATGAGGAGACCGCCGCCTTTCATTTTCCGTGGTAGTCATCACCATTCGCTGCCACGAACTCTGAACTCGGTGACTGAATTGCCAATTAGCTGGGAATTAGAAGGCGCTCACTGCGAGATTGCGCCCACCCGAAACGGACACTGCGGAACGAGATCGCCGCCGGAGCGATTTAGCGACCCGCCGGCGCCGAACGATGTCCCGTCGCGCTCGCATAGCGAACCAAAACGGACATCGTTCGCCCTGGGGCGCGCGGCATCGACGTGTGCGGTCACCAGGGACCGCACCCCCCAATCTCTACGAACCGTGCGGTCCCTGGTGTCCGGATAGCGGACATGACGGACCTCACCCTCAACCGAGCGCGGACGTGCGGTCCCTGGTGTCCGGTTGGGGATCGCCCACGATCCCCAACACGATCCAAAATTCCGATCAAATCCCTCGCGCGCGATGCGTGAGCTCGGAGCCCGTTTAGAGCAACTAAGAACGTGGCCCTGGCCCGAGGTCAAGGTCGCCGCTCTCCAAGACGACGTCAACCTGTTCCAGCACGACTCGCCGAGGGCCTTGCTCCACCCTCCCCCCCACCAGCGCCGGCATCCCGAGCGCGGTGGCAAGTTCGGCCGCGCGCTGTCCGTCCCCCTCGGCGCAGTAGACGGCAAAACCACAGCCCATGTTGAACGTCGAGTAGGCCTCCCTCGCCGTTAGTCCTACCCGCTCGACCAGGAACTGCAGTACTTCGGGGACCTCGGGCAACGAAGTCATCCGGTACGTGAACTCGCGTCGAGGCCGCATCAGCTTCAGAAGCCCATGGCCGGTGATGTGGCTCAGGTAGTGGACGTCTGCATCGCCCTCGAGCAGCGCCCGAACCAGCCCGACATACATCGCCGAGCGGTCGAGCACGGCCTCTCCAAAAGCACGGCCGCTCGTAAGCGGCGTCCGATAGCCGTCCTCCAGGTCGCCGGCGACCCGACGCGCGAGTGAAGAGCCGTTTGCGTGCAGCCCGGTGCTCGCCACCAACACGATCTCGTCACCCGGCGCCAGCTCGCCCCCGAGGATGGCGCGACGTCCTGCCGGCACGATGCCCACTGCGCTTCCGGCGAGCTCTATCTCCGGTCTGGCGACGAGCTCCGGCAACGATGGCGACTCTCCGCCCCCCCATGCTGCGCCTGCCTCAACGCAGGCCTCGCTCCAACCTGCAAGGAGAGCGGCCTTCCGGCCCGAGTGTCCGTACCACTCCGAGGATCCGGTCGCGAAGTAAGCGTTGACGACCAACGGCAGCGCGCCGACGCAGCAGAGGTCGTTCACGATCGCCGCAACCGTGTCGTATGCGACGTTGGCGAATGGAGCGGAGCCGAGGTCGGCCTCTACCTGGCGCGCGATGATCGACTTGGTTCCCAAACACTCGAGCACGAAGCCGAAGGTGCGACCTGCGACTTCAAAAACAAACGCGGGTTCGCCGCGCGATTCATCGACCGCCCGGCCGCCGCTTGCAAGCAGCAGCCCGGATGTCGCCAGCGCCTCGGTCAGAGCATCGCGTTTGCCGGCGTCGAGCGCGTGATAATCGACGCCGGCGGATCCGTACGCCGACGCCGGCCCGTGGGGAGCGGGCGTGTCCGTGGATTCGGCCATAGGCCGCCAATCGTAAGGTGGCTAGCGGCCGACGGTCCCCCCCAACGTCGTGCGGACTAGGTCAGTCGACGATTAGCTGTTCTTCGCCGATGACAACCCGGTCGCCCGGTTGCAGCTTGCAGCGGCCCACCAGTGCGCCGTTGACGACAGTACCGTTGGTCGAGTCGAGATCCTGGAGGATCCAACTGCCGTCTCGGAAACTGAGCCGGGCGTGTCGCCGTGAGACGGCCGGTCCCGACAGAACGATGTCGCAGACGGGGTTGCGGCCGATCACGAGCTCGTCGTGGCCACCGTTCCAATCGAGCGCAAGCAGGACATCGGAGCCGTTTGTGGCAAAGCTGAGCGGGAGCAGGACCTTGCGGCCGATCGCGCGGATTTGCTCTCCAATCGAAACGGGGGAGCGCCGCTGTTTGCGGGCCGAGAGATCGCCGATCAGACGCGCAGGATCCACCAGTGGACCGCCGAATAGCTGATCTAGACGATGGACGAGGGTGTTCTGGCTGAGCACTCCTTCGGCATAGGCAGCGTTGAGCGTACGCTCGAGGCGCTGCCTCGTTGAGCCGGGCTCCAGCATTTCTTGGAAGTCTCTCGCACCAGCGGCCCGTTGTCCATGCACGCGGGCGCCCGAACGACGTCGATTAACGTGCGCCAGGCGCACGCGAATCAACAGAGTTCGCCCCCGCCGGCGGGGTTAAGATTGAGGCTGCTCCGTGGCTACCAGGGACAAGGAGACAGGGTGGGGTACGACGCGATAGTGGTCGGAAGCGGCTTCGGGGCGACCGTGGCCGTGAGCAAGCTCGCGGAGAAGAGAAAGAAGGTGCTCGTGCTCGAGCGCGGGACCTGGTGGACGACGCCGGAGCGGCTCGGCAAACCTCCCGACCCGCCACCGCCGGACCTCCGGGACTGGGCAGCCAAGCACGGTCACCCGGTGCAGTATTGGCCTCGCCCGGACCACACCGATGGGCTGCTTGACCTGTTCGCGTCAATCCGCCATGCCGGCAACCGAGACGGGCTGTACTGCTTCGATCAGTTCGACGAGGTCAACGTCGTCCATGCAAGCGGCGTGGGCGGCGGCTCGCTCATCTACTCGACTGCGACGATGGCAGCCGACGCAGACGTGCTCGCGCAGATCGGCCTCCCCCTCGTCGACTCCGACTACCAGGCCGCGCGAACCTGGACCGAGACCAACAGGGGATTGCTGAGCAACATCGTCACCAAGTTCCCTCTGCCCGCCAGCAAGAACGTCGACGACCTCGGCGACGAGGACTATCTCTACCTCGACCGCTCGCGCACGCTGCGTGACGCCGCCGCCGCGGTCAAGCGCAAGCGGGGGCTGGGCGATGGCGAGGCAGCCTGGGCGCCGCTCGAGCTGGCCATCCACGACTACCGCGAGGGTGGCCCCGGCAACGACGAGGGCAAGCGCACGCACACCTTCTGCGAGCGCCAGGGACGGTGCATGCTCGGCTGCCTGCCCCAGGCCACGCAGAGCCTCGACCACATTCTGTTCCAACGCTATCTGGCAAACGGCAACAGCGGTGTGACGCTGATGCCGCTGGCGGAGGTGCGCTATGTGCTTCCGGCCCAGGGTGGGTGGGAGGTGACCTTCTGCGATCACCGCGCCGACGGTGAGGAGAAGAAGGTCACCGCGCCGGCCTTGTTCCTCGGTGCCGGGACGCTCGGCACCAACGAGATCCTGTTGCGCTCACGCGAGCAGGGTCTGAAGCTGTCTGACCAGCTGGGGCTGGGCTTCTCAAACAACGGCAACTTCGCCGGCTTTTGCGTGGGCACGGCGCACCCTGTGCAGCCGACTCGAGGACCGATGAATACCTGCCACATCAACTTCCTGCTCGACGGGCGCCGGCTCATCATCGAGGACTGCGCGATCCCCTCGATGACCGCAACTGTCGCCGGCGTGGCGCTGCGCATGCTCGACAGCTGGGGCAAGCGGGAGCTATTCAAAGGACTGATGCGCCTGGCCTGGATCACCAAGACGATCCCTGACTTCAAAGCTTTCCTGCCTCTGGTCCCGGATACCACTAACCCCAACGATGCGCGCACCGAGATGGAGGCGGTCGCGGACGTCTTCTTCTTCAACGCCATGGGCCAGGACGAGGCGAATGGCCGCTTCTCCCTGGACGACGACGAACTCGATCTGACCTGGGAGACCCCGGTGGGCAACCAGCCGGTATTCGCACAGATCGAGGGCCTGCTCAGGGACCTTTCCGACGCCATGGCGTCCTCAGATCCCGACAGCGGCTACGTCCCGTTCCCGCTCTGGAGCGGGCTCGGGCTGCACAAACTCGACGTGACCCACCCCCTCGGTGGGTGCCGGATCGGGCCCGACAGCTCCCATGGAGTAGTCGATCAGTACGGACGCGTCTACGACGGGGCCACACCGCCAGGTTCCACCGATCTCCATGACGGGCTCTTCATCGTCGACGCCTCGGTGCTCCCAGGCGCGATCGTGGTACATCCGACCCTGACGATCATGGCGCAGGCGCTCAAGACGATGGGCACCGCGCTTTCTTGACCCTGCGGAGATCCGGTCACGACTTGCCCTAGGGCTGGCCGGCCGGGTGTCCCTGGTCACGCGCCGTCTGGTCGAGCTCGAGCATTCTCTTCTGCAGGTCCGTCAGCGCGTGCGCTTCGGCAGGCCGGAGCATGCCGCGGGGATCCTCGAGCAACCGCGCCGCGCGTGCCCGATGGCGATCGGCCACCCACCGCACAAGGTCTCCGCGGTCCGGTGCAGGTCGCGGTTGCGCCTGGTCGAGCAAGGTTCCAAGGTCCGCTGCCGCGGCGACGCGCTTGCCCATGTAATGGGGCTGGCCCTCCTCGAGCCAATGGACCAGTGCCTCTATACCCGAACGGTTATCAAGCTCCGCCGGGCAGAAACGCTTGAGGATCGTCTTGATGATCGATGTGTGGTCAAACAGCGTGTTCGAGACGCTCCGAGGGGCGACCCACGGTGAAACGACCATGGCAGGCACTCGGATCCCGTAACGAGAGAAAACGGACGGGTCGTCGTCGGGCGGATTCCCCGGTGGAGGGACATGGTCGAAGAAGCCGCCGTGCTCGTCGTATACGACGAGCAGAAGCGTTTTGTTCCAAAGGGGGCTGGTGGCGAGCGCGTTGTAAACGAGCATCACGAGCTCTTGACCCTCCCCCACGTCGGACGGCGGATGGTCGTCGTTGGGCGGCGAACCCACCAGGTTGAGGTCTTTGAAGTTCGGGTCGATCCACGACACGGCGGGTAGCCGCCCGCGCGCCGCGTCCTCGACGAAGCTGGCCGCGTCCTCATCGACGAACGCTTCCTCTTTTAGTTGGGCCGCCAGCGACAGCTTGAGCTTCTGAACGTATGCGAACCGATCGTGATGGGTCAGCCAGTAGTGGCGATCTGCACAACGCAGGGTGCCGATGTCGTAGGAGTACCAGCGCCACGAGACCTCAGCGGCGTCGAGGTGGCGTACGAAGGAGTACTTGTCATAGAGCGGCAGCTTCTGATCGTCCCGGCTGCCCGCAGCGCTCCCCGCGAGGGCATACAGCCGGTTCGGCCAAGTGGCCCCGGGAACTGAGCTGTGCCAGTGATCGCAGACGCAGAAATGCTCGGCCAGGTGGTCATACACGGGAAGATCGGACGCGTTGTAGTAGCCCATGACGATCCCCGGATCGGGATCGCTCACACTCCGTCCAGTCAGAGTGTCCGCATAGCTGGCGGCAAACCCGTCCATCGCACCGCCGTTGATGCAGCGGTCGGTGGCCGCGGCGGAATGGTCCGGGTCCCAGCGGCCATCGGGCACGTGGGTCTTGGCGAGGTGGTGGACCGGATAGGACCGGCCGTTGTGGCCGTTTGCCATGCCGGCCTGGAGCCCCTCGATGTCACCGCGGCCGGACTCCAGTCGTAAATAGCCCAGCATGTGGTCAAAGGACCGGTTTTCGAGCATCAAAACGACGATGTGCTCGATTAGCTCAAGCCCGCTGCCTTCAGATTCCGGCATTCGCCTCCATCGCTCATCGCGCCAACCGGCGAGGCTCGGCGACACGAGCTATTCCACGCGGCCCCTAAAAGCCGAATCCCGCGCGATTTTCTTCGACCCGCACCCGGCTGTCAAACCGGGCCGCGAAGCGCAAATCTGGTGGGCGGCGCCCTCTTAGCGGGTAGGAACGAGGTCATGGCAGAGCCATCAGAACAAGAACGACGCCGGAAAGCCGAGCGGAGCGCGCCCGAGGATCATCCAGATGAGCCGGGCGCCGAAGGGGGCTCGGGGAGCCCCGCGGCGGACAAGCTTCCGGGCGCGCCTGCGGACGATGAGTCGCCTGTCGGAGACAGCGACCAGCACTCGTCCGAAGCCGGCGAGTGAGCCCTCGGCTAGCCGACCGTCACGCGTGCCCCGGGGGCGGCCCGAACTTCGCGAGCTCCGTGGAGGTCGTCCGCGTCAGACGGCAAAAGGCCGAGAACGTTGCCGCCGAAGCCGCCGCCGACGAGGCGAGCACCGATTGCGCCGGCCCTCAGCAGCCGATCGCGTGCGGCCTCCACAGCCTCCGTCGAGATCTCGAAGAGGTCGCGCGAGCTTTCGTGTGATGCGTCGAGCAGGTGACCGAGCGCGACTGCATCTTGCCGGCCCAGAGCCTGCACCGCTTCCACCACCCGTGTGTTCTCACCGATCACGTGCCGGACGCGATTGTCGATCGGCGGCGGCAACCGCTCCGTCTCCTCGAGCGTCACGTCGCGCAGCGACGAGACGCCCAGCAGCGCGCAGGCCCGGGCGCATTCGGCGCGGCGCTCGTTGTATCCCGACGCAGTGTTGGCGCGGCTCTCGCGCGAGTCGAGCAGGACGAGCCGGTGGCCGGGGAGCTCCAGGGGGACGGAGCGGATCGCAAGCGACCGGAAGTCGATGACCACCGCCCGGCTGCGCTCACCGAACAGGGAGGCGAGCTGGTCGAGCAGACCGGTCTGCGCCCCGACCCAGCCGTGTTCGACCACACTGCAAAGCTTCGCGAGCTCGACGCGATCGGGCTCGAGCTCCCCGGCCAGGGCGCAGAACGCCAGGCCGAGCGCGACGGCGAGTGCGGCCGACGAGGAGAGGCCGGCCCCCCTTGGCACCGTGCCACTGATCTCGAGACTGGCGCCGCGCAGCTCGCGCCCCGTTCGCTGCAGCTCGGCCGCGGTGCCTCGCACAAATGCGCGCCATCCCTTCGCCGGAGCGATATCGGCGAGGTCGAAGCTGTCGGCTTCCTGGAGATCGCTCGCGAACGCCTCGATCCGTTTCCCGTCCACCGGTCTGGCGCCGACGGTGACGCCGTTGGCGATCGCGAATGGGATCGCAAGACCGCCGTTGTAGTCGGTGTGCTCGCCGATCAGGTTGACACGGCCGGGAGCGAACGCAGTGGTCACGCCAGTTGAGGCCATCGACCGTATGATCGCGCCGGGGAAGGAAGCATGAGATCGGGCCGGCGATAATGGCTAGCGGCGCACGTGCCGAGACCGAGGCCGCCGAGCGCTCGCGCCCGTTTCAGTGGCTCGTGCGGGCCGGCTTTGTCGCGCGCGGTGTCACCTATGGCCTCATCGGAGTGCTCGCGCTGGCGCTGGCCGCCGGAGCAGGCACACCCGGTACAGCTCCGAACCAACAAGGCGCGCTGGAGTTGATCGACCGCACCTGGCCGGGACGAGCGGCGCTTGTTGTGATCGCGGCCGGGCTGCTGGCTTACGCGCTCTGGAAGTTGACGCAGGGAATCTTTGGCGCCGGTCCGGAGGGCGGCGGCGGAACAGATCTCAAGGATCGCGTCGCGAACACCAGTGGCGGTGTCACCTACGTCGTTTTCTTCTTCGTGGCAATACGGGTGCTGACCGGCAGCGCCGGCAGCTCAACCGCCGAGCCGCGGCGCACGGCAGCGGGAGTTCTTGGCTGGCCAGGGGGACCGGTGATAGTTGGCATCGCCGGCGCAGTCTTGCTGGTGATCAGTCTCTACCAGCTTTATGAGGGACTGACCGGACAGTTTGCGCACGACAGCAAGGTGGGCCGTATGACTGCGGAGGAACGGCGCGTGTTTATGACCCTCGGCCGGATCGGCCTGTCGGCGCGCGCCGTCGTCTTTGCGCTGATTGGCTACTTCGTGCTGCGCGCAGCTATCGATTACAACCCTGGGGCGGCTGTCGGCGTTGACGGCGCCCTCGCGCACTTGCACCACGAGCCTGCTGGTCCATGGCTCGAGGGGATCGTCGCAGCGGGCCTGCTGGTGTTCGCCGCCTTCTCGATTGCGGAAGCGCGCTACCGCCGCTTGTGAGTCAGAACCACCGGCCGTGACCGACGCGCCTCACCCAAAGTAGGTGATGGCGGAGCGTCCGCGGTGGCCTAGTTTCGCCACGGATGAGCACGGGCAGCGACGACTACTTCTACAACCTTCAGACTGTCCGCTCGGACCCGAGACTTGCCTACGTGCTGCTGAAGGAGGCTCGGTCCCGGACCCTCGAGCGTGTATTCGGCACGCCAAGAGACCAGCAGTTCCTCTTGACGCTGATCCTGCTCGGAATGACTGGGCGAGCGGTGGCGGCAAGGGCCAATTGGATCCGCAGGATAGTGCCACACCCGACCCGTTCTGACGTGCTGATTGGGAACTCGTTACTCGACGAGGCGGCGCACATGATCGCGGGAGACTCGACCCTGGACACACCTCTAGTCGGAAGTCTGGTTGCGTTTGCCCTCCTGGCCGCTTTAGCCCGTCCGGGTGTTGACGACATCCGAACCGCCGCGCGCACCGTAAAGGCCGAGTTGGCCCGCATTCCCCAATTCATCGTCCGCCTGAACGAACCCGACGAATCCCAAAGCTCCCGCTGACGCTAGAGGCGCGAGGATCGCCGCGATTTTTCCGTCATGGCAGAGGGCCTATCAGCAAACGAGGTGGGCAAGGAGATCGCCGAGCATCGCGAGCACACGGAGGTGCACGCCGCCGGCCACGACCGCACAATCGCGATCATTGAGGCATTGCTGCTCTCCATCGTCGCGCTGATGGCGGCCTGGGCCGGCTACTCGGCTGCCAAATGGGGCACGCACTCCTCGCTCTCGCTCGCGAAGGCCTCTGCTGCGGGGCGCAAAGCCAGCGTCGCCCAGGTTCAGGCAACACAGATCCGGACGCTGGACTCGGTCTCGTTCAACGCTGTGGAGACGGCCTATGCGTCGCACAACACCAGGGTGTACCGCTTAGCAGTCAGGCGGCTGCGCCCTGGCTACCGCGCGGCTTTTCAGGCTTGGGTGGCGACCCACCCACTCAAGAATCCGCACGCGCCTCCGGATCCTTCATACCTGCCCCAATACAAAATTCCGCAACAGGCTCAAGCGACGAAGTTCAATGCGAAGGCCACGGCTCTGTTCAGCGAAGGTGAGTCCGCCGCTGGAACCGCAGACAAGTACGTCCGGTTGACAGTCCTTCTCGCCGCGGTCCTGTTTCTCGTCGGGATCGGTAGTCGCTTCCCGATCCGGATCGCCCGCTACGGACTGATCGGGGTCGCCGGGGCGCTGCTCGTCATTTCAGTCGTTCAGCTTCTGGGACTGCCGGGCCCACCTTCTTAGGGTCAAGCCCGGTCCGGGTAATCAGCCGACGTTGGCCAGCTCAGCGTGCGCTTCCTGGTCTCGCTCGGCCTGGGCCTCTTCCCGGGCACCAATAGCCACCAACTCGTCGACCAGCGCAAGCACCGCAGCGTGCGTCTGCTGTGTGTGGCCTCCGAGCGACCGTACTGCATCCATCGCCAGCGCGTCGATACCGGAAGGCGGCCGAAGGAGCCGCGACAGAGCGCGCGCAACAAGGTTTGGCATAAACGCGGCGTACCTCCGCCTACGCATCTCCAGCGTCCACGCCGACAGATGCGCAGCGCGGGCCCGCCGGACGCTCATCGGACCCCGGGTGCCAACGACCGCAGCGGCATAGCGGTACAGGTCCTGACGGTGGTCTCCTGGAACCGAGTCGTTGTAATCGCGCAGAAACGCCGCAATCAACGGACACACCGATTTGGGGTGGTCGCTAAACGGCTCGTCCGCGAGCATCGAAGCCAGCTCCATCACGCAGGCGCCCTCTTCAGGAGACTTGTGCGTGCCTCTGGAAAGCCTGATGGTCTGAAAGCTCGTCTGGGACATTGGTGGCTCCGTCCTCTCAGCTTGAGTGCAGGCGCGATAAAACTCCAGAATCAGCTCGACGACATCACCCGATTCGGGGGAAATGAGATACCGCGCTGAGATAACCAAAGTCGCGGACCTGTCCGCGTGCGTCCTTCACGACGACGTAAAGGACTTCCATGCAACATGGCTTGTCGAGGCGGGCATGCTCGGCGCATCGCTGGCTCACCGAGGTGAGGAGCTGCTCTGGCAGGGTGCAGGCGCCGGCATGTATGCCCATGAGCGCAAGTTCATGGGGATTCCGTTCCTGCATCCATGGGCGAACAGGCTGGATCGATTCGGCTATCGGGCCAATGGGCACGAGGTAGAACTCGACCCCTCCTCCCCTCTGCTTTTGCTCGACGACAACGGTCTGCCGATCCACGGTCTGTTGACCGCCGGCCGGGGGTGGTCATTGGAAGGGCTCACTGCCGATGAGGAACACGCGTCGATGACGGCTGCATTTGCTTTCGATCGCCCTGAGCTGCTGCGTGCATTTCCCTTCCAGCACCGGATCGAGATGGAAATCCACCTGGATGACCGGGGCATGAGCTTGACAACGACCGTCACCGCCACGGGCGAAGACGCGGTTCCGATCTCGTTTGGCTTTCACCCCTACCTGCGGCTGCCAGGCCCCCCGAGGGCGGAATGGACGGTTTCCTTTCCAGTTCGTCGCCGGCTCGTGCTGGACACCAAAGGCATACCGACGGGCGCGACTGAGGCAGTCGAGCCGATTCACGGAGCGATCGGCGATCGCACCTGGGACGACGGCTTCGACCGCATCGACGCGCCTGCTCGCTTCGAGGTTCAAGCGGGGCGACGGATCATTGCGCTCGAGTACACCGACGGCTATCCGGTGGCCCAGATTTTCGCCCCACCCGGACAGGACTACATCTGCGTCGAGCCGATGACGGCGCCAACAAATGCGCTCAACGGCCCGGACAGTGCGTTTTATTCGCTACCGGCCGGTGAACGCTTCAGTGCGACCTTTCGAATCGTCTCGATGATCGAGAGCTAGCGCCCGCGGCTCAGGTCATCTCCTCCAGCGCCTCAATCACGCGCTCGCACGTGACCTCCGGCGTCGACGCGACATCCACGATCGCATCTGCGAAGCGCTCGTACTTGTCTGCTCGCGCGTCACGAAGTTGTTCGAGGATCGGGGCCGCCTCGCGTGGCAGCGGACGGTGGTATTGACCGCTTTGAGCGAGATTGAGCTCTTCCTGGGCAGCGCCGATGCGCAGCCAGACCGTTGGGACCCTGTTCAAAATTTCGGGCTGAAGCACGACACTGCCCGCCGCGGCGTAAACAGTCGGCTCCTCCGCCGCAAGCGCTTCCCTTAGCAGGCGATCTTCGGTCTGATGCAGCGCGGACACACCGAGCCCGTGCTGCAGTTGGGCCGCGGTTTGACGAGTTGCTTGAAAGAGGGCCTCGTCGTTATCCCAGAAATTCCACCCCAGCGTGGCGGCCACCAACCGCCCAACGGTGGTCTTGCCAGCGCCCATCATTCCGATCAGAACGAGTTGGCGGCGTTCATTCGCCATTTTTGAGGTATTCCGGACGGTAATCCGTCACTCAGTGCTTGAAGGCCGAGACCTCTTCCATGGAACGCTGAGGTAGCGGCGTCTTTACCCTCTCGAGCGACGCGGTCTCTTTGCGAACGGCATCGAGGAACAGGTCGGCCATGTCTCGCGACATCCCGGCGCGTACGACGATGCGCAGGACGGCCAGGTCTTGGCGATTTTCCGGGAAGGTGTAGGCGGGCACCAGCCACCCCTTCTCGCGTAGGCGGGCGGAGACGTCGAATACGGTGTAGTTGGTGACTTCCGGTGCGAGCGTGAACGCGAAGACCGGCAGCTCGCTGCCATCGGTGACCAGCCGGTATGGGCCCATGTCCGCTACCTCGCGCGCGATGTGCTGGGCGACAGCGCTTGAGCCCCGCTGCACCCGGCGATAACCGTCCGCACCGAGCGAAACAAACATGTAGTACTGAGCGATCACTTCGCTGCCCGGCCGCGAGAAGTTCAGCGCAAACGTCGGCATGGACCCCCCGAGGTAATTGACGTTAAACACCAGATCGCGCGGGAGCGCGTCCTGGTCACGCCAAATCGCCCATCCCACCCCGGGGTAGACCAGACCGTATTTGTGGCCCGAGGCGTTGATCGATTGCACGCGCGGAAGGCGAAAATCCCATTCGAGGTCGGGCTGTACGAATGGGGCGATGAAGCCTCCAGACGCCGCATCCACATGCACGGGCACGTCCGGCCCTCCGCCGCGGGCCAGCCCGTCCAGCCCGGCGCAGATCTCCTTGACCGGCTCATAGCTCCCGTCAAACGTCGAGCCGAGCACGGCCACCACACCGATCGTGTTCTCGTCGCAGAGCGCCACCGCTTCCTCGGCGCCGAGATGGAAGCGATCGCCCTCCATCGGTACGAGGCGCGGCTCGACTTCCCAGTAGCGGCAGAACTTCTCCCAACAGACCTGGACGTTCGTCCCAGTTACCAAGTTTGGGCGATCGGTCGGCTTCCCGGCTGCGCTCATTCGCGCGCGCCACCGCCACTTCAACGCCATCCCCCCGAGCATGGCCGCCTCGCTCGAGCCGGTCGTCGAAGTGCCGGTCACGTCGCCCTTCCCCGGCGCGTGCCACAGACGGCCGATGATGTTCACGCAGCGACGCTCGATCTCGGCGGTCTGCGGATATTCGTCCTTGTCGATCATGTTCTTATCCGCGGTCAGCCCCATCAGCGCTTCGGCCCGTGGTGGCATCCACGTGGTCACGAACGTCGCCAGATTAAGGCGCGCGCTGCCGTCCAGCAGCAACTCATTGGCGAGCAGGTCGTAGGCGATCTCGCCTCCAGTTCCATGCTCGGAGAGCGCAGTGTGCGGCAGGTCTTGCACGCGCTGCTCGAGCACGATCGCCGATGTCTCAGCGCTCTCGCCATCCCTATCACTCATGTGTTCTCCTTTTCTAGAGTCAGCAGGCCGAGCAGACGGTGCCGCTCCCTTGCGCGCGCGCATCATCCCGATCAGGTGATCCTCGCTCCTCTAGCGAAGCTTTCCAGAGCCGGCGGCCCGCGAAACCGGGTCGCCGCCGCGCCCGCGCAATATCCACGCAAAACCAACTGCCATGGCGGCTCCGACCAGGGGCCCCAACAGATACACCCAGTAGCTGGTCCAGTCGCCGCTCACCAACGCCGGACCAAACGAGCGGGCGGGATTCATGGAGGCGCCACTCACGGGTGTCGACCAGAGTCCGGCAAGCGCGATATAGCCGCCAACGGCGAGCGCCGCGAAGCTGCCCACGTTCTGGGCGCCCGAAGCGGTCCCTAGGATCACGCTCACGAGCACGCTCGTCAGCACAATCTCCAGCAGAAGGGCCTGCCACGCGTGGTAACCCGGCCCCGGGAGGGTGGCGCCGAGGTGTTCGACGTTTCCGAACACCGCCAGGAGAAAGAGGCATGCCAAGATTGCGCCGAGGAGCTGCGCACAGATGTACCACGGCACTCGCCTCCACGGAAAGTCACCCCGCGCCGCGAACGCAAGCGACACCCCCGGATTCAGGTGCGCCCCAGACACGGCACCCATGAAAAGGATGATCGCCATAACCATCAATCCGGGCGCAACCACGGCGGCGGCGAGGCTGATCTGTCCCTTGGCGTGGAGTATCCCGCCGCCGGCCGCCACCAGGACAAGCATGAAGGTCCCGAGCACCTCCGAGAAGAACCGCCGGTATCTGTGCCGCGGATCCTCGAACTCCTCGCGTTCGCCATACGCCAGCGTCAGGATTCGCCGAGCTCTGGCGGCGTCGTGATCGCTGACCGATGCCGGTGAGAGGGGCACGGAGCTTGGCCTCTAACTGACGCCGGCTCGGCGCGACTGACACCGCCGAGCCGGCAACACGACTTCGAAACTCAGTCCGCGATCCGCTTGCCGTGCGCGACGAGTCCGTAAAGCGCCAGGATGCCGAGTGTGAAGAGCGTCAGCGACCAGAACGGATAGGCGGGGATGAAGAGTAGTTGCGCCACCGCGTTGCAACCGAGAATGATCACGCCAACCCACCGCGAGAGCTGGTTCTTGGCGAAGACGCCGAAGCCGACCGCGAGTTGGACCACGCCGAGGATCAACGTCACCCATCCCCACGCGTTGAGCGAGCCGATGATGTAGTGGGTGTTGGTCCCGTGATGGAAGAAATGTGCATTGCTGATGGCGGCGATTCCCTCGATGCAGTTGAGGGTCCCGAGTATCAGCAAGAGCACGCCCGCAAAGGCGACCCAGCCGTAGCCACGATCGTCGTCGTATTCCGTGTAACCGCCGGGCGCGCCTCCAGACGTAGTGCCGGCAGAAAACGCCTCGCCCCTCGCGCTTGTGGACATTCTTCCCTCCCTGTGGTTGTCGTCGACGAGCGCGCGGGCTCGTCCTAATGACAAGGGTTCCATCGCATCTGGCCGCTCGCAATGGTGCCCTCTAGCGTTTTGAAGGGGGCAGGCACACCCACGACCATCGGTGGCATCCCTACCGCGCGGTCAGGGTGCGCTCATCCGTTTCGGGTGATGACCACGGCTGCGGTTCGGCCGAGGATTCACAAGACAGCCTGCAAGCCGCATCACAGAAGGAGACATATGTCCGTAGTAGGAGCAGACACCCACCAGACCCTGTCGGGCATCTCGTCGGGCAAGGCCGACCTACTCGAAAGGATGATCGGGCTTCGCGAAGCCGACCGCGACTGGAGCGGCCTGGACGGACGCACTTTCTCGCTCGTGAAGATCGCGACCCTGATCGCGCTCGACGCGCCGCCCGCTTCATACGCATGGCAGGTCGCGAACGCACTGGAGGAGGGTGCCACGCCCGAGGACATCCTCGGCGTGCTGAAGGCCGTCGCGCCGCAGGTTGGCGGTCCAAAGGTCGTCGCCGCCGCGCCCGAAATCATGGTCGCACTCGGGCTCGACCTCGACGAAGAAGGCTAGGCTCGCGATGCCGCTTATGAGACGCCGCCCCCTGCTCCGGGCCGCCGCGGTTGGCGGCGGGGCATACATGTACGGCAAGCACCGCGCGGATGCCCAAGCCGAGCAGCAGTCGCAGGCCTACTACGAGGGCCAGCAATCTGCGATGTCCGCCCAGGCGCCGCCAGCGGCGTCGCCGGCTCCGTCGGCTGGAGTCTCGGACTCAGACGTATCGCGCCTGCAGGAACTGGGCAAGCTGCACGAGCAGGGCATCCTTACCGATGAGGAGTTCACACGGCAGAAGGCTCTGATCCTCGGGGGCTAGACCCATACGCGTTGGAGCGGGTAAGACCGCCGCTTCAGCCCAATCGGGACGAATGCCGGCCAGATCGATGGCCGGCATTCGCGCTCCATTGGGGACGTTCACCCTCATCGGGTGATGCAACGCCATCTCACACTGGGAGAATCACCAACCATGTCGATCACGATGACTCCCCCGAGACGCGACAGCAGCGTCCGCGCACCACATCTCACCGTCGCCGAGCGGGTCACGCGCGGCAAGATTGCGCGGGCCGAGGTGCCGCGATCGAACCACGCCGTGTACCAGCCCGCCCCCGACCGCCCCGACCCGATCGAGCTACTCGAAGAGCAGGCCCGAACGCGTGTGCCCGAGCTGGTCCCGATCCGCTACGGACGGATGCTGGTCTCGCCCTTCACGTTCTACCGGGGAGCGGCAAGGATCATGGCGAGCGACCTCGCGAGCACGCCCAACTCGGGTTTGAAGGTGCAGTGTTGCGGCGATGCCCATCTCTCGAACTTCGGGGTCTTCGCCTCGCCAGACCGACGGCTTGTCTTCGACATCAACGAC
The DNA here is from genome assembly GCA_035650455.1 of Solirubrobacteraceae bacterium. GTDB lineage: Bacteria > Actinomycetota > Thermoleophilia > Solirubrobacterales > Solirubrobacteraceae > Palsa-465. Next base: position 110,752 of record DASRHQ010000084.1, read on the forward strand.
TTTGACGAAACGCTGCCCGGACCCTGGGAGTGGGACGTCAAACGCCTTGCCGTGAGCATGCTGATCGCCGCTCGCGACGACGGTTTTAGGCGCAAGGATCAGGACCGGATCGTGTTGGACACGGTTTCGCGGTACCGCACCGCAATGCGCGAGTTCGCGGCGATGACGACCCTTGAGGTGTGGTACGCGCGAATGGAGATCGAGTCCGTGCTCCAACAGTTCGCATCCCAGTTCTCCCCAAAGCGGGTGAAGCGAACGGAAAAGGTACTGGCCAAGGCACGCACCAAGGACAGCATGGCCGCCTTCTCAAAGCTTTGCCAGCAGGTCAACGGGCATTACGAGATCGTCGACGAATCACCGCTGATCGTGCCACTGAGGGTTCTGGTACCCGGCCCCGAGGGGGAGCGCGTCTTCGAATGGCTGCACAAGATGGCGCGCAGCTTCCGCACCTCGCTCGAGTACGACCGTCGCGTCCTTCTGGAGCAGTTCGAGCTGGCAGACTTTGCACGCAAGGTTGTCGGCGTCGGAAGCGTGGGCACGCGGGCCTGGATCGCGCTCTTCTTCGGTCGCGATGGAGGGGATCCCCTCTTCCTGCAGTTCAAGGAGGCCGAGGCCTCAGTCATGGAGGAGTTCCTGGGCAAGAGCACCTTCCGTAATCACGGACAACGTGTGGTTACCGGTCAGCGGCTCATGCAGGCCTCCAGTGACATCTTTCTCGGCTGGCTCCATGTAAAAGAGGGCATGGACGGTCGCCCACGCGACTTCTACGGCCGACAGCTCAAGGATTGGAAGGGATCGGCCGAGACCGAACAGATGGTTCCAGAGGGCATGGGCGCCTATGGCCGGCTTTGTGGATGGACGCTGGCCAGAGCTCACGCCCGCAGCGGCGACCGAGTCGCGATCGCGACATACCTGGGCGGCGGAGACGCCTTTGATCGCGCAATCCTGGAGTTCTCCAAGGCCTACGCGGACCAGAACGAAAGCGACTACAAGGCGCTGGCGGAGGCCGTCCAGTCAGGGCGGATCACCGCCGAGACGGGGCTCTGACAACCGCGGTACCCAAAGTCGGACCAGCCCCTAGGCGAAAAGGAACCAACAGCCATGGCTGACGCGCAGACCGACGTCTTCGTCGGCGGCTACCCCGATATCGAGGCCGCCGCGAACGACTTCGACGCGCTCACGGAGCTCGTCGAGCATAAAAACATCAAGATCGATGGTGCCATCCTGGTGACGCACGCCGCCGATGGGACAGTGAACGTGCGGCAGACGGCCGACAACCGCGGGCGCAAAGGCGTCGAGTGGGGCGGCGGAGTGGGCTTCCTTGTAGGCCTCGCGGCGCCTCCGCTGTTGGCGGCGACGGCGGCGGGCGCGGTGGCCGGTGGTCTCGTCGGGAAGTTCGTCAATCACCGAGTTGAGACCCAGATGCACGAGAAGATCGGCGAGAACCTGCCTCCAGGGACCGCTGGAATCATTGCCCTGTTCGATGACGACCAGCGGCTCGCGGTCGAGCGGGCGTTGCCGGGGGCGCTCGCGAAGTCGATCGTGCAGACCGAGAAGTCCGGAGTCAGAGCGCTGCAGGCTGGGCTGGCGGAGGCGATGGGTAAGTTCGTGCCCGACCGCACGGTGCTGCCGATTCCCGACAAGACATTCGCCGGCACCGCCGGCAAGACACTGGACGAATCGGTGGCAGACTGGACGATCGTCGCTGGGGCCAAGGCACCCGAGGGAGCGCCAAACGTCCTGCTGATCCTCATCGATGACGCGGGCTTTGGCCAACCACAAACCTTCGGCGGCCCGATTCCGACGCCAAACTTGACACGCGTCCAGCAGACCGGTTTGACGTATAACCGGTTCCACGTGACCGCGCTCTGCTCGCCCACACGGGCGGCGATGCTGACGGGACGCAACCAGCACCGCGTTGGGATGGGCTCGGTCGCCGAATTTCCTGGTCCGTTCCGGGGCTACACGGGCAGCCTTCCGCGAAGCTGTGCTCCATTCCCGAAAATCCTGAGGGAGAACGGCTACGTGACCGGCGGCTTTGGCAAGTGGCACCTGACTCCGGACCGCGAACAGGGGCCTGCGGGCCCGTTCAACCACTGGCCGCAGGGCTGGGGCTTCGACCACTTCTGGGGCTTTTTGAGCGGCGCGTCGGGGCAATGGGATCCGCTCATCTCGCAGGGTAACGAGACGATCGGCGTGCCTGAGGGCGAAGACGACAAGCCGTACTACTTCCCGGACGACCTGACCGACAAAGCGGTCGAGTGGCTCCACGGTGTCCGCGGTCACGACGCGAACAAGCCTTGGTTCATGTACTACTCGACCGGGTGCGCGCACGCGCCGCACCACGTCGCCGCGGAGTGGGCTGAAAGGTTCAAGGGCCACTTCGACGAGGGTTGGGACGCGATGCGGGAAGAGGTCTTCAAACGCCAGAAGGAGCTCGGCGTGGTCCCGGAGGACGCGGTCCTGACCGAGCGGCCCGACATGTTCCCCGCTTGGGACTCGCTCGATGAGGACGCGAAGCGGCTCTACGCGAGACAGATGGAGGTCTATGCGGGCTTCCAGGCCAACGCCGATTGGAACGTCGGCCGTCTGCTGGACGCGGTCGGGGAGATGGGCGAGATGGAGAACACGCTGATCTTCTACATCTGGGGCGACAACGGCGCCAGCTTGGAGGGAACGGAAACCGGCTCCTTCAACGAGATGACGTTCCTCAACGGCGTGATGCTCGATCCGACCCAGCAGCTCGCGCTGATCAACAAATACGGCGGGATCGAGGCGCTCGGCGGCCCGCACACGGCGCCACATTGCGCCGCCGCATGGGCCTGGGCGGGCAACACGCCGTTTCAGCTCGGCAAGCAGATGGCGAGCCACCTGGGCGGGACGCGCAACCCGATGGTTGTCTCCTGGCCGGACCGGTTCAAAGCGGACGGCGAGCTTCGCTCGCAGTTCATGCACTGCATCGACATCGGCCCCACGATCCTGGAGGCGACCGGGATTCCCGAGCCGAAGACGGTCGACGGGATTGAACAGGAGCCGATGGACGGCACGAGCTTCGTTTACACCTGGGATGACGAGCATGCGCCGGAGCGCCACACGACGCAGTACTTCGAGGTGATCGGCTCACGGGCGATCTACAAGGACGGCTGGTGGGCCTGCTCGAAGCTCGACAAGCTGCCTTGGGACCTCTCCCCAGAGACGCTTAGCCGATGGGGTCCTGGCTCGGGCTGGGATCCCGACGAGGACAAATGGGAGCTGTATTACCTTCCGGATGATTTCTCTCAGGCTCACGACCTGGCGGCGAGCGAGCCGGAGAAGCTCGAAGAGCTGAAGGCGCTGTTCTGGGAGGAGGCGGAGCGCAACCACGTACTGCCGCTGATGGGGTGCGTCTGCGTGTTCTTCGGCATCCTGCCACCGCTGCCGACCGTCTCCCGGTTCAAGTTTGCCGGCGACGTCCAAAACATCCAGAAGGGGCTTGTGCCGCGGATCCAGGGACGTTCCTATGCAATTGAGGCAAAGCTCGCGGTGCCCGAGACCGGCGCCGAAGGCGTGCTCGTGGCGAACGCCGACTTCATCGGTGGCTGGTCGCTGTGGGTTGACGAGCAGGGCCACCTCACCCACACCTATTCCTTCCTGGGCGTGGAGATCTACAAGCAGACCTCGACGCAGCCCATCCCGACCGGCGACGTGGTGGTGAAAATGCTCTTCGAGACCGATGAGACAAAGCCGGGAAGCGGCGGTCGAGTGACCCTCTGGGCGAACGGCGACCAGATCGGCGAGGGGCGGCTTGACAAGACCATTCCGATCGGCCCGTCGTCCTACGCCGGCATGGACATCGGCCGCGACAACGGTTTGGTCGTTGACCTCGAGTACGAGGACAAGGCGCCATATGCGTTCACGGGAACGCTCAAGCACGTCGTCTTCGATCTGCACCCGGCTGGCACCCACGACGAGGAGAAGGTGCTGCACGAGCACGCCAGCATCCACGCAGTCGCGCACGGGGTCAGCGCCTGAGGGGCACGCGGTGAGTGACAGACGGAGACGCATCCCGTCTCTCAGCGGCCCGACGGGGAGACGATTATGACCGACATTGGCGATAGCCAGTTCCACAAGGGCCAGCCGGTGTGGGTCATCGAGGAAGATGGATCACAGCGGGAAGCCGAGTACGTCGGCGAAGGCGAGACAAGCGCCTGGTTCGGCGGACCGCCCCAAGTGTTCGTCGTCTACGCCGACACACGGGCCGGCGCCGCTGTCGAGGTGGAGCGAGTGATCCCGCGCGACCTCCGGTAGAGAGCCTAGCGGCCTTTAAGTCGGCCGACCGTCGTCAGGTTCGGCCCAGCGGCAGTCGGACCACCATCCTATCCATACGGCGGCGAGCTCCAATTCGTCCGCTGCGTCGGCTACGAGAGGGGAATAGTGCCGTGTACGCCCGTGCCAGCGGCGCGGGTGGTGTGAACCACCACCGTGCCTCCTGCGGCCGCGACGCGATGACGCATCGAGGCAAGCCCGGTTTCGGCGCGAAAATCACTGAATCCGGGGCCGTCGTCTTGAACCCGGAACTCGAGCCACTCGTCGTGGTCAATCAGCGTGATGGTGATGGCGGTGGCATCGGGGGCGTGCTTGATCGTGTTCTGAACCGCCTCACGACAGGCGAAATAGACAGCGTGTTCTGTGGCAGGCTCGTAGCGGCCAATCCTGTGAGTGCTCACTCGGGCCGGGATCGGCGATGAACGAGCAATGGCACGAAGCGCCCCGGCCAGGCCGATCTCGGTCAACTCCGGTGGCTGGATGCCTTGCACCAGCGCACGCAGCTCTTGGATCGCTGCCTCGGTCTGCCCCTCCAGCCTAGACACAAGAGCCTTCGCCCGGCTCGAATCCTGATCGATCAACACCTCCAGTTCCGAAAGCCAGGCCAAGAGAACAACCAGGCGCTGCTGGGTTCCATCGTGCAGCGCGAGGATTAGCTGCCGTCGCTCTTCAGCCGCGAAAGCACTCACGCCAGGCTCAATCGTCTCCGGCCCGCGCGGAAAATCACGCTCAACGTCGGTCGATAGGTCCATCGGGCGAATCCTTGCCCAGAGAGGCCCATAAGGAATCAGCAACAACACGAGGCGATCGAGCGGAGAACTACGGATCGATGATCGGCGTCGGATCAGCCGATGATGGGCCCTGGTGCCGGCGCTTCTTGAGTGCGCCCTTGACCGCTTCCAGCTCCTTGGTGAGCTGATCGAGTCTCTGGATGACGGGGTCGTCTCCGGTGGCGCGCCGACGGGCCTCCGCACGGAATACGAAGCCGCTGGTGATCGCGGCAGTTACCACCGCGAGCAGGGACAGACCTCCGAGCATTAGGAACCCGCCGATGACGCACGCGGCCATGGTGCGAGGCCACAGCGAGACCCCGACTGCCGCCACGCCCTGACACCGTCCTAAGACGGTCCTAGGGCTGCGGCCCGTTGACCTTCGCTTCCGATGTGGGGCCGGCGCTATCGACAACAACTTGTGTCACAGGGATGGTCAGCTCACGGCGCAGACGCTCCAGCTCGCCGGGTTCCTGCCAGTTCTCGCGTTCAGGGGAGTGTGTCACGACGATGACCTCGTCGGCACCGAAGTCGCGCAGCTGGTCCTCGAGCGCGGTCGTTGCGTTTGGGTCGCCGACTTCGCCGCGCGCGGAGATGTGATGCTCGTGAGCCCACTCAAGCGAGCGGCGGAGACGCGTCCGTGCCGCGGCGAGCGCATTGTCGATGTCGGACATGACGTAGTGCATCTCTGTTGTCAGCACTGGGGCGAGCACGTCGACCTCCACGTGCTCTTGCTCAGGCTGGACAATCCGCTCATAGAGCTCGTCGCCGGCGAGCGTCTCGTTGGCGACTATGAGCACGCGCCGGCTGCCACCGCCGCGGCGGCGAACAACAACCGGAAGGCTTCGGCCTCTGACCTGATCGGCAACCGCATCGTGCTCGCAACCTATGGCCATTAGTCGAGGGCTTCATCGAGGAAAAGCCCGGCTCCAGCTGCGGCTTTCTGCCCCGTCGACATCTGCAAATTACGAAGTTGAAAAGTCACGACGCGCGGACGCGCCCGCGGCGGCTAGCTGGTCAGCCCGACGATTCCGTTGCGCAGCAGTGCCGCCGCGAGTAGCACGATGATCACGGCGGCCAGGGTCCTGGCGTGCATTTCCAGCCATCCCCGTGCTGCCTGGAGTTTCGAGATGGCCCAGTCGCGTGCGACGCCGAGCGCGACCAATGCACCCAACAGCGGGAGCAGCGAGACGACCGCGAACGCGAGCCACAGAGCGATGTATCCAGCTGTGCTCGGCTTCAGCTGTGAGATGTCTTTCAGCGCGATCGGAATGAAGCCACCGGGATTGGCGAGCGTCGCGCCGGCGGCGACGATCGCGATGACCGGTGATGAGGAGAGCTTGCTCATCTTCTTGATCGCGTCCTCCGTCCGCCCGCGATCGCGCGGACGGCGCAACGCGCGCACCACATAGGCCAGCAATAACAGCCCGGCGACCACGTCGAAGACCGCCACCCAGGTCGGAGGCTCGCTGGAACCCTTAGCGGATGAGGCGGCGCCCCCGAGCACAAAGGCGGCCACCACCCCGACGATCACGGTCAGTCCGAACGCACCCAGGAAGAACCACAGACCTGTTCGTCCCGGCCGTTCGCTCAAAACGAGCGCCAGCACGCTGAACGTCAGCGTCGTCGGCGACAACATCGCAGCCACAGCAGTCAGCCCGAGTTCGACGTCTACGGAGGTCATCCGCTCTCCGGATGGTGGCTTCCCATCTCACACCACTCGCTGGACGTCTCGCTCCAGAGCGTGCTCCAGCTCGTGAAGACGTCGCGGCCTAGGCATCTTTGCGGGCTCGCCGGTGTGAAGCGTGTCGAGCGCGCACGCGAGGAAGCACGCAGCTCCAAGGGCCGTGTTCCAGTTGCAGGCGGCCTGGGAAAGCATCGAACCCGTGGAGGGGACGACGTAGCCGGCGACGGCGGAGATACCGAAGAAGATACAGCCGAGCAGGTTGACCGCCGGCTGCCACCATCCCGTGCGACCGCGCACTGGCAACCATCCGTGCCAGGAGTGACGCGGTGAGGCTCGGTAGGCGATAGCGCCTGAGACGAGGAAGCAAATCGACCCGCGCCAATCGGGCCGCCAGACAAGCTTGTTGTACTCCGAGTTCGTCACCGCCGTGTGCATCGCTTGGTAGGTGGTCACATTGAAGAACAACGTGCCGGCGGATTGAATGATTGCGGCCCACCACGCTGCTGGCCCGCCGCCGGCCGTGCGGCGGCCGAGCCACGCCAGCCAGCTCTGAAGCACTCCGCCGGCCGTGAACAGAATCGAGCCGACGAAGAAGGTCACGGCGTCAGCCGAATCGCCCACCAATTTCGCGTATCCCGGGAACGGGCCGATGAAGAAGCAAATCGATCCCAGCGCGAAGCACAGCGCCATCCAGCGCTGGCGAGTCATGACCTGTCACCCACATCCGAGGACAAGAGGACCACACGGGAGTCGACCCGCCCAAGCTGATCACCGTTGACATCCGGCATGTGCCCTCCATCTCGCCGTCCGGGCAGCCAGCAGACTACCGACCGACTGCGATCACTGGGCCCTTTCGGACCGTCAGTAGTTACCGGCAAGCCCCTGCACACACCGACGGATGGCACCGATCTGGTCGGGGGTTAAGTTCAACTCGGATGAACAAATAGCCCGCTCGTGTGAGTCGAGTGAGCAGAAAGGAGGTTCAAGATGTCGGCCCTGAAGACCAATGGGGCGCATACAGAGGGCTTGCGGACCACGGGTCCAGCGCTTGCGTACGAGACTGGGGAGCCTTCGTATAAGGGCGCAGGATGGGTGCTGTTTTCGACGATCATGTTCGTGGCAGCAGCATGCCTCTCCGTCATCTAAGGCATCGCTGCTGTTTCAAACTCGCACTTCTTCGTCGCGAACACGAGTTACATCCTCAGCGGCCTGAACACCTGGGGCTGGGTTGCGATCGGCTTCGGGGTCGCTGAGGCCCTGGCCGCGCTGTCGATCTGGCGCGGAGGTGCGTTCGGGCGCTGGTTTGGAATTGTTGTCGCAGGGTTCGCAGCCTTGGTGGCGATGATGAGCATTCCGGCCTATCCGCTGTGGTCACTGGTGCTCATCGCGCTCTACGTGCTGGTCATCTATGGCCTCGCCGTCTACGGCGGCAAGCCGCGGCTGACCGCGTAGCGCTTCATTTTGCGAGTGCTCGTCCGGGCGGTCTCAAGCGAGACCGCCCGGCTCTTTGCTGTGGGGCCGTCCGGCTCGACACACCCGATCATTCAGTAGATCGGTTGCCGGTGGAGGCCGCCGAGCGCCAGGCGGCAACCTCGTCCAGCTCTTTGACGGGACGCTCCTCGACGATCGGGAGTGCGCCTTCGAACACGAGCCCAGATTCGGCGTCGATGCAGATGACTTCGCCCTCGGCGAGAGCCCGTGTACCGATCCGAGCTGTTCGCCCCTGCAGGTCGACTTCAAGTTCGGTGCACCCAACTAGGCACGGCTTGCCCAACTCCCGTGCCACCACGGCCGCGTGAGAAGTACGCCCGCCGGCGCCCGTCAGCACGCCCGCGGATAGGGCAACCGCCGCGACATCCTCGGTCGCTGCATCTGGACGAACCAGCACGGGCGCAGCATCGGCTACAGCCAAGCGCTCAGCCGCCTCGCGATCTAGAGCCAGCGGGCCGGTCGCGACACCCACGCTTGCTGGGATCGCGTGGCACAGCGGCTCGGCGTCCTTGGGCGGCTGCACCTGTACCCGCCGGATCGCCTCCAGGTCCAGTCGATCCAACCGGGCAAGCGCGGTCGTGTTCGAAATGAGCCCCTCGTGCACCTGGTCGATGGCGATCCGCAGAGCTGCCCAGGGTGTTCGCTTTGCGCTCCGCGTCTGGAGCAGGAACAGCTCACCCTCCTGCACCGTTAGCTCGAACTCCTGTGCGTCCTTGAACTCGCTCTCGAGCCGGGGACATACCGAGTCGATCTCGGCCAGCAGCTCTGGGGCGGTCACGGCGAGTTCGCTGGTCCCCTCGGCGGTATGTCGGCCCGCGACTATGTCCTCCCCCTGTGCGTCAAGCACGAAATCCATGTACAGGCGCCGTTCGCCAAGCGCGGGGTCGCGCGTGAACCCTACACCGGTGCCCGAGACCCCACCGGCGTTCCCAAACACCATCCGCTGCAGGATCACTGCCGTGCCAAGATCCTCGGGAATCTCATGCATACGGCGGTACTCGCGCGCCTTGGGCGCCCGCCACGAAGTCAGCACCGCAGCGACGGCCGCTGCCAGCTGATCGACCGGATCCTGCGGAAACTCGCTGCCGACCAGGCTGGTGTAGCGATCAAGATGCCCACGCGCCAGCTGCTCGAGCTCGGTGACGGTTAGCTCGAGCGGCCCGCGCGCACCAGCCGCGGCGACCGCGTCGCGCACAGCCCGCTCGAACGGCTCCCGGGAGCACCCCTTAACGACCGCGGCGAAGGACTCGATCAGACGCCGGTAGGAGTCCCACGCCAGTCGCGGATTTCCCGTCAGCGCGATCAGTCCCCTCACCGTTACTGCACAGAGGCCGACATCGGTGACCGTTTCAAGCATCCCTGGCATCGACACGGGCGCGCCCGACCGCACAGACACCAGCAGCGGCCGCCGCGAGCTGCCCAGGCGAAGCCCCGTTTGCCGCTCGAGCGCCTCTACCGCACTTCGCAGTGTAGCGCGCAACTTCGCGTTATCGGCCGCCGATTCCGCACTGCTACGCCAGAAGTTCGTCGTCAGCACCGCGGCCTCCGGCACGCGGAGTCCCGTCCGAGCGATACGCGCCAGGCCATAGGCCTTGGAGCCGATCACGCGCGGTTCCGGGATCGAGGCCGACTGATCATCCAGGAAATACAGATCGTCGTCTGCAGCGGATGAGGCAAACCGGGGCGCCGCCCGGGTCGGAGGCTCCACCCCGCGGCGCGTCTGCGATTCTGAGCCGACAACTCGCGCCAGCGTCTGCTCGCGGACCAAATGACCGCTGTGCATCAGCGCGTCCGCTGCCTCCTCAAACGCCCGCGTGAGCTCGACTGTCACAAATAGCAGCGAGCCGAAATCGCCCGGCTCCGCCACCAGAGCCTGATGAATCGCTCGCTGAGCCTCGTCCGTCTCGCGCTCCAGCGTAGCCGTCTGATGGGCAGCCTCCAAAAACGCGTCCATCTCTCCGCGCGGCCCACCGCGCCTCAGCTCCACGCTCAACTGCACCGCCCGCAGATACTCCCGCGAGGCGGCCAGTACCAGCCGGGCGATCCGGCGAACCTGCGGGCGCACATCGCCGGTTGGGTGCCCGGCCGGGAGTAGCGTCGCATAAAAGGCCGCCTCCTCGCCACAGTCGGCGATGTCATCCGCCGCTTCTGCCAGCTCCAAGAAGGGCTGAAGATCGGGCGCTCGCGCCACAGCGATCCGCACCTCCCCGACCAGTCCGTCTGCATCGCGCTCTGCGCTGCGTGCTCGCCCCGCCGCGGCCTGGCAGCGATCCACGTCGCCGATAATCGCCTGCTCAAGCGCATCACGGGCGGCCTCGGAGACCTCGACGCTCAACTCGGCATGCCGCAACGCCAGCGAGAGGATCTCCTGGCGGGCCGAGCGAAGATAGCCGGTTAGTTCGGCGCGGACCTCGTCCTGAATCAGCGACAGGCCCTTCCCGGCGAGCAAACCCTCCGAGCAGATCCGCAAGACCGCCCGCAGGTACGCCTGCGCCGCATCTGCCCCCAAGACATCCCGTAGGGTCTCGCCCGCCCGCGCCACACGACCCCCCGCGAACTCCAGCGCGTCGTAGACGAGACCGTCGCCGCCGGCGCGCAGAAACGCGATGTGCCCATATCCCTGGCCTGCGGCCCAGCGCAACAGGTCGATCGCGGCTGTGCGCCCGACGAGCCGACGTAACCGCTTTCGCGCCCGGTTCCAATCGATGATGAACACCAGCCGCGAGCCCAAGTAATCCAAAAACCGCCTCAGCTCCTCGTCGTCGCCAGCCTCAAACCGCCCGCTCGCCAGGTGGTACAGACCCCCCTCGATCCGCTTATCGCTGCGCGAGCGGGTGTCGTCCCATGCGACCGGCCAAGAACCGAGTAGGTCCTGAAAGAACAACAGCCGAGCCAGGTGAACGTCGGTGTAGGTGAGCGTCACGACCCTGCCGCTGATCCTGATCACCACCACGTGAGCGTCGGTTTCGCCCAAGTCGTTCTGAATAACGAGCTTCGGTCCCGTCCGGGTGGCGATCGTCCCCAGCCCAGGATGGTCGAACCGAAGCCGCGAGGTCCCGTTTACGCCCCGCATGAACGCACGAACAATCGCGCGATCCTCGGTCGCCAGATCATGCACGCGCGCCCCGTCAATCGACTCCGTCGCGATCCTCGCCTCGAGTGCGTTGAGCTCTCGATGCGCATCCATCACCACTAGGTGGAGGCTGTCGGCAGCGCCATCTCTGCCAGCCGTCAGCCGCGTGACATCGTCGGCGGCGATCAAATCACCCATCACGGTCAGCGTCGCCGCGACCCCGCCTGCGCGCCTCCCGAGCTCGGTAGCAGCGGGTACCCCCGCCCCCTCCAGCGCCACAATCATCGTCCGCACCTCCTCGACCGCGCGCTCCGACAGCCGTTGGGCACCAGGTACGCGATACCAGCCGTCCCGCTCGCGCGCGCTCTCCGACACCACCCGATCAAGCCGCGGGTCTGCCACACCGCACGCCAACCGCTCATCGCGCAAGCTCGGCACGCCCCCAGTCCCGTCCGCCGCCGATCGAGCGGACTGCAGCAACGTGAGCAGGTACTTCACGCGATCGTTTGCCGCCAGCGCGCTGGCCACCGCCTCAGGAACCAGCAGGTGTTCCTCACCCAGGGCTGCGATCATCCGGTCCTTCGCCATCACGCTCCACAGAGTCGAAAGGGCACAGTCCGGGCATCATCGCCAACGGCCGGACTCTGTTCATCGTGGAAAACCACCGAGAACGACCCAGCGCCGAGGTGAAGCCCACGACCTCGGTGCGGTAACCGACGGACCCGCCGTCAACTGGTTCGTGCGGGCCCGCGCGCACGGTGGTCGGGAGCCGGCATGCTTTCCATCGCCGGCCGGTGCTCGCGAGGATGGGTTTCATACCACCGCGCATATCGCTTCGCCAGGGGTTCCGCCGTCAGTCCGTGCGCGAGGACCGAGAGGCCAATGGTCACGTACGCCGTGCGTACGATTGTTTGCGCGCCGGTCAGGTGAGCTTCCTGGACGGAGATCACCGCGAACACGATCGAGGCGAGACCTCGCGGACCAAACCAGCCCAGGAAGCCGACTGTCTGCCGGCTGGCGCCGCTGCCGACCATCGCGACCGCGACAGGCAGCATTCGAATGAGTGTCAGGCTGAGGACGGCGTAGATCACGATCTGCCAGCTCAGGTGCTGTAAAGACGGACCCAGCAGCACCGCCCCGAAGATCAGGAACGTCACTCCGCCCAACAGTGCACCGATTTCCTCGTTTAGCCGCGAGGCGTCCTCCGACTCGTGGGTGACAATCGCTCCGAAGATTGCGCCCGCGAGAAACGCTGCGATGAAACCCGAGCCGCCCAAAGCGGCCGCAACCCCGTAGGCGAGGGCCGCACCGGCGATCGGTATCACCTGGAGCCAGGATCCGGTGATCAGCTGTCGGCGGTGGCCGATCGCCACTATGCCGGCAGCGATCAAGCCCGCGATCACCCCACCAAGGATCCCGTAGCCGATCTCTTCCGCCACGATCGCGACCGCGTGATGGCTCGTCATCGTCTTATCTTCGACGTCGGCTACCGCAAGCGCGATCAGTAGCAGCGGCACACAGATTCCGTCGTTAAGCCCGCTTTCGACGTTGAGGCCCTGCCGGATGCGCGAGGGCAGTCGGGGCTCGGTCACGACCGCCTGCCCCAAGGCAGCATCGGTCGGCGCCAACACGACCGCAAGCACGACAGCCTCCGCCGCGTTCAATCCATTGAAGATCCCTGCCGCCAGAAGCGCCCCCGCCACAATCGTGAGCGGCAGCCCGATCGCCAAGAGTCGCAGCGGAACCGCGGACTCGCGCCTGAGCCGTCGCAACTTGATCCGCGAGGCATCCGCGAACAGCACAACCGCCAAGGTCGCCTCGGCCAGGGTGCGGACGGTGCCACTCGTCGGCGCGGACGTGACCTCGTCGATCACGAGCGACCCCACCAGCAGTCCGATCACCACGAATGCCATCGCCGGCGTGAAGGGCGTGTCGGTCAGCCGCCGCGAGACTCCAGCCACGACCAAAACGGCCGCTGCAACGATCGCGAGCTCCCACTTCACACGCTCAGAGCGCGACCACGACAAGGGCCACCGCTGCGAGTGACAGCGCCACCGCACCTGCGGTCAGCCATGCGATCAGCGGCGAGGTCAGCTCGGCAAACTCGCCGCGACGTAGCGCAGAGCTCGTGCGCTGCTGACGGAGCGCGCCGACCAGCAAAATCGCTACGGAGAGAACCCCGTAACCGATTCCCACGGCCCTGAAGGGCCATTGCGCGCCATGAGTTAATCCCGGAAGCAGCCGTCCCACGGCAAGCGCCACGGCGCCCACGGCTACACCGGAACGCCACCACGCAAGCCAGGTCCGCTCCGAGGCGAGCCATGTCCGCCTGGAAACGTCATCCGCCTCACGCTCGGCGCTCAATGGTGAAGTAGTTGCGACTTGGCGACGTCGTACTCGTCAGCCGTGATCGCGCCGTGATCGCGCAGATCGGATAGCTCACGGAGCTGGGCGGTAAGTGCACTCGATGTGGCCGCCGAAGTCCCGTCCCCACCGTGTCGCTGCTGACGCTGGCGACGCCAGTTGTCAATCCGGGCGCGAACCTTGTGCATCGCCTCCCCTGGCCGCGCATCGGGAAACTCCTGCATGGTCTGGCGCCTGAGCACGAACATGCCGAACAGCCCGACCACCGTGAAGACAATGATGCCCGCCGGCGTGCCGGTCGCGTGGATCGGATCCCAGATGAAGAGCAGCGCCAGCAGGCCGAGCATGATCCCGTAGGAGGCCGCGGGGCGCTCTCGCAGGAACGGAGAGATCGCGCGCCGAGTCGCGTGCGCCGGCCGCGCAGGACCTGCGAACCACGCGGCGATCACCAGCAGGATGCCCATGAAGACAATGCCGGCGGCGATCTGGTGGAGCATCTGCGTCATGATCGTCACGACTTCACTGATCGCTGGCTTCAGGGAGGCATCCTTGACCAGCGAACCCGTGACTTGGTTGACGAAGAACGAGCGACCGAAGATCACCACCAGGCCACCGCCAATCGCGGCGAAACCTACCGTCAGCAGTGTCCTACGCCGCCGGCCGGCAGGAGCGATCAGGAGCGCGAGTGCGTAAAGGACCGGTACGAGGACCGTTAGCCATACAGCGAGATGCCGGAGAAAGTTGCCGCCGTTCTGAACCAGCTTCAGCTGATTTGACTTCAGGACGGTCAGATGCGCGACTTTGGGTGGAAGCTTGTTGCTGATGTCGGACGGAAGCCCCAAACGGGAGGCGACGTTGTTGACGATCGCGCCGAGATCGAGCGTGACCACCCCCTGCTTTATCCCCACGGGACCCTTGCCACCCTTGACGACCGTGACGAAGGTCTGCGCCGCGGCACGGTTGGCCTTCGCCCAAAGATCTTGGATGCGCGGGCGAGTCAATGCGAGATCGACGCCCTGCACGGCGACGTTTCGCAGCGCACCGGCAGCTGGATCGGCGAGGGGCTGAAGCCTCGTGGGCAGGGCCGACTTGATCAAGTTCCCCACGTTGACGTTCGCGTAGAGCTGATCGACGGCGTAGTTCGCCGTGGTCGAGCGAATGGTCGGGTTTTGCAACAGCTGCGTGCTCGTGTTCGACCAGTTGTCGGGACTGAAGAGCAGGCGATTTGCCCACACGGCAAACACCCCGACGATCAAGAGCAGCGTGCTAATGCCGATCAGGCTGTTCGCGAAGATCCGCCTTCCGCGGGACGGTTTTGCGGGTGGCGGCGTCCAGGTGTTTGGGGGGGTGGACGAGCCCGGTTGGGTCGTTGAACTGGACTCTGTACCTGTGCTGCGCTCGGTCGGCGAGCTCACTGCGCCGGCGGCGCTCGCCCCGCTGCCGGTGGGCTCGGGGACATCACGATCAGCTGCCTCGGCCGCGTGATCGGCCGTTTCGTCATTCACCCCCGAAACGTTGGTGCCGGTTTGGGCGCAGGGCATCGTCTTAAAGGGGTGAAATGGGTCAACTGGGCTCCATAACCAACTTCGCATCGTCTGTTTCGGGTGATTGCGCCGCGGTCAGGGCTTGCAAAGATCACCCCGGTAATCCATGGCTACCGACCACCGCAACAGCTCACGCAGAAGCGTGCTACACGGGATCACTTCGATCCCGGGGCGCGCTGCTGCGGTCACGATGAAACCGGTCACTGGAGCCGCGGGGGCGGCTGCGGAAGCTGGAATAGGCCTTCAACGCAAAGCTATTGATCGCCTGCTCGACAGCGGCGAGCTGGAACAGCTGCTTGCCAGTCCGCGCTTGCAAGCGGTCATCGAGCAGGTGCTCGACAGCGATGGTGCCCAGAGGCTCGTCGACACTTTCTTCCAAAGTGGCCTGTTTGACCGGCTCATCGAACGCCTGCTGGACAGCGACGGCCTATGGAACGCGATTGACGTGATCGCCGCCAGCCCGGCTGTCAGGGCCGCGATCTCGCAGCAGGGGCTTGGGTTTGCGGATCAGGTCGGTGAGGTGGTCCGCCGCCGCTCGCGCAATGCCGATGACTCGATCGAGCGCATCGCCCAGCGCCTCGTCCATCCCAGCCGACGGCAGGCGGACGATGTCCAGCCGGGAAACCCATGACCAGTCTGGACGGGCCGCCGACGGCGGTCATCAGCGAGGTCTCCGAGCGGACCGAGAGCTTGGCGCCGGTCGCGACAGTGACCGTCAGCGGGGTCCGCTATATCGGGCTCATTACGCGCGGGATCGCGTTTGTGATCGACGCGGCGCTGATCAGCACGGTCGCGTTTCTCGCGGGCGCCGCGGTCGCACTGATCGGCTCCCTGTTCCACTTCCCTCACCAGACGAAGACGATCCTGGCGGTGGTCGGAGGCGCCGCATATGTGCTGTGGGCGGCGGGGTATTTCGTTGGCTTCTGGTCTGCGACGGGTCAGACTCCCGGCGACCGGGTCATGCAGATTCGCGTCGTCACCGCGCGCCTTGACCGAGTCAAGCCGATCCGCGGAATTGTCCGCTGCATCGGCCTGATCCTCGCGACGGTGCCTCTGTTCATCGGATTCCTGCCTGTACCCTTCGACAAGAGACGCAGGGGTCTCGCGGATTGGCTTGCACGGACGGTCGTAATAGACGCGCCCGGAATATCGGTCGCTGAGGCGACCCGTGTGAAGAAGGGCTCCTCGAGCGACGCCTCGCGAACTGTTCGGGCCTAGAAGATCGCGATCGGGTTCAGGGGCGACCCGGTTCCGTGGACGATCCGCAACGGCGCCGCGACGAACAGAAATTCCCACCGGCCGGTCCGCTCGCAGACCTCGCGCAGGTCCTCGAACTGCAGGTAATCCAGCAGATGTATACCCATCGCGGTGATCGTCAGGACGTGAATCGGAAACGCCACACCCTCCGTGGTGCTAGGCGCGGTGTCGCTGTTGCCGTCCGATCCCAGCACTGCGATGTCCCTGTCCGCGATGAACGAGAGGGCAGTGGGGTGAAGTCCCGCCTTGGCATTCGGCGTGTCCCATGCGCCGAGCTCTTCCAGGCGACGGGCATGGCCCGTGCGCACCAGCAGGATGTCGCCCTCGCTTACGGTCACGCCCTGGCCGTTCTCGGCGGCCTCTAGATCCGCGCGGAATATGTGCTCACCCGGCTCTAGCCAGGGCGCGCCTCGAACCCGGGGGATATCCAACAGCACGCCACGGCCCACCAATCCGTCCTTCAATACCTCGATCGAATCAATGCCCGCCCCGCCTTCGGTGACAGCGGCTTCGGTCTTGCCGTTGTAGAGCGAGCCGTCGTAGGCAACATGGCTGAGCGCGTCGATATGGGTGTGGCCATCATTGTGGTAGTCGGCGCCGACATAGTCCTTGTTGAAGTGGGTCTGGTCAGCGTCCGCGGCTGCAGTCGCGAGCGCCGTCATGTGATGGTCCGCGGGAATCGGGTTGTCCTCGCCGCGCTGGGTGTTCAGGGGCAAGCTCAGCGTCATCGTGATCCCCTCCCGCACGAGACCCACGGCCGCCGCGACGTGCTCGGCGGTGATCAGGTTCAGCGCTCCGCGCTCGTCGTCGGGTCCCCATCGGCCCCATGTGCGCAGCGTCCGAAAGAGCGCCCGGAACTCATCGGCGCTGACTTCCAGTGCCCGTTGCGAAGCTCTAGGCGCCATGGTCGGCGACTGGCGCGGTCGCTGGAGCCGGCGTGCGAGCGTCGGGCGCTGGAGCGCCGGTCTCAGGCGAGCCGGGCTTGTCCTGACCACGTCGGGACAGAACCAGCGTCACCAGATAGGCGACCACAACGCCGACGATGATGAGAGGCTCGTCGCCAATGCCGGCCTGGACGGTGAGCAGGGTTGCAAGCGCGATCGCGGACAGTGGCAGCCTCAGTACCGCCGCCGTCGCAGCCCCCATGCCGACGGCGACCGCGGCCGTCAGGGGAAAGCCCGGCAGGTGCGAAGCCAACAGCCCTCCTGCCGCTCCCAAAAACACCGCCGGGAAAGTGGGCCCACCTCGGAAGCTGCCCAGCGACACGCTATAGGCGATGCCCTTGAAGACGACCAGGAGCGCGAGCGCGGCGATCGACCATGTCCCGGCCTGCGAGACCAGCCCGGGAAGCGAGCTCTCACCTGAAAAGAGCACGTAGTTGACGCTGTGGCCCTCGGCCTGCGAGAACGCGATCGCCAGGCCCGCCACACCAAGGCCGATGATCGGCAACGCCAACAGCGGTCGCGGCGCAGAGACCTTTAACGACAGCATGCCGCCGCGCATGATCACGTGCACGCAGAGGCCGATAATGATCGCGACCCCGATCGTCCAGCCAAACTCCGCGACGGTCGGGGCTCCAAAATGCGGCAGGTGCTGGATTGGCCCGAGAGCTATAGCGCTCCTGTTCAAGCCGGTCCACGATCCGATCCCAATCGCCAGCAGCGAACCGATCCCGGCCGCCAACAACCCCGGCACGATCACCATCGGCAACATTGCCCCCCCGATCCCCGTCACCTCAATCATCAGAATGGCGGCAACCAAGGGGTTGACAAACAGAAACGAGATCGCCGCAAACGCCCCTGCCGCACCAACAATTTGAAGGGCCTGGGGCGGCGTGTCACGGCGCACCAAGGTGACGGTCAATACAGCCAGGGCCGGACCGAGCGCCATAAGTGGGGCTTCGGGACCGAGCACGATCCCGAACCCGATCCCGACAATGCCTGCCAGCAGGATCCCGGGCAGCTGCACCGTAGTGGCCGGCTTGCCGCCGCCGAGACCCCTGGCTGGGATGTGCCCGCCGTTCCCGGGCAGATAACGGATCGCAAGGGCGACGATGACTCCCGCTACCGCGAGTACGGGCAGCGGCCACCACACGGGCGGCCCGTGGCTGTAGCCGAGCGCGTGCGGGAGGTGCGTATAGACCTCCTGCGTGATCTGGTGAATCAGTTCCAAAAAGCCCCACGTCGCGAACGAAACGATCACCCCTACAACTGCCGAGATCACGAGCAGCGCGACGAATCGCCGACTGCCCATCATCCCGGCCGCCTGATCGGGGGTGACCGCTGGAGAGGCGGCGGAGTCCGCTGGAGAGGCGGCAGGGTCAGACTCGCGGCTGCTTGTCGCGCTCATAGAAGCGATGCTTTCAAACCTCGACGCGCGGCCATCACCCCTTCCGGGTGATCGATCGCCTCGCGGCGAGCCACCGTTGAGCCAGCAGCGTGAAGCAGCCGCCGGTCAGCAACATCACGATATTGACGCCCAGTACGAGAAGCGCGCCCTCGGCCTTGGTGACCTCGCTGACGCCGGCGGCCACCCCCAGGTATGCCGCGGCAGGAATCGTGGTGACTGAAATCGCTACTCCGACCGCGGAGCTGGCGCGCGTCTCCAGCGCGAGAATGCTCGCGACCCCGGCGACAAGCGCCACGATCGGGGTCGAGATGTTGATACTCGATAGTCCCTCCAGGAATCCACCCTTACCGACCACGAAGCCGCTCGGAAGCAGAGCGAGGGCGTTTAGCAACCTGGTCATAAGTCCCGCGACAAGGCACGTGATCGCTAGACCACATACCAAGGCGACCACGGCGCGTGCGGCCAGCCGCCACCGCCTGAGCACCAGTGCGGTCGCGGCCGCAGTGACCGGAAGGGCGTCCGGGCTGATCGCCATCGCGCCCACAACGAGCGTCACGTTCGCATAGATCACGCCGAATCCCGCGATGACCCCGGCGATGGCCATGAACAGCAAAAAGCGCGCGAAGGGTCGTGCATTCACGCCCGCCTGGCTGAGTAGATCGGCCCATACCACGGTCGCAAGCGGGCGTGGGGATGCTTGCTGACCGATGGTGTCCTCGCGCACCAAGATCACGTCCCCGACAGGTACGCCCAGTCTTTTTATCTCCTGAAGCGCCCGGTCGACGGCGTCATCGCCGAGATCAGCGGTAACGAGCGTTCCGCCGCCGTCACCGTCGCCTAACCGGGTCACATGCCGCGCGCCCGGAATCTCCTGAAGGCACTGCGCGACGTCGGCCATCGCCGGACGGGGCCCGAATACGCGCAGCCGCAGCATCGCTCAGGTGCCGAGTCGGCGCAACGTGTCGTCGGTCGCGCCGGCCGCCGCGACGTAGGCAACATGGGTACCGATCGCAGTAGCCATGACGTCGGGCGGCCAGCGCCAGGGCGGCGGCGTTCGACCTAGGAGGGGGAACAACGAGAGCGTCGCGCTCATCAGCGTGGCGCCGAAGACCGCACTTGCCCACGGCTCCGGGATCCGGCGACGCAGGATGCCGTGCCAGATTCCGAACACCGAACCGTAGCTCCACCGCAGTGCCAGCCCCAACTCGTTCTCCTCACGAGCTGTGACGTGGCCGAGGTGCATGATGCCCGCGACGATCTGGCCTGGAACGAGCGAGTCGTCGTAGTCGAGCGAACCACGGTGGTTTCGCCGCAGCCGTCGTTCGGTCCCATAGGCGAGTGTCATCGCCGCTGTTCCGGCGGTGCCCGCGAGTGTGCTTCGCAACGGCCATGGAATTCTTGACACGTTCATGTCGTCTCCGATCAGTTATGCAGTTCCTGCTGGTGGGTCGTTTCGCATTCGTCGGGTCGCAAAATTTCCGACCAGCAGGCCAATCACCGTGACGAGGTACAGCTGACCGGTCAGCATCTCGAGCACGGCCAGCGCGTGCCCAACGGGTTGGGCGGCGGTGTAGTCGCCGAAGCCGGTCGTCGTGAGGACGGTGAACGAGTAATACACGGGAATACCGCCGGCCGCGTCCGCGGTTTGCTTGAAGTAGGGCCCGCTCTCGATGGCTCCCACGAAAGTGATCACCGCGGCGAACAACAATCCGATCGAGAGATAGACAGCCAGCGCGCCCGCGACGGCCTGGCCCGTCACCCCGCGATGCCCAATAAGCCGTAGCAGTCCACCGACCAAACTGACGGGGACCGCGGCCAGAAGCACCGTCGTGACCGCGAATGAGAGATCCACGCCGAACAAGCCTGTGCCCACACCGAGCACCCCCAAGAGCGCGACAGCGCTCACGCCAAGTGCGCGCAGCCGGCGCGTCTCTCCTTTCGCTTTCGATGTCGCGACCGCCACTGCCAGCGCGCTGCCCGCCAGCGCGGGGTCCACCGCATGAGCCCAGTCGGTATCGGGCGCAACGATCGCGAACATGAGCAGGACGAGCAGTAGCACCAACACGGCCCCGTAGCGAAACTGTCCGCGGACCGGCCGGCGTCGCCGAGCGTGGGTGTAGGAGGTACTCAACGGTCCGCGGGGTGCAATGTGAACACCCGGTCGACCAACTCCAACCCCTCGTCGCGGTGGGTGATCAGCAGCACAGTGCGGTGCTCTGCTGCCTCAAACACATCGTGGATGAGCTCGCGGGCCGTATCCGGATCCAGGTGGGCCGTGGGTTCATCCAGCACCAGCACGGGAGCGCCGGTGAGCAGCGCGCGAGCGAGGACGATGCGCTGGCGCTGCCCGCCGGACAGCTCACGCCCGCCCTCGCCCACGAGCGTGTCAATGCCTTCCGGCAGACGATTCACCCAGCTCCACATGCGCGCGCGACGGAGCGCCTGTTCGACCTCCCAGTCGCTGGCGTCAGGTCGAGACAGCCGGACGTTGGCGTTGACGCTCGCGGTGAACAGATGCGAGTCCTGGCCCGCGACTGCTATTGCGCGCCGGATGTCCTGCGCAGCGTAGGCGCGCAGCTCCTGCCCGGCGAGCGTGACCCGCCCCGACTCGGGGTCCAAGAACCGAAGCATGAGGTTAACGATCGTGGTCTTGCCCGCGCCGTTCGTACCCACCAACGCGACGCGCTCGCCGGGGTCCAGACGGAAGTTGAGGCCATCGAGCGCCGGTCGTTGTCGTCGTGGGTAGCGTGCCCTCACCTGCTCGAAGGCGATCGTGAAGGGCCAGCGCGGAAACGGCAGAGGAGCGGCCGGGTCGCTGACGGCGGCCTCCTGGTTGATTGGCTCCAGCACCCGGCGCCCGGCGGCAAGGGTCGAGGACAGCTCGCGCGCGGCGCCTGCCAGCGGCGTCACGGCGTCAAACGTTGCCAGCGCCAGCAGTGCCAGCATCGCAATGAGGACGCGGTCAAGTGTTCCGTGACCCGACGCCACGACGGCAACCGCTAGCACGGCCGCAACCGTCACGCCGGTTACTACCAGACCGAGGGCGTCGCCCATGCCGGCCACCAAGGCGTCGCGTCGTGCCAGCGACACCACCGTCTTGTCTGCGACTGCGAGGCGCGCGAGCCGCGCCTGTTCGTCTCCGAACGCGACAGTCTCGGCCGCGCCGCCGAGCAGCTCCACGAGCTCTGCGGAGAGCTCGCCCCGCGCACTTGCCTGACGCCGGCCCGCGCGGGCGCCGAGCGCGCCGCTTAGACCTGGCACCACGAGCGCGCCGACCAGCAGGCCAATGGCGAGCACAATCCCCGCTGCCGGGCGAAACGCGACGGCCACCCCGACTGATACGGCGCCAGCGAGCAGCGCCACCAGGGGTGGCCCGATACCGCGCAGGTAAAGGTTTTGAAGGGCATCCACGTCGCCGACCATGCGGGAGAGCAGGTCGCCGGTGCGGTAGTAGTCGAGCTGGGCGGGAGCGAGTGGTTCGATTCGCTCGAAGAACCGCCTGCGGACACGGCCCAGGACCCGCAGCGCATAGTCGTGCGAGCTCAGCCGCTCGAGGTAGCGAAGAATCGGTCGGCCGAGTCCGAAAAACCGCACCGCCACGATCGTGACCATCAGCGATAGGACAGCCGGGCGTTCCGCCGCGCGTGAGATCAGGTATCCGGCCGTGGCCATGAGCCCGACGCCGAAGGTCACCGTGAGGGCGCCGAGCACGGCCGTGAGCGCCAGCCGAGAGCGGGGCGCACGGGTAAGCGCAAGCAGCGTCCGAAGCGCGAGCACCTGGTTCACGCCGCCCTCCGCTCTTCTTGCGACGCAATGCGTCCGTCGACAAGACGAGCAACCCGGTCCGCGTACCGAACGACCTCGATACGGTGAGCGATCAGCAGGACCGTCCGCCCCGTTTGCAGCCGCTGGATTGCGTCGGATACGACCCCGACGCCGCGAGAGTCGAGATCTGCCGTGGGCTCGTCGAGGATTACCAAGGGGGCGTCCCTAAGGAAGGCGCGAGCGATCGCGATCCGGCGGCGCTCTCCGGGCGAGAGGATGTGTCCCCCTTCGCCCACGATCGTGTCGTACCCATCCGGCAGCGAGGGGATGAAGCCGTGGGCCCCCGCCAGCGAGCACGCCTCACGGACCCGTTCCGCCGACGCCCGGGGATCACCGAGGCGGACGTTGTCTGCAATCGAACCGTGCAGGAGCGTGGGAAGCTGAGGTACCCACGCGACGAGACGCCGCCACTCCTCCAGGTCGCACGATGAGAGGTCGGACGACCCCACCAACAGCCGACCCGAGCTCGGCGCCAGAAGCCCGAGCAGGAGAGCCGCGAGAGTGCTTTTGCCGGCTCCGCTCTCTCCCACCAGCGCGACTGTCTCCCCTGGGCGGAGCTCGAGGTCAAGCCGGTCGAGTACCGGCACGGCCCGGGAGGGGTAGACAAAGGAGACCTGGGCGAGCCGCACGGGAGCCTCCGCCGGGCTCGGCGCCCGCCGCAGGCCTCCCGGCGGCACCTGCTCCGGGGCATCGAGGAGCGCGAACATCTGCTCGGCGACCGCAAGCCCGTCGGCGCTCGCGTGATACTCCGCGCCGAGCCGGCGGAAGGGCAGGTACAGCTCGGGCGCCAGGATCAGTACGGTCAGGCCCGCCTGCAAGCTCAGACTCCCGCTCACCAAGCGCAGGCCGGCAGCCACCGCCACCAGCGCCACCCCGAGCGTCGCGGCGAGCTCCAGGACAGACCCTGACAAAAAGCTCACCCGCAGGGTCTGCATCGTCGTGGCGCGATACCGATCCGAGACCCGTTCGATCCTGCCTGCCTCCTCCTCTGCTCGCCCGAATGCCCGCAATGTTGGAAGCCCCCTCACGACGTCGAGGAAGTGCGTCGACAGGTGCCGCAGTGCCTCCCAGCGCTCTCGCGTACGGTGCTCGGTGTAACGGCCGATCAGCCACATGAATACCGGCACGAGCGGCAAGGTCAGGAGCATGATCAGCGCCGACTCCCAGTCGATCACCGCCACCCAGGCGACAACTAGCAGCGGGATGACCGAGGCCAGCACCACCTGGGGCAGGTAGCGCGCGAAGTAGCCCTCGAGTCCCTCGATTCCCTGAACTGAGACGGCGGCTACCTCACCTGCTTCGACGCCGTCCACCGCGATGGGCGCGCCGCGCAGCCGCTTCTCGGCCAACGCGAGTCGAAGCTCGGAGAGGACATCCCAAGCCGCGCGACGACCCGCCACCTCCATCCCCCACATGCATGCCGCCCGGAACGTGAACGCCCCCACCAGCAAGATGAAATCCAGCCCGAGGGCGCGGAACGAGGCGCCGTAGAACGCACGGGCGATAATCCGCGCCAGCAATGTGGCCTGGGCGAGTACCGCCAGCGCGGCGACGATTCCGAGGACCGTGTCGAGCGCGAGCAGCGGTCGCGCCGACTTCGTCCGCCGGAGCAGGCGCGGGTCCAAGGCGCGCACGGTCGCCTAGCCGGGTCCCGCGCTCTCGCTGCTTTCCCCGGCCATCGTGGGCCCTGGACCGGACCGAGCGCTCGTCGTGGTGGCACCGGTCGCGACTTCGGGTGCGCCGACCGCGACCGGCGGGGTCGCCGAGGTGGGGGAACCGGTAACCCGGCGCCGGAAGACCCGGAAGGACCAGCCCTGATAGAGCA
>DASRHQ010000085.1:0-9222 GCA_035650455.1 Solirubrobacteraceae bacterium
GAGCCCGAGCGCAGCCGCGAACGCAGCCGCTGGGGCAAACAGTCGAATAGGCAAGGGTGCCTCCTTGTTCCGGTCCGTAAGGTACGGAACCTACACGACCAAGCCGTGCGCTGCGCCGGGGAAGGCGCTCGAGGCGCTCACGCATGCCCGGCGCGAGTGCGAGCTTTTAGCTGCCCCCGCCCATCGCCAGTCGCCAGGCCTGCTGGGGAGTAGTGAAGCCCTTCAGTTCAAGCTCATGGCGAACCGGCTCCAGTCCCCGTTCGGTGAGCCAACCCTCGACCCGGCGGTGCGCCTCATCGCTGAGGACGATCTCGCCGGGGTTGGCCGCGGTCTGTAACCGTGCGGCAAGGTTTGTCGCCGAGCCGAGCACCGAGACGTTGCCGTCGGCGAGCGTCGGACCCACCACAGCGGGCCCAACGGCGATGCCGATGCCGAGCCCGAGGTCAAGCAGCGCCGCCTTTCCGCTCAACGCAAGCGCTGCCTCGAGCGCCTCGCGAACATGTTCGACACGCGCGCCGGTCGCGTTGAACGTCGCCATGACGGCATCACCTGCGAACTTGTTGACGAAGCCGTGGTGGCGGCCCACCTCGGCAGTCGCCCAGCGGTAGAGCGTGGTGATGCGCTCTGCCATGTCGGCCGGTGCAACCGACGCGGTCATCGCCGTGTAGCCGCGGACGTCGGCGAACATCGAGGTGATCAGGCGCTCGCCGGCCTGCATGACCTCGGGCGCAGCAGCACCGCTGTGCGCCGGTTCGGCCGTCTCGGGAACGGACACGCCACACCGATCTGCGGCGGCCCGCACTGTGGAAACAATCACCGCCGCGCTTGCAGCCCCTGCCTCAGCGGCTACGGCAGCCAGCTCCCGCTCGGCCTCGTCGCGTCTTCCGGCCTGACTCAGGGCCTCGGCGGTCAGCGTACGCGCCCGCCACTCGACCAGCTTGAAGCCACGCGCCGCGGCCTCCCCTGCGACGCCTGCGAGGATCGCAGCGGCCTTCTCCGCCTCGCCTCGCGCGAGCAGAATGTTGCCCTGTGCTGCATCGAGAAACACACCCCCCGCGCCGGACGGATGCGCCCGTCCTGTGTCGACCACGGCCTGCGCCTCATCGACCAGTCGCGCCCGGACCAGCGCCTCGACCGCCACCTCGAGCGCATCGTTGAAAGGCGCGAGCCGGTGCGCGTTCTCCCCGATTTCGCGCGCTAGCGTAACCGCTTCGTCGAGCCGGCCCGTCTGGAGCCGTAGCCGTATCTGTACCCCCGAGTCGTAAATGACGTCCTGGAGCTCGGCGCGCTCCGACGGCGGTGGCAGCGTCGCGTTCGCTTCGTCGAGTCGCCCGAGCTCGAGCAGCACCTCGGCGAGCTCAACCCTGGTCCTCCAGCGCACCTTCTCGTTCGTGTTTGCGGCAGCTGTCATCTGCGCCCGCCTGATGAACTCGAGTGCGCCGAGCAGATTCCCGTTCGCACGCAGGGGCCAGCTTCGGGCGAACCCGAACATGTTGGCCATGGCCGCCGGCGTGCGCTCCGAGCCGAGCAGTTCCATCCGATCGGTGATCCCGGGCACCATCATGTGCAGCCGTCCCCACGCATCGTTGTAGGCGATGTTGTGCGCCACGAACGAGTAGCCGCGGGCTCGCGCGTCCGCGAAGGACTCTTCGAGCATCCGCTCCGCTTCCTCCGTCTGACCGATGTCGAAGAGCGCCGGCGCCAGAAAGGCCTGCGCCCAGATGCGCTCGTAGTCGGCCCCTGCCGCGCTCGCGACCTCGACCGCCTTGCGCGCTGTGTCCAGTGCGCGCGGGTCCAGCTGGAACTTGTGCAGCCCGGCGAGCCGCATGTAGGCGAGCGACAGCTCGGCCGATGGTCCATGCTTTTCCAGCGCGCGCCGCGCTCGGTCGAACTCTTTGAATGCTTGCTGCGGCTGGCTCTGCTCCCACCGGCAGCGCCCCAGCACGATCCTGTAGCGCGCCGCCTCAACCTCTTCACCCGCACGCTCGAGCCCGTCCACGCCCGGTACAAGCGCGTCGATCGCGGCCGAAGTCTTTCCGTCCATCCAGAACAGTCGCCCCATGCGGCATTCGAGGCGAGAGCGGGGGAGCGGGTCGCGCACATGCGGCAGGGCGCGGCTGACGAGCTCGAGCGCGTCGGCGTAAGCCATCGTTCCCTCGGCCTCCTCGGCCGCGGTCACGCAGACCGGCACGGCCTCCTCGAAGCGAGCGGCACCGAGCAGGTGGCGGGCGATCGCCAGGGAGCCGGCGCCCGCTTTGCTCAGAGCATCGGCCGCGCGGCTGTGGATGTCCTGGCGGCGGGGAAGCACGATCTCTTCGCCGACTGCCTCCTGGGTCAGTGCGTGGCGCCATCTGTATTTCGCGTGGCCGTTGCCGGCCTCGTCGAGCAACTGCTGGGCCACACCGACTTCGAGCGCCCGCTGGACGGTCTCCCGCGAGGCGCCGGTCGTGGCCAGAAGCGTGTCGTAGTCGAAGGTTCTGCCGAGCACCGCGGCCGCTTGAAGGACCTCCGCCTCCGGCCCGCCGATGCGCGCGAAGCGCAGCAGGATCGCGTCGCGGACGGTCTCAGGTATGCGTACGGCGTCGCGTGAACGCGGTCCGCCGTTTGCGTAGTCGATCGCCTCTTTGAGCATCTCCTCCAACACGAACGGGTTTCCCTCGCTGCGCGCGGACAGGAGATCGCGGAGCTCAGGCTCCATATTCTGCTCGTCCAGGATCGCGGCGATCATCTCGGCGATCTCGTTTTCGGGGAGCGGAGACAGCCCGACGAACTCCGCGACCCCGGAACGGCGCCACATCTGGACGAGTGGCGCCAGGGGATGGCGCCGGTCGAGCTCGTCGCTGCGGTAGGTGAGTAGCAGCAGCGAGCGCATATTCGTCATGCGGCGTGCGAGGTGATCGAGCAGCTCCCGCGTGGCCGAATCGGCCCAGTGGACGTCCTCGACCACCAGCAGGACCCCCTGTTCGTGCGCCGGGACCGCGAGCAGGGCGACTATCGCCTCGAACAGCCGTAGCTTTCCCTGTGCCGGGTCCCCCATGGGCGCGGCGAATTCGTCGCCGGCGAGCTGGGGGAATAGCTGGGCGAGCTCGCGGCGAGCGGCGCCGAGCTCGTTTCCGACCCGCTGTGCGCCCTGAAGGGAGATGTAGTTACCGAGCGCTTCGACGAGCGGGAGGTAGGGAAGCGGAAGCTCCGCTTCGCTACAGGCACCCCACAATACGGCCCAGCCGAGCCGTCGCGCTCGTTTAGCGAGCTCCGTCGCAAGCCGCGTCTTGCCGATGCCTGCCTCGCCGCCCACAGCGACGAAACGGCTCTCGCCGCCGTGGGCAGCGAGCAACGCGTCCTCCAGGACGAACAGCTGCTCGTCGCGGCCGACGAGCCTCGGGCATAGCACCCGGTCCACCACGGGCCGATTGTCGCACCGGCCGTCGGGTCAGCCGTAGCCGGTCAGCCTTCGCTCGTCGTCAACCGATCGGTCGCACGAGCCTGGGCATAGGGTTCGAGTCCGACCATGGCCCGCTTGATCGCCCGCAGATCCCCGTCCACCTCGGCTTCGACCTCATGCGGTGGGTCCAGCCTGACTATCGTCGAGGTGGTCGAGAGCGTGTAGGGCAACTTCGCTTTGAACCTGTGGTGGGAACGGCAGCCCACTGCGGGTGGCCCGTCCGCCTCGACCGCGCGGTACGTGGGCTTCCACCACCGCGGATACGTACGCGCGTCGGCGAGCGCAACGAAAACCTCCTCCTGTGGCGCCCGGACGTCCCATTCGTCGATGAAGACGTATTCGCGGGCCATGACTAACCCTATCCGGGACTAGAGGGCAGATTCGGCCTTTGCGTATGCGATCTGCATCGCGTCGGCGGCGCTGACGACGACGAAGATCGACGCGATCCAGCGCGTAGCACGAGGCGCGGTGAGCAGGCCGCCGAGAAATGCGGTGGCTGTCCACACGTCAAGGCAGTAGGGGCAGATCAGCAGTTCGCCGAGCACCCGCCGCAACCCGTGGCCACGGGCGGCCTCATGAACCTCCCCCGGTCCGGCGTCGTCCTGGAAGCGGCTGAAGGGCGCCCGGATCGCGCTTGTGACGCGGTCGCGGGCGATGATGCGCGAGGCCTTGAAGCTCGCAACCGCGACCAAAGCAAGATCGCGGCCCTCGACCCGCTCGGGCAGGTCCGTGCCCGAACGACGAAGCGCAACCGCAAAGCCACCGCAGGCGGCTGCAAAGGAGCCAAGCAGCAGTGCGTATCCGCCCAAGGGGCGCTCCTGGTCGGGGCTATGGCCCGCGAACGGCGGGACGTCTTGAAGCGTGGTGTCGGTCATGCTCGATGCCATATGGGTCAGGCTAGTGCTGGACGGGCCGTCCTGCCCCCAAGGATGCCATGGCGGGTGGGCTACCCGCCATGGCAGGCGCGCTACCTTCTCAGGCCGTGTCTCCCTCGGGCGTGCCCAGCGGCGCTGGGGTGCGGCCCTCGGATGGCGCCGGGGTGCGGCCCTCGGATGGCGCCGGGGTGCCGGCTTCAGATGGCGCCGGGGTGCCGGCTTCGGATGGCGCCGGGGTGCCGCCTTCAGATGGCGCCCGGGTGCCCAACGGCGCCGGGGTGCGGCCCTCGCCCTTATCCGCGTGCTCAGCCGGCGAAGGCTCAGCCTGCGGTGTTATGGCATCGGTGCGGTCATCGCTGACCCGGCCGGCAGAGCGGCGCTTGGGAGCGGGCCGCCGCGTCGAGGAGCGCGTCCGCTGCTGGCGCTTTGGCGTATCGGCGCGTGTGGGCGCTGGCGTCTTGACCAGGTGCAGGAGGTTCTCCACCCCTCGTACCTCGGGCACCGAGCGCGCCTTCTCCTCGAGGCGCCGCACCTGCTCGGGCCGCTTGACCTCGCCCCGCAGCCATACGACGCCGTCCACCACGTTCACGTTCACAGTTGACTTGGGTGCGCCCCGCCCCCGGAAGATCTCGGTCTCGACCTTGTGCGCCAGTGTGACGTCATCCATTCCCGGCTTGGGCTTGCGCCCGAGGTGACGCGCGTCCTGGAGAAAGCCCCAGGCTTCGCTGCCTACGCTTCGCACGACTCGCTCCCCGATGCGCAGGCTCCCGCGCGCGACTCCGCCGCCGCGCTGGACAATCTGGGTGGGGTTCATCTGGACTGGCCTCCTTTCTCGATTAGACCTTGGCTTGCCAACGGCCGCGCGGCTCAAACGCGATGACGAGCGGTCAGACCTCGATCGTCAGTCCGTCCGCGGCCGTCTCGATTTCCAAGTCGCTGCGCCGTGCCAGGACGTCGTCGCCCATGTGCGTGAGGACCATTCGCTCGCATTCGAATCGAGGACGGTTAGCGAGGATCTGCTCGTAGCTCAGGTGGCCGGGAGCGCGCTGATCGAAGAAGTTGCACTCGCAAATGAAGAGATCGGCCCCGCGGGCTGCGTTGAGGAGATTGTCCGTCCACTCGGTGTCTCCCGAATAGGCGACCACCTTGCCGCCGTATTCCACGCGCAGCGCGTAGGAGGGCGCGCCGCTGGAGTGGATCACCTCAAACGGCGTCACGGCGGAAGGTCCGACCTCGCACCGGGCCCCCTCCGAGAACTCAACGTGGCGAATCTCGAAGGAATTGTCCGCATCGCCGGAGCCGGGGTAGAGAGCCTCACTCGCTCGCCGGAGCCGCTCCGAGGTTGAGGGCGGCCCGCCGATCACCAACGGCTTGTCTCGCTTGGCCAGACGGCCCTCGATAACGATCCAGCCAATGCCCGCGAAGTGGTCTCCATGCAGATGCGATACCGCCACCGAACCGATCGAGGCCGGGTCGATCCGCTCGCGCTTGAGGCCCGCCAGCGAAGTCGCGCCGCAGTCCAAGAGCATCGGCTCTTCGGCGCCTTCGAGGTAAAAGCACGTATGCAGACGGCCGCCGCTCGAAAAGGCATCGCCACAGCCGATGAACGTGAGGCGGATCGAACCCATACTCTTGGCGCGGGCGATCATATCCGCCGGGATAGACTGGCCCGATCGATTTCGGAGTCGGATACTTCCCGACGCACGACGGGCTCAGCCCCGGATCTGTTGCGCGGCTCGTGGAGGACCGCGGCCACGAGTCGCTGTTTTTCGCCGAGCACACGCACATCCCCGCCAGCCGGGAATCGCCGTGGCCGGGCGGCGAAGAACTGCCGCATAAGTACAGCCACACCTACGACCTCTTCGTCGCCCTCACGGCAGCGGCGCAGGCCACCTCGCGGCTGCGCGTGGGCAGCGGTATTTGCCTTGTGATCGAGCGCGATCCGATCACCACGGCCAAGGAGGTGGCCTCGGTTGACCACCTGTCGGGCGGCCGCCTCGAGTTCGGTGTTGGCGCCGGGTGGAACCGTGAGGAGATGCGTAACCACGGCACCGACCCGCGGTTGCGCATGCGCCTCATGGCCGATCGCATCGCCGCCATGAAGGCCATCTGGACACAAGAGGAGGCGAGCTACGAGGGCGAATTCGTCCAATTCGACCGGATCTGGTCGTGGCCGAAACCGGCTCAGCGCCCCCATCCCCCGGTGCTCGTCGGGGGCAACGGACCCACCGTCCTGGACCGCGTGCTCGCGTTCGGCGATGCATGGTTTCCCAACTACGCCCGAGGCGGCGACATCATCGACGGCGCGCGGGAACTTCGCGCCCGCGCGGACCGCCCGATCGACTTCATGGTCATCGGCGTGCCCGCCGACGCGGCCGTGCTGCAGAAGCTTCACGACGCGGGCGCCCGTCGCCTGGTCCATTGGATCCCCTCTGGAGGGCGAGCGACCGTGGAGCCGGCGCTGGATCAATGGGAGTCGGCGATCGCCGAGTTGACCGGCGAGGCGTGACGCCTGCGGACGCCCGCGAGCGGTTCAGCGCCGCCAAGGTCGCGCGCCTCGCCACGGCCGACGCCGCCGGACGGCCCCATCTCGTGCCGGTCGTGTTCGCGGTGCAGGGCGATCGCGTCTACAGCGTGGTGGACGCCAAGCCCAAGCGAACGGATGCGCTGAGGCGGCTAGCGAACGTGCGCGAGAACCCCGCGGTCGCGCTGCTCGTGGACCACTACGACGACGATTGGAGTGCACTGTGGTGGGTCCGAGCCGATGGTCATGCGCGAGTTCTTCACCCCGACCACCCCGAGGCGCGGCAGGCGGTGGAATTGCTGGCGCAACGCTATCCCCAGCAGCAGGCGACAGGGGCGGTGCTGGCCGTAGACGTCGATCGCTGGAGCGGATGGAGCGCTCGCGAGCGCGTTTAGCGCCGTCGCTACAGTCGGAGCCGTGACGCTTGTGGTACTCACCGGAGCGACACGCGGGATCGGCCGTGCCGCGGCGATCGAGCTCGCGCGCGAGGGCGTGTCGGTCGCGGTGGTGGGCCGCGACGAGGCCCGGGTGGGTGCAGTCGCCGCGGAGGCCAGAGAGGCCGGGAACGCGGACGTCCACGAGCACGTCGCCGATATGACGCTGATGGCGCAGGTCAGACGGCTCGCGGAAGAGCTGCGCGACAACTACGAGCACATCGACGTGCTGGCCAACAACGCAGGGGCGCTCTTCGCTTCTCGCAAAGTGACTGAAGAGGGTTTCGAGCGGACCTTCGCACTGAACCACCTCGCGCCTTTCCTACTCACGCACCTCCTACTCGGCCGCCTAGGGGGCGGTCGAGTCATCACGACCGCATCGGACGCGCATCGCGCTGGGCGCCTGGATCTCGCCGACCTGCAGTCGGAACGCTCCTACTCCGCCATGCGCGTCTACGGCACCACAAAGCTGTGCAACATCCTGTTCACGCGCGAGTTGGCCGGGCGCGCGCCCGAGCTCAACGCGAACTGCTTTCACCCGGGCACCGTGCGCACCGGCTTCGGCAAAAACGAGAACGGAATTTGGAAGATCCTGACCACGATCGCATCGCCGTTCATGCGCTCCGCCGAGCGCGGCGCCCGCTCGCTGGTATGGCTGGCGCAATCCGAACAGGGTGGCCGTTTGGACGGCGAATACATCGAAGACGAGAAGGTGGTCGAGCCCAGCCGCGCAGCCCGGGACCCTGATCTCGCCCGGGCGCTGTGGGAGCGAAGCGCCGAGCTGGTCGGCCTTTCGTCCGACGCGCGGGCGTAGGCGGTGCGGGTCGGGCGTCGGGTGCGCGTCGGGTCGGCGCGGGGGGTCGGCGCGGGTTGCGCGGCGCGTTCGGCGCCGGCGGGTCACGACGGGCATAATCGTGCCGTGGTTCCCAAGGCTTCGCTTGAGTCTGGCGACGGCGGCCTTGCCCCGGCTGGGTCAGGGTGGTTCGTCCTCAACGTGCGCGACGCGCGCTGGCTCGACGGCCAGTTTGGCGCCTACACCCGCTTCGAGGGAGATGAGCGGTTCCCCAAGCTGGGGTTCAACATCGGCGTTCTCCAGCCAGGCCAGCCCTCGTGCATGTACCACGGGGAGGAAGAGCAGGAGGACTTCCTGGTGCTCTCAGGCGAGTGCCTGCTGCTGGTCGAAGGCACGGAGCAGCGGCTGAAGGCGTGGGACTTCGTGCACTGCCCGCCGTGGACCGAGCATGTATTCGTCGGCGCCGGCGAGGGGCCGTGCACCCTCCTGGCGGTCGGCACGCGGCTTGGCGACGACGTCGTCTATCCGGCCTCCGAGGTGGCCCAGAAGCACCAGGCCGGAGTCCAACAGGAGACCCGCGATCCCGAGCAGGCCTACGCCGACGTGCCTCCCGATAAGCCGACGCGCTTTCGGGACGAGTGGCTGCCCGGCTGACTCGCAAATAACGGAATAGGTACGGCGCCCGCCGGGTGGGCGGGCGCCGCGGGGTCAGGGGAGAGCTGTCCGCACGCTGGTGGCGCGACCGAGCCCGCTCGCTTGAGCGACCAAGGGCCGCTCGCACCATTGCGCGACCGAGGCCGCTCGCTTGAGCGACCGAGATCGCTAGTGGTGGTGCGGACAGTTGTCGGCGGTCCCGGACCGCCGGGCGCTCGGGCTCCACACCTTCGCGCTGTGGCTCGAAGTGGAGCTCGAGCGAGCCGCGGTGGTGCCGGCACTCGAGTGAGTGCTCGACGTAGCCGCGGTCCCGGAGTTGCCTGACGACGAACTGCCGCCGGCGGCCAGCGCCACTCCACCGCCGGTCAGCAACGCCAGCACTGCGGCCGCCGCCGCCAAGGTGGTGCGTCTGAACACCTTGAGGCCTCCTTACTCATTACTGGACCTGCGTAAACAGCTGGCCCATGGGTTACGACAGCCATCGAATCCGCCCGGCGTAA
>DASRHQ010000086.1:0-24826 GCA_035650455.1 Solirubrobacteraceae bacterium
GGATATTCCGGTCTCCGGTCGATGCGGCTGGGCTTCGGTGCGCGACGAAGACCGTGCTCTAGCTTTGGTGGAGTTACCAATGGGTAGCGGTCCGTCTTTGCCGCCGAAGAACGGCGGGTGTCCCCTGTTGACACCCGTTAGGCTAATCACCTACCACCTACACGCGCGCGGGGGCGGTTAGCTAACCGCCGGCAGTTCGTCGGTATCGCGCCACCGCCAGCGGCGCGAACACCAGGATGATGAAGACGACCCAGGCGAACGCCTGCCACAGATGATCCGGCGAGGGCTGGCCGGTCCACAGCCAGCGCAGCTCGTTGACGACGATCGTGAATGGGTTGACTTCGGCGAACTGGCGCAGCGGCGTCGGGAGTGACTGCGCGGGAACGAAAGCCGAGGAGATAAACGTCAGCGGGAAGACCGCAATGAAGCCGACGGAGTTGGCCGCCTCGGGCGTCTTGACCAGCAGACCCAAAAACGCGAACACCCAGGAGAACGCGTACCCGAACGCGAGCGCGAGCACCAGCCCCACGATTACGTGCACCGCGCTGGTTTGGAAGGAGAAGCCGATGATGAGCCCGGTAACGACCAGGATGGTCATCGACAAACCGTTGGTGAATATGTCTGCGGACGTCCGGCCCGCCAGGACCGCCGCCCGCGCCATCGGCAGCGAACGGAAGCGATCGATCAGGCCCTTCTGCATGTCCTCGTTCAGACCGAGCGCCGTCACGAATCCACCAAAAGCGATGTTCTGGACGACGATGCCCGGGATCAGGAACTCGGCATAGGATCCCCCCGGCACGCGGATCGCGCCGCCGAACACATAGCGGAACAGCAGGACGAACATGATCGGCTGGATCGTGAACGCGAGCAGCAACTCGGGCGCACGGGGAAGCCGGATCAGGTTGCGCTCGGTCACGACGAGTGTGTCTGACACCAACCGCCTCACTCCGAGTCCTCCTCTTCCGCCGCGTGTCCCGTCAGCGACAGGAAGACGTCGTCAAGCGTGGGACGCCGCAGCGTGATGTCGTCGACGCCGACGCCCGCCTCGTCGAGCCGGCGGACAGCCTCGATGATCGTCCCGCCGCGCTGTCTGACCCCGATCCGGACCAGCCCGTCGGACGTGGCCGGCTCCTCGGCGCACATCGGCGTTAGCGCACGGATGGCGGCCTCCGCCTGGGAGGAGTCCTCGAGGCGGACCTCGAGCCGTTCTCCGCCTACCCGATCCTTGAGCTCGTCGGAAGTGCCCTCGGCGATCACGCGGCCGTGGTCGATCACGGCTACGCGGTCAGCGAGTCGGTCGGCCTCGTCCAGGTACTGGGTTGTGAGCAGCACGGTCGCCCCCTCGCTCACGAGGGTCTCGATCACGTCCCACAGATCTAGGCGGCTGCGCGGATCGAGTCCCGTGGTCGGCTCGTCGAGGAACAAGACGGGCGGCTTGGCCACAAGAGCGGCGGCCAGGTCGAGGCGCCGGCGCATGCCGCCGGAGTAGGTCTTCACCGGCCGGTTTGCGGCGTCGACCAGGTCGAATTGCTCGAGCAGCTCCTGGCCTCGGGCTTTGGCGCTGGCGCGCGGCGAGCCGTAGAGGCGCCCCACCATCGTGAGGTTCTCGAGGCCGGTGAGGTTCTCGTCGACGGCGGCGTACTGACCGGCCAGTCCGATCCGCTGGCGCAGCGTGGCGGCCTCACTTAGAACATTGACACCGGCGACCTGAGCCGACCCGGAGTCGGGGCGCAGCAGCGTCGCGAGGATTCGCACCAGCGTGGTCTTGCCGGCCCCGTTGGGCCCGAGCAGCCCGAGAACGGTTCCTCGCGCGACGTCGAGGTCGACATTAATCAGCGCGCGCACGTCGCCGAACGACTTCGAGATGCCGCGTACGCTGATCGCGGCGTCGTCGTTCAGTGACGTGCGGGAACCGCCCCGGGCGGCGGTCTCGACCTCGGGACCCATAGAGGACACTATGCCGAAACGCCTCGGTCGCCCAGAGCGCGACATGCACAACGCGTGCTCATGCCGAAGTAGACCGGTGCGGCGGCCATTTGTCATCGGCGCTATCAGGCCGTGGCAGCTACCTCTCGCACCTCGCATCTGACTACCGAAGCGCTCGCAGTGGGGCTCGATCCCGGCCCGAAGCGGTCGGCCATCGCGCGGGCGTTTTCCTCGGTGTCCCACAGGGTGAGTGACAGACCGCTGCTATCGGCACCGCCCGTCAGCCAAGTGCCCGACTGAAAGCCAGACTGCGCTTTGATCGCGGG
This sequence comes from Solirubrobacteraceae bacterium, assembly GCA_035650455.1. Taxonomy (GTDB): domain Bacteria; phylum Actinomycetota; class Thermoleophilia; order Solirubrobacterales; family Solirubrobacteraceae; genus Palsa-465. The sequence goes on from DASRHQ010000086.1 coordinate 2,253, forward strand.
CACGATCTGCTCCCGCAGGAGCGTGATCCCCTGTTCGCGATCCACTCCTGCAACGTCGACTTCGATCAGGACTGCGTGCAACTGATCTCCTCCACGGTTGGCTTGTCCGGTCGCGCGCTCGGATCATTCCAGCAAGACTGTCTGCCCGTGTCGGGCCCCCTCGGGCTCGACACACGAACGGGATCTCGTGTGACCGTCGTCCGGTTGCCTCGCCGCCGCGGTGGTAGGCTCACGCTAAACGGGACCACTAAAAGGGGGCAAAAATGCTGAAACGGACCACCTTGACGGCGATCGCAGGTGTCGTCTGTGGGGTGTTGGCCATCGCCGGCGTGTCGCTTGCAACAGCGGCTAAGACGCGGCAGGTGACGCTGGGCACCACGACCGGCACGCCCGACCAGAACATCTGCCTGTCCGGGATCCGGTGCACGTACCTACCGATACAGCAGCCGAAGCTGCGCGTGCCGTTCAATGGGACCGTGACCAGATTCCGCGTGAATGCCGGAAGCTTTCCGGCGAAAGTGTGGCTACGGGTGCTCCGCCCGGCCGCTGGCGGCAAGTTCACCGGCATCGCAACCAGCCGCAAGGAGACACTCAAGCACGACGGAGTGAACACCTTCAAGGTCTCGCTCAAGGTCAAGGCCGGCGATCTCATAGGGCTGGACAATGGCTCGAGCGCGCTGATGTTCGACACCTCGAACGCGACCGCGGTCACGGACTACTACGAGCTGCCCCGGCTGCACGATGGTCAGACCGCGGCCCCCAATCACGCCCAGACCAGCATCCGGCTGCTGCTGAGCGCGACCGTGGTCCAGTGAACCGTTTGCGGGCCGCGGCGGGTCTCAAGTGTCATGGGCGACTTGTCGCACCGAGCGCGCTTTTGGCGGGACCACCGCTGGGCTCCGGGCCGCATGTCGGACTATCTCGACGAAGATCTGGCTTTCGCGGCCCGCGGGCGGATGGAGCACCACGTCGGCGAGTGCGCTGAGTGCCGGCGGCTCCTCGCCGGCCTACGCCGGATCCTGGACGGGCTGCATCGGCTCGCAGCGCCGGGCGCGGGGGTGGACGTGCTGCAGATCGCCGCTTCTGTGCAAGCGCGGTTGACCGAGCTTGACTGAACCGTTTTGCGGGTCCCTAGGGTCAAACTGGGCATGAACAACCAGACTCACACTAAGAACCAGACCGAGATTCGGCTGGGCGAGAAGACCGACGGCGAATGGCGCAAGCAGCTCACCCCGGCTCAGTACAAGGTGCTTCGCCGCAAGGGGACCGAGCGCGCGTTCACCGGAAAGTACTTCGACGAGAAGCGAAAGGGCACATACCGATGCGCCGGCTGTGGCGCTGAGCTGTTCTCCTCCGATACGAAGTTTGACTCGGGGACCGGATGGCCGAGCTTCACTGAGCCCGCAGACCGCGCCAACGTCGAGCTTCACGATGACTTCGGTTACGGCATGCACCGGATCGAGGTCACGTGCTCTCGGTGCGGCGGCCATCTCGGCCACGTCTTCCCGGATGGCCCGGGCCAGACGGGGGAGCGGTACTGCATCAATTCCTGCTCGCTCGACCTCGACGAGCACTAAAGCGACTGTGGCGGGGCGACGCATCCGCGTGCGCCCTGCCGGTCAGTCGATATAACGACGCGGTGACTGACGGGGCAAGCTCCGAGCATGAGTTGATTCGAAGAGCACGCGCCGGTGATCAGGACGCGTTCGCCGAGCTCGTTGTCGCCCACGCCGACCGCGTCTACGGTGCGCTCCGGCGCTTTGGCCTCGAGCCCGACGCGGCCGATGAGGTGGCGCAGGAGGTATTCGTGCGAGCCTGGCGGGGGTTGGCGCGATTCGAAGAGCGCTCGCAGTTCTCGACTTGGCTTTACCGGATCGCGTTCAACGAGGCCCACCGGCGGCTTTCTCGCCACTCACCCCCCCGCGCCGGTATCGACCCGGATCGCGAGGACCCAGTCGTTGATCTCTCGGAGTCGCCCCAGCTGGGGCCCGAGGCGCAGGCACTGGACCGTGAGTTTCAGCGAACACTCGAGCGTGCGCTCGGTCAACTGCCCGCGGACTGGCGAATGGCCGTCACCCTGCGCGATGTCGAGGGCCTATCCACTCAGGAGGCCGCCGAGGTCGCGGGCATCCGCGAGGCGGCGTTCAAGAGCCGCCTGCACCGCGGGCGGATGCGGCTGCGCACCCTCCTCGAGCCTTACCTGGAGCTCGAGGAGGGTTCATCCCCTTAGCGGACGGTGGTCGCGCAGTATGCGCCGCCGTGCTTCTCGAAGTAGCGCTGGTGGTACTCCTCGGCATCGTAGAACGGCGATGCCGGGGCGATCTCGGTCACGATCGGCCTGGCCAGCGCGGTCTGGCGCTCGTCGCGGGAACCGATGGCCGACCGCTCTTGATCGGCATCGTGAAAGAAGATCGCAGAGCGGTACTGGCTGCCGAAATCCCAGCCCTGCCTGTCGCGGGAGGTGGGATCGTGGATCGACCAGAACGTCTCCAGCAGCTCCTCATAACTCACCACGTCTGGGTCAAAGAAGACCTGTACAGCCTCCGCATGGCCCGTGGTGTCCGAGCAGACCTGCTCATAGCTGGGGTCAGTGACCGTTCCGCCCGTGTAACCGACCAGCGTTGCGACGACTCCCTCGATCTCTCGGAAGGCTGCCTCCACGCCCCAGAAGCATCCAGCCGCAAACGTCGCGCGCTGCATGCGCCCGCGATCCGCGGTCAGGGTCTCGGAACGCTCATCTCTGAAAACCATTCTTGACTTCCCTTTCATTCCGTTTGCCTGGTTGGACCCGCCACGACCGGCAAACGGTTCAAATGGAGCGGCTCTGCCAGCGGCGAGCACATTGCGGCAGCCTGCGATTCTCGTTGCAGGATCCGTCGCAGCCGCACAAACGCAATCGTGCCGAGCAGCCCCGGCACCCATAGCGCGATCGCGTGATAGATCAACACCGCGCCGGTGGTAGTCGCAAGCGGCTGGTTGTAGAGGACGAAGGCGCCGATCAGTCCGCCGTCCAGCCCAAGGATCCCGCCGGGAATCGGAATGTTGCCGCCCAGCTGTCCGATCAGGTAGGCCACTACCAACACCCCCACGGGAGGCGAGTAGTGAAGCGCGCGAAAGGACAAGCCGAGAACCGCGATGTCGAATCCCATGGTCCCGAAGGAGCCCACTAGGACGCCGACGGGGCGTTCTCGCAGCAATAGCACCCCGTCGCGGACGCCTTGCCCGAGCGAGTCGCGTGCAAATCGGCGTGCGCTGGCGATCTTCCCCAAGCGCATCCCAGCGGGAACCGGAGCAGCTTTACTCACCCGCGGCAGACCGAACACCACGATCGCGGTCGCGACCAACGCAGCCGCGCCGAACCCGTAGGTGAGGGTTGGGTCGCGGTCGCCTGCCAGGACGCCGAGCGCGTAGAGCGCGGCGAAGACGACGAGCGTGACGACGTTGGCCAGGCTGGTGAGAATGAAGAAGGCGACAGTTCTGCGTCCGATGTACTCGGTGTTCATCCCGCCCCGGCGCAGCGCCCAAGCCCCCAGTGCCAAGCCGCCGGCGCCGCTCACCGATAGCACTGAGTTCGCGCCCTGCTCAGCCATGGCGATCTGATAGCTGAGCTTCCAGCTCATCCGTCGGCAGAACACCACGCGGAAAATCAGCACGTAGGAGAGAGCCGAGAGAACCTCCAAAGCCACGGCTCCCGCCAGCCAGCCCGGCGAGGCGCGGCGGAGCTGGCTGCGCAAGCTCCCCAGCCCCGGGCCGAGCAAAATCAATATGCCGACCAGAACGCCGACCCCGGCGAACTCCAGCAGCCTGCGCCGAAGCCGGCGCGGATTGAGTTCCGCCGGCGTGTCGCCTGCACTGGTCGGTGGGCCACTCATTCCGTGCCCACACATGATGAGCGAGGGGGCAAGAGCCGCCTTCACATCTGGGTCACAACTTGGATAGCGAAGCCCCGCACAGACAAGGTGGCCAAGGTGCGAGCTGCGAGCACGCCTCGCAGCGCAACCGGATCTGCTGAAAGCGCGACGGCGTGATCGGGAGCGCTTAGAGCACTACCTTCAGAGCTTGATCACTCTGGAGCAGATCACGCCGGATCATCCGCTTGTTCGGCAGCTACGGTTCGAGCTCGAGGCGCTGAGCGCACTTCCTCCGGATGACATCGAAACTGAAGTTTCCGTCACGGCCCCGAAGGGCTAAGAATCGAGACTTAGCCCCCCTCGGCCGCCCGGCGCGTGCGGCAGTGGTCTCAGCCGCCGTGACGGTGCCCCGTTGGTTCGCCGGTTTGCGGACTGAGTAGCAACGGGGCAGCTGTGGTCATCCGCCGGAGCACGGGGTGGTCATCCGAATGGTGGCCTGTTTCACCTTGCCGTTTTGAGCGGAAAGCTTGGCCCCCGCGACCTGGGGTTTGCTGCAGATGTTGATGTGGTTCCCCGTGATCACGAGAATGCCCTTGCTTCCGCCGCTGATCGTCAAGACGAATTTGGTCACGGGCGCGTCGGGGATGGTCGTGAAGTTGGACACAAGCGCGCCCTTGCCGACAACCGCGGTCTGCGAACGGAGGTTCAGGGCTATCTGTCCGCGCAGAGCGACGAGCAGTGTCGGCAGCGTCCTGATCCGGTGGCCGTGCACGAACCGGATCCCCTGCACCAAATAGACCTTTCCGCTCAACGGCTGAGAGAGCAGCGGGGTCCGCGCGGTGGCGGAGCCCACAAGCGTGTTTGACGGGCAGGGCACCGGTCCCGAGCCGACCTTCTTCGCGACACCATACGGGCACACGTGCCTGGTGTTGTTGGGATCCAGGGCGAGCGACAGCGGAAGCGTGACCCTGACGCCGCGGAGGTTGGCCCCATGCGCGGGCTGGGTCACGGTCGCGGTCAGCGTGGGGTGGTCGCCTGAGCGGGTTTGCCCGGCGCCCGAGAGCCCGATCTGGAGCCGGGGCGAGAACGCCAGTCCGCCGCAGCCACCCACTTTGAACGGCGATGAGACCGCCGCGTTGGTTCCCTCGGTCGAGGTCAGCGTGCCGGTCACCTGCGCCGCCTTGCAGGAGGTCGGGTTCAGGACGAAGTGCTTGCGGCTTAGCGTCACGTTCACCGTCCGCAACCTGAGCGGGATGCCTTTCAAGATCTGTGGCAGCGGATCCGAGACCACCGTCACTTGCGTGGTGTTGGGGTCGATGAACAGCGCCTCGCGCACCACCACGGTGCCCAGGTCATACGGCCCCGCCACCGCCGGCACGACCACCGCCAGGCCGTACGGCGCGCCCTTGTAGGGGCCGGTCAGGTACACGTTGCCCGGCAGCGTCAGGGGCAGTGGGCCGGCGCCCGCGGCTGTCTGAGCGGTACCAACGAGCGAGGAGGACGGACACGACGGGTGTGCCTTCTCATGCGCTCCCGATGACGCCGCAGCGTGCGCCAGCTCGGCGCTCGTGCACTTGTCCACGCCGGCCAGCTTCGCCAGCAGGCCCTCCGGGAGCGTGACCGAGACACCCGATAGATACTGGTCCTTATCCGAGCGGGAGAACGAGAGCGCGAACGGGGTGAACGCACCCCCGACCGTGTACGACACGCCCGCTTGGAAGGCGGGCGCGAACGGCTGCGGGTTTGAGCAGCCGGTGATGTTGAAAGACGATGAGGGGGTGGCGTCGGCGCCGCCGCTATAAGACGAGATGTCGGACGACGTCGTGAACGTCCCACAGGTGTCGGGGTTTGCGAGCGCCGCCTTCGGCCCGCCGGACAAACTCAGGTTCAGCTGATCGAACGGTAGCTCCGGGTTCTGCGCAAAGACGGTGGTCAGCTGGCCCGTCTTCGGGTCGGCGTGTACCTGTCCGTACAGTTTGAGCTTGACACCGTCCGCGGACGCAGAGACGAACAATCGATACATCTGCGAAGGCGTCGGGGAGCCGACGTAAACCGATCCCGTGAGCAGGTCGGGGAGCAACGGAGTCGCGATCGAGGCGGTCCCTACCTTGGACGCGTTCGGGCAGCGGTCCGACGCGAACTGGGTGTCGCTGCAGCCTCTCAACCCCTTGGCCACCGCCGGCGACAATGAGGTGCCGGCCGGCAACTTGATCGACACATTTTTCACTTCAGGCGTGGCCACGCTGTACGGCTGCTGGTTCTGAGGAACCTTCAGGTCGAAGTCGTAGCCCGCAGGCGTGTCGGCCTTGGAGTCGTCAGGCTTGACCGACAGCGTCGGCGACATACCCGGGAGGTCGCATCCGGTCGGGGCCGCCAGGTGCCTGCTGGACGTGGCGGAGTTGTTCTCGTACGAGTCGACCGTCACCTTCGTGGTCAGCCGCCCGTCCGAGCAGTCGGTCGGATTACTCATGAACGGCGCCTTCGTGACGGCAGAGGGCTGGCAATTCTGACCCAGCTGGCCGCACCGCTGCGAGTCGTGACTCGGATCACCCGGCACCCCCCATAAGGTCAAGGTGCTTCCTTCGAGCGTCAACAGCGACGACGCCGTGCTCAGTGTGCCGGTCAGGCTACAACTGGACGAAACACAGTTCTTGCTACCTGGGGAGTGCACGTCGATTTCGACGACGATCGTCGCGATCAGCAGCGTCCCGGCGAGCGTGGCCGCGTGATGCGGATCGCGCTGCATGTTGAAGATCGGAACGGGCCCGGACGCCGTCGACGCGAGGTGAATCGCCGGCTCGCCCGCGTGATGCTGGAATTTCAGTGGCTTGTTCAGGTCGAGCTTGGTCGAGCTGCCGGGGTAAAACGCGACCGTGTCGGACTCGTAATCCTTTGATCCCGGCTTGCCGAGCGTGATCTTGTTGGCCCCCGCGGAGCCCTCGAAGCCCGCCGTGCTCTTGACGGTGATCGTCTCGTCATAGACGGAGTCGCCGGCACTGTGCGTGTACTGGATCTCTGACAACGGACCACCAGGTATGCCGGTGATGGTGTTGGGGGTCGTACCGGTGTTGACGCTCACGACGGTCATGTGGTCGGCCTCCGCCATGCAGGGCGGAGCGTCTCCGCAAATCGTGAGATAGTCGCCTGAGTTGACCCCAGTGGCGTCGGCGACGTCGAGGGTCACCTGGTCACACAGCCCGCTACACGTTCCCACCGAGGATGTCAGCGTCGTTGGGGCGAGGTTCGGCTGGGTGAGCTTGGTCTTGCTGCCCGGTCCGATGATGAAAGTGGCGTTTAAAACGCCGACTTGCGCGTCGGAGGGGCAGTTGAAGTTCTGAAAGTCGTTGTCGGTGCACTGCGGGATTGCCTGCGGGTTGCCGACCTCGCCGGGCGGCAACTGCACGGAGACCTTCTTCAGCTGCCCGACCGTGTTTCCGAGCGCGTTGGTGTTCAGTGAAAACGATGTCGAGTAGTCGGCATGCGCACCTGCCTGCGTTGAGGAGATCGACGTACTGAACTTGCAGATCCCGAACTTCGTCGACGGGTGCGCGCATTGTGCGTCGGCCGACGGCGCGGCGAGCAGCGCGATGAACAGTATGCCGGCGAGCAGTGTCGCGAGCCCATAGAGCTTCTTCCTAGCGCTGAGCAGATACATGCTTTTCACGCGCTCGTTGTGCCTCATCATCCCCTCCCCTTGGTCAGGGCCAGCGTCGCGACCTTTACCTGACTGCTCTTGGAGTAACTCACCGCGATCCGCACGACCAGCCTGTGCTTGTCGGCGAGAGCTTTGCGGGCCGCCTTGCCGAGATGAAGCGTCAGCTTCGTCTCGCTTCCGTGTGTTGCGAAGAACGAATGCTTCGTCGAGGCCGCGATCCCGCGGGCGCCCTGGACGGCGGTCGACGCGACCGCCACAACCTTGCCGGCCGCGCTGACATGCACCGTGAGTGTCAGGCGCCCGGTACCCGCCAACGCCCGGCGCTGCGTCGACGAGATCGAGCTGACCGCGAACGGAGCGGCCGCCGCGTTGGGCTGGATCAAGGTCGCGGCCGCGGGGACCAGCGAGAACTCGGTCGGCGCCGTGGACGAGGCGCGCGGCGCCTGGAGGTCGCCCTGGACCCCGGCCGGAGCGCCGCCGCCGACCCGCGCGTCGTAGATGTCGTCCCAGCCGTCGGTGTCCTTGGGCACCAACTGGTCCTCGGTCGTGAAGAAGACGTCGTTCCCGCTGGGGGTGGTGGTCCCCAGGAAGGAGCCGGTGGTCGACCGGGGGTCGGAGAGCACGTAGACGTGTCCGTTCTCCCACTCATACACGTGGTCGGCGAACGTGAGGCCGCCAAACAGCCCGATTGGGATTGGCGGCGAGGTGATCACGCCCGGCACCAGCGCGTCGGGGCTATCGAAGAAGATCCGCGAGCCGTCCGAGCTCATCGGCACGCCCTCCTGCGGCGGCCCGTAGCTGCCGCCGCCGCTCGCGCCCAAGCCCGCTGGGCCCGTCGCGGTCACGCCTGTGGGCGTACACGAGACGCACGCGAGCGAGCCGTCCGTCGAGTAGCGGTAGATCTCGAACGGGGGCAACTGGACGACCGAATCGCCCGCGGAGTGCGTGAAGAACAACCCTACGCCTGCGAGCTTGAGATGGTGCGCATTCGGCACCGACGCGATCGTCGTCCGTTCCGGTAGGAAAGAGCTCTCGATCTCGATTGGACGACCGGCGACGAAGCCCTTCGTGCTGGCGACCTTGATCGTGGTCTGCTCCGAGGTGGTGTCAGCGGCCAGCGTCGTCGTCGGCCCGGACGGATTCTGGCCGGTGAGATTTGCCGTTGACTCGAACACCATCACGTTGCCGTTGGAAGTCGGCACCGCCGCTCGATCGATGTCAGGCTCGCCGGCCAACACCGTCTTGTCCCGGGTGTCGTTCGGGACCCCGCTGCCGAGTGTCGCGATGAAGGTGGTCGCCCCGGTCTTCGTGTCGACGACGTAGAAGTTGAGCGCTCCCTGCGTGGCGGTTTCACCCTGCGCGCCCTGATTCGACGCAAGCACGCCCTCAGCGATGAAATACACCTGAGATCCGTCGTTGGAGATCGCGGTGACGCCGACGACGTTGCCATCCGTGCTGGGGTTGCCGCCGTCCGACAGCGGGATCACCGACATTGGCCCCGCCGGGCCGATCTGCGAGCCCGTGCTGTTGAACTCGTACAGCTCGTTATCGCTGTTGGAGTCGCCCGCGAGTCCCTCGTTGCTCGTGAAGAACACGAGCGAGCCGTTTTGCGAAGCGCCCTCGTAGACGGCCTGCCCAGCGGCCGACGGGTTCGCGTCGAGCTGTGTTGTCGTTTGGTTTGACAGATCGCGCATATACAGGTGCGCCGGTCCGACGCCCTCGGCGCCACCTCCGCCGCCCGCGAACGTGGGAGGACTCTCGAAAAAGACCTTGGTCCCGTCGTTCGAGATCGAGTTGGTTGTCGTCCCGTAGTAGTTCGCCGGCAAATACGGGTCGTCGAGCCAGTTTCCGTTTCCTGCGATCGCGCCGTCAGGGCTGATCAACGCCTCCACCCGCTCTCCGGCCGAGTGGTTGTGGACCAGGGATGAGCTCAGGTCGATATCGGTTGCATCCGGAACGGATGAGACCGTGCCGGTCTCCTGGTCTGAGCCGCTGCCGATCGTCACGGGTTGACCGGGGGCGAAGGCACTCGTGCTCGCGACCGCGATCGTCATATCGCCGCTGCTGGCGGCTGCGGTCAGCTTCGTCGTCGTGACATCGATGAGGCTGGTTGTTCCGGCCGAAAGGTTGCGGTCGTAAAGGAACTCCGGCGGCGTGTTAAGGCTCGCGAGGCCGGTGGCGTCCGATGTCAGCCGCTCTTTGGTGTTGAACAGGACGCTGTTTCCATTGGGCGTGGTCGCGGCCCAGGTGGCGTTGTCCGGTTTCTTGCCCGCGCCCGGGAACGGTCCCCGCGAGATCCAGGTCATCCCTCCGTCGGACGCCTGCTCGTAGAGGTCGCTGTACACCGTGGATCCGGGACCAGGGGGTCGCTTGTCGCCCGACGCATACGACGCAGGCGTGAGGTAGATCGTTTTTTGCAGATTCCGGCTCCACCACATCGGTTGTTGCTCTTCGAACAGACCGACGAGCGGGTGCGGCGGCTTCGGGGTCTTGGCGGTCGTCTTCCAGCCCTTGGCGGTCCGCACCGACTGGTACAGATTCGACGCCGCCGACGTAGCTCCGCAGCACCCCCCGATTGCCTCCCAATCGACGGCGTTGCCGGCGATCGAGCCGATGCCGACGCCGACCTCGATCCCATTCTTGTTCAGGGGGGTGACCTTCTCGTAGCCTCGGCCGTCCGGGAGCGAGGCGGCGAGTGCGACACCCGGCGCGAGCGCCAGTCCCACGCACGCCAAGCCCGCGACCCACGCGAGCCTGCCTAGCCGGTGGCGGACGACAGCTGGAAGGCGAAGGAGAGCGCTCATTTCGGCCGGCTTCGCGTCGACGCGCGGCACACCGGCCGCCTGCATGGGGGTGTCATTTGGTTCGCCTCTCCTAGCCCTAAGTAAGAGCGGCGCCTCCCGAGCTACGCAACTGTAGTTGCGAGCTGTACCGCGAGTCTAGTGATGATCGAAACAAAATTCGGAGCGGTTTTTGTGATGAATAGAACAAAGATCGTGGACCCGTACGGTGCGGCGCAGCATCACCGGGCGCCGTTTCGGTGGGTAACCGTGGCGCATGGGAAGGCATCGGCAGGGGTATCACCCGTCCGGTGGCATCGCTGTTGTCTCCCGGCCGTAACGGCGCTATCAATCCGCAGATGGGACGGCATCGACCAGGCTGGAGATGGGGGCTGGCGGCGGCGTGCTGCATGCTGCTGCTGGCGGGCTGCGGCGCGCGCGCGAAGGCACCGACGGCGGCCAAAGGCGCCGCCCGCTCGGCCGGACTGCACCTGGTCCGCATCGGCGTGTTTGACCAACCCACTTACATCACCGGTGCGCCCGGCGATACCCACCGCCTGTTCGTGGTCGAGAAATCCGGCAAGGTTGTCGTGCTGGTTGATGGGCACAGGCGGTCCCGCCTGTTTTTGAACATCACCAAGATCGTCAACTCGAGTGGCGAGGAGCAAGGGCTTCTGTCGATGGCATTCGCGCCCAACTACGGCCGCAGCGGCCTGTTCTACGTCGACTACACGAGTTCCAACAATGACGTTCACGTCGTCCAATACCGCCGGTCCGGCAACAACCCCAACCTTGCCAACCCGCACAGCGCACACAACGTGCTCACGATCGGTCATCGCCGGTTTAACAACCACAACGGCGGCCAGCTCCAGTTTGGCCCCGATGGCGACCTGTACGTCGGCGTCGGAGACGGCGGGAGCGAGGGCGACCCGTACAACCATGGGCAGAACACGGACGTGCTGCTCGGGAAGCTGCTGCGGATCAAGCCCCTGTCGCAGGGTGGTTTCGCGATCCCGAAGAGCAATCCCTTCGTCGGCGAGCGGGGCAAGCTCCCGGCGATCTGGGCCTACGGGCTGCGCAACCCGTGGCGGTTCTCCTTCGACCGGCTCACCGGCGCGCTGGTGATCGCCGATGTCGGCCAGAACCGCGAAGAGGAGGTGGACTACGCCGCGCGGGGGACGGGAGCGGGTGCCAACTACGGCTGGAGCATCTGGGAGGGCGACTTGCGCTACAAGCCGGGCAAGGCGCCTCACGCGGTGTTCCCGGTGCTCGTGACCAAGCACAGCGACGGTTACTGCGCGATCATCGGTGGCTACGTGGTCAGGGATCACTCCCTGCCGAGCTTGTACGGCCGCTATGTGTATGGGGACCTGTGCAGGCCGCAGATCAACTCGGCCAAGCTCAGCGAGGGACACGCGACCGAAAAGCGAGCGACCGGCCTTTCGGTTAGGAACATGTCGTCATTTGGAGAGGACACGAGCGGGCGGATTTATGCCGTGTCGCTCAGCGGTCCGATCTATCGGATTGCCAAACGGTAACCAGACCGTGGCTAGCCCGAATAACCCGTCGCTTTCTCCGGACGGGGGCACTAGATGCTGTCGCTCCCCAGTGGGAGACTGACGACTCGATGAGCTCTGGATCGAGGACTCACTTCGTCTCTCCGGCAGGCGGCCGACGGCGTCCGAACCGCAAATATCAAGCGCGGAGGCGTCGCCAGGCCAGCGGCTGATCTGCCGCCGCGAGGTGCATCACGTGCGCGGCGAGTCGTCGGTGCGCTCACATTGGTCGCGGTCTTGTGGCTGAGTCCCTGAGCGAGAGCGCGGCCGTGAGCACCCCAAGCGTTCGGCGGTCGCGTTTCGACTTAATCCCCCGAAGCCCGGCGCTTTCGGTACGGTTAACCAGAATTCTGCCATTCGGGACATGGTAGGGAGATCCAGCCCGCAGGAGGACATCATGAGGAAAGTTCGCGTACTCGCGGCGGCGCTTGCGCTCGGCGCAGGTGCGTTCGTCGGGGTCTCGGCCAGCGTGCAAGCGGGGCAACATCGTGTCGCCCGCCCGCAGTCGGGCTCCAAGCTTGCCGCGCGCACGCCGTATCCGGTGACCACATACACGCAGGAGTTCCAATCCAGCACACACGGGTTCTGCCCATCAGGCAGCGGCAACGCGCCATGCGACGGTGCTGAGGGCGACTACGGGACCATCGATCGGGTCCCCTCACGATTCTCAAACGGCGGAGTAGGTGACTACGCGCCACGTACCCCGGCGCTCGTTGGTACGTGGATGGCTCTGACCTCTGGCACCCAGGCAATCGACGAGGGACAGGGCTGCCCGCAGTCCACCACGGAATACTGCTCCGGGCCATACGCCCTCTTCGGCAGCGGGGCGGCCAGAGGGCATGAGAACGTCTTTCCGAAGAAGGGCTTTACGGTCACCGACGACCTCTATCTTTCGCCGTCTACAGCTGCTCCGGATGGGGCCTTGGTGGACGACGATGTGGGTCTGAACAATCACGCAGGCGCCTATGGCCGAGACAACGTGATCACCGCCTGTCCCGAGACAGGAGGCTTCGTCATCAACTTCGGCAACAGCTCGCCTGGCTCTTGTACAGGCTCGTCGGTTATAACCACCGACGGCTGGTATCGATTCGTGTTCATCTTCAGCGATGTGGGAGGCTCCGCCTACGTCACCGAGAAGGTGATCAGCGAATCGACCGGCAAGGTCGTTGTCAGCAGCGGCGCCCAGCCGGTGGGCGGTACAGCGGAGCCGATCTCTAACTGGGGCGGCCCCGGCTACTTCTGGCTCCCCACCGAGGACATCAGTGGCGTGCCCCTGGCCAACGTCGCCGTTCAGCGCGGACAGGTGCCGCACGGGCATAAGCCCTGAGGTCATCTCAAGAGTGAACGCGAGCCCGAGGCGTCCGGCGCCCCCGCCGGGCGTCTCGGGTTGCGTCGCCACGGTTTCATCGTATGCAGTACCCGCCAATTACCGACTCGCACGTTAGGCGACTCGCCTAACGCGGCGTGGCTGAGGTAGGTTCGGGATGGTATGAAAGTCGGTGGGGGTGGTCTGACATAGGAGCCGGTCTGATGGCGAGAGTTGCGTCGAGCGTGGTGAGGTGGCGCTGGGTTGTCGTGGGTTTCGCGCCGGCGCTGATCGCGGTGGTGGCGGCGATGGCCCCCGGCGCCGCCACGGCGGCTAGGGCGGGCCGGGGTACCGCCACGGCCTCAGCAATCCAGCCGGTAGGCGAACTGGACTGCAACGGTTTTAGCCCGCTGCAGCGTCCGGTCAAGCCCGGTGGCGCCATCTGTGCGGAAGTTCACGGCGCAAGCCCGGATGGGCAGCTGTATGACAACGGCCACTACATCGGCCACGACGAGCCGACGATCCAGTTCTACTCGCGCAAGCCCGGCTCGTCGAACAACATCACGTGGGTGCAGACACTGCCGCGTGATCCGCGCGCATTGCCCACTGTGAAGGGGCCGCGAAAAGACATAACGCACTATTTTGAATTGATGCCGTCGTTGTGGTACTCGATGGCCCTGTGCGATCCCAAGTCCTATCCCCAGCTGCCCTGTACGCCCGACAGCGATTCGAACTCGCCCAGCGGACACTATCCGGGTGGCGGCAGCGCCTTTTTGGAGCTGCAGTTCTACCCGCCCGGGTTCCCGCCGCTCGCGGACGGTCTCAGTTGTGACGACACCCACTGGTGCGCGGCGCTGACGATCGACTCCTTGGAGTGCACGGACGGATTTGTTTCCTGCAATAACAACTGCAACGAGCCGATCAACTTCGCCTTCATCCAGCACAACGGCGTTCCAACCGGGCCGCCGAGCCCACAGAAGGCGGACCTTGCCACCTTCACGCCCGACTCCGCGACGCTTCGGATGAAGCCCGGCGACCGCTTGCGTATCCACATTTTCGACGCCGGCCAACGGGGCGGTGGTCACGCCTTAGAGGCGAGAATCGCCGACTCAACGAGCGGCGAAAACGGCTTCATGCTGGCGTCGGCGAAAAACGGCTTCATGAACACCTCGATCGCCGACTGCAGCGGCTCGCGGTGGAACTTCCGGCCCCTGTACTCGACTGCCAAACCCGCCAATCAGGGTGGCTGGGCCGCGGCGAACATCAACGTCGCCTATGAAGTCGGGCATTTCACTCCGTGCACGAAGCTCGACAAGTTCGCGCCGGTACTCCTGGGTAACTTCGACGATCCGTCCTGGAAGTTCTGCCGCGGCCCATACGAGAGCACCGGGCCGCCAGACGGTTCGAACTCAAGCGGCGAGCCCAACGACGCCCCCTGTTACAAGGCCGGCGATACCCATGGGCCGATCACCTCCGCTCCCGATCTGGTCACCGGGTGCACCGGCGCCGACCTCGACTACGACGGCACCTCATATTGGAACGACTGGCCGCACTCACTTACGCCGGGCAGGGCCCCCTCGGCGCTGACCATCCAGGAGCCCACCACCGTAAACGGGGTGGGTTACCCGCTGATGCAGTTCCTCACCGATAACCCGGCGACCAACAACCGTTGCAGCCCGGCACACCCGACCAACTGCGTTGTGCCGCCACCACAGGCGCCCGGCCGCTTTTACCCCTACTGGACGCAGGCGAAAATCAACGACGCCTGCGTGTGGGAATTCGGTCAGATGCCCAACGGCAACACCTTCGGCAGGGACACGCAGTACGGCAAATTTACGATGGCGCTGGGCCTCGCCGAGGACGCCGGCCCGATCATGGGCAATCCGTTTGGCAGACGTTGCGGTCGATCGACGTGAGCGCTCAGATAGGGCATCGCGACTGAGGCGGTAGGCTGACTTCGCGTGTCCGATCTCTTACCTGAGAACCTCGAGCCGTACACCAACATCTCTGCCAAGGCGTACGAGCATCCGGCGGATCGCGCGGCGACAGCCGCGCTCCGGGCGATTCCGATGCTCGATACGGTCGTGCGCAAGCTGATCGAGTGGCAGTACGAGCGAGCGCTGCGCCAGCTGTATTTGGGCAGCTCGATCAAGGTCTCCGAGCAGCAACTTCCCGAGTTGTGGAGAGCACACGAGGGCGTCTCGCGAATCCTCGACATGCCCGACCACTACGACCTGTATGTCAGCTCGGGCGTGCTCGGTGGCGCGCAGGTCGTTGGAACCGGCAAGCCGATGATCGTGATCGACTCAGATCTGCTCCAGCGTCTCGGGCCAGGGGAGCGGCGGGTGGTGCTCGCTCACGAGCTCGGGCACATCCTCTCCGATCACGTCGTATACGTGACCACGCTCAACGTCTTGCTGAGCGTCGGTAATGGTGTGCCGTTCTTTTTGGGGATTCCGTTCCGGGCTGTCAGGGCGGTGCTGCTCGAGTGGTACCGCGCGACCGAGCTGAGCTGCGACCGGGCGGCGACGTTGGCCGTCCGCGACCCGCGGATCGTGTGCAGCACGCTGATGGTGACAGCAGCAGGACTACCGGTCGAGCAGCTGAACCTCGACGCGTTCCTGACCCAGGCGATGGAGTACGAGAGCTGGGACGACCCCTCCGACCGCGTGCGGCGCTTCTTTAACGAGATCGGCCAGACCCACTCCTACGCGGTGCGACGCGTCTCGGAGGTCATGAAGTGGGTCCAGGGAGGGGACTACGACCGAATCGTCCGCGGCGAGTACCGCACCCGAGACGAGGAGGCCGACGTCCGCGCGGAAGCCGGCGACGCCTTCGATTACTACGCGGAGCGCTTCCGCACGATCCTTCAAGACGCCGGCGAGAACGTCGCCAAGCTCGGCTCCCAGATGGGCGAGATGACCGAACAGGTCGCCGAGTGGATTCGGGGACGCGGCGGCGGCTCCGGCGAGGGCTGAGCCCATTCGTGGAGCGGGAGAGCGCCGCGGAGACTCTCGAGCTGCTCTGCGGTGCCGGCGCGGTACAAGCCCACGGCCTTTCGCTCCCCCGGTGTCATGCTTTGAGGTGGAAGGGGACGCTGGTGATGACGATGCCTTCGTGATGGATGAGGTTCTGTCGTAGCCGTTGGGCGATGCGGCCGTGGAGGATCGACTCCCAGCGGTGCGCTGGGACGATTTCCGGCACGATCACGGTCAGAGTGATGTCTGGCCGCTGACGGTGCAGGGCCTCGATGTAGTTGGCCAGAGGGGCGACGGTGGCACGGTAGGGCGAGACGACGAGCTCGAGTGGCAGGTAGGCGCCCCACACGTCCCAGTAGCGCCGAAAGCGCTTGCCCTCCTGCTCGCTGGGGCTGACATGGACGGCGAGGATGGGTCGCTGGAGTGAGGCGGCGTAGGCCAGGGCCCGCAGCGCGGCAAGGTCGAGCACCGCGACCGGCACGACCAGCAGGTGCTGAATCTCGCTGGGGGCGTCCTGCTCCTCGGCGGTAGGCCGACGGCCGTCGCCGTTGGACTGTGGCGGCGATGGGTGCGCGGGTAGCGCCTCGAGTGTCTCGTCTGACCGAGGCACAAGCTCGCGACGGGCACGCTGGTAATGACCGTGGATTCGCAGGCAGACAAGCACGATCGCGGGGATCAACACCACGACGAGCCAGGCGCCCTCGGCGAACTTTGTGACCGCGGCGATGATCGCGACCGCGCCTGAGAGCACGGCCCCAAGCAGGTTGATCGCCAGCGCGCGTCGCCATCCCTTTTCGCGGTGGTGCCACCAGTGGGCGACCATCCCGCTCTGCGCCAAGGTGAATGCCACGAACACGCCGACGGCAAACAGGGGGATCAGCGGCTCAGTCTGGCCATTGAAGGCGACGTACAGGATCGCCGCCGGAACGGCAAGCACGACGATGCCGGTGGTGAATGCCAGCCGGTCGCCCATCCGCAAAAACGCGATCGGGGCGTACCGGTCACGAGCCATGAAGTACAAAAGCCGCGGGAAACCGTTGACCGCCGAGTTTGCAGCGATCAGCAGGATCGCGGTGGTCGCGATCTGGACGTAGGCGTACAGCACACCGCCGCCGACGGTGCGATGCGCAATCTGGGAAAGGACGGTCTGGGTGCCGGGAGCGATCCCCTCCAGGTGGGCGACGAGGACCACGCCAACGAACATCGAAACCAGCAGCGCGATCATGATCGTCAGCGTCCGCCGGGCGTTGTCGGCCTCGGGCGGCTCGAACACCGGCACCGAGTTCGAGATCACCTCGATCCCGGTCATCGCCGTCGCGCCCGAGGAGAACGCGCGCAGAATCAGCAATACCCCGAGCGCTTCAGTGGCGTGGTGCGGAGGTGGGGCGACGGCGTGGAAGCCGTGCATTGCCGAGTCGACCAGCCCCACAATTACGATCAGCGCGATCGCGACGATGAACATGTACGTGGGCGCAGCGAACAACGCGCCGGCCGCCTTCACTCCCCTCAAATTTCCGAACACCAGGATCGCGATCACGACCAGCCCGAGCGGAACCGTCACGGAGCTCACCGAGGGTATGGCCGAGGTAATCGCCGCGACGCCCGCGGCCACCGAGACAGCCACGGTCAGGATGTAGTCGAGGATCAGCCCAGCGGCTGCGAGCAATCCCCACTTCGGACCCAGGCTGTCCTTGGCGACGATGTAGGAGCCGCCACCGTGCGGGTAGGCCCGGATGACCTGCCGGTAGCCGAGGCCGACCGCGAGCATCAACACGACGAGCACCGCGCCGATCGGCAGCGAGAGCTTGAGCTCCGCGCTGCCGGCCAGGGCCAGGACTGCCATCATCGCCTCCGGCCCGTAGGCCACCGAAGAAAGCGCATCAGGCGAGAGCACTGGGAGTGCAAGCAACCTCGACATCCGCTCCTCAGCGATCGCCGAGCTGCGCAGCGGCGGACCGATCAGCGCCCGCCGCAGCAGATATCCGGCCCGTCCCAGCTTCGAATCCGCCTCATCAGCGCGCGGAGTGGACTCGATCTCATCCCCGTCGCCCGACCCCCGGCTGCGAATGCGCACGAACGCGCTGCGCCGCGCTGGCCGGTCCACCAGGTACTTGAGACGCGGATCTACCGGCAGTACGCGCTCCCACGCGTCGCGAGCGGGCATCCGTTGCGCCCACTGACGGCCCACCTCCCGCAGGGCGCCCACCTGCTCATCATCAAGCGACGGCAGCTGCGCGTCGGGTGTGAGCGAAGCATCCGAGGCATCGCCGTTGCCGGCAGTGGTGGGCTGCTTGTCCTCCATATGGTGCAGGGTGTCTCCCGACATCATCCACACTCGGGGCGTGAGCCGTAAGGAAAGGGGGCATTTGGGATCAGGAACAGGCCGAAGCCGTGGGCGCGGTCTACATACACGATTTCGACGCCACCGCGGCCAGCGGGACCGAACGGGCCGTCCCAGCCGTTCGGAATCCAGAGCATCAGCAGGCGGGGCCAGCCCATGACCGAAGCTTCTCTATGGTCGCGCCACACGAAAACGAATGCTGAAGCTCGCACGTCCGAGCTTCGCCCGTGAGCCCCGGGAGTTCCTCCCTGGTCCCCGCCCAGGGCGCACCAGCGCGGGCCCGGCCGCAGGCCTGTGAGCTACCCGTTGATGCACGCTCCAGCACGATGTCGGCGACTAACAGGCGCGAGCCCGCGAGGCGTCGGTATCGTGGGCACTTGGCCATCCTCATAGGGCGGACCGCGGACAGGCAGAACGCGTAGGAGGAGCACAGAGGTCGTGAGCGAGCACACGCCATTTATCGACTTCGAAAACCTGCCCGCCCCCAGTGACGGCTTTCTCGTAACCCTGTTCATCACCGTAAGAAGCGTTGCCCGTTCTCGCGCGTTCTACTCCGAGGTGCTTGGAGGTCAGGTGGTGCTCGAGGAGAACCCCTGCATGATCAAGCTCTCCAACTCGTGGCTGATAATGAACCCCGGCGGTGGTCCCACCCCCGACAAGCCCGATATCTCGGTAGTCGAGTATGAGCCGGGGGACAAGGTGTCTAGCTTCATGAACTTGCGCGTCGCCGATATTCAGGCGTGTTATGAGCTGTGGAGCTCGAAGGGGGCCGAGTTCCTGACGCCGCCGATCGATCGCGGTGCTGAGACTCGCTGCTATATGCGGGATCCCGACGGCTACATGATCGAAGTTGGCCAATCAACCGGACTGCTCGAAGGCAAACTCGCCAAGAAGCGCCCCGAAGACCTTCCGGGCTAAGGCGAGCGGCAGGCCGACCTGCGCGATCAAGGAGGACCGTCGGTAAAGCGAGTTTCACCGCAGCTGGGTCTAGGCGGCGAGGAGGGCAGCGACTGAGCTGTCTATGATCGCAACGTCGAGTTAGTCGGGGCGCTCCCCGTGGAAATCGACCCCTCCGTCCGGCGGCGTGTAGTACAGCCGCGCGTAGCGAAGGGCATAAACCCTATCGGCCCAGATCCAGCACCGGCGTTGGGGGTTCGATCTCCTCGCGCTCGTCGCCGGGCACGATTGCGGTGCCCACGGCAAAGAACTCGATCACGTGGCTGCCCCACCCGTGACTCGTCTCCTTGAGCTGGACGCCGACTATCCCTTCGGACTGCAGCTCGCCAGCTTCGGTCTGCATCCGTTCCATGGCCAGCTCCCGCGCGTCGTAGAGGGCCTGAGTGAAGTTGGGCAGCTCGATGTTGCGGCCCATCTGCCCCAGCGACTGCAGCATCCCGCGATGTGCGACGTGATATACGCAGCTGCCCATCACCATCCCCACCGGCCGGTGACCGGTACGCAGCAGCGTCCAGAAGTCCTGGCCGGACAGATCGCTAGTGAAAGGGCGTCCACTTGGTGCCCTGTGCAACACGCCGCCGCGGTGCTTCACGGCAGTGCCGATGGCGATGAACTCGGCCATATTCTGACCCCACTCGTAGCGGCCGATATCGAGGCGCACACCCACCACACCGTCGGCACCGAGTGCGTCGGCCTCCTCCTCCATGCGCGTCATCGCGAGCTGGCGAGCGTGGTACATCGCCTCCGAGAGCACTGTCATCTCCTGGCTGCGCTTCCAGCCTGTGACCTGGACGCCTATGTGGTAGATCGAGCTGCCGACAACGAGCCCCAAGGGATCGAAACCCGCCTGCTTGATGAGCAGGAACTCGTTCACCGACAGGTCCGAGGTGAACAATCCTTCCTTGTTCTGCTCCAGGCGCGCGCGCCCCGCCTCGGGTACTCCCTCCAGCGAAGTCGGGTCGTAGCTGGCTTCACTCATATCGGCATCTGGCTCCTGTCGGCATTGCTCGAAGGTCTCCTCTCGGCTACCGCCCCAGCTCGATGGCGGCCTGGGGTGTGGGTTGGTCGGCCCGCTTTCGGTCGCGGATCGCGGTGCCGAAAGCTTGCAAAGTGATCATTAGCCCCTCGCGATCGCCTTGGCCTCCAATGGAGCCCATCCGGAAGCTGTGAAGACCCGATTGCTGCTCGATCCGCACCCCAACGATCCCGTCTGCCCCGCTGGCGCCCGCCTGACTGGCGAGGGCTCCGAGCGCCCTCTCCCGAGCCGCGTAGACGCCCTGGGTGAAGTCTGTTAGCTCCTGGTTGACGGCGCTTGTCATGAAGCGAGCCCATTGGGTGGAGGCAGAGGGTGACACGAAGAACACCGCGGTCGTGGCAACCAACCCGACGGGCGCATAGCCCGCCTCATGTAGCAGCCAGAGTTCCTGGCCGGAGAGGTCTGAGAGCAGCGGGTGGCCGGCGCGCTCCGAGCCGGGCAGCCGCGCGGCGGTGCCGTTGACGACGTAGTCGACCGCGCCCGCCGCCCAGTCATGGACGCCCCGATGCAGACGCACGCCGACCACCACGTCCGCCCCAAGGTGACTTGCCTCTTCGGCGAGTCGATCGAAGGCGCGGCGCCGCGCCTCCTCCCATGCCGCGGCGATCACGTCGAGTTCGACGATCAGCCCTCCGCCCCACGAGCCGGACCAGGGCAGGTTCTGCCAGCCGACCTGGTGCACGGACGCGCCGAGCACCTGCCCGAGCGGCTGCAACCCGAGCTTCGAACAGAGCGCGAACTCGTCAACCGACAGCGTGCTCGAAAACGGAGCGTCTCTCGCCGCCATTTCCCGCAGCCGGCGCTCGGCCTGTACGGGGATGCCGCCTGACTCGATCCGCGCCAGCGACTCGGCCTGCTCGCGCTCCCGGGTCTGAGCGGACGCGTCGCGGTCGTCTTTGGCCATCAGCTCAGCAGCCGCGCCAGCGCCTCTCGGGCCTCGGCGCTGCGTCCGGAGGCCTCGCGCAGCTCCAGCACCAATGCGCTCACCCACGTGCCCATGCCGAGCGGCTCGCGCTTAATCGAGATACCACCCACCTCGCGCTCGCGCCAGCCCTCGACGCGCCCGTTCGCCCGGCGTAGCGAAAGCACCCAGTCGCCCAGTCGCACCTCGAGCCGCTCAACTATCTTCCCGCGCGCAAACAGTCCACGCCCACGTCGCTCGACACGGGTGTGTGTCGGGAGTGCCTGCTCAAGCTTGCTGGCGAGCACCTCGAGCGACGTGACCGCATCGCGATCGTCGGCCCTGAGTCCGGCGGCATCCAGATCAAACGACTCCTCCGCGTCCACGCAGCTCAGGCTAGCGCGAGGCGCCCCGCCGGTACCGGACTGGCGCCCGTGGGGGTCCCCAACACTTCGCTTCGGCCAGCGTGTGCGGCGCTCTATGCTCGCCAAGGGGATGGCTCCTCACACTGTCGGTCCGCGCCGTGCTGACTCGCTTCGGACGTACGTGCGCGCGACGCGGATCATCGGCGGCCTCAGTTTGCTGGTTCTTTTCGGGGCGATCGCCTGGGACCTCGCCAATGACGGGTTCTGGTTGCGTCACACGCTCTTGACGGGTCTGATCGCGAGCTTGATTGTCGTCGCGGTGACAGCGGCGGTGCTTAACGAAGTACTTGAGCGCCGACAGCGCGAGCGCTGGTCGGTGCTCGCGCAGTACGCGTTGTTTGATTTGGTCCGCGCGGCCCGCCTGGTGTGGGGCGGTCTGCTCGAGCTCGCCGGTCTCGTTCCCGACGGCGAACTCGACGACGGGACCCTGGCAGCCGGTTCCGAGGTGGTGAACGACACAGCGCGTCTCACCGCAGCGATGGATGAAATGCTCGCCAGCGACGACGACCGCGAACAGCTGCACCGTCTGATCGCGGGGATGCTCGAGCATGGCCAGGAGGTGCTCGGACGCTGGGCTGACGTGATGGTCAACTCGGGCACCTACGCGGAGATCGTCGATCGCCACGTCGAGCTCTATAGCCGTCTGTACTGGTGGGGCAGCGTGCTCGACGAATCAGACCCGCTCGACGAGCACCTGAGCCGGCCGAGGTTGAGCCGTCTTAGCCCGGCGACTCAAGCGAGCGGGCCGGTCGAGGACGAGTGGCTGCGCGACAATCTTGTCGCTATCA
>DASRHQ010000087.1:0-17503 GCA_035650455.1 Solirubrobacteraceae bacterium
CGTAAGCAAAAGCAACGAATTGAGCAAGGCCCGGGTCGCCACGTCATCAAGGCCCCAGGTCGCCGCGTTAGATGGCGATCTGCGACGCCGCTAGCGAACGAGGCAGTTGGAGCTGGGTGCCTGGCCTTGTGGGAATGCCTCGACCAGGCCGTGGGCGATCCAGTAGTTGCGGGCTATGTCGCCGGGGGCGTAATAGTGGATGCCGTCGGGGATGAACCATTTGCGTCTGGCGTGGATCGCCCAGTCGAAGATGCGCATCGTCGGGTAACGGCGGCATGCGGTGAGGAGGTCGTTGTTCCACTCCTGCATCCCGGACTCTTGGTAGGGCCCGGTGCTGAGCAGGCTGATCGCGTCTATCCACAGCACGGGCTGGTGGCCAATGATCTTCATCATGGTCTCGATCCGCTGCATCCGAGTGGAGTGCGAGCCGGCCTCCACGTCCGCGGAGTCGTTGGTACCCATCGCGAGTATCCAACAGCCGTGATAGCCCTGGGATATGTGTTGGCGCGCCACGGTCGCCGCGTTCGGGTGGCCCTCGAAGACCTCGACGATGGAGCGGGCACCGGAGATCTCCGGAATCGTCGTGGTCACACCCACCCGGTGCAGCTGTCCGGCAAGCTGCTTTCGGGGATTCGAGATGTAGCTGCTGGAGATCTGTCCCTCGGAGGTGGAGTCGCCGATGTAGACGACCGAGCGGCACGACGTTCGCGTCGCCGGCTTGGCCGGTCGCTTGTGGCCAAGAGCTGGATCAGATTTCCCCGACGCGCTCCCATTGGCGGACGGATCGGAAACCGCTCGGGCGTTCTTTAGTTTCGGAGGAAGCTTCGCGATCTCGGGTGCCGCGCGACGGCCGCTTGCGATTTGTGGCAGGACTCCGCCGAGTGCCACGGCAGTGATCAGCAAAGCCGCGAAGGCGCTGCCGCCGAGCGCATAGGCAGTGCGACGGGCGCTGAGACGGGCGGCGCCCAGGTGCGCCCGCCGCCACAGCCGTCCAAGCGCCCCGCGACGAATCGGCGCCTCCAGATAGGTCCATGAGAGGCTGGCCACGACGAACGTGACCGCTATCTGCAAAAGGGCCCTGCCCCAGTTCACGCCATTGGTCGACTGTCCCCAAAGGACGACTATCGGCCACTGCCACAGGTAAATGCCATACGAACGTACGCCGATCCAGCGCAGCGGCCGGGACCCGAGCAGCGCGCCAAGCGCACTTGCCGAGTGAACAACGGCGCCAATAACTGCGACGCTTGAGAACGAAAGGAGAAGGAGCCCCCAGGGGTACAGGAAAGGGGTGAACGGCGTGGTCTGCCAGACCAGGATGAAGATCGTGATCAGACCTGCCACGCCCGCCAGGTCGAGTGCCAGCAATCGGCGCAGTGAGATCCGGGAGCGGAAGCGCGGGAACGCGGTCGGCCTCACACAGGCCAGCGCGGCACCGATCAGGAGCTCAAAGGCGCGAGTATCCGTGCCTTCGTACAAACGAGTCGGGTCCAGAAGTCCGGGGTGGTACAGCTGGGCCGTCAGGAAGGCGGAGACAGCGGTCCCGATCAGCGCGATTAGCAGCACTCCCCGGCGGTCCGAAAGAAACTTCACAGCGAGCAGCACGAGCCATGGCCACACCAGATAGAACTGCTCCTCGATCGAAAGCGACCACAGGTGATCAAGCGGCAGTGGTTGCGCGAAGCGCGAGAAGTAGGAGCCGTGTACGGCGATCGTGGACCAGTTCGCGAAGTAGAAGGCCCCCGAGATCACCTGCCGACGCACGCTGTCGAGCTGGGAGGCGTCGAACAGCGCCACCAGGATGCTGACCACCACCAGCATCAAGAACAGCGCCGGCAGCAGCCGCCGAGCTCGCCTGATCCAGAACTGCGCCAATCCCAGGTTGCCCCGACGCCGGTAATGATTGAGCAGGAGGTCGGTAATCAGGTAGCCCGAGAGCGTGAAGAAGACGCCCACGCCGAGCATCCCCCCTCTGGCCCAAGGTGCATTGATGTGGTAGACGATCACCAACAGGACCGCGATAGCACGTAGCCCGTCGAGACCTGGGACGTAACGCTGGCTGCGTTCGACTGGCCGGGGCACGGCTTAGTACTTAAGGCTCTCGACGGACATGAAAGGTGCTCGCATCACAGCGCTCAGCATCCTGAGATCCCCACGCGGAATGCGAGCCAGCGTAACAATCTCGGCGGCCGTGTGGCACCAGGGACGGGAGAGCACTCGGTCATCTATTCGCCCAAGGAATTCGAGCACTTCGGCCTCCGTCCCTCCCTGGTGCGACTGCGAGCTTTGGGCGAATTCGGCGTTCGCTCACAGCGCTATCGAGCTGAGCGCCTCGACCGCTTGAGCGTACTGGTCCGTGTCGAGACGGATATGCGACTGCTGCGACATCGAGCGGGCTGCGACGCCAATTGCCTCGACCGGCGGAGCGAGATCGAGATCCGGCACGACCAGCAGCGGTTCGACGGCGATCCGCCAGGGCCAACGCGGGTGCTCGACCCGATAGACCTCCGCCACCGCCACCACCACGCCGAAGATCCGGCGCCACACGCTTGCGTACAGCACAAGACGGTCATCCTCGCTGACACGCGGGCGCCGCGGGAAGCCACCCTCCCGAAGCACGCCCGTCCGCCCCTCCTCGAGCCAGCGCTCGGGAAGCGGGCCGCGCGCGTGTCCGACGGCCTTCAGCCAGTGACCGTGATCACCGGATCGTCGCACCCGGTCGCTCCGATGAAGCGCACGTACTACGCAGTCGGTGTTCTAGTCGGCAACGTAGGGGTCGTACGTTCCGAACGACCACAGGTTGCCCTCGGGGTCGCGAGCGCTGTACTCGCGCGAGCCGTAGGGCTGGTCTGACAGCTCTCTGACGATCTCCGCCCCAGCGGCCCGGGCCCGTTCATAGTGGCCATCCGGGTCGCTTACGACTGCATAGATGGTGACCGGCGGCTGGCCGTCGCCTGAGCCCGCGGTATCGGTGGGTAGGCCGCCGAACATGACCAGGCCGTCGCCGAGCCGTAGTTCGGCATGAACGATGCGTTGGTCGTCGCCGCGGTAGACGGCCTTCTCCTCAAAGCAAAACGCGCGTTTGAGCCACTGGAGGGCTGTCTCGGGGTCGCGGTAGTGCAGGGCGGGAAAGATGTTCGGTCGCATGTCTAAGACCGTACCGCGGTCAAACGCACCGCCGGCGCGTCAAGCCGGGAGCGTGCTCCCGTCGCGCATGTGGTCCTTGAAGTACTTCCATAGCACGGGCGCGTACGCCTCCAGTGCCGGCACCTCGATCCCGGAGCCCGTGAGCACCCGTCGAGTGGCCTTCGAGTCGAAGGTGCAGGTGAAGGACACGTGATCGAGCGCTGCTGCGGGAATCCCCAGTTGCGGCAGCAGCAGCTCGCGGACCACGCCGACCTGAATCGGAACATCGAACAACGCGCGCGGTAGGACACCGCTCAGGCGTGGTGCCCCGGCAACTCGGGCGAACACGTTGAGCACCTCGATCGTCGGCTGTGGCTTTGGGTTGACCAGGTGAAATGCGCGGCCGTCGAGGCCCTGCTCGTATGCAAGGAAGTCAATCGCCGAAGCGACGAAATCGACCGGGACCAGATTGGTGGCGCCGAGCCGGGGCGCCAGGAACCGCAGCGCGGAGGGCAGCTTGGATGCGACGTCCAGGAGCGGGAAGAAGTAGTAGGGCCCATCGACCTTGTCCATCTCCCCCGTGCGAGAGTCGCCCACGACGATCGCCGGGCGGTACACACGCCTGGGAGTTGAAGACTCTTCGCGGGCGATCCGCTCCGATTCGAACTTCGTGCGGTGATAGGAGTGCGGCAGCGGCTGGCCTACGTCGAACATCTCCTCGGTGAAGGTGCCCACGTAGCTTCCCGCCACCGCCACCGAGGAGACGTGGTGCAGGCAGCCGGCATTCAGAGCGTTGGCGACGGCCACCGTCTCCCGCGTCCCGCCGACGTTCGCGATCTCGTTGGCCTCGTCTGACGCCGCCATGTCGTAGACCGCCGCGAGGTGGAAGACATGGTCGATGTGACCCGCGTGCGCTCGAATCCACTCGGGCTCGATCCCCAGCATCGGAGCGCTGAGGTCTCCCACGACGGGCTTTACCCGGTCGGCGGTGTCGAGACGGCGCGCCACTCTCAGCAGCTTGTCCACCGACTGCGACCGGGCCAGCGCATGCACCTCCTCGCCGCGAGCAAGCAGCTGATCGAGCAGACGGCGACCGATGAACCCGGTCGCTCCGGTGACGAACACGCTCACCGCCCCGCTCCTGCTGACATCCGACGATTTTCCGCCATCCCGCCTCGAGCGGGACTCTACCCGCGCCGTCTCACTCGACTCATCCTCAGGTATGAGATGCCGCTCGCAAACGGTCCTCGGGTAGGCCGCGGAGTGCTGCTTGCGCTTGACGACACACACCCCGCGCCTCCCTACCTTGGCGTCCATGAGCACATCAAGCACAGACGGCGCGGCGCTGGCCGTCAAGACAACCGGCCTGACGAAGCGCTTCGGTCAGCGCAAGGCCCTCGACGGCGTTGACCTCGAGGTCCCGCGCGGCGTGGCATTCGGCTTCCTCGGGCCCAACGGCGCCGGAAAGACAACCATCATCAGGCTGCTGCTGGCGCTCGCATGGCCCACCTCGGGATCGATGTCGGTTCTCGGCCACGCCGTACCCGCACAGCGCGCGCGAGCGCTGAGCGGGGTGGGCGCAATCGTCGAGGAGCCGACGTTCTATGGGTTCCTCAGCGGGCGCGAGAACTTGGAGGTCAACGCCGCCGCTCGGGGTGGAATGGCGGCCCAGCGCATCCCGGCCGCGATGGAGCGAGTCGGCCTGAGTGCCCGCGCAGGCGACCGGGTGTCCAGCTACTCGCTGGGCATGCGCCAGCGGCTGGGAATCGCACGCTGTCTCCTGGCCGATCCAGAGCTTCTATTCCTGGACGAGCCCATGAACGGGCTTGACCCCGGCGGGATGCTCGAGGTGCGTGGCCTCATCCGCGGGCTCGTAGACGAGGGCCGCACGGTGTTTTTGTCCTCCCACCTGCTGGACGAGGTTCAGCGCACATGCGACTTCGCGGCGATCGTGGACCGCGGCAGAGTGGTCACGCAAGGCTCCATAGATGAGCTCACGGCGCGCAACCGCAGGATCTCCATCGGAACGGACGACCCGGGGCGCGCTGCGGCGCTGGTCGCAAACCTCCACGGTGTAGACCGCGCGGCCGTGGAGAGCGGCGGGGTGGTGGTGTCACTGGCTGCCAATGGGACCGCCGACCGTGAACTGGTGACCGAGATCGTGCGCCGGATGCTCGATGCCCGACTGGCAATCGACCGGGTGGCTCCGATCGAATCCTCGCTCGAAGAGCGCTTCTTGAACATCACCCAGCGACTGGAGGACGAAAAATGATCTCCGATGCTTTGGCCCTGATCCGCTCTGACCTGCTCAAGCTGCGACGGCGCCGTGGCCTGATGGCGATGGCCACACTGATCGCGGTCGGCTCGGTGGCGGTCGTATTCATCGTGACGGCGGCGCGACATGGAGCCGATCCGCAGCACGTCCGTCCCGCCGGCGGCGTCAAGAGCTTCCAGGACGCGACCGACTTCCTGGGGATGATCGCGGTGGTGCTGGCGGCGATGATCGGTGTCACGGCGGGGGCGGGAGACGCGGAGGTCGGGGCGCTGCGCGACCTGCTCGCAACGGGGCGCTCCCGCCTTGCGTTCTACGCCTCGCGCGCCGTCGCTGCGGTCGTCACGACGACCGTCCTTCTGGTCGCCGCGCTTGTCGTCGTCACGGTCTGCTCGATAGCGCTGGCGGGATCATCGCCCGCGCCGTCGCTGGCGGACATCGCGCAGCGCGATGGAGCGGTGCTCGCGTTCGGGGCCGTGGGCGCGCTCGTGTGCACCGGCATCGCGACCTTCGTGCGTTCGCGCGGGCCACTCATGGCAAGCGTGATCGCGTTCGGGGTGGTGATCTCGCAGCTACTGCTGCAACTCAGTTTCCTGGGAAGCCTGCGCGAGGCACTGCCGCTGGCGACATTCCAGCGGATGGCCGGAGACACCATTTCCGGACTGCATTTCCAGCTCCCGGTTGCGATCGCGGTCGCCGTCGCCTGGGCGTTAGCAGCCCTGGTCGCCGGCGGCTGGTGGGCACGACGTGTGGAAGTCTGATCCCGCGACGTACGCTTTGGCCGTGAACGGCAAGCGCGAGCGCCCAGAGCTTTTACGCAGGGTCGATGCGATCGCGCCCTGGGTGCTTGACGGGTTGCTCGCGCTCGTGGTGCTCGTGCCGACGGTCGCGGTGGCCAGTAACGGAATCCACCACGCGAGCGCCGCCGTTGGCAGCCACCAGATCGTGAAGGGATTCACCTTGGCGCAGGCGGTCGCTATTGCGAGCGCCGCCATCCTGTCGACGCTGGCGCTGCTTATGAGGCGCCGGTGGCCGGTCTTGGTCCTCGTGATCACGCTGGTCCTCGGCATCGCGATCCCCACCGCGGCCGTGTTCTGGCCTCCGGCGCTGGTGGCGATCTACACGGTCGCCTCGCGACGGCCGTGGCGGATCGCGGCGGCGGGCGCAATCGTGGCGGTGCTTGGGCTCGCCCTGCACCGATTGGCGTGGGGTTACAGCCTGCCACTGTTCGGGGTCATCGCCGGGGCGGCCCTGGCCGGTGCAGCACTGGCGCTCGGCCTCTATCAAGCGACTCGCCTGGCGTACTTCGACGAGCAGCGCGAGCGCGCGGCCCGGCTTGAGCGCGAGCGCGCCCTGCTCGACGAGCAGGCCGCCACAGACGAACGCCTCCGGATCGCGCGCGAGCTCCACGATGTCGTGGCCCACGATGTGAGCTTGATGGTTATCCAGGCACAGGCGCTCGAGGCGACCGCGAGCGATCCGTCGGCTCGCCATAGCGCGCAGACAATCGCCGAGCTTGGGCGCGACGCCATGAGCGAGATGCACCGGACACTTGAGCTGATGCGCGCGGCCAGGGCTCAGGACGAGCGCGACCCGCAGCCCGCCCTCGGCGACCTTGGCCCGCTGCTGGAAAGGGCGCGGGCGGGCGGCGTGGACGTCGAGCTGTCGGTGACCGGGACGCCGCGCACGCTGCCGGCCGGAGTCGAGCTGTCGGCCTACCGCATCGTCCAGGAGGCGCTCACGAACGTGATCAAGCACTCCGGCAGCGATCGGGCATCGGTGGATTTGCGCTACGGGAAGGACTGCCTCGAGCTGGAGATACTCGACAACGGCACCGGCGCCGGTCAACCAATTGCGGACTCCTCGGGTCATGGGCTGGTTGGAATGCGCGAGCGGGTGGCCCTTTTCGGGGGAAGGCTCCAGGCCGGGCCGCTAAACGGCCGCGGATACCGCGTGCTGGCAACGCTGCCGTACGCCCGATGAGCCCAATTCGAGTTCTCATCGTCGACGACCAGCCGCTCGCCCGCGCCGGGTTCAAGGCCGTGCTCGAGGCCACGGGCGGGGTCCAAGTCGTCGCCGAGGCGCAGGACGGCGACCAGGCGGTGGAGCTGGCCCGGCGCCACGATCCCGACGTCGTGCTGATGGACGTGCGCATGCCCGGGACGGACGGGATCGAGGCGACCCGCAGGATGCCCAACCAAAAGATCCTGATCCTGACCACGTTCGGTCTGGACGACTACATCATCGAGGCGCTGAGGGCCGGAGCCAGCGGGTTCTTGCTCAAGGACGCGCCGGTCGAGGAGCTGGTGCGCGCGGTTCGAACAGTCGCCGCCGGTGATGCGCAGCTGTCGCCGGCGGTCACCAAGCGACTCCTCGAACAGGTGGCCCGCCGGCTTCCCGCGGCAGTGCCGCGTGACAGCGGCCTGCTGGCGGATCTAACCGAGCGTGAGCTCGAGGTGCTCCGGCTACTTGCCGCAGGTATGTCCAACGCGGAGATTGCCGCGGCGCTCGTCGTCTCCGAACCCACGGTGAAGTCTCATGTCTCGAGCGTGCTCCAGAAGCTGGGACTGCGAGATCGGGTTCAGGCGGTGATCTACGCGTATGAGAACGGACTGGTGGCGCCTGGTCCGCGATGAGCGCGGCGCCCTTTTTAGCGGCCTAGCTCCGAACTCGGGCGACCTCGCGGTCGGCCTCTCCCGCTTCCCCGGCCTCCGAGGAAGGCGCTCGGTCGCGGGCCGCGCTGCCCTCGATATTGACGTGCGGAAGGCGCGCGTCCAGCCAGCGCGGGAGCTTCCAGGTGAGCGGACCCAGCAACTCGAGCACGGCCGGCAGCAAAACGCAGCGGATGACGATCGCGTCGAGGAACACGGCCACGGCCAAGCCGAAGCCGAACTCCTTCAGCGAGCGCTCATTGCCGAGCACAAAGGACAGGAAGACGCAGATCATGATGGCCGCTGCCGCGGTGATAACCCGCCCGGTGAAGGCGATCCCGTCGACAACCGCACCGGACGCGTCCCCGCTCTTGACCCATTGCTCGCGCACGCGTGAGATGAGGAAGACCTCGTAGTCCATGGAGAGACCGAACACGACCGCGAAGATGATCACCGGGATCCACGGCTCCACGGGTGCTTCCTGGACGCCGAAGAGGCCCGAGAGGACTCCCTTCTGAAAAACGAGAACTGTCGCTCCGAGCGCCCCGCCGATGCTGAGCAGGTTCATCGCCGCCGCCTGCAGCGGAATCACCAGCGAGCGGAAGATCACGAACAAGAGCAGCGCCGACAGCACGACCACGACCGCGACGAAGATCGGGAGCTTGTTCGAGAGCACGTTGGCGAAGTCGACGGAGCCGGCGGTGAAGCCGCCCACGAGCACCCGAACCCCGCTGCTGTGCTCGAGCGGGGGCAGCACGTGGTCGCGCAGCCGATGGACGAGGTTGAACGTGGCCACGTCCTGGGGCGCGGAACGCGGGTAGACCTGAATGACCGCGACCGCGCCCGACGGGCTGATCCGCGGCGCGGTCGCGGCTGCCACGTCAGGCGTCGCGCGCACGGCGGACCCCACCGGGCGCAGCGCCGCTGCCCCACTGCTGCCGTGTATCTCGGCCACCAGCGATAGCGGCCCGTTGAAGCCAGGACCAAAGCCCTTTGCCACCAGGTCGTACGCCTGGCGTGTGCTCGTGTTTGCCGGGTCGTTGCCCGCGTCGCTGTTGGCGAGCCGAAGCCCACCGACCGGGATCACGATGGCAACCATTACGGCCAGCGCAGCCACCGTGAGGATGAGCGGATGTGCTCGCACGACCTCGCTCCAGCGCCGCCAGAACGATTCACGCGGCGCCTTGCCGGCCGCCTCCCGGCGCGCAGCGCCACGGGTGGGCCTGACCAGCCGGGCCCCGAAGCGAGAAAGCAGGGCCGGAAGCAGCGTCAGCGAGGCCAGCATCGTGAATAACACGGCAATGACGGAGCCGATCGCGAGGCCGTACATGAAGCTCACGCCCGTGACGAACATGCCCAGCAGGGCGATCACCACGGTGGTGCCCGCCAGCAAGACGGCCCGTCCGGAGGTGTCCATTGCCTCGAGCACGGATTCGCGCACGTCTCCTAGGCGGCCGTGAGCCTCGCGGAAGCGGGTGACGATGAATAACGCGTAGTCGATCCCCACCCCCAGACCGATCATCAGCGCGAGCTCCGTGGTCACATTGGGCATCGCGGTGACGTGGGTGAGCAGACCGATGATCGCCACCCCGGTGACCAGTCCGAAGGCGGCGGTGATAAGCGGCATGCCTGCCGCGATCAGGGAGCCGAAGGTGATGAGCAGGATCACCAGCGCGGCGAGCGCGCCCACGGCGGTCGCGGGTCCGACGCTGAACCCCTCCGCGTTCTCGATGACCTGACCGCCGGCAGCCACCCGAAGGCCCGGCACGTGCACGCCGTGGACCGCGTTGAGCACTGGCGTGCCGGTCGACTGCGCAAGCTGGTTAGGCGGCTTGTCGTAGAAGATCGAGGCAAACGCGGTTCGCCGATCGGGTGAGACCTGGAGCCGTCCGCGAACGCTGTTGTAGGGGGAGACCACCGTCGCCACGTGCGACACCCGCGCCACGCGAGCGAGCAGCGGCTCGATCGCGCCACGAACGTGTGGCCCATAGATCGTCCCGCTCGAGGTGTGAAAGACGATCGTGTCGATATCCCCGCCCTGGGTCGGAAACTCGCGCTTGAGCAGGTTGAGCGCGCGCTGTGACTCCGTTCCGGGGAGCGTGAAGTTGGTCGCGTAA
Organism: Solirubrobacteraceae bacterium; assembly: GCA_035650455.1. Taxonomy (GTDB): domain Bacteria; phylum Actinomycetota; class Thermoleophilia; order Solirubrobacterales; family Solirubrobacteraceae; genus Palsa-465. Next base: position 10,164 of record DASRHQ010000087.1, read on the forward strand.
TTGCGGCCGGCGGCCTGCGCAATCACGGTGGTCAGCACTGCCACCAACACCCAGAAGACGACGACCTTCTTTCGGTGATCCAGGCACCAGCGCGCGATCTTCAGCATTCAATATCTCCCGGGAAGTTGTGCTCGGGCGTCTTTCAGTCGTCGTGGTCGAGCGGCCTTGCCCCGACCACGCGGGCAGGGGCAGCCGTCATCTTTTGAGCGTCTGCGATCCGGTCCGATCAGACACCCTGACACTCGAACTCGATTCGAGTTGACCTCAGGATACACATGGCCCTGTCCTGGTCAAAAGGACCATTGCCGGCGGTTTTGGCAGGGCCATATGACCCCTGGCGCGACTGGGTTGCGCGGGTCGAGGCGCCCCGCCTCAAACGGGCGCCGACGTCACCGCGACAGTCGTCGCGCGGTCGCTTCGTCTGCCTCGGAGGTCTGCGCCAGCAGCCCGTACGCGAGGCGCTCGAGCTCGAGTCCGGCCGTCCGGCCGCCATCGCTCATCGAGTCGACCACCCGCTTGGTCACGCGGACCGCAAGCTGCGGGTGCCCGGACACGAACTCAGCGAGCTCCATCGCGCGTGACAGCGCCTCGCCTTGATCGACCAACTCGGTGATCAGGCCGATCCGATGGGCCTCCTGCGCCGAGACGCGGTCGCGCAGCAAGATGACCTCCTTGGCGCGCGCAGGACCGAGCATCTGCACGAGGCGATGAGTCCCGCCGGAGCTCGGGAGGATCCCGAGTCCCACCTCGGGCAGCCCGAATACCGCAGTGTCATCTGCGATGCGAAAGTCGGTGGCGAGGGCAAGCTCGAGCCCGCCCCCCAGGCAGTAGCCGGAGATGGCGGAGAAAGTCGGCTGGGGAAGGTCTGCCACCCGTTCGGCAAAGTCACCCGTCCCCTGGTAGTAGGAGACGATCGAAGCGGGGTCCAGCCCGCGCATTTCGTTGAGGTCGGCGCCCGCGGAGAAGACGCGCTGCCCGCCTGTGAGCACCACGCACGCGGCCTCCCTCAGCTCGGGAGCCTCGAGCGCGGCACACAGCTCACGCTCGACCTCGCCCGAGATGGCGTTGAGCTTGTGTTCGCGTCGCAGCGTGACGATGCACGTCTGCCGCGCGCGGCGGATCTCGATCAGCTCGGTCACCGGAAAGGCTCCTCGGCCAGTCCCCAGGCATCGCCGCCGCCGTCGACGGCGATCGTCGTGCCGGTGATGTAGGCGCCGCCGGCAGTCGCCAAAAATGCGATCAAGCTGGCCACCTCGTGTGGCGAGCCGAGGCGGCCGAGCGGCACGCTGCGCCGCCACCTTTCAACCGCCTCCTCGCCGTAGCCCGCCAGGGCTTCGGTCGCGATCGTACCTGCCGCTACGCACACCGACCGGATCCGGTGCCGGCTCCACTCGAGGGCCAGGCCAGAAGCCAGGTTTCCTACCGCCGCCCTCGCGGCACATGCGTGGGCGAACCCCGGAATGCCACGCAGCGGGCTGAAACCCAGGAACACGATCAGCCCGCCGCGGCGCGGGATCATCGACCGCGTCGCGACCGTCCTGGTGACGCTCCATGTCGCGTCTAGGGTCAGGCGACCCACGGCCCGCCATCCCTTGTCCGAGATCGTCTCGGCCGGGGCTTCGAACTGACCTCCGGCATTGTTGACCAGCACCTCAATCGCGCCAAAGCGCTCGAGCGCGGCGTCGACGACGCGCTCGACCTGGTCGGCCTCGCGGATGTCCGCCGGCACCGCCAAGCAACTAGCGCCGGATCGCTCAATTTCGCGGGCGGTCGAGATCAGCGGCTCCTCGCGTCGGCCGCAAATGACCACGTTGGCACCGGTGCCGGCCAGGGCAAGAGCGGTGGCCCGCCCAATTCCTGTCCCTCCCCCCGTCACAAGCGCCACACGGCCGGCATTCGCATCGGGCGCAAGGGGGGAGGTGAATGAGTCGGCGGCCATGCGAGGGCAATCCTACGGTCCCGCGGGGTCCCCGGCGGCCGGATCGCATCCGGACACCATCCGCGCTCCGCTCAAACGGTACATTTGTACCAGTATGCCTCCGACCTCCACTCAACCACCCTTGCGTCCCCGGGGCACGGCACGACGGGACGCGTTGCTCGACGCCGTCATCCGCATCGTCGCGGAGGTGGGCGCCGATGCCGTCACGCATCGCCGCGTAGCCGAGGTGGCGGACCTACCCCTGGCCTCGACGACGTATTGGTTTGAGTCAAAGGAGCACCTGCTGACGGCGGCTCTGGAGCGCGCGGCCGACAGCGATATCGAGCGGCTGCACGCGTTCATCCAGGATGCTCCGGCGGTCGTAGCGGACCCGGTCGCACTTGCCGTCGACTCGATTCTCGATCCGCTCGACGAGAGCGGCCAGGCCGCCCGAGGCTCGCTGCTTGCCACCTACGCGCTGCTGCTGGAAGCGGCGCGTCGACCCGCGCTGCGGGCGGTGACCCGGCGCTGGACCGACGCCTATCTAGACGCGCTTGGCCGGCTGCTGGCCCAGGCGGGATCCTCCGACCCGCCGTCCGACGCGGCGTTGTTGCTCGCCGCCGCGGACGGCCTGCTGGTCGAGAACCTTGCCAGCGGCGAGGACGCGGAACTTCGCGGCACGCTGCGCCGGCTCGGCGCAGCGCTGGTCAAGGCATGAGCTCGACGCTGACACGACGGCTGGCGGACGCGAAGGACCGCCTTGGGCCCGAGCGGCGCACCGTGCTGTTGATCAGCGTGTTGCTGGGGTTCGAATCCGTCCTGTATTCGGCGGTCACCCCGGTGCTGCCGCACTACGCCCATCTGTTCGGCGCATCCAAGCCCGCGATCGGGGTGCTTGCGGCGGCCTATCCCGCGGGGATGCTGCCCGGGTCGCTGGTGGGCTGGTGGATCGCAACCCGGGCGGGTGTTCGCCGCACCACCGTCGTGGGCCTGCTTCTGTTCACCGCGGCAATCGTTGCCTTCGGCTTCGCCTCGAGCCTCGCGACGCTCGACGGCCTGCGCTTCATACAGGGGATTGCCTGCGGGTGCATCTGGGGCGGCGGCCTGGCCTGGGTGATCGCGATCGCGCCGCGTGGACGCCGCGGCGAAATCCTGGGATCCGTACTGGCCTCGGCGATCTTTGGAACGCTGCTGGGACCGATCCTCGGCACGTTGGCAGTGGCTGTAGGGACGCGGGTGGTGTTCACGTTCGTCGGCGGAGTGGCATTGGCGCTGACCGCGTGGACGCTGAATCATCCCGAGCCGCCTCGTGCCAAGCTCGGGGCAGGCGCGCCGCTTCGCGCGCTTGCTCGAAGCCCTCGGCTCCTACTCGGGTTCTGGCTGATCCTGCTCGAGGCCGCCACGATCGGAGCGCTCGGCACTCTGCTTCCGCTCCGTCTGTCGCGATTTGGCGCCTCGGGGGTGGCCATCGGACTCATATTCGTGGTCACCTCACTGGTGAGCACGGTCCTGGCGCCGGCGGTCGGACGAGTGATCGATCGCCGCGGGATCCTCCTCCCGCTGGGCCTGGGCCTGGGGCTGACCGCCGTGCTGCTTGCGCTGCTTCCGCTGCCTCAATCGGTGCTCGCGCTGGCCGTGCTCACCGTGCTGACCGACGGCGGCCCGCTGACTGCGTGCGCGACGCCGGCCATGCTGCTGATGACGGATGCAGTCGAGCACGTGGGCGCCGCGCTCGTCTTCGCCTCGATGCTGCTCAATCTGGCGTGGGCGCTGGGCGAAACTATCGGCGCTCCTGCGGCCGCCGTCCTCTCCCGCGCCACAAGCGATGCGGTGCCGTTCCTGCTGCTTGCCGCAGCGATGCTTCTGACGCTCTTTCCAGTGTTGATGCTGCGGTCCTTGAGGCCCTACGCCCGGCCGGCCACCGCGCGCTCGCCCTGAGCGGGCCGCAATCAGGTCGAGGCCGTACCGGTCACGTCGAGCAGCTCTTCGCCCAGCGTCTCGTCGCGAATCTCGGCCACGCTGATGCCGGGATCGGGCAGAACCCTTAGCGCGTCGGCCGGGAGGCCCACGCTGACGGGCGTTCCCTGGCTATACGGCAATTCAGCGCCGTCGTTGCGAACGAGCGTCTGGAGCGCCGAGCCGCTGGCGAGGCGAAGGAAGACCTGCGTCGTCGAGCCGAGAAAGACGAGCCGCTCGACCATTCCCGGCACGCGGTTGCTACCGCCGTCCTCATAGGCATGCAGGTGGATGCGCTCAGGACGGATCGCCACCTTCACCGACCCGGTCGCGTCGAGCTGACCAGCCTCGGCCTCGACGATGAACTCACCCAGGCGCAGGCGGCAGCACTCCTTACCGGAGCCGCCGGGCTCCACCTGAGCGTCCATCAAGTTCGACACCCCCAGGAAGTCCGCGACATAGGCATCGGCGGGCTCGTTGTAGACCTCCTCGGGCGGGCCGAGCTGCGCGATGCGACCGTGGTTCATGACGGCCAGACGATCGGACATCGTAAGCGCCTCTTCCTGATCGTGGGTGACGTACAGGAAGGTGATTCCGACCTGTTCCTGCAGCGCGCCCAACTCGACCTGGAGTGTGCGTCGGAGCTTGGCATCAAGCGCCCCCAGCGGCTCGTCGAGCAGTAGCACCGACGGACGCAGCACCAGCGCTCGGGCCAGGGCGACGCGTTGCTGCTGACCGCCTGAGAGCTGGTTGGGGCGGCGCTTCTCGTAGCCGGACAGCTGGACCAGCTCGAGCGCCTCTCCCACCCGCGTGTTCACCTCCGACTTGGGCACCGACTTGTACTTCATGCCGAAGGCGACGTTCTCGCCGACGGTCAGAAACGGAAACAGCGCATAACTTTGGAACACCGTGTTGACCTGCCGGCGGTGGGGCGGCCAGCTGCCGACGTCGACGCCATCGAGCAGGATCTGGCCGCTGGTCGGGGGCTCGAAGCCAGCGACCATCCGCAGCGTGGTCGTCTTACCACACCCGCTCGGACCGAGCAGCGAGAAGAACTCGCCGGCCTCGATCTCGACCGAGATGTGGTCGACCGCGGTGACATCGTCAAACGACTTGCACAACGACTCGAGCTTTACATGGCCTCCTGTACTCATTTCAGTCCTCTCAGATGCCCGCTATGCCGGTCAGCGCGTCGGCGCCACCCTTTGTGCGTTCGCCCCGGCTCATCCACCTGTAGCCGACGAAGCCGATCAGCGCGGCAAGCAGCGACACGACCAGCATGATCGTTGCCAGCGCGTTGAGGGAAGGCCCACTGAGCCCCCCATGGACGTTGGAGTAGATCAGCACCGACATTGGCTGCGTGTTCGCGGTCGAGGACACCTGCTCGACGATCACGAAATCGTCCACGGTGCTGGCGAATACGAGCACCGCGCTTGCGAAGATCGCCGGCATCAGCATCGGGATCAGCACGCGGCGGATCGCCCCCAGCCGCGATGCCCCGAGATCGGCGGCCGCTTCCTCGTAGCTCCGACCGATGGACACCAGCCGCGCGCGCACGATGATCGCCGGCCAGCTCAGGTTCCATACCACCAGCGCGGCCGTCTCTGCGGGCGTCCCGAGCTTGATGAACGTCAACGCCTGGGTGACGAGCAGGAAGAGCGCGACCGCCAGCAGCAGCTCCGGGATCACGAACGAGAAGATCATCACGAAATTCAGCCCGCTCGAGGTCCGGCTGCGCCAGCGGTCGATGCCGATAGCAAAGGCAACCCCGATGGGGACGCAGATCACCGTGGTCAGGGCCGCGAGGATCAGCGTCTGGATCACGGCGTGATGGAGGCTCGGGTTGTGTAACACGGAGGTGACCTGGTTGCCGATGTACCACTTGGTCGAGAAGCCCTGCCAGGTGGCCTGTGAGGCGCCCTTGTTGAACGAGAACAGCACCGCGATCGCGATCGGCACGATCGACCAGATGATGTACAGCCAGGTGAAGCCCTCCATCGCCCACGGCCGGCGCCACGGGTTTCCCCGCGCGGGCCCGCGCCACGCGAGTTCCTCGCCGCCCGGCGGCGAGGTGACGGTGGACTCGCCGACCACGCTGGCCATCACGCGGTCTCCAGTGAAGCGCGCGCGGTGCTCACCACGTAATAGATCATCGGGATCAGCAGCACGACGAGCAGCAGCACAGACAGCACCGCGCCCTGCCCGATCTCGCCGGGCGCGTTGAGCTGGCCCTCGACCACGTTGCCGATCATCGTCGTCCCCGGGGCACCCGACAGCAGCTGATTGGTGTAGTAGTCGCCCAGCATCGGCAGGACCGTGATGAATGTCGCGGCGATGATCGCCGGCTTGCTCAGGGGAACCGTGACGTGCCAGAACGTCCGCCACTTGCTGAGCCCGAGATCTCGCGCCGCCTCGAGCATGCTCTGGTCGATGCGGTCGAGGAATGCGTAGAGCACCAGGATCACGTACGGGATGTATCCGTACACGAGCCCCAGGATCACCGTCACCGACTTGCCGCCGAGCCAGTTGGTGTTGCCGGGCAGGCCGAAGAACGATAAGGCGCTGTTGAGGAAACCGCCCTGCTGCAGAAGGTCGATCCACGCCAGCATGCGCATCATGTAGCTGACCCAGAACGGCGCGATCAGCAGGACCAGGAACAGTGTCTTGCGCCGGCCGGCATAGCGGGAGACGAAGTACGCCACCGGATAGGCGATCGTGAGCGAGATCACCGTGGCGATCGCCGTGTAGAGGAGTGCCCGGAGCGCGGGCGCGCCGATGAACGACCCGGAGCCGAAGATCTCGTGCCAGACCGCGCTCAGGTTCCAGCTCGACCAGTTGAGCGGGTTCCACACCGGAACCACCGTCTGGAAGAACTCGTTGACGCCGCCGCCCGCCACCGACAGCATCACGTAGAACGGCGCCACGAACAGGACGAGCAGCCAGATGGCTCCCGGCATCGCCAGCGCGATCCACAGCCCGCGGTTGCGCCGGTCGTGCGTGTCGGTGAGTGCTGCCATCGTGTTCCCTATAGCCCCTTGGAGAACGTGTTCCAGGTTGACTCCCAGACCGCGTTGGCGGCCGCAGGCAGTTCGAGCTGGAAGAGCCCGTGGCGGAAGTAATCCGGTAGGACTACCGTGGACGCCAGTTGGGGAGGCAGCAGCTTCTCGGATGTCAGCTTGGCCGGGGTGACCTCGGTCAAGGGCTGCATGTAACCGACGTAGCTGTAGTTCTCGAGCGCGTTGTTGACATCGAGCATGTAATCGATGAACAGGTGAGAGAGGACCGGGTTGGAGCCACCGGTCAGGTTCACCATCACGTCGTTGGCGACCGGGCCCTTCCGGTCGGCCGGGAACCAGTAGCCGATCGTGTCGATCGAGGTTCCCTTGGGCAGGTATCCACCGGCGCTGGCCATGTCACCCGACCACGCGTGGTGAATCCAGGTCTTGCCGGTCGGAACGTCGGTGTA
>DASRHQ010000088.1:0-3306 GCA_035650455.1 Solirubrobacteraceae bacterium
CTCGATGAGCCCACAAATCACCTCGATCTGTCCAGTCGAGAGGCCCTCGAGGACGCGCTGCTTGCTTTTCCGGGCGCGCTTCTCCTCGTCTCACACGACCGCGCTTTGCTCGATGCCGTGGGTACGCGAACGGTTGCCTTCCAAGAGGGCCAATTGCGCAACTACAGCGGGGGCTGGGCGGAATACATGCGCGCGCGCGAGTAATCTCATCTTGATGCTTCTCGCCGCCCGCAACATCGCGATCGTGCTCGCGCTCGCGGCATTGGTGGTGCTGGTGCCGGGCGGCGGTACAGGAGCGAGCTTCGCGCTGCAGGCAGTCTCGATGCTGTTCCTGGCGGTGATCGGCTGGTTTGGCTATGTCTCATACCGCGACCACCGAATGGGGATCTACTCGCTGGGGAGCCGTCGGCGTGCTCTGCTGTATGGATCGATCGGCCTCGTGGTCCTGACGCTGACCGCGACCACACGTCTCTTCGAGACGACCGCCGGCAGGGTCGTCTGGCTGCTCCTGCTGGTTGCCGCCGCATATGCCACCTTCGCGGTGGTTTGGTCGGCGCGCAAGTACCGTTAGCCCCGCCGATCTAAGTTGTCACCGGGTCAATCGCCGCGTACGAGGGCGCACAGGCGCCGACTTCCCGCGGTCATCGGGTCAATCGCCGCGTAGGAGGGCACACAGGCGCCGACTTCCCGCGCTCACCAGCTGGACATATCCAAATACTGGACTTCTTCCAGAATTCAGGTAGGCTGCGACTCAGTCAATGGAGGTCTCGCTGGACAACGCCCCCGAACGTGACGCAGCCGCATTCGACCACCCCGCGCCACTAGACGGAGGCGAGATCGCCGCGCCGGTCGACGTAGCGGCGCTCCTTCACGGGCATGGGCTGCAGGTAACGGCTCAACGGCTCGCTGTGCTGCGGGCCGTGTCCGAGCGGCCGCACCACACGGCGGCCGAGATCAATGCGGTTGTGCGGGCGGAAATCGGCGCCGTCTCGCTTCAGGCGGTTTATGACGCCCTCGGCATGCTGACCGAGAAGGGCATCATCCGCCGCATTCAGCCCGCCGGCTCGCCGGCGCGCTACGAGGGCCGGGTCGGCGATAACCATCACCACCTGATCTGCCGCACCTGCGGCCGGATGGTCGACGTCGATTGCGCAGTTGGCGACACTCCATGCCTGACGGCGGCGGATGACTCGGGATACGAGATCGACGAGGCCGAGGTCATCTATTGGGGCCGTTGTCCGGACTGCGTCGCCGAGCGCCTGCCGGCACACGATTTTGAACATCAGAACGAAACATTGAGCGAGTAGGAGGAACCACGTGACCGACACCGTCAGCGAATCCGAGAATCCAGCGATTCCGTCTCCGACTCCGGAGGCGACTCGTCCCAAGACGAACTGGGATTGGTGGCCGAATCAGCCCAACCTCCAGGTCCTCCACCACAACTCGCCACAGCCGAACCCACTCGGAGCGAACTACGACTACGAGAAGGACTTCAAGGAGCTTGACCTCGAGGCACTGAAGCGTGACGTCTTCGAGCTGATGACGACCTCGCAGGAGTGGTGGCCGGCCGATTACGGCCATTACGGGCCACTTTTCATCCGCATGTCGTGGCATGCGGCCGGCACCTACCGCATCCAGGACGGCCGCGGTGGTGGCGGCGCCGGGGCTCAGCGCTTCGCTCCCCTCAACAGCTGGCCCGACAATGCCAGCCTCGATAAGGCGCGGCGATTGCTCTGGCCGATCAAGCAGAAGTACGGCCGAAAGATCTCATGGGCGGATTTGATCATCTTTGCCGGCAATTGCGCCTACGAGTCGATGGGCTTCGAGACCTTCGGCTTCGGCTTCGGCCGCGAAGACATATTTGAGCCCGAGGAGATCTTTTGGGGACAGGAGGACACCTGGCTGGGCGACGAGCGCTACAGCGGCGACAGGGAGCTCGCCAAACCTTTCGGCGCGGTACAGATGGGTCTGATCTACGTCAACCCCGAAGGGCCCAATGGCAACCCAGACCCGCTCTCGGCGGCCCGGGACATCAGGGAGACCTTCAGTCGTATGGCGATGAACGATGAGGAGACGCTCGCGCTGATCGTCGGCGGTCACACCTTCGGCAAAACCCACGGCGCGGTCGATCCGAAGTACATCGGTCCGGAACCTGAGGCTGCTCCCATCGAGCAACAGCTCATCGGCTGGAAGAACAGCTACGGCAGCGGCAAGGGCGCCGACGCGCTGACCAGCGGGCTCGAGGGTGCCTGGACCAACGAGCCGACGAAGTGGGACAACGGGTTCCTCGAGAACCTGTTCAGGTACGACTGGGAGCTGACGAAGAGCCCCGCCGGCGCGCATCAGTGGACTCCCAAGGATGCGGAAGCGCAGGGGACCGTGCCCGATGCGCACGATCCGTCAAAGCGGCACGCCCCGATGATGCTCACGACAGACATCGCGCTCAAGGTCGACCCGATTTACGAACCGATCGCGAGACGCTTTTACGAGAACCCTGAGGAGCTCGCAGATGCCTTCGCGCGGGCGTGGTACAAGCTCCTGCATCGCGACATGGGACCCGTGTCGCGTTACCTTGGCCCGTGGGTTGCCGAGCCCCAGCTGTGGCAGGACCCGGTCCCGGACGTCGACCACCCCCTGATCGGCGAGGACGACGTCGCTGCGCTGAAGAGCCAGATACTGGCGTCGGGACTCTCGATCCCCCAGTTGGTTGCCACCGCCTGGGCGTCGGCGGCAAGCTTCCGCGGCACCGACAAGCGAGGCGGGGCCAACGGAGCGAGGGTCCGCCTGGCGCCCCAGAAGGACTGGGAGGTCAACAATCCGCCTGAGCTGGCCAAGGCGCTGGAGGTCCTTGAGGGCGTTCAACGCCAGTTCAACGGTTCGCAGTCCGACGCCAAGAAGGTCTCGCTCGCCGACGTGATCGTCCTGGGCGGGTGTGCCGCCGTCGAGGCGGCCGCGAAGAAGGCGGGGATCGGCGTGCAGGTCCCCTTCACGCCGGGGCGCACCGACGCCTCGCAGGAGATGACCGACGTCGAGTCCTTCGCCGTGCTCGAACCGACCATCGACGGGTTCCGCAACTACCAGCGCAAGGGAGACAATCGCCCGGCGCCGGAGATGCTTGTGGATCGCGCGCGCCAGCTGCGGTTGACCGCTCCCGAGATGACGGTGCTGCTCGCCGGGCTGCGCGTGCTGGGCGCGAACTTCGAGGGGTCCGATCGAGGCGTCTTCACCGAGCGGCCCGGGGCCTTGACCCACGACTTCTTCGTCAACCTGCTCGACATGGACACCGAGTGGCGGAAGTCGCCCGCG
>DASRHQ010000089.1:0-31151 GCA_035650455.1 Solirubrobacteraceae bacterium
ACGTTTAAGGCGATCACGGTCGGCGCGGCGCTCCAAGACCATCTGATCACCCCGTCCACCAAGTTCAACATCCCGCCGGTGCTGAACTATTCGGGCAGTCAGATCCACGACGCGGAGGCTCACGGCTTTGAGAAGCTGACCGTCGCGCAGATCCTCAAGTACTCGAGCAACATCGGCGCGGTGGAGATCGGCTCCAAGCTCGGTCCCCGCCGGTTTGACGCCTGGGTGCACCGTTTTGGGTTTGGAACGCGGACCGGCGTAGACCTGCCGGGGGAAGAGCAGGGCATCATCAGGCGATGGTGGCAGTACTCGGGCACCTCGATGGCGAACCTGCCGTTCGGGCAGGGCGAATCGGTCACGCCGATGCAGATCCTGGCCGCGTACGCAGCGATCGCAAACGGTGGTGTGCTGCGCACGCCCCAGATCGTCGACTCGGTTGGCGGCAAGCGGCTTCGCGAGGCGCAGGGCCACCGGATCCTCTCGTCCGGGGTCGCTCGCCAGTTGCGGCTGATGCTGCGCGGCGTGTTCGCCGACGGCGGCACCGCATCGGGAGCCGCGATTCCGGGCTACGACATGGCCGGCAAGACGGGGACCGCCAACATCGCCGTGAACGGCCACTACTCGACCAGCGAATACGTCGCCTCGTTCGTCGGCATGGTGCCGGTCAACCACCCGCGACTGCTCGCGCTCGTGGTGGTAGACCAGCCGCACGGCGGAATCTTCGGCGGTTCGGTGGCGGCCCCGGCCTTCCAGCAGATAATCGGCTGGGCGGTGCCCTACTTCGGGATATCACCACACTAGTGGTCGCGGAGCAGGAGGGAGTCCTCGCTGCACCAGACAGAGACTGCAGAACGGTGCGTCGGCGATCTCCGACGCACCCCTAAGTACACTCATCTGGCGATGCGGCTGGACGAGGTGATTTCCGGCGCCCCGGCCTCCGCTTCGGACATCGACGTCACCGACCTCGCCTACGACCACCGTGCGGTGCGGCCGGGCACCCTGTTCTTCTGCGTGCCCGGTCAGACTCGCGACGGCCACGAGTTTGCGGATGAGGCGGTGAAGCGCGGAGCGGTTGCACTGGTCGGCGAACGGGTGCTTCACGCGGGCGTGCCCGAGATCGTGGTCCCTTCAGTGCGCGCGGCCATGGCCCCGGCAGCTTCCCGCTTGAACGGCGATCCGACGGCGCAACTCGAGGTGGTGGGGGTGACGGGCACCAACGGCAAGACCACCACCGCTTATCTGGTGCGCGCGTTGCTCGAAGCCGACGGCCGCGCCTGCGGGCTGCTGGGCACCGTAAAGAGCGTCATCGGCGGGGAGTCTCATACGGTCGTGCGGACCACACCCGAGGCGATCGACCTCCAGCGGACGTTCCGCGGCATGGTCGAGGCCGGCGACGTGGCGTGTGCGATGGAGGTCTCCTCGCACGCGCTCGCGATGCATCGCGCGGATGCGATCCATTTCGCGGTGGCGATCTTCACAAATTTGTCAAGGGACCACCTCGACTTTCACCCCACGATGGAGGACTACTTCGCTGCCAAGCGGCGCTTGTTCGACGAGTTGGGGCCACGGACCGCCGTGGTCAACATCGACGACGAGCGTGGCCGCGAGCTGGCCCGGTCTCTCGCCGATCCGATCACCTACGGGCTCGAGTCGGGCGATGCGGACTATCGAGCGATCGAGGTGCAGACCGGGCTGGCAGGTTCGCGGTTCGTGGCGCTGACTCCCGACGGACCGCTTCAGTGCAGCTCGCCACTGCGGGGCGTCTTCAACGTCTACAACGTGCTTGGCGCGCTGGCCGCTGCCCGCGCACTGGACGTAGCGGGTGACGTCGCCGCGGAGGCGATCTCGCACGCAGGCCAGGTCCCTGGGAGGTTCGAGCCGGTCGACGAGGGGCAGGAGTTCGCCGTGCTCGTCGACTACGCCCATACTCCCCAGGCGCTCGAAAACGTGCTACTCGCGGCGCGGCAGCTCACCCGTGGGCGCCTGCACGTGGTGTTCGGCGCGGGCGGAGATCGCGACCCCGGCAAGCGCGCGCCGATGGGGGAGGTCGCGAGGCGCCTCGCCGACCGCGTCATCGTCACCTCCGACAACCCTCGATCCGAGGACCCCGAGGCGATCATCGCCGAGGTCCTCGCCGGGGCAGGTTCGGACACCCCCTGGAACGTCGACCGCCGGCAGGCGATCGCAGAGGCCATCGCGGGCGCGGAGGCCGGGGACGTGGTGGTGATCGCCGGCAAGGGGCACGAGCAAGGACAGGAGTTCGCTGCGGGACATAAGGTGCCGTTCGACGATCGGGAGGTCGCCCGCGAGGTGCTGCGCCGGGACATCCCGTCGGTGAGCCACGAGCCGCTTCAAGCGTGAGGCCCTGGGGATCAAAGGAGGTCGCGCGCGCCTCGGGAGCGCGGCTGGTGGCAGGGCACGACACTGCGGCAGGCCCCGAGCGCGTCACCATTGACTCGCGTCAGGCCGCCCCCGGCTCGCTGTTCGTCGGGCTGCCGGGCACCCAGGTTGACGGCGGCAAATTCGCCTCGGACGCGCTCACAGCCGGAGCGTGGGGGGTTATCGTGGCGCCCGAGCACGCCGAGAACTTGCGGGCCCTCCAGCCCACATCTGCCGGGGTGGTGCTCGCCGCGGAGCAGCCTCTGGTTGCTCTGCAGCGGCTGGCGGCCGCGTGGCGCCGGGAACTGGGAGCGCAGGTGATCGCGGTCACCGGCTCCACCGGCAAGACGACGACCAAGGACATTCTCGTCTCGCTCCTTTCTCCGACCAGGCGAGTCGCATCGACGCGCGCGAACTTCAACACGGAGATCGGCGTTCCGCTTGAGATCCTCTCGGCCCCGCAGGACACAAACGTGCTCGTGCTCGAGCATGCGATGCGTGGCTCAGGCCAGATCGCCGAGCTCGCCGCGATCTCGGAGCCGGACGTCGCTGTGATCGTGAACGTCGGTCCGGTCCATCTCGAGCTGCTCGGAACGCTCGAGGCGGTCGCCGCCGCGAAGGCCGAGCTGATCGAGGGGTTGCGCGAAGGAGGCACGGCGGTCGTGCCGGCGCACGAGCCGTTGCTCGCGCAGTTTCTTCACTCCGCACAGCACGTGATCACATTCGGTCCTGGAGGGGATGTCCAGTTCCGGCGCTCAGACGTCGGGGAGCCCGTCGAAATTGACCTCGCAGGCCGGGTGATCGAGCTCGAAGTTCCCTTCTCGCAGGCCCACCTGCGCGCCAACCTGCTCGCTGCGGTGGCAGCGGCGAGCGCCGTCGGGGTGATCCCAAGTGGCCGTGTGGAGGTAGCTTTCTCGCCTGGCCGAGGCCAGCGAACCGAGCTTCCGGACGGCATCACGGTGATCGATGACTGCTACAACGCCAACCCCATGTCGATGCGAGCCGCGCTCGACGATCTGGTTGCGACCGCTCCGCCGGGCGGCTCCGCGCGCCGGGTGGCGGTGCTCGGTGACATGCTCGAACTGGGACCCGACGAACGCGCTTTTCACATCGAGGCCGGCCGCCACGCCGATGAGATCGGCATCGATCTGCTGATGACCGTCGGTCGGCTGGCCGAGGCGATGGGGGAGGCATTCAACGGGGAGAGCTACCGCGCCGCCACCGCCGCCGAGGCTGTGCCCCTGGTGCGCGAGCTGGTCAAGCCGGGAGACGTCGTGCTGGTCAAGGGCTCGCGCGGAGTGGGGCTCGAGGCGGTGTGCTTCGCCCTGACCGCGGACCCGGACTGATGGGTCCGCTGGCCGCAGTCGGGGGCTCGATCTCGGGCCGGGTGCTGATCGCGGGCACGGCGTCGCTCTTGATGTGCGTGTTTCTCAGCCCCAAGTTCATCGAGTTCCTGCGCCGCCGCGAGTTCGGCCAGAACATTCGCGAGGAGGGCCCCCAGGGTCATCTGCGCAAGGCGGGGACGCCGACGATGGGCGGGATCATTATCTTCTTGGCGATCGCGGTGCCGTTCCTGGTGCTCTCGCACCGCGATTGGCAGGCCATAGGCGTCTTCGGCGCCACGATCGCGTGCGCGCTGCTGGGCTTCGTCGACGACTTCATGAAGATCGTCAAGCGCCGCTCGCTGGGCCTACGGGCCCGGACCAAGCTGTTGCTGACCGCGGCGATCGCGGTTGGGCTGTGGTGGATCGCCACCCAGAAGGTGGGGCTCGCTCCAACCGTACGCCTGCGCTTCGTCGATGTGACGATCGATCTCGGCCCGTTCTATCCGGTCTTCATCTTTCTCGTGCTGGCCGGTTCGACGACCGCCGTGAACTTCACGGACGGGCTCGACGGCCTTGCCGCCGGCTGCTGCGCGATCGTGCTGTTGGCGTACGTCGCGATCACGTTCATCACCCCTGGCAACGGTGGCGATCTGACGATGGTCGCCGGCTGCCTCGTGGGGGGCTGCATCGGCTTCTTGTGGTTCAACAGCTTCCCCGCCAGCGTGTTCATGGGCGACACCGGCTCGCTGGGACTCGGCGGGGCGATCGCGGGGCTGGCGGTGATGACCAAGACCGAGGTGCTGCTGATCCTGATCGGCGGTGTTTTCGTGGTCGAGGTGCTGTCGGTCGTGGCTCAGGTGATCTCATTTCAGACGATGCGCAAGCGCATCTTCCTGATGGCCCCGCTCCATCACCACTTCGAGCTCAAGGGGTGGTCCGAGACGAAGATCATCCTCCGGCTGTGGATCATGGCGGCTGCCTGCGCCGCGATTGGCTTCGTCGTCTACCAGCTCAGCATTCGTGGCTGACGGTCGCCGCACCCCGGGCGCGTGGACCACTGGGCCGTGAAGCCGCGGCCGCCGCTCCCGCATGGACCATTTCTAGTCGTAGGCCTGGCCCGTTCTGGACTGGCCGCGGCGCTGACCTTGCGAGCCCGCGGGGAGGAGGTGATTGGTTGCGATGCGGGCTCGCGCGAGGAGCCGCATCTCCGCGAGGCAAGCGAAAGGCTTTCTGAGGCAGGTGTCGAAGTAGTGCTGGATGCGTCAGGCGACGCTCTTGCCGCCCGCGCCGGGACGCTCATCAAGAGCCCCGGCGTCCCGACAGATGCTCCGGCCGTGGTCGCGGCGCGGAAGCGCCGGCTGCCCGTGCTCGGAGAGCTCGAGCTCGCCTGGAGGCTCTTGCCCAACGAGTTTCTGGCAGTGACGGGGACCAACGGCAAGACCACGACCACGGAGTGGATCGGTCACGTCCACCGGCAGGCCGGTGCCCCCGTGGCGGTGGCCGGCAATGTGGGGACCGCCGTCTCCTCGCTGGTGGGCAAAGTGTCGCTCGACGACACGATCGTGTGTGAGGTGTCCTCGTTTCAGCTCGAGGACTCGGAGGCCTTTGCCCCTGAAGCCGCTGTCCTGATCAACATCAGCCCTGACCATCTCGATCGCCATGAGAGCTTCGAGGCCTACGTAAAGGCCAAGCTGCGGATCTTTCGAAACCAGACCGGCGAGGACGTGGCGGTCATGCCCGAAACCCTGCCTGGGTTTCTCGGCCAACTCGCGCTGAAGCCTTCAGCAGGGAAGGCGCAACAGGTCGAATTCGGCCGGGGCGCCGCGGCCGCGCTGCGCGAACACGACCACCGGCTCTGGTGGCGCGGCGAGCCGTTGATCTCCGTCCAGGATGTCTCCCTCCCCGGGGCTCACAACCTCCAGAACGCGATGGCCGTAGCTTCGGTCTGTCTGGCCCGCGGACTGCAGGCCGAAGCCGTGGTCGCGGGACTGAAGAGCTTTCCGGGGGTGGCCCACAGGCTGGAGCTCGTGGCCCAACGCGACGGTGTCTCATACGTCAACGACTCGAAGGCCACGAACGTGCAGTCGACTCTTGTCGCACTCGGTGCTTATGAAGGCGGGGTGCATCTGATCGCCGGCGGCCGCTCCAAGCACCAGGACTTCACGCCGCTGGCGCCGTTGGTCGCGCAGCGGTGCCGGGCCGTGTATCTGATCGGCGAAGCCGAAGCTGAGCTGGCCACCGCGCTTGAGCGCACCGAGGTGCCGCTGCGCCACGAGGGCGATCTGGAGCGGGCCGTGGACGCCGCCCGTGCGGCGGCCGTGCCGGGCGATGTGGTCCTGCTCTCGCCGGCGTGTGCCAGCTATGACCAGTACCGCAACTTCGAGCAGCGTGGCGAGCACTTCCGGACCTTGGTGGAGGCTCGATGAGCCTCGCCACCGCGCTGCGTCAACGCACCGCCGCGACCGCACCACGCCACGACCGCCGCGACCGTGGCGCCCGGCCTCGAGCGGCGGCGCCGCCGATCGAGCATCGGCTGCTCATGACGGCCACGCTGTGCCTGCTGGCCTTCGGCGCGGTGATGGTCTACAGCGCCTCCTCACCGCCGGGAGTTCTATCCGGTCAGGGCCTGGGCACCGGGACATTCATCCGCTACGTGCTGTTTGCGGCGGTTGGACTGGTGGCCATGCAGATTCTCTCCCGACGTGGTCTGGCGTTGCTCGATGAGCGCGCGTTGCGCGTCTTTTTGATCGGCTCGTGTGCCCTGCTGATGCTGGTGCTGGTCCCGGGCCTGGGAAGGGAGGTCAACGGTGCACGGCGCTGGTTTGCCGCGGGCCCGATCGAATTCCAGCCCTCGGAGCTCGTGAAGCTGGCCTTGGTGCTCTACGCCGCCCGGTACCTCGCCGATCACCCGAAGCGGATCGGCCCGCGCCTGCTGCCACTGATCACGCCGATCGCGGTCGTGGCCGGGCCGGCGTGCCTGTTGATCGTTCTCGAGCCCGACATGGGTACCGCGCTGGTGATCGCGTTCACGCTGGGCGCCCTGCTGCTGGCTGCGGGGATTCCTCCGCGCCAGCTCGCCCTGCTGGCGGCGGTGGGCGGGGTGGTCGCGCTGCTGTTCGTCCTTGCGGAGCCTTACCAGCGGGCACGACTCGAGTCTTTCCTTCACCCCTGGTCCTCAAAATCCACCACGGGATTCCAGGCCGTTCAGGGCCAGATCGCGCTGGGCTCCGGGGGCGTGTTCGGGGATGGCCTGGGCCGCTCGGTGCAGAAGATCTTCTACCTGCCCGAGGCGCCGACCGACTTCATCCTCGCCGTGATCGGCGAGGAGCTCGGTGTCGTCGGCATCGGGCTGGTGGCGGTTTTGTACGGCCTGCTCGGCTACGCCGGCTTCCGTACAGCGCGTCGGGCCCACGATCGATATGCCAAGCTGCTCGCCAGTGGTCTCACCTCGCTGATCCTGTGCCAGGGGGTTATGAACATCTTCGTCGTGCTCGGCCTCATGCCGCTCACAGGCGTGCCCCTGCCCTTCATCTCCTACGCGCCCACGAACCTGTGCGTGATGCTCGCCTCGGTCGGCCTGCTGCTCAACATTGCCCGGCCCCGGAGGCGGCTGACCGTGGTGGAGGCTCCGCGGTCTGATACGGATCGTGATCGGCGCTGGCGGGACCGCAGGGCACGTCGTGCCCGCGATAGCGGTCGCCGACGCGCTGCGAGCTGAGGGAGCGGAAGTCGTCTTCCTCGGCGGCCAGCGAGCCGAGGCGCAGCTTGTCCCCGCTGCCGGCTACGAGTTCGAGCCGCTGGTGGTCCAGCCGCTTCCGCGCGACGGTCGACGCCTCAGTGGATCGGCGCGGGCCGCGGTCACGGACGCCGGGGCATTGAGGCGCGCGCTGGCGCTGCTTGGCGAGCTTCGAGCGACGGCGGTGCTGGGAGCGGGCGGCTACGTGGCCGGGCCCACCGGACTGGCAGCAGTACTGCGGCGCATGCCGCTGGTGCTGATGGAGGCCGACAGCCACCTCGGCCTGACCAACCGCCTGCTGGCGCCGTTTGCCCGTCGCGTCTGTCTGGCCTTCCCGATCGTGGGGCGCGATGGCGCCCGTTACCGGGTGTGCGGACGCCCGCTGCCGGCGCTGGCGACCGACCGCAACGCCGCTCGCGCACGCTTTGGGATCGGCCCGGACGAGAAGTGTGTGCTGGTTTTCGGCGGCTCCCAGGGCGCTCGCTCGATCAACCAGGCCGCGATCGAGGCCTTTCGCGGCGCCCAGTTCAGAATCCTCCACGCCGCCGGGGAGCGCAACGTCTCGGAGCTTCGGCCACCCGGACCGCATTACGACCTGCGCGGGTACATCTCCGACTTCAGCGAGGCGCTGCTGGCGTCAGACGTGGTGGTGGCGCGCGCGGGCGGCTCGGTGTTCGAGATCGCCGCTCAAGGACGGCCGGCCGTGCTCGTTCCGTATCCCTACGCCACCGCCGATCACCAGATGCTCAACGCCCACTTCATGGCCGACGCCGGCGCAGCGGTGGTGATCCCCGACTCGGAGCTGACGCCGGCCAGGCTGGCCGAGGAGGTGGGGCGGCTGCTGGCCGACCCGGCGCGCGCCGCGGCGATGTCTAATGCGGCTCTGTCGGTGGCGCGCCCCCGGGCAGCGCAGGAGATCGCGCACGAGGTCATGGCCGCCGCGGCAAAGGGACGGATGCGATGACCGGGCGCGAGTCCGGCTCGCGGTCGATTGCCGAGCGCGAGTTCGCATCGCGCAGCCTGCATTTCGTGGGCATCGGAGGGGTGGGGATGAGTGGTGTGGCGCTGGTGGCGCACGAGCTGGGAGCCCGAGTCACGGGGTCCGACCAGGCCACGTCCACGTACCTTGACGCGCTTATAGAGCGCGGGATCCAGACGACGATGGGCAATGCCGCCGAGAATGTGCCGCCGGGGGCGGAGGTCGTCTACTCGACCGTGGTGCCGCCCGACAACCCGGAGCGCCGAGCCGCGGCAGGGCGCGAGCTTCACCGCTCCGAGCTGCTTGCGCAGATTGCGGCGCTCCGGCGAGCCATCGCCATCACCGGCACTCACGGCAAGACAACCACGGCTGCGATGGTGGTCCATGCCCTGCAGGCCACCGGACTCGACCCCGCATACGTGATTGGAGGCGAGCATCGCTCACGAGGCATATACGCGGGCTGGGGAACGGGGGAATGGATTGTCGTGGAAGCAGACGAATCCGACCGCTCGCTGCTCAACCTCACCCCCGAGATTGCGCTGTTGACCAGCGCCGAGCTCGATCACCACACCACCTATGGCTCGAGGCTGGAGCTCGAGGAGACCCTGCGCGAGTTCATGGCGCGCGCGAGGGGGGCCGTGGTGGTGTGGAACCGCCCTGGACTGCGGGAGTTGTGCCCCCGCGGGGCGATCCCATACGACGCCCCCGAGCCCCTGCTCGAGCGAGGCCGATCGCGCTTCGAGTGGCGCGGTCTCGAGGTCGTGCTGCGCGTCCCCGGAGCCCACAACGCGATCAACGCCGCCGGTGCGCTCGAGGTGGCGACTCTGGCCGGCGCAGACGCCGCCGCGGCGGCTCGCTCACTGGCCGGCTTTGCGGGCGTTCACCGTCGGCTCGAACTGCTCGGCGAGACCCCGGCGGGCGCCACCGTCTACGACGATTACGCGCACAATCCGACCAAGATCTCTGCGGCGATCGACGCGGTGCGTACATTCGGGCCCCGGCGTGTCGTGGCGGTGTTCCAACCTCACCGCTACTCACGTACAGCCGCGCTTTTCAGACCGCTCGGGACCGCGCTGACGCGCGCGGATTTGGTGGTGGTGCTGGACGTGTACCCCGCCGGTGAGCGTCGCGACGACTATCCCTCAGTCGACGGTTCACTGGTGGCCGCGGCTGCGGCGGAGCAGGCGTCGGGGCGTCAAGTCGCCTGGCTGCCGGGGTTTGACGAGGCGCGTTCATTTCTCGACGCCACGCTTCGGTCCGGCGACCTTTGCCTGGTCATGGGTGCGGGCAACATCGACGACTTGGGGCGCTTGCTGGTATCGGGGGCCGAGCCGACTGTGAGTCGGCCCGTGCCCGCGTCGGCATCCTGATCGCCGCCGGGCCGGGATCTACCCTGCGACTCGTGCCGGATCTGCCCGATGGAGTGCAGCGCGACTATCCCCTTTCCCGGCTTACCACCATCCGCACCGGTGGAGCAGCCGAGCTGTTTGCACGGGTGGGAACAGTCGAAGAACTCGAGCGGCTGCTTGAGTGGGCCGCCGGCAGCGGCCGCGAGGTAGGGGTAGTCGGGTCGGGGTCGAACCTCTTGATAGCGGACGAGGGGGTCCGCGGACTGGTGTTGAAACTCGACGAGGAGCTAGGCGGAATCGAGATCTCAGGCACGCACATCCGTTGCGGGGGCGGTGCCCGCCTGCCTACCATCGCCGCCCGCGCGGCGCGGGCTGGGCTTGCCGGGATCGAGTTCGGAGTCAGCATTCCGGGGACCGTCGGCGGTGCCGTTCGGATGAATGCGAACGCCTACGGCGGTGATTTGGCCCGGGTGCTCGAGTGGGTGGACGTGTCCACCGCGGCCGGGACCGAGCGGCGCACCCCGGCCCAGCTCGGTTTTTCCTATCGCCGCTCCGCCCTGCGGCAGGGCGAGGTGGTGGCGCGGGCGTCGTTCGTACTCGAGCCGGCCGAGCGCGCCGCGGTGACGGCAAAGCTTGCCGAGTTGCGAGGTCTGCGCAAAGAAGCCCAGCCGTCCGGCATCCGCACATTTGGCTCCACCTTCAAGAACCCCCAGGACCCGCGTGCCCAAGGCCGCACCGCGGGCCAGCTGCTCGAAGCGGCCGGGTGTCGCGGGATGCGCATCGGGGGGGCGGGGTTCTCGGTCAAGCACGCCAACTTCATCGAGAACCACGGCGAGGCGACGACCGCTGACGTGGTGGCGGTGATGGTCGAGGGACGAAAGCGTGTCGGGTCGCAGTTTGGGATCGAGCTCGAGCCTGAGGTACAGGCACTGGGCCCGGTCGAATTCCCGCTGGACTGGCAGCGGACGTGAGCGTCTCGGGTCGCAGCGCGTCCCGGAAAGCCGCCCAATCCCGCGGCCTGCGGCCGGGCGGCACGTCGACGCGCGCGACGCGGCGACCGCGGCCCGCAAGGCGTGCCGGAGGCCGCCTGCTGAGGCGACTGGGACCAGCCCGGGTGGCGGTGGTGCTCCTGATCGCAGCTCTGTTGGGGGGCGGGTGGCTTTGGCTCCGGGACTCATCGCTGGTCGCCGTCCGGCACGTAGAGATCACGGGGATCAGCGGCCCAGAGTCGGGGCGCATCCGCGCTGCGCTGACCGCCGCGGCCCGCACGATGACAACGCTCGACCTGCAACGCGCGCGCCTGCAGACCGCTGTCGCGCCCTACCCGGCGGTCAAGAGCATCCGGGTCGCAACCGACTTTCCCCACGGGCTGCGCATCCACGTGTTCGAGGAGCTTCCGAGCGCGATACTGACCGCGGGCGGTCGCCGCATCCCGGTCTCGACGGATGCCACGGTGCTCCGCGGGGCGACGGCGAAGCGCACGCTCCCGGTGCTCCCGGCCCGCGCACTCCCGGTTGGCACCAGGGTCACGGCAAGCGACAATCGGCAGGAATTGGCCGTGCTGGCGGCCGCGCCATCGGCGCTGGCCGGACGTGCCGTGGGCGTCCTCGACACGGCCGCGCACGGAATCGTTGTGAAGCTGCGCGCCGGACCGAGCCTCTATTTCGGAACCATGAATTCGCTGCGCGAGAAGTGGATCGCCGCCACAGCAGTGCTCGCGACTCCCAGCTCTCGGGGGGCCACGTACATCGACCTCTCAGACCCGTCCCGGCCGGCAGCGGGGTAAGCGCAAGACGAGATGATCCTCAACTTGAGGTTGAGGGTAGCTATGAGGCAACGCTCTGGATGCGCTAGAGGGTTGGACGTTTTGCAAGCGAGCTTGCGTTTCCGGTGGGGACCATTGACTTCCGGTATCTCCAGCGCATAACGTGCAAAACTCCGCTTTCGGCAATTAGCCGAAGAGAACACTCAACTCTATCTCGAGGGTTGGATAAAAATGGAAAGCGGCAGTTATCTGGCAGTGATCAAGGTCGTCGGCGTGGGCGGCGGTGGCACGAACGCGGTCAACCGCATGGTCGACGCGGGGCTGCGCGGCGTCGAGTTCATCGCCTGCAACACCGATGCCCAGGCGCTCGCCATGTGCGACGCCGACGTCAAGCTCAACATCGGGCACGAGTTGACGCACGGTCTTGGGGCCGGCGCCAACCCCGAAGTGGGGCACGGGGCCGCGGCTGAATCAAGGGACGAGATCAAGGAGGCCCTCAAAGGGGCCGACATGGTCTTCGTGACGGCCGGCGAAGGCGGCGGCACGGGAACCGGAGCGGCGCCGGTCATCGCCGACATCGCCAAGAGCGAGATCGGTGCTTTGACAGTGGGCGTGGTCACGCGACCGTTTTCCTTCGAGGGAACCCAGCGTGCCCGCCAGGCGCAGCTTGGAATCGACGAGCTCGGAAATCACGTCGACACGTTGATCGTGATCCCAAACGAGAAGCTGCTGGCCATCGTGGAGCGGCGTACCACCATCCTGGACGCCTTCCGCGAGGCGGACAACGTCCTGCGGCAGGGCGTGCAGGGCATCACCGACCTGATCACGATTCCGGGGCTGATCAACCTGGACTTCGCCGATGTGAGGACGATCATGCGCGATGCCGGAAGCGCGCTGATGGGAATCGGGACAGCCGGCGGCGAGAACCGCGCTGCCGAAGCGGCCAAGGTCGCCATCTCTTCGCCTCTGCTCGAGGAGTCCGTGGAGGGGGCGACCGGAATTCTCCTCAACATCTCGGGAGGCCACGACCTGGGCCTGTTTGAGGTCAACGAAGCCGCGGAGATCGTCCAGAGCGCCGCCGACGCAAACTCCAACATCATCTTCGGCGCGGTGATCGACGAGTCGCTGACCGAAGAGGTTCGCGTGACGGTAATCGCGACCGGCTTTGACCAGGGTCGCCGCCGCCCCAGGATCGACCGCGGGACTCAGCCGCTACCGCGTCAGGAGCGAGAGGTCTCGATGGACGATCGCCAGCGCTCTTCGCTCGAGATAAGCGACGACGAGATCGACATCCCCGAGTTCCTCAAGGACCGCTGATCAATTTTTGCCGGCGCACATGTGCGCGGCTCCGGCCGAGCATGCTCGGCCGGCGGGCGCGCGCATGCGCGCGCCCGAACAGCTGCAATTGGCAGGGACACCACTGCTAGAGTCCGCGCGCGATGGAGAAGATCTCGGCCGACGCCGAGTCTGAGCCCTCTGGGGAGAGCCAGGCACGGGGATGGATGAGGTCCCCGCTTGGCCGCGTGCTCGGCGAGCCGCTTCTTGACCTCGTTGCCACCGCGCGCTTTTTGAGCACGGTCTTGCCCGAGGTGGTGCGCGAGCTGCACGCGATCCGCGGTCACGTTGCCTCCATGGACCCCGAGATGGTGGGGATGCATGGGGCGGTGCAGCGCATCGAGGGCGACATGCAGACCCTCAATGAGCGGGTGCAGGACCTCGGCGACCGGATGGCTGCGGTCGAGACTGCCGTGGCGCGGCTCGAGCCCCACGTCGCTGACGTCAACCTGGCGATGCGGCCACTGCGTCGCGCCCGCGCGCGGCTGCCGACCCGCCCGGCGCAATAGTGCGCAGTACGCCGCTGCACGACCGGCACGTTGCCGCCGGCGCGCGCATGATGCCGTTCGCAGGGTTCGAGATGCCGGTCCAGTATCGCGGCATCCGCGAGGAGCACACGGCGGTCAGGCGTAGCGTGGGCGCGTTCGACGTTTCGCACATGGGCGAAGTCGAGACGCGGGGGCCCGATGCGCAACGCTTCCTCCAGCGAATGCTGTCCAACGATGTCAGGCACATTCCGGAGGGGGGCGCGCAGTACAGCGTGATGTGCCGCGAGGACGGCGGTGTCCTCGATGACCTCTTCACATACCGGCTGGCGGAGAACCACTTCCTGACGGTCACCAATGCCGCCAACCACGAGCGGGACTTCACGTGGCTGCACGACCACGCCGGCGACTTCGACGTCGATGTGCTCGACCGCGCCGACCGTTACGCGATGGTGGCGGTCCAGGGACCCCAGGCGCGCAAGCTCGTGCAGCGCCTGACCGATGGGGCGCTGCCGCCTCGCATGCACTGCTGCGAGCGCACAGTGGCGGGTGAGACCATGCTGGTGTGCGGCACCGGCTACACCGGCGAAGACGGCGTCGAGCTGCTTCTGGACCCGGACGCCGCTGAGTCCGTCTGGGACGCAGTGGTCCAGGCCGGAGCGGAGCCGGCCGGATTGGGGGCCCGCGACACCCTGCGGCTCGAGGTGTGCTTTCACCTCTACGGCAACGATCTGAGTGAGGAACGCGGGCCGATCGAAGCGGGTCTCGGGTGGTGCTGCAAGGAGGAAACGGCCTTCATCGGCGCGCAAGCAATCGCGCAGGCCCGCAACTCGCCGCCGACGGAGCGGCTGGTCCCGTTCGTGATCGAAGGAGCCGGCATCGCACGCCCAGGCAATCCGGTGGTGGGAGGAGGCGAGGTCACCAGCGGCACCTTCTCACCCTGCCTGAGACGAGGGATCGGGATGGCGTACGTTTCCGTTCAGGCCTCGGAGCCCGGCACGGCGATCGAGATCGACGTGCGGGGGACGACTCGCCAGGCCACCGTTGAACGCAAGCCTCTTTACCGAAAGGGATCCTGAGATGGCACAAGCGAGCTACCCCGCCGATCTCCTCTATCACTCCGAGCATGACTGGGCCCGAATCGAGGGCGACGAAGCGACCTTCGGAATCACCTGGTACGCCCAGGACGCGCTCGGCGAGGTGGTGTACTTC
Source organism: Solirubrobacteraceae bacterium (assembly GCA_035650455.1). Classification (GTDB taxonomy): domain Bacteria; phylum Actinomycetota; class Thermoleophilia; order Solirubrobacterales; family Solirubrobacteraceae; genus Palsa-465. The sequence goes on from DASRHQ010000089.1 coordinate 14,566, forward strand.
GACGTGCCCAAGGTCGGGGCGACGGTGTCCCGCGGCGAGGCGTATGCCGAGGTCGAGTCGGTAAAGGCGGTCTCCGACGTGTACGCGCCCCTCTCGGGGGAGATCGTCACGGTCAACGACGGTCTGGCCGACCAACCCGAGGTGATCAACGAGGACCCCTACGGAAACGGCTGGCTGGTCAAGGTCAAACTTTCGGATCCCGCCGAGAAGGATGCGTTAATGGACGCGGCCGCCTATGAGGCGTCGCTAACGTGAACTGTGGTGAGCAGGTCCTCTCTGAGTAGCTACGTATCCGCAACCGAGGCCGACCGTCAGGCGATGCTCGCCGAGATCGGCGTCGGGTCGATCGAGGAGCTGTTCGCCGACATACCAGAGAATGTGCGCCTGCGCTCGCCGCTCGCGCTGGATTCGCCTCGCGCCGAGCAGGAGGTCTTCGAGGAGCTGCGCGTTCTCGCCGGGAGAAATGTCTCGGTCGAGAACGAGGTGTCGTTTCTGGGCGGGGGTATGTATGACCATTACGTCCCGGCCGTGGTCGATGCGATCACCCAGCGCTCCGAGTTTCTGACCCCCTACACGCCGTATCAGCCAGAGGTCTCGCAGGGCACGCTGCAGGCGATGTTTGAGTATCAGACCGCGATCTGCGAACTGACCGGAATGCCGGTGGCCAACGCCTCGGTGTACGAGGGGCCAAGCGCTGTGGCGGCTGCGGGATACGTCGCGAAGCTCGATAACTCCAGGAGCCGGTTTGCGGTCTCGCGCGGCGTCCATCCTCACGCGCGCGAGGCGCTCGCCACGCTGGCCCGCGCATGGGGAATGGAGGTGGTCGAGGTGCCGCTTAGCGATGGCGTGACCGCGCCACCAGAGCTCGATTCCGACACCAGCGCGCTGGTGGTGCAGCAGCCAAATTTCCTGGGCGCCGTCGAGGACCTCGACGCGCTTGCGGCCAGCGCCCGCGAGACGGGTGCGCTCACGATCTGTTCGTGTGATCCCATTGCCTTGGGGATCCTCAAGCCACCGGGCGAATGCGGGGTCGATCTCGCCGTCGGCGAGGGCCAGCCGCTCGGGGGCAGGCTTGACTTCGGCGGTCCCTCCTTCGGCTTCTTCGCCTCCACCGAGGCGCTGCTGCGCCGGCTGCCGGGAAGGATCGCCGGAGAGACACGCGATCAGGATGGTTGGCGCGGGTTCGTGCTGACCCTGCAGACGCGCGAGCAGCACATCCGTCGAGAGCGCGCGACATCGAATATCTGCACCGCGCAGGCGCTCAACGCGCTGGGTGGCGTGATCTATCTGAGCTGGCTGGGACGGGGCGGAATCGGCGAGTTGTCCGAGCTGCTGGTCCGCCGCACCGCGTACGCCCGCGAGCGGCTGGCGGAGATTGATGGAGTCTCGCTGGCGAACACGCAGCCAGTGGTGCGCGAGTTCGCGGTCACGCTCAAGGCGCCGGTTGCGGGGGTCATAGAGCGCTGCGCAGAGCGGGGCATAAACCCGGGCTATCCACTTGGCAGGGACTACCCCGAGCTTGAAGATGGGCTGCTGGTGGCGCTGACGGAGCGCCGGACGCGCTCGGATATCGACCGGCTGGCCGAAGTGCTCGGCGCGGCGATCGCCGCAGGGCGTGAAGTCGCGGAGTCGCGCGCGTGAGGGCCCAGCAGCCCAGGCGGTGGTTCACCGAAGCGGCCGACGACGAGCTGACCATCTTCGAACGCTCGCAGACGGGTCGCAGCGCCTTCGTGGCGCCAGAGGCCGGCGTCCCTGAGCGGTCGCTTGACGAACTGCTTCCGGCTCATCTGCGGCGCGCGCAGGCGCCCCGGTTGCCCGAGGTCTCAGAGCCCGAGCTGGTTCGCCACTACAACCGTCTGTCCAAGCGCAACTTCGACGTCGACACCGGCTTTTATCCGCTCGGGTCGTGCACCATGAAGCACAACCCCAAGCTCCACGAGCGCGTCGCGGCCCTCGACGGTCATGCCCGGCTTCATCCGCTGCAGAATCCGCACCGCGCCCAGGGCGCGCTTGAGCTGATGTGGCGCCTCCAGCGGGCCCTTGGCGAGATCGCCGGGCTGCCCTTCGTGTCCCTGCAGCCGTCGGCTGGATCGCATGGGGAGCTTGCAGGGGTGCTCTTGACCCGCGCGTACCACGAGGACCGCGGTGAGCGTCGGCTGAAGGTCCTGACGCCTGACACCGCACACGGGACCAACCCAGCCACGGTCACGATGGCGGGATGCGAGGTGGTCAAGATCGGAACCGATTCGGACGGCAATGTGGACGTCGAGGATCTGCGCGCGAAGGCCACCGACGAGGTGGCCTGCCTGATGCTGACCAATCCCTCGACGCTCGGGCTATTCGAGCCTCACATCGAGGAGATCGCGGAGATCGTGCACGGTGTCGGCGCGATGCTCTATTACGACGGCGCCAACCTCAACGCGATCATGGGTATCTGCAGGCCGGGTGACATGGGCTTCGACATCGTCCACTTCAACTTGCACAAGTCCTTCACCCAGCCCCATGGCGGCGGCGGTCCGGGAGCCGGCCCGATCGCCGTGTCGGATCGCATCGAGCCCTTCCTGCCGCGACCGGCCGTCGTCCGGCGCGCGCCCAAGGGAAACGGCTCCGAGGCGTTCTACGACCTCGATTACGACCGACCGAAGTCGATCGGTCGCCTGCGCGGCTTCCAGGGCAACTACGGCGTGTTCGTGCGCTCCTACGCCTACATTCGCTCCCTGGGAGCGGCTGGACTGCGCGAAGTGTCAGAGACGGCCGTCCTGAACGCCAACTACCTGCTCGCGCGGCTGAAGCGTGAAGGAGTAGCGGAATACCTCCCGGTCGCATATGACCGCCTCTGTATGCACGAGTTCGTGCTCAGCGGCTCGCCGATGAAACGCGAGCTTCAGATCAGGACGCTCGACCTGGCCAAGCGGCTGCTCGACCACGGCGTCCACCCACCCACCGTCTACTTTCCCCTGATCGTCGACGAGGCATTGCTGGTCGAGCCGACGGAGACGGAGACCAAGGAAACGCTCGACCGGTTCGCCGACGTGGTCGCGAAGGTGCTCAAAGAGGCACGCGACAACCCTGAGATCGCACGGGAAGCGCCTTACACGACCCCCGTTCGCCGGCTCGACGAGGCGGGCGCCGCGAGGCGTCCCGTGGTGCGCCAGCGGTTCTAGCTGCCGTGGTAGTGCACCGATCCGGCTAGCGACAGTGGAGGCTTCTCTCGGCGCCTTCTCGCGGCCGGTCCGGTTGCTCGCCGCGGGGGGCACGATTTCGATGCAAGGACCGCGCGCAGTGCCGGCTCTCGATGCCGAAGCGCTTGTCGAAGCCGTACCGGCGCTCGCAGCGGTCCCAGATTTCAGCGCGCAGACGGTCCTGCGCGCTCCGGGTCCTCATCTCGAGCTCGGGCAGGCGCTCGACATCGCGCGCCAAGCTTCGAGGTTGGCGGACGAGGGCGCGGGGGTCGTGATCACCACCGGCACCGACACGCTCGAGGAACTGGCGGTTCTGTGCGCGTTTGTGAAAGCCGGCGAGGCTCCGGTAGTGCTGACCGGCGCGAGTCGGCCGGCGACGACCGCGGGTGCCGATGGGCCTGCAAACCTGGTCGATGCTGTGGCGGTGGCGGGGTCAGCGCAAGGGCCAGTCATGGGAACGGTGGTCGTGTTCGGTGGTGAGATCCACGCGGCGATGACGGTGCGCAAGGTGGACAGCACCGGTCCGTCCGCGTTTGGCTCGCCGGCCACCGGGCCCCTGGGGCGCGTGGTCGACGGCCGAGTGTGGCTGCATGCGCGGCCGCTTCGCCCGCCCCACCTCGACGTCCGCAGCCTGGAGCATCGGGTCGAAATCGTCCATCCGGGGATGGGCGACGACGGCGCCCTGCTCCGGGCCGCCGCCGGGACCGCGGATGGCGTCGTGCTCGTCGCGTTCGGCGCCGGCCATCTCTCGCCGGGTCTCTTGCGCGAGCTCCGCGCAGCGGTCGCACGGGTCCCGGTGATCGTGACCTGCCGACCGGAGCGCTCCGCAATGCTCGTGGAAACCTATGGTTTCGAAGGCTCGGAGAACGACGTGCGCGCTACTGGCGCCGTCTGCGCACCGTTCCTCTCGGCGCCGGCCGCGCGGATCGCACTCTTGTGTTGCCTCGGTGCCGGCCTTGACCGCGAACACATCGCGCCCGCGCTGGGCAACTGGGACGTGTCCTAGACGAACGATGCGGATTCAGTTTCGCTGGGGGAAAGTGAATCCGCAAAGTTCGCCACACTACTTCCATGGGAGGTACGCGCCGTCACCACCGGTCCCGCTGGCGGCTGAGCCCATGGGGTGTGATCCTCACCGTGGCGCTGGTCGTCCTGGTCGTCCTCGCGATCTTCGACTCGAGCAAGTACGTCGTGATCGGCCTCATTGCCGTCGTCTTCGTGTGGGGCGTTCTTCTGAGCTCGAGCTTTCCGTCCAGCCGCATGACGATGACAAGTCGCTTTCCCGGCCAGGCCGGAGAAGATCTCGGTCGCGAAGCCGCCGAGGAATACGAGCGCGACCGCGGCTATCGCTAGGGCGCTCCCGCCCGCGTCAGGCACCGCGCCCCGCATTGCGCACCCATCGCAGCGGCCTCGGCGACAGAGGCGCCGCGCGCGAGCGCGAACGTGAAGCCGGCCGCAAACGAGTCGCCGCAGCCGTACGCGTCGCGCGCCTGGCCGGGTGGCGGGACCGCTTCCCAGCGGCCGGAAGAGTCGTCTGAACTCCACCACCGACCGCCGCGCTCTCCCTCGGTGCATACCTGCAGCCGCGCCCGTTGCTCGATGCGGCTCGCCCACTCCCTCTCGTCTAGGTCGTGCGTCGAGAACACCAAGGCGTCGATATGGGGACCGGGTTGCACGAGGGCGGCCCGCGCCCGGGGCGAGGCCACGACAACCGTGGCCGCCCTCGCCCGGCGAAGGGCCCCGGGATCGCCGGCCGTGAAGTAGACGCCGTCTGCGGACTCCAGCAGCTCCCACGCGAGCGCGTCGGAACCCAGCGGGTCAAGCCTCTCGCCCATCGTGATGATCGTCCGCTCACCGCGACCTTCCAGGAGGGTCACCGCGCGGCGCGTGGGCTGGCGGCGCCAGGCTATGTGCATGTTGAGTCCGCGGCCGGAGAGCTCGTCCGCCGCGGCGTGGCCGTGGACGTCGTCTCCCAGAGCGCAGAAGAAGTCAACCTCTGCGCCAAGCTGCGCGAACACGGCGGCCACGACACCACCCCCGCCCGCAGCGCGCGCGAAGCCGCTCGCCGCGTGGAGCACCTCCCCCCGCCTGGGGTGGCGCGCGACTTCAACGAAGTCGACCCACTCGACGTGCCCTACCACGGCGAGCCGAGTGGGCCCACCTGGCTCAGCCACCGAGAATTTCCAGCGCCAGCGCCAGGGCCACCTCCGAGCGCTCGCGTAGGGACGCAGCGAGGACGAACTCCTCCGAGGTGTGAGCCCCACCGCCGCGCGGGCCAAGCCCGTCGATGGTCAGTGGGATCGACGCCGCGAAGTGGCTCGCGTCGCTTGCTCCGCCCCGGTCTGTTCCTACGAGCGCTCGCTCGATCCGGGCTGCGGCGCGCTTGATCACGCCCTCGGTTGCCGCGTGCGTATCCATGCCCGGCCACTGCCGCACAAGCGCCGGTGAGAGCTTCACGCCGCCTCGATCACGGGGAACGGCCTCGAGTACCGGCGCGAACGCGTCGAGGTGGTCGGCGCGAATGTCGAACAGCAGCTCGCCCGCGGCCGGGACGACGTTGAGCGTGTCGCCTGAACGCAGCACGGTGGGGACGACGCTTAACCGCTGAGATCCGTGGGGGTCGTGGAGCCGCGAGATGTCGAGCGCCGCTTGCGCTAACGCCAGCAACGCGTTACGACCCTTGTCGGGCGCGCTGCCTGAATGCGCGGCGCGCCCGGTCGCGGTGACGCGCAGTGAGCCTGCGGCTTTGCGCCGCACGATCACCTCCTCGGCGCCGTTGGTCCACTGTCCCGCCTCGAAACACAGGCAGGCGTCGTAATCAGCGAAGCGCTTCACGTGTGCGAACTCCGAGGTGCGCCACTCCTCGTCAGTGACCAGCAACACGGCCAGCTCGGCGAACAGCTCGGGGCGCGCGGCGAGAAAGCGGGCAAGCCCCAACGCCAGCACGACGCCCCCCTTCATGTCCGCGCCGCCAGGCCCGTACAGCCGGTCCCCCCGGCGGTCAAGCGGCCCGTGGGCGTCATGCGAGAAAACCGTGTCAACGTGGCCCAGCAGCAACAGGCGCAGCTCGCCGCGGCCGGGGATGGACGCCAAAAGGTCAGGCGCGCAGCCCGGGGTGGAGGACTGCGGCCTTTGCACGGAGGCTTCCACCGGCAGCAGCGCCGTGCAGATCGCGATCGCCTCCTCTGCTCCGGCGATGTCGCCCGAGGGGGTGGACACCCCGACCAGCGCCTCGAGCTCGCGCTCGGCGCGGACGGCCATCTCGTTAGCTCCGGCGGCGATCGTTTGATCCATGGACAGTTCCGAGTGTTGCATTCGAGCGCGCGTGGCGAGGCTGTCATGCTTTGAGCCATGGCAGTCCCTTCCGTGAGCCCTCCTCAATCGACTCCCAAGCAGCCGGCGGCATCTCGCGGGGGGCGCCCGGCGCCTCGCAAGGGCCTTTCAGGCGCGGTCGAGCGCCGGACCCGCCGTTCCGTCGAAGGTCTCGCGCTGCTGGCGGTGCTCGTCGCGGTCATGTGGATCGTCGAGGTGATCAACGCGCTCGACGCAAACCAGCTCGACACTGCCGGCGGACTCTATGCGCGCAACGTCGACCATCTGTGGGCGATCTTTACCTCGCCCTTCCTGCACGCGGGCTTTGGTCACCTGATCGCCAACACCATTCCGTTTGTCTTCATGGGCGCCATCATCGCCTTGCGCGGGGCCGCGCGATTGGCGCTGGTCACCCTGATCGTGGTCATCGTCGGCGGCCTGGGGACTTGGCTGATCTCTCCCGGGGGGACCGACACGATTGGCGCGAGCGGCATCGTCTTCGGCTACGCCGGCTACCTACTGACAAGGGGATTGTTCGACCACAGTGTCTCCGAGCTGCTCACGGGCGCGGTCGTCGGCGTCCTGTGGGGAGCGGCACTGATCGCGAGTCTGATACCCCACGGCCACGTGTCGTGGCAGGGCCATCTCACGGGAGCCCTGGGCGGCGTGATCGCCGCGTGGCTGCTCGCCCGCAAGGACGGACGCCGCGGCGTCGACCAAGGTCGACGGCACGGCTTCCGAAGCGCTCATCAGCCGGCGGCGGCCTACCCCGTCGCGCGCACGAAATAGCCGCTTCCAAAGCTCATGACCCGGATCTTCTCTGGCATCCAGCCGACGGGGCGAAAGCACCTCGGAAACTACATAGGAGCAATCACCCAGTACGTCGCGGGCCAGGACCGCGGCGAGGCGATCTACTGCGTCGTCGACCTGCACGCGACGACGGTCGCCTATGAGCCCGCGGCGCTCCGGGAGTCCGTTTACGACACCGCCGCGACCCTGCTCGCCGCGGGACTCGATCCCGAACGCTGCATCTTCTTCCGCCAGGGCGACGTCCAAGAGCACACGGAGCTGTGCTGGCTTCTGTCCAGCGTCACCGCGCTCGGCGACCTCAATCGCATGCACCAGTTCAAGGAGAAGTCCGCCGCGCAGCGCGAGCTCGTCAGCGCCGGGCTGTTCTTCTACCCCATTTTGATGGCCGCCGATGTGCTCGCCTACCGGGCGACGGAGGTCCCTGTCGGCGATGACCAGCGGCAACATGTCGAGCTGATGCGCGACATCGCTCAGCGCTTCAACTCGCGCTTCGGCGAGGTGCTCGTTGCGCCGGAAGTGCGTATCCCCGAGGTGGGCGCCCGGATCATGGACCTGCAGTATCCGGAGCGAAAGATGTCCACCACAGGGAACAGCCCGCAGGGCACCGTATACGTCTTGGACCCGCCCGAAGCGATCGTCAAGAAGCTTCGCTCGGCCGTGACCGACTCCGGCACCGAGGTGGTCCGTGCACCGGATAAGACCGGAATCTCCAACCTGATCGAGATCATGGCCGCCGTGCGGGGGAGCGCACCCGCAGACGTCGAAGCGTCGTTCAACGGGTCGGGCTACGGCGCCTTCAAGCAGGCGGTGGCCGACGCGGTGGTGGAATACCTCGGGCCGGTGCGCGAGCGCTACGAGGAGCTCCGGGCCGACGAGGACGCGCTCGAGGACACCCTCGCTCGCGGCGCGGAAAAGGCGCGCGCGATCGCCTCGGTCACGCTGGACGACGTGCGCGAGGCGATGGGCGTCGGCCCGGTCCGAGCTCCCCGCTAACTTCTGCTCGTGCGCCTAGCCGATCTCGAGCTCGACCTCGATGTATTCGCGGGCCCGTTCGACCTGCTGCTGACCCTGATCCTGCGCGAGGAGGTCGACCTGCTCGAGGTCGACCTTGCGGAGATCGTCATCTCCTACGTCGATCATCTGGAGCGCCGCGCGGAGCTCGACCTCGAGGCCACTACCGAGTTTCTGGTCCTGATCGCCGCTCTGCTCGAACTGAAATCGCGTCTGATGCTTCCGGGCGAGGACCTCGAAGAGCTCGAGCTCGATCCGGCCGACGCCGCCGAGGAGCTGCTCGCGCGCCTGCTCGACGCTCATCGCTACCGGGACGCGGCCGCTGACCTGCGCGCGCGGCTGGACGAGCAGGAGGGATACAGATTTCGTTCCGCGCCGCTCCCGCCGGAGCTTCGGCGAGCGGCGTTGGCGGAGGCAAACCAGGCATACGCGCCAGCTGTGCTCTCCCAGGCCGTGGCGGAGCTGCTGCGCGTGCCGGAACCCGTCGACACGCGCCACATGGTCGCTTCGCGCGTCACGGTCGCGGATCGGCTGGCTCGGCTAAGGGCGCTGCTGGGGCGCGGAAGCTTCAGCTTCGAAGAAGCCGTGGATCGCGCTGATCGGGTCACCGTCGCGGTCACGGTGTACGCGCTGCTCGAGCTCTACAAACGAGGCGAGCTCACCTGGAAACAGGACCAGCCCTTTGGTGAGATCACGATTACGCGAACCGCAAACCACCTGGCGGAGGTGGCCGGATGACAAACGGGGCGAGCGGCGAGCTAGAGCGCGTGATCGAAGCGCTGCTCTTTCTCTCGCCGGATCCGGTGGGGCCAGACGCGCTTGCGCAGGCAACTGGGGCACAGCTTCATCAAGTCGTCACCGCCCTGGAACGGCTTCGCGAACAGTTCGAGTTCGACCGCAGAGGCTTGGTGGTGCGCGAGGTCGCCGGCGGCTACGCACTGGCCACCCATCCAGACGCCGAGCCTGCGGCGAGACGGCTGCTGGCGAAGCCGCGGACTCCGCCGCTGACCGCGGCACAGGCGGAGACCCTTGCCATCGTGGCTTACCTGCAGCCCGTGAGCCGGCCCGAGATCGCCCGCATTCGCGGCGTCAGTGCCGAGTCGGCGGTCGCCACGCTGCTCGAGCGCGGGATGATCGAGGAGAGCGGAAGGTCACAGTTCGGCGCGATCCTGTACCGGACGACGGAGCTCTTCCTGCGACTGTTCGGGCTCAACTCACTCGACGAGCTGCCCGACCCCTCGGAGTTCGATCCCTCGCCGGAAGTCCAGTCCGAGCTGCGGGACCGGCTGCTCAAAGCGGGCGAAGCCCGTGCCAGCGCCTGAACGCGACCCTGGCGACGCGGCTCGGACCGGCGGGCTCGTCAAGTTTGATCTCGAGCGCTTCGGTTGGGCCGATGTAGGGGCCACCGCATACAAGCCCTCGGCGGCCTCCAAGGCGCGTGGTATGGACTTCATGGGCGTCAGCCGACACACCCTCGCTGCGCCCGAGGAGCTCCCAGCCGCATGGGAACTTCGCTACTTCGAATTCGAACCGGGGGGATACTCGAGCCTCGAGAAGCACCGGCACGCGCACTTCGTGGTGGTGTTGCGCGGTCGCGGCCGGGCGCTCGTCGGTCCGCAGGTCGTCACGTGCCGTCCCTTCGACGCCGTCTACGTCCCCTCGCTGGCGCCGCACCGGTGGATGAGCGCCGGCGAGGAGCCGTTTGGCTTTCTATGCACTGTCGATCGCGACCGCGACCGGCCTCAGCCCCTGCGAGACGACGAGTGGGCCGAGCTTAGGGCCAACCCCGAGACCTCCCCGTTCATCTTCTGAGGCGAATTCTCCGACCGCGACGCGGTTGCCGCCAGCTGGCCGCAGGCGGCGTCGATCTCGCGCCCGCGCTCCAGGCGCACGGTGACCGTGAGGCCGCGCCGCTCCAGCTCCGAGCGGAAGGCGGCGATGGCCTTGGAACTGGACCCACGATACGACGACGACGTCGGGTTGTAGGGGATGAGATTGACCTTGAAGCTGCGGGGATCCAGGACGTCGGCCAACGCGACCGCCTGACCATGGGCGTCATTGACGCCGGCCAGCATCACGTACTCGACGAAGACGCGGCGTCGCTTGCGGCTGTAGTAATCGCGGCAGGCGGCGAGGACGTCGGCGAGCGGATAGCGGTCGTTGACGGGCATGAGCTGCGATCGAAGGTCGTCCTGGGCGGCATGCAGCGACAACGCCAGCCTCAAGGGCATCGGGTCCGCGGCGAGACGCTGGATCCCCGGGATCCACCCGACTGTGGAGATCGCGGTGCGCCGCTGCGAAATGCCTAGCTGCGGCAGGTGGCCACACGCTTCAAGCACGGCGTCGAGGTTCAGCAGCGGCTCGCCCATACCCATGAAGACGGCGTGGTCGGGGCCGCGCCTGCCGTCGGCGACCTCCATTCGCTTGAACAGCAGCACCTGATCGAGGATTTCCCAGGCCGTCAGGTTGCGCCCAAAGCGCATTTGCCCCGTAGCGCAGAAGGTGCATGTCAACGGGCAGCCCGACTGAGATGACAGGCAGACCGAGCTGCGTCCGTCTCGGTAGCGCATCAGCACCGCCTCCAGCGGCCGTCGATCGGCTGTGCCAAGGAGCACCTTGACGGTCCCGTCGCGGGCCCGGCTTTCGCGCTGCACCGAAAGGGTGCTAAAAGGGACCGCCTCGGCCAGCTGCGACCGCAGTCTTGATGGGAGATCCGTCATCTGCTCGAAGCCGTCCGAGCCGCTAAACGCCCAGCGAAGCACCTGCCCTGCCCGATAGCGAGGCTCGCCCAGCTCGGCCAGCGTGCGCTGAAGGAGGGCCACGTCCATGCGGCTATCGTGGCAGGCGCGGCAGCGAGGGGCTACGGTGCTCGGACCGTCGCCGATGTGCCGTGCGGGAGGGCTCTCCCGTTGGCCGCGAGGGCCTGGACGCGAAAGTAGGGGCCTTTGGTGGCCAGGACGCGGGTGGAGGTCTCAAAGCTCGTCCACCTAACCGTGGCGATACTGGTGAAACGTCCAGTGGATGCCGCTCTCGCTTCGATGTGCCACTTGACCACCCTGGTGGCGCCATTCCAGCTCATGTAAATACGGTCGCGCCCGGCGGCCTTTGACTTCCTCATGGCGATCGCCGGGGGTTGCAGGGGCTTTCCGACCCAGACGGAGCGATATGCGCGATAGGACTGAATCGGGGAGCGCATCGAGCCGCTGAAGATCTGCCTGCCGCTCGCCGCGTATTCAGAAAAGTAGGAGCGGGAGCCCCAGCCGACGAACACATCGCGATTTCTCAACAGCTGGGTACTGCCCTGACTGAGTGCCAGCAGCGGCGGCTTGTGCGTGTAGGCATGCACCAGGTTCGCCCGGTGGTTGGCGAGGTGAATCTCGAGCGCTCGCGATTGGGGGGCAGCACCGTCGTCGAACACGGTCAAGATCCCATGTCCGTGGAGCGTCGCGTCGTGCTGCCACCGAAAGGCCGAGCCTGGGCTCATGCTGAAGCTCGAGTGCTTGCCGCCCAGCTCCCACGCGATCCTCCCGCTCTTCTTCTCGATCGAGTAGACGGCCCAGGTGTGGCGGGCAGAGATGAGGATGCGGCCGTCGGGGAGCTGCTGGATCGAGTTCAGGTGGAAGTAGTCGTAAGGCTGCCCCGGGACATATCTCTGATACGACGCGCTGATCGGCACATGACCGAGTGCGTGCCACTCCCAGATCACCTTGTTCGTGGCGATATCGATCTCCTGGATGATCCAGTCGAGCACCGTTCCATTGGCCGGGCCTCCCACGGAGGTCAGGTTGCGCTGAACCGGCGACCAGATCTGAACAAACGCCGTGGCCTCCTTGCCCTCGTGGCCGAGAGTGAACTCGTGCAGGTCGATCCCCTGTTTCTCATAGCCGTCTCCTGCCCGAACCGTGTGGATCGTCTTATACGAGCTGTTCAGGATGTGCCCCTGGCCATGGCCTACACCTGGTGGCACCACCAGGCCCTGCCAGTAGGTGATCACTCGGTGGTGCTTGTAGCGCTGAACGCGCGTATTGAAGATCGACGGACCTCGGTGGGCCGCGTTGGAAGGCTCGTACCACCGCAGCTCACCTCGCGGATTGAGCAAGAGAGCCGCCGGCTGGCCCGAGTTCTGGGTGTCGAGGAAGATGTCGCCGGAGGCGGTGTCGGTGTCCTTTCCGTGCATGGAGATCCAAGGCACGTGAAATCGGGGCTCGGTCACGAAGCTGTGAGTGCGCGGTGCCGAAGCGCGTGCAGGAGACCGTGCCAAGCCGAGGTCGTCGTCGACCGCGCCCGCGCTGGTCTGTTGGAGATTTGCCGGCCGCGCGATTGCAAAGGACCAGCGCAGCCTGCGGGAGCCTTCGGCGCCGCTGGCGGTGCCGGCGGCAGGGGACCGCAACGCCGCGGTGACCGTGACCCGCTCGCCGAGGCTGAAGGCGTGTGCGGGGTGGAAAGCGCTTCCCTGGTCGTCCGGCTGGGCGCTGAGATGGCCCGAATGCAGTCCGGTGCGAGAGCCCAGCGCTTTAACCGAGTCGATCTGGCCCGGGGATACACCGGGGAAGTCGATGTTGGTCGCGGGGGCCGCGTCCGGTGTGTCGGGGAACGGCAGCACGTCCAGATTCTGGGCTGGCGAGCTGGCGCGGCGAGGTGGGGCAGGGCCGCGGGCCGATGCGGCGAGCGCGACCGCGGCGGGGGTAACGCCGGCTGCGCCGGCCAAGCCGGCGATGAGTGCGGCTCTTGATGCGTGAAGCCTCAACCGTTTTCTCTTCACTGCGCGCGCCGGCACACCCTCGCGGTCGCCGCGGCGACCCCCCAGCCCGCCCGCCAGTTTATGGTGTCCACCCGGCCGCGGGGCGCAACACTTTGCCTATGCGCCTCGCCAAGTACCTCTCCTCGCGCGGCGTCGCCTCCAGGCGCGCCGCCGAGCGGCTGATCCAGGCTGGTCGGGTGTCGATCGACGGCGCGACCGTCACCGACCCCGCGCACTCGGTCTCCGGCGGCGAGGAGATTGCGGTCGACCGTGCCCTGGTCCCGCCCCAGCAGCCGCCCGTGGTGTATGCCGTGAACAAGCCGGCGGGGGTGATCTCAACGGCTTCTGACCCACAGGGCAGGCCGACGGTGGTTGACCTCGTGGATTCCCCCGCGAGGCTGTACCCGGTGGGTCGGCTGGACATCGACACCACCGGTCTGATCCTCGTGACCAACGACGGACCACTGGCCCACCGGCTGACTCATCCCAGTTTCGAGGTCCCCAAGACCTATCGCGCGACGGTGGCACGCGCTCCCGTCCATGAGGCTGCCGTGGGCGCCTTGCGGGCGGGAGTGCAGCTCGACGACGGGCGTACGGCACCGGCTCAGGTTCGTCGCCTCGGTCCGGCCAGCCTCGAGCTCACCATCCACGAGGGCCGCAAGCGCCAGGTCAAACGGATGTGCGAGGCCGTCGGCCATCCCGTCCGCCGCCTCGAGCGCGTCGCGATCGGCGGTCTGAGCTTGGGTCGGCTAAAGCCGGGAACCTTCCGGCGGCTGAGCGATGACGAGGTGGCTGCCCTCCTCGAGGACCCCTCAGGGCTGCAGCAGTAGGTCGTCGTACTTGAGCCTGGTGTTCGTCAACGCGCCGGAGACCGTCTGGGGCGTGACCTTGACCGGCCGTGCAGCCACCATTCGCATGACCGTGAACTGGTACACGTGGCGAATCCAGGCCACATGGAACCCGGGGATCGAATATGAGGCCTGCAGACGCGAGGGAGTGAGGTTGCACGCCGCCCCCCACCAGCACAGGTACACACGTGGCGCGGCGATCGTCACCACGTCGAACTCGGAGACTGGGTTCGTCCCAACGTACCTGCTGTACTTGTCGGTGCCCGTGTGGGGCCATGACTTCAGGCCGGGCAGGTAGAGGGACAGCGGCAATACGTCGCGGTAGCGCTGGATGAGGATCGCGCGGGTTCCATGCGCCGGCCGCGGTCCCAGGACGCGCGCCACTCCGCGCCAGTCTGGACGCTGATAGGTTCGGTCGGCGGCGACCGCGATCGCGCCGGTGAGCCCGACCGCGCACAGCACCACCGTGCAGATGACCCCGAGCGTGCGCGCCCGTCGTGCCGCCAGACCGCCAGCGATCGCGACGGCCGCCGGCATCCACAGCGAGATCACGTTGCGGGTGATGAGATCGTCGATGCCGCCGGCAATGAGCAACAGGCTGAGCACGAATCCGCCCAGCGCGATCGACAGCGCGATCAGCCCCCCGCGGCGCTCGACCCGGTCCGAGCGCAGCACGAGCGCGATCAGCCCACACAGCGCGGCTGCCTCGGCCAGGCGCATCAGCACTCCTCGCGCCGGCGACTGAAACCCCGCAGCGAACTGAGGGATGATCTGGCGCAGCCGCGGCCCAAGCGGGATCGGAGCTATCCAACTGGCGTGACCGGTCGCGTTCTGGCTGATCGCGAACCACAGCAACGGGATGGCGATCAGCACCAGTACCCCGACGGCGGCGAGCACGCGTCGGATGCCGGGATCGCGGCGGTGCAGGTAGAGCAGCCACAGGGCCTCGGGCACCACCACCAGCGCGGCGTAGTACTCGGTGGCGAGCGCCAGCGCACTGGCCAGCGTCCAGGTCGCAAGTGCCCAGCCACTCGGCCGTTCCCTTGCGAATGCGAACGTCAGCAACGAGAGGCCCGTGAGCAGTACCACGAGCTCGTAGGCGCGGGCCTCCTGCGAGTACCAGATGAGCAATGGGCTGAAGGCCGTCAGCGCGGCAGCGATCACCCCGGCCCTCCTGGAGATCAGCTTCGCCGCCGCGCCGTAGGCGACTGGCACGGCGAGCACTCCAGAGAGCGCCGAGAACGACCTCAAGCCGGCCTCTCCGAAGCCGAAGATGCGCGCCCAGACCCAGGCCGCGCCGTAGTAGAGAGGAGGAGTGGACTCGTAGTGCTTGATCAGCGTGAGCATTGGCCCCGGCCGAAAGGAGACGAGCTGGGAGGTGTTGGCCTCGTCGAACCAGAACCCCTGATGTGCGATCAGCGCGAAGCGCAACGCGGCGGCCGCGACCGTCAGAGCAGCGACGATCGCGCCTTGAACTCCTAGCCGTTGGGTCCAGGAAACCCATGCCGGTGCGGGGCCTCGAGCCTCGCGACTCAGCGTGCCTACGCTCACTGGCGTGAGGGTACTTGGTGCCAGAGCGGTTGAGTACGGCTCGTGCCCGCCCCGCGAGCGCGCATCGGGGATCGCCGGCTTGCGACCATCCAAGGAAGATGCTCTCGGTCCTGATGCCTGTCTATAACGAACGCGAGCGCGTCGGCGAGGCGATTGCGCAGGTGCTTGCAACCAAGCTGCCGGCGCCGTTCGAGCTGATCGTCGTCGACGACGGCTCCACCGACGGCACGGGGGCGATGCTGCAGGCCGTCGGAGGAGACGAGCGCCTGCGGCTTTACTCGCACGGACAGAACCGGGGCAAGGGGGTTGCCGTCAGAACAGCGCTCGCGCAGGCGCGCGGCGAGTTCGCGACGGTCTTCGACGCCGACCTCGAGTACGAGCCTTCCGACCTGGCGCTGCTGCTGCCGCCGCTGCAGGACGGTCGGGCCAATGCGTGCTTCGGCGTACGCGCCTTCGACGGCTATACCAGCCATTCGTTCATCTACGTCCTTGGCAACCGGGCGGTCACGCTCGCGTGCAACGTGCTTTTCAACGTCTACCTGCACGACATCATGACCTGCCACAAGATGATGCGGACGGAGCTGTTTCGCAGCCTGAACCTACGGAGCACCGGGTTTGCGATCGAACCGGAGATTGCGGCGCGGCTCGTCCAGCGCGGCGAGCGGATCTTCGAGGTGCCCGTCCAGTACCGCGCCCGCACCACCGCTGAGGGCAAAAAGCTCACCGCGATCGACGGCTTTCGCGTCCTGGGCACGTTGCTGCACTGCCGATTCTCGGATGCACGTTGAGACTTCCGTCAGCGCGGCCGCTACGATCGCCACTGCGGTCGCGCGCCTGACTCCCGAGAGCGCCTTAACCCGATGCCAACGAGTCGCGTGACCAGGATTTACGTCTCGCGGACATATTCCCGCCGGAGGCGCCGATGAGTTCAATGCGATGGACAGCGGACGTCAAATACGTGCTGACAGACGAGGATCACCGTGACGGATAGCGCAAAAGCGATGGACCACGCGCCGGCTTCTGGGGTTGATTTGTCGGTGGTGATGCCTTGTTTGAATGAGGAGGTCAGTATCGCTTGGTGTGTGCAGCGGGCGTGGCGGGGGATTGAGCGGTCTGGTTTGGGGGGGGAGG
>DASRHQ010000090.1:0-14478 GCA_035650455.1 Solirubrobacteraceae bacterium
GCGCGCTCCAGCTTGCCCCGACGATGCCCGGGGTAGGCTGGAATGGTGAGCAACCGGCTTGCGGGCGAGAGTTCGCCTTATCTGCTCCAGCACAAGGACAACCCGGTCGACTGGTTCCCATGGGGAGACGAGGCGATCGGGCGTGCCCGTGACGAGAACCGGCCGCTGTTGGTCTCGATCGGCTACTCGGCGTGCCACTGGTGTCACGTGATGGAGCGTGAGTCGTTCGAGGATTCGTCAGTGGCCGCGGTCATGAACGAGCGCTTCGTGTGCGTAAAGGTGGACCGCGAGGAGCGACCGGACGTGGACGCGATCTGTATGGAGGTCTGCCAGGCGATAACGGGCCATGGAGGGTGGCCTCTCAATGCCTTCCTCACCCCGACGCTCACGCCCTTCTTCGCGGGCACCTACTTTCCGCCCGAGCAGCGCTCCGGAATGCCAAGTTGGCGGATGGTTCTGGACGCCGTCTCAGACGCATGGCAAAACCGCCGCGAGCAGGTGCTGCAGCAGGGGTCCGAGATCGCACGCTCGTTGGGCGCCAGCGCCCGCGTCAAACCATCGTCGGAACCGATCCGCGGCGAGCTCCTCACCGATGCGACGTCCGCGATGCGGTCGGGCTATGACACCCGCAACGGTGGCTGGGGAGGCGCTCCCAAGTTCCCCCAGGCTTCGGTGATCGAGTTCCTGCTTGCGCGTGGAGAGCGGGAGACGACGCTGCACACGTTGGATGCGATGGCGCGCGGGGGGATATACGACCAGGTCGGCGGCGGGTTTGCCCGCTACGCCGTGGACGCGGCCTGGAGGGTGCCGCATTTCGAGAAGATGCTCTACGACAACGCGCTGCTCGCGAGGGCCTACCTGCACGGCTGGCAGACATCGCGACAGCAGCGGCTGTGCCGGGTCTGCTGCGAGACGCTCGATTGGGCATTGAAGGAGATGCGCGGCCCCGAAGGGGGATTTTGCTCGGCGCTGGACGCCGACTCGGAGGGCGTCGAGGGCAAGTTCTACGTGTGGACGGAACCCGAGCTGCGTGGAGTGCTGGGAGAGCTGGCGGACGAGGCGATCGAGTATTTCGGCGCGACCGAAGGCGGCAACTTCGAGCATGGAGCCAACGTGCTCCAGGGCAGGGGTCCCGAGCCGGGACGGCTCGACGAGATCCGTGCGCGCCTTTACGAAGTTAGATCGGCGCGCGTCCGGCCCGGGCTCGACGACAAACGACTGACGGGTTGGAACGCCTTGATGGTCAGCGCTCTGGCTGAGGCGGGCGGAGCGCTTGAGCGGCGCGATTACGTTGAGGCGGCGGTCGGTTGCACGGATTTCCTGCTCGGTGAGCTCCGCAATGCTGACGGCAGGTTGCTGAGGACGTGGAAGAACGGACACGCAAAGATCGACGGCTACCTAGACGATCACGCCTTCCTTTTGGAGGCGCTCCTCACCCTCTATGAGACGACCTTTGAGCCCCGGTTTTACCGCGAGGCGGTCATGTTGGCGGACCAGATCATCGACCGGTTCGCTGATCCGGCGGAGGGCGGCTTCTTCACCACCGCCGCCGATCAGGAGCCCCTGGTGACCCGCCGTAAGGACCTCGAGGATTCGCCCATCCCCTCGGGGAGTTCGGCCGCGGCTTTCGGCCTCTTGCGGCTGGCCTTGCTGTCCGGCGAAGGCAAATACGAGCGCCACGCGCTCGGGGTCCTGCGACTCCTGTTTCCCTTGGCGATCCGGCAGCCATTCGCCTTCGGCCATCTGCTGCGCGCGACGGACTTCTACCTCGCCCCGGTTCGCGAGGTGGCGATTGTTGGCACGGGCGCGGACAGCCTGTTGCGCGTGGTGCGCTCCGAATACCGTCCTCACCTGGTCTTGGCCGGTGGTGGCCCGGACGGGGACGTCCCCTTGCTCGAGGGCCGCCAAACCGTTGACGGCGGCCCGGCAGCGTATGTATGCGAGCACTTCGCGTGCAAGGCGCCGGTCACCACGCCCGAGGATCTGGCGGCGGCGCTCTAAGGGGCCGTCCGCGCTCAGGGCGGCGGCGCTCTAGGTGCGGTCCGCGCTTAGGCAAACCCTCCGATCCGATCCACGAGCAACGCGAGGAACCGCTCCGGGTCGATGTCGACCGCAACGTGGCAGTTGGGAGTCCAACCTGCACGGCCCCAGCGATCCACATTGGTACGGCCCCGCGAGAGCTCGGGACCGGTGTCGACCTTGACCCCACAGTGCTTCGTCTCCAGCAGCGTCGGGTTGAGCAGATGGGCCATCGCCACGGCGTCGTGTACGGGGGCTCCGTTCCAGCCGTAGCGGCGGCGGTGAAATCTCGAATAGAAGTCGTACAGCTCGGCTACGAGCCGGCCGGCCGGGCCTGCGCCCGCCAGGCGGCCGGCGTGGTCGGGGGTCATCAGCGCTCGGTGCGTGACGTCGAGGCCCACCATCGTCAGATCGAGGTTGCCCTCGAAAACCCGCGCCGCCGCCTCGGGGTCGGCCCAGATGTTGAACTCCGCCGCCGGAGTGACATTTCCCTCCCCGATCGCGCCGCCCATCAGCACGACCCGGTCCAGCCGCTGCTCGACCTCCGGGTAGCGCGCCAGTAGCAGTGCAACGTTGGTCAGCGGACCCGTCGCGACGAGCGTCACCGGTTCTGAGCTTTCGGAGATCGCGCTTGCCGTCCAGTCGACCGCGTGCGCTGATTCGGGCGTCCGCGAGGGCGGCGGCAACGAGGGTCCGTCGAGACCGGTGTCCCCGTGGACGTTTGCGGCCACGCGACGCCGGCGGACGAGCGGCCGCGAGGCACCCGCTGACACGGGCACCTCGTCCCGGCCCACGTGATCGAGAATGCGGATGGCGTTGGCGGTGGTCAGCTCGAGTGTCTGATTCCCCGCGACGGTGGTGACTCCGAGCAGTTCGAGCTCCGGGCTCGCCAGCGCCAGCAGCAGCGCGATCGCGTCGTCGTGTCCGGGATCGCAGTCGTAGATCAGTCGGGTCACGACACCAGCACCGCCTCGAGCTCCGCCGCGGTCGGAAGCGACGGCTGGGCCCCGTGGCGAGAGGCCGCCAGCGCGCCGGCGGCACACGCGCGCACCAAGGCCTCCGCCCGGTCGCGACCCTCGAGTAGTGAGAACACAAGCGCTGCGCAGAAGGCATCGCCTGCCGCCGTACCGTCCACCGCGGTTATTTGCGGCGGCCGTGCGCGGGCGACCTCCCGGCCGTCGTCGAGAAGTATCGCGCCCTCGGCGCCAAGTGTCAGCGCCACCAGGCCGCCAGAGGTGCCCGCGACCTCCCGCTCGTAGCGGTTGACGATCAGCAGGTCTGGTTTGAGTTCTCGGTCGACGGGGCCGCGGGCCGGCGCAGCGTTGAGACAGCACAGACAGTCCGCACGGGTTTGCCGCGCTGCCGCAAAGGCGGCGGCGACCGCGTCGGACGAGATCTCCTGCTGGCAGATGACCGCATCGGGCGTGACATCCGCGACCGCTGCCGTTACCTCGTCGGGAGTCAGCCGCCGATTTGCCCCGGGCGCCACGACGATCACGTTGTCGCCGCTGCGGGGGACAAGGATCACTGCTACTCCGCTCTCGCCGTCGTCGCGCACGACGCGCCCGACATCGACTCCCTCCTGCTTCAGCGAGCGCAGGGGGAACTCATCCCGTCCGATCCGCCCGACGAACCGCACCGCCGCTCCCAGCCGGGCAGCGGCGAGCGCCTGATTTGCTCCCTTGCCTCCTGGGATGCGCTCGAAGGCCGCGTCTGTGAGTGTTTCTCCAGGTCGCGGCAGCCGCTCGCAGCGGACGACGTGGTCGATATTGGCCGATCCGACGACCGTGATCCGAGGCGAGGTTGCTCCGCTCAAAGCACCGGCAGGTACCGCTCGAGCTCCCAGGGCGTTACCTGCACCCTGTAGTCGTCCCACTCCTGGCGCTTGATCTCGATGTAGCGGTTGAAGACGTGCTCGCCGAGGGTCCGCAGCACGAGCTCCGATTCCGCGGTCAGCTCGATCGCCTCGCCGAGCGTTTCCGGGAGCTGCTCGATGCCCAAGCGCCTGCGCTCGTCCGGGGCGAGGTGGTAGAGGTTCTTCTCCATCGGCTCGGGCAGCTCGTAGCCATGTTCGATGCCCTCCAGCCCCGCCTGGAGCAGCGCCGCGAACGTCAGGTAGGGGTTGCAGGCAGGGTCCGGACAGCGCAGCTCCATGCGCGTGGTTTGCTCGCGCCCGGGGTGATAGAGCGGTACGCGCACCAGCGCAGAGCGGTTGCGCCGCGACCAGGCCACGTAGACGGGGGCTTCATACCCGGGCACGAGCCGCTTGTAGGAGTTCACCCACTGGGCGAAGATCGAGCAGATCTCGCGGGCATGGCGAAGCTGACCGGCGATGAAGGCCTTGCCAACGTCGGAGAGGAAGTACTCGTCGTTTGGATCGAAGAACGCGTTGTGCTCGCCGGAGAATAAGGACTGGTGGGTGTGCATCCCGGAGCCGTTCTTTCCGAAGAGCGGCTTGGGCATGAAGGTGGCATGGAGGCCGTACTTGAGCGCGTATTCCTTGACCGTGATGCGGTAGGTCATGCAGTCGTCGGCCATTTTGAGCGCTTCGGCGTAGCGCATGTCGATCTCGTGCTGGCTCGGCCCCACCTCGTGATGGGTGTATTCGGTGTGGATCCCGAGTTGCTCGAGCGCGAGCACGGTCTCGCGCCGTAGATCCGTGCCAGCGTCGAGCGTCGTGAGGTCGAAGTAGCCGCCCTCGTCAAGGACCTGGGTCGAGTTCGAGTCGCGGAAATAGAAATACTCGAGCTCGGGGCCCACGAAGTAGTGGTCGAAGCCCATCGAGCGGGCGCGCTCGAGCGCCCGCCGCAGGACGTAGCGAGGATCGCCCTCATACGGGGTGCGTTCGGGGGTGACGATGTCGCAGAACAACCGCGCGACGCCCTGTTCGGTCGGCCGCCAGGGAAGGACCGCGAACGTGCTGGGGTCGGGCATCGCGATCATGTCCGACTCCTCGATCGGGTTAAAGCCCGTGATCGAGGATCCGTCAAAGCCCATTCCGCCCGCAAACGCGTCGCTGAGCTCCGAGGAATTGATCGAGAACGCCTTGAGCTGCCCGAGGATGTCGGTGAACCAGAGGCGGATGAAGCGAATGTTTCGCTCCGCGACGATCGCCGTCACATCCTCTGTGGTTAGCCTGGTCATGCGCGCCTTCGCTCCCCGATTGGCCGTTGCGGGCGGGGAGGTTAACGCTCGAGCGGGCCTAGACCTGGGTCACCCGCTGCCTGGGCGAGTGCGAAGCCCCGTTGCCGGACCGGCGCCGAAGCCATCGGTTGGCCCACTGCTGAAGCTCAGCAAGTGCCGGCTCCAGCTCCAGGCCCATGCGAGAGAGCTGATATTCGACCCGCAGCGGAGGTCCTGCGAGCACCCGTCGCTCCACTATCCCGCGCGCCTCGAGCTCCTTCATCCGCTCGGAGAGCAACCGATCTGAGAGTTCCGGAACCGCCTGCGCGATCTCCGAGAACCGCAGCGGACCCTCCATCATCACGCGCAGGATGGCCCCGGTCCAGCGGCGCCCGATCAGCTCGACGGCCTCGTGATAGAAGGGACAGCAGTGCGCTGCCCCCGTCTCGGCGTCGGCGTTGGCGGATTGGCCGCGCGCGCCCATATCAACCAGAAGCTTACGCCGCTTGCAGCGCCCGCGAGGCTTCGCTCGAGCCGTCGACCGGGATCTCGCCAGCGACGTTCACCATGGCGGTGAATGCCTCAAGCGCAACCGCGGCGATGGCCTCGAGGATCTCCTCGTCGTCCCATCCCGCCTCGCGTGCTTCCTCGTGGAGGTGCATCGGGGCGTGACCCTGATCCTCCACGAGCGCACGCAGGTAACGCAGTAGCGCCGCCTGGCGGGGATCCTTGGAGCTGAAATCGCGAGCCTGCGCTACCTCATCGAGCGCCAGCCCCGCGTTGCGGGCCGCCCGGGAGTGCATGGCAATACCCGGAGCCGACTGGTAGTGCTCGGCGACCGCGAGCGCGATCCGCTCGAGGGTGGGGAGCGTCAGCTTGCCGTGGCGCAGTTCTGAACGGAACTTCGCGTAGGCCCTCAGCGCCGCCGGAGACCCGGCAAGTACCCCGAGGAAGTTGGGCAACTGACCGCCGGATGCCAGGGCGCCGCGCAAAACCGGCACGGAGCCCTGCGGGGCTGTCAAATCATCGTGTATCTGAAATCTGCTCATTTGCGTCTTCATATGGACCACCAAGTAGGCATTCGCGATTTACGCGATTTGCCCTTCATTTTCGAGACTTGCTTACGGTAGATAAGTTTACTGCGGCTCCCCGGCCAGCGCAACCGAAAGATCGGTAAACAAGCCGGGCCTTCCTTATACGAAAAGGGATAAACGGCGGATCAGGGGACCCTGCGAGACCCGTAAGAGTGGCTACAGGTTGGCGCTCGCGAGCGCCACGATCACCAGCGCCAAACCGAGCAGCACGGCCCACAGGGCTGCCCGCTCGGGCCGCACCCGTATGCCGTAGGAACCCGTGATCGAATACCGCCGGGACGAGTGCGAGCGTGGGGTGACGTAGCGATCGGCCACCTGGCCGCGGATGACGATCGTCCTCCTCGGCGTAGCCGTCGAGCCCGCGCCCTCACCCGGGGAGCTATCGGGGACAGCTCGCAGATTTCGCTCGCGCGGGGTGACCCGGCTCGCCCCGCCGGCGGGGTCACCGCCTCCGACCTGGCGGCGGTAGCGGTCCTGGCTCCGTGTCGCCAGGGCTCGTGAACCTGCGCTCGAGCGGTCAGCTTGCTCCGACATGTGTCGTCCTCTCGGTTGGCTTCCGGGGTTAGCTGACGGGCTCGCGCTGAAAGGCAGGCGCTACACGCTGGGCGTGATTCGCCCCGTGCTTCGTTGGGTCCCCCGTCTCTCGCTTCAGAGCAGCGAAAGCTCAGCGGGTATCGGCGCGGCACACTACCAATCCAGGGCGGGGTTATGTCCCCTTTGCAGGAACACAATCCCGCACTTTGCGAAATTCCAGCCTGCCTGGGGAGACCGCTGCGGCTATTCCTTGCCGGCGACCTTGGCCACGAATTTGGCTACCTGGGCGGCCTGCTGGCCCTGGAGAACGTTGGCGGGCATCGTCCCGTTACCGAGGCAGGTCTCCGAGGAACCCGGCGGGGGGTTCTGGAGGCAGCCGTTGAGGATCGTGTGCAGCACCAGCGACTCGGCTGGCTGAAGCGTGTCGAGGTTCGGGCCGATCTTCCCGATCGCGTTGACGGCGGCGAGAGTGTGGCAGAAGGCGCAGTGCTGACCGAACAGCTCACGTCCGGTCTTCTCACCCTTCGTGAGCTTCATTCCCCCCACCTGCGCGCTCGCATTTACGCGGTTGCCGATCAGAAGCACGGCGGGCAGCACCAGCCCGAACCCGACAAAGAGGACCACGAAGGACACGTTGAAAAACCGGCGCGCACCGTGGGTCTGGGTCTGAAAGACCTCTCGCGCGCCGCCGAGCCCACCACGGATGGCCACGAAGAACAGGCCCAGTCCGAGCAGGACCCAAAAGGCCACGAATAGCCAGACCCCAAGCATTGTGCGGCCGGACCTTATCGTCTTCGGCCGGATGCGAAGCTCATGGCGGGGGGTGCCACCGCGCGGAAGTCATCTAGCGCTGCGGGGGCCGCATTCGCTGCCGCCTGCTCGTCTGCCGGCGGCTGCCTGGGTGGCCCGCCACCTCGCTGCTGCGCGAGTCCGCGTCTCACCTGCTCGTCGAGCAGCGAGAAGTCCTTCACCTCGGCAAGCGGCCGATCGGGGGCCACGACGGAGCCGACCCGATCGACCAGGACATTGATGGAGCCGCCGGCCGCGGCAAATCGCTCGAGCTTGCCCTCGACGATCATCAAGGGCTCGGTCCTGACAGTGAGGCGATTGCGTTCGTAGATCTGGGAGGGGATGATCAAATTGATCGTCCCGTGCTCGTCCTCTAGCAGCACGAACACGATGCCGCCGGCGGTCCCGGGTCGCTGGCGCGCCACCACCAGCCCGGCAACCTTGACCCGCGTGCCGTGCGCAAGCCGGTCGAGCTCGAGGCTTGTGACCGCATCGGAGGGCAAGTCGTCTCGCAGCAGCGCAAGGGGATGAACGTGGGTGGTCAATCCGCTGGTCGCGTAGTCCGCTGCCATCGACTCCCAAGCCGACAGTTCGCGCAGAGTTGGAGGCGCCGGCAGATCAAGTGGAACCGCGAGCTGAACGCCTCCGGGTACCGCTCGCCCCGGCGACGCCACTCCGAGCTGCCAGAGGGCGATGCGACGGGCGGAGGGGGAGCGGACCGCCGCGGCGGGCGACTCGTGTGCCCCCGGCGACTGCTCTTGCGCCAGTGAGTCGCACGCGCCGGCCCAGGCCAGCAACTCGAGCGAGCCGGCGCCCGCACCGGCGCGAGAGGCCAGGTCGGAAAGGCCGCGAAACGGCCCTCCCTGCTCTCTGGAGGCAACCAGCGCCGTGACCTCCTGCTCGCGGACCCCCTTTACGTAACCCAGGCCTATGCGTACGCCGCCGTCGGGCTCGACGTCGCACTCCGTCCCGCTTGCGTTGATGTCCGGCGGACGCACCTCAATCGCCCGCCGCTGACCCTCATGCACGAGCGCGTCTGGCGGATAGAAGCCCATCGGCTGCTCGTTGAGCAGTGAGCACAAGAACTCTGGGCCGTAGTGGACGCGCAGCCACGTCGACTGATAGGCGAGCAGGCCGAAGGCCGCCCCGTGGGCCTTGGGAAAGCCGAAGCCAGAGAACCCCTGGATCATGTCGAAGACCCGCTCGGCCATCGCCCGATCGACGCCGTGCAACTTCCTCGCACCGGAAACAAACCGCTCGTGGTAGGCCTTGATCGCCGCCTCCGAGCGCTTGCGGCTCATGGCTCGCCGCAACCCCTCCGCCTCTCCGGGGCTGAAACCGGCAAAGGCGATCGCGACCTCGAGCACTTGGTCCTGGAAGATGATCGTGCCGAGCGTCTCGCCGAGCACGGGTTCCAGCGACGGATGCTCGTAGGGCACCCGGTAGTCCGGGTCCTCGCGTAGGCGCTGGCGCCGCTCGATGTAGGGGTTGACCGCTCCCCCTTGGATGGGCCCGGGACGGACGATCGCGACCTGGATCGTGAGGTCCTTCAGGCTCTCGGGCCGCGTGCGGCGCAGCGATTGCATCTGCGCACGGCTTTCGATCTGAAAGACCCCGGTGGTATCGGCGTTCTGGATGCTCTTATAAGTGAGCGGGTCGTCGTAGGGGATCGTCGATAGGTCGACTCGCTCGCCGCGCCGGCGGGCGATCAGCTCGACGCACCGCTCCACCGCGGAGAGCATTCCCAGACCGAGCAGGTCGATCTTCAGAAAGCCGGCGTCAGCGCAGGAGTCCTTGTCCCAGTGCACGATCTGGCGGCCCTCCATCGCGGCGGGGACGATCGGGCAGCAGTCGACCAGCGGCCGGGTGGAAACGATCATCCCCCCCGAGTGCTGGCTCAGGTGGCGAGGCAGGCCGTGGGCCTGCGCCGCCAATCGCGCCAGCCACTCCCACCTTCCGCTCGGTTTCCGCAGCAGAGCGGATTCGATGTCCGCAGCCACCTCGCGCGCATCCCATCTCTCGCTGCCGCGCGCGACCCGCTCGATCTCCCCAGCCGGGAGCCCGAGGACCTTGCCGAGCTCGCGGATCGCGCCGCGCGCACGATACGTGGGGAACGCCGCCACCAGGGCCGACTTCTCACGGCCATAGCGCTCGTGGACGCGCGGGATCAGGGCCTCGCGGATGTCGCGCGGGAAATCCAGGTCGATGTCGGGCAGCGCGGTCAGCTCCTCGTTGAGGAAGCGACCGATCAGGAGCTCGTTGGCGATCGGGTCGACGTGTGAGAGCCCGGTCAGGTAACAGACGATCGACGACACGCTTGAGCCGCGACCCCGGCCTGGAGGAAGCAGGGCACGTGCAGTGCTCGGGCCGCGGACCTCGACCGCGACCTCACGCGCAAGCTCGAGCAGATCGTGGTGAAGAAGAAAGAACCCCGCCAGTCCCAGCGCCTCCACGATCCGCAACTCCTCTTCGAGGCGTCCGGCGGCGTGCTCCCGGATGCCGGCCGGCCCTTCCGCATACCGCTGCGCAAAGCGCGCGCGGCACAGCGCGGTCAGGTTGCTCATCGCCTCCGCGTCCTCGGAGCCGGGATAGCGATAGCCGAGATCCGAGCGCAGATCGAACTGCAGGCGCTCGCTCACCCGGACCGTCTCCGCGACCGCTTCCGGGTGTTCGGAGAAGCGCGCGGCCATGGCGTCGGGCGAGGTCAGCACATGGCTGAAGTTGCCGCGGCGCCGTGGCTCTGAGCCGTCGAGCGTCGAGTGCAGCCGCACGGCGACGAACGCATCCTGCAAAGGCGCGCGAGAGCGCGCATGCGCGTGAACGTCTCCGGTTGCCACACACGCCACCTCGAGCCTGCGGGCGAGTAGCTCGAGGCGTCGGTTGCGAGCGCGATCGTCGCGTAGAAACGGCCGCTGTAGCTCGAGCCTCAAGCGCTCGGAGCCGAACGCCTCGCGCAGCCGTCGCAGCGTGGATTCGTCATGGACACCGTGCAGCGCGCAACCGGAGAGGCAAACCAGTCCCTCGCTGTGTTCGAGGATCGTCTCGAGCGGCGTCGAGGGCTCAGTGGGCGGGGCACCGGGTCTGCCGTCTCGCGTGTGCGCGTGCGCGCGCGTGAGGATGTGGCAGAGGTTTGCCCACCCGCCGGCATCTTCCACCAGCAGGGTGACGTGACGACCGTCATCGAGATCGAGCTCTGACCCGTGCAGAGCTCGCAGCCCCAGCGCTTGGGCCGCCACCGCAAACTCCATCGAGCCCGACACGGTGTTGTGGTCGGTCAGCGCGAGCGTGTCGTAGCCCAGCTCAAGCGCGCCGACCACGATCTCGTCGGGGAGCGACACCCCGTCCAGGAACGAGAAGGCGGAATGGCAGTGAAGTTCGGCGTACGGTATGCGAACACATGTTCGCATACCGGGAGGACGGCCCGCCCTCATGCCTCGCGGAACAACGCCCTCATGCCTCAGGAACAACGCCCTCATGCCTCAGGAGCGACGCCCTCATGCGCCCTTGACGCCAAAAAGCCCTTGACAAGTTATTAGTGGCTGCTAATCTTCTCGTAGTTAGCACTCACTAAGTAAGTGAACGACCGGAGAACCGCAATGACAAGCTCACGTACAAGCAGATGGACTCTCGCAATCGTCTCGCTCGGCCTGTTCATGGTCGTGCTCGACAACTTGGTCGTGAACGTGGCGCTGCCCAGCATCCACCGCGACCTGCACGCCTCGATCCAGGAGCTCGAGTGGACCGTTAACGCGTATGTCCTCTCCTATGCGGTCTTCCTCCTGACGGGAGCCGCGCTCGGAGATCGCTTCGGTCGCAAGCGGATGTTCGCCGGGGGTCTGGCGCTCTTCACCCTCTCGTCGGCGGCCGCCGCAGTTGCCCCCACGACCGCGATACTGATCGCCGCCCGGGCGACGCAGGGTCTGGGCGCGGCGATCGTCACCCCGCTCACGCTGACTCTGCTGGCCGAGGCTTTTCCACCACAGCGGCGCGGCGTCGCGCTCGGCGTGTGGTCGGGGATCAGCGGCGTCGCTGTCGCGCTTGGCCCGCTGGTCGGCGGCGCGGTCGTCCAGGCCGCCTCCTGGCATTGGATCTTCTGGATCAACGTCCCGATCGGCATCGCATTGGTCCCGCTCGCTCTCTCCCGGCTCGCCGAAAGCCACGGACCGTCCCGGAACCTGGATCTGCGCGGGCTGGCGCTGGCCTCGAGCGGGTTGTTCGGGGTCGTCTACGGCCTGGTCCGCTCGCAGTCGCAGGGATGGACGAGCTCTGAAGTGCTTGTCGCGCTTGGCGTCGGAGTGCTGCTGGTGGTCGGCTTCGTTGCGTATGAGCTGCGTACGCGCGAGCCGATGCTGCCGATGGGGTTCTTCGCCCGCCGCGGGTTCGCGGTCACCAACGGCGTCTCGCTGGCGATGTACTTCGGGATGTTCGGCTCGATTTTCTTTTTGACCCAGTACCTGCAGAACGTGCTCGGCAACACGCCCTTGCAGGCCGGCGTCAAGCTGCTCGTGTGGACCGGCGCGACGATGGTGGTCTCGCCGATCGCCGGCTTCTTGTCAGAGCGCTACGGCAGCCGTCCGTTCATGGCTGCCGGCCTCGGCCTCCAGGCGGTCGCGCTGGGCTGGATGGCGACCACCGCCTCTGTCGATCAGAGCTACTCAACCATGATCGTGCCGTTCCTGCTGGCGGGCACCGGCATGTCGCTCGTGTTTGCACCGGCCGCCAACGCGGTGCTCTCGTCGGTCAAGGCCCACCAGGCGGGGCAGGCCTCCGGAGCCACCAACGCGATTCGCGAGCTCGGTGGCGTACTTGGGATCGCCGTGCTCGCGACCGTGTTCACGAGCCACGGCGGCTACGCCTCCCCGGAGGCGTTCGTCGCGGGCCTGCAGCCGGCCCTCTGGGTGGGAGTTGGCGTGCTTGGCGCAGGCGCTCTCCTGGCCGCGGCGTTGCCGTTCTCGACCAGGGCCGACGCGGCCGCACAGCTGGATACTGTCCCCGCGACAGCTTCGGCGTCCTAAGCAATGGCCAGCGCAACGACAGGTACACGCCCTCGCCAGCGCGTCCCGGCCTCCGAGCGCCGGGACGCGCTGATCGAGGCAGCCGTGCACGAGTTCGCGCTGGGCGGGCTCCACGGCACCCCCGTCGACCGGATAGCGCGGCGAGTCGGCGTGGCACAGCCGTACGTATTCAGCCTCTTCGCTTCTAAGAAGGAGCTCTTTTTGGCCGCGGTGGAGCGTGGCTTCGACCTGGTGAAGGGGACGTTCACCCGCGTCGCGGCGGAATTCGACCCCGATATTGCCGCGGAGGACGAGGACGTCCTGCGTGCGATGGGCCACTCATACGTGGAGCTCCTGCACTCACACCGCGACTACCTGATGCTCCAGCACCAGTCCTTCGCCGCCTGCAACGACCCTGAGATCAGGGACCGAGTTCGTGCCCTTTACGCCGGTCTGGTCACGCACGTCGAGCGCATCGCCGCTGAGGCCGCGCAGCGGCACGGGGAGCCCGAGCCGACGTCCGACCGGGTCGACGAGTTCTTTCGCCACGGAATGTGGTTGAACGTCGCGGCCGCGATGGGGGTGGAGGATCTCTCCGCGGGGTGCGAGTGGGTACGCGCGGAAGGAGATAAATAGGACCGGGCGGGCGCATGCGCCCGCCCGCCGCCCGGAACATGTTCCGGGCGGGACCGGCGCTCATGAGCGCCGGTCTACATGGTCTGAGCTAGATCCCGCTCGGGCGCGATCCGCCACCGCCGCGCGACCGCCTCGAGGCGGGCGTCCAGCGACCAGCGGTCGGGTCGCTGTTCGCCGGAATGGTCGGGGCTGGCGCCTTTGAGCGCCATGCAGCCGGTGTTGTCGCCCAGCTCCCGGATCGCTTCGATGTCGTCGGGCGACAGCCGCATCTCGCGCGGGAGCGCGGCGAGCTCAGCCCGCTTGTCCTCGATTGGGCGCGCGTGCGGACCGGTCTCCTGAATCAGCGTGGGCGCCACGCACCCAACCGCCTCGTGGGCAAGGTTCCACTGGCAAGCCAGCTGAAGCATCGTGAGGCCGCTGCGCTCCGCGATCGGACGCATTGCCTCGATGCGCCGGCGTCCTTCCTCGACCCAGCCCTGCGGCCTGAATCCTCGATGATCGCCGGGGGCGAACTGATGCGGGGGTACGAGGTCGTCGAAGAGCAGGCCGCCGTAGTCGACCACGCGAGTAATGACCTTGATACCCGCGCGCGAGGCGGCGTCGAGACACAGCTCGCCCGGCCAGGGCTCGAGCGGGCCAAGGATGATCATCGCCCAGTCGAGCAGCGAAGCGAAGCGTTCGAAGCAGTCGATTAGATCGAGGGTGAAGCCGTTGGCGGGCCCGGGAGCGACGCCGATCATGCGCGTCAGGCCCTGCTCGCGCAGCGCTGCCATTCCCTTCCACACCGCCTCGCTCGTGTAGCCGGTGCGGTCGGGATTGTGCAGGAGCAGAAGATCGAAGTGATCGAGTCCGCAGCGCTCAAGGCTGCGCTCGGTGGCCATGCGCAGGTAGGCGGCGTAGTCGGATTCGGCTCGCAGTTGGGAGTCGGTGAAGCGGGGAAAGCCCTTGGCGCCTTCGCGCTGTCCCGTGTAGAAGTCGTGGCCCACCGCTCCGACGGCGCAGAATTGCGCTCGGGGGCGTCCGGCCAGGGCACGCCCGAGCATCCTGTCGGCCTCCCCCGCCCCGTAGACGTCGGCCGTGATGACGGTCCGGATGCTCTCATCGGGGCTGATCAGAGCGATCAAGCGCTCGTCGTCGAGCGGCTCGCCAAAGTGCATGAAGCGGCCGCCGCTCCAAGTGCCTACGGCGACGGGTCCCGGATCCGGCGAGCGCTCGGGCATCGGGAGCGAGTGTAGGACGCGCGGCTTGGCGCCCCTGTCGATCGAGGTTCTTTTCGCTTCTGCTGCCGC